>NZ_JBIATC010000017.1:0-98280 GCF_042891255.1 Micromonospora sp. NPDC001898 | reverse complement strand
CTCAACGGACGCCCCCGACAAACCCTGGACTGGGACACCCCTGGTGAGAGAATGTCCCAGCTCCTCGATGTTGCAACCACCGCTTGAGACCGCCCACGGGACGGTAACCGTCCAAGATTCATGTTGCGGGGCGCCAGCCTGCCGCCAGCGGAGCGCGGCGGAGGCTGGCCGCGACCTCGTCGGGGCGGGCGCGGACGAGCCAGGCGGGGGAAGCGCCGGATCAGTCGGCCAGGTCGCCGGCGAGGAGGTCCATCAGCAGGCCGTCGTGCCAGCGGCCGTCCTCGTCGCGCTCGTAGCGGCGCAGCACCCCGACCGGGCGGAAACCGACCTTCGCGTACGCGCGGATCGCGGGGGTGTTGGCCGCCGCCGGGTCGATGGTGAGCCGGTGGTGACCGTGGTCGTCGATCAGGTGCCGGGCCAGGGTGCGGACGGCGTCCCCGCCCAGCCCGCTGCCGCGTACCTCCGGGTCGAGGAAGAGGTCGAGGCTGGCGTGCCGGTAGTCGGGGTCGCTCTCGGCGTACCACTGGATGGCGCCGACGACCCGGCCGTCGTGCTCGATCGCGTACACGGTCAGCACGTCGTCGGCCAGGTCGGCGCGTACGGCCCCGGTCAGGTCGTCGCCGCCGCGCCACCAGCGCCGCACCTCGGGCGTGGACCGGATCGCCGCGAGGACCGGCACGTCGGCGTCCGTCGCCGGTCGAAGCGTGACCGCCCTGCCCCTCAGCGTCGGCATCGCGCTCAGCCCCGCAACTCGCCGTGCTCGACGCAGACCGCCGCCCAACCCACCGGCAGCACCTGCACCTTCATCCGCCGTCGGCAGTGCGCGCAGAACCGGGGCGGCTCCAGTTCGCGCGCCGCCCGGCACGCCGCGTGGTCCCCGGCGTCCGCCGGCTCCCCGCACCGGTCGCACCACACCCGTGTCGTGGTCATCGGCGTCGGCGTCACAGCGTCGCGGAGAGGGCCTTGACCGGCATCTTCAGGTCGTCCAACAGCGCCAGGTCGTCGGTCGCCGGCCGGCCCAGCGTGGTCAGATAGTTGCCGACGATGACCGCGTTGATGCCGCCGAGCAGGCCTTCCCGGGTGCCCAGGTCGCCGAGAGTGAGCTCCCGGCCGCCCGCGTACCGCAGGATGGTGCGCGGCATGGCCAGCCGGAACGCGGCGATGGCGCGCAGCGCGTCCTTGCCCTCGACCACCGGACGGTCGCCCAGCGGGGTGCCCGGGCGCGGGTTGAGGAAGTTCAGCGGGACCTCGTGCGGGTCCAGCGCGGCGAGCTGCGCGGCGAACTCCGCGCGCTGCTCCACCGTCTCGCCGAGGCCGAGGATGCCGCCGCAGCAGACCTCCATGCCGGACTCGCGGACCATCCTCAGCGTCTCCCACCGCTCCTCCCAGGAGTGGGTGGTGACGACGTTCGGGAAGTAGGAGCGGCAGGTCTCCAGGTTGTGGTTGTAGCGGTGCACGCCCATGTCGACCAGCTCGTCGACCTGCTCCTGGCTCAGCATGCCGAGCGACGCGGCGACCTGGATGTCGACCTCGGCCCTGATCGCGGCGACGCCCTCGCGCAGCTGCTTCATCAGCCGGGCGTCGGGGCCACGAACGGCGGCCACGATGCAGAACTCGGTCGCCCCGGTCGCCGCGGTCTGCTTCGCCGCCTTCACCAGGGAGGGGATGTCCAGCAGGACCGAGCGGACCGGCGAGGTGAACAGGCCGGACTGCGAGCAGAAGTGACAGTCCTCCGGGCAGCCGCCGGTCTTCAGCGAGACGATGCCCTCGACCTCGACCTCCGGCCCGCACCAGCGCATCCGCACCTCGTGCGCGAGTTGGAGGGCGGCGGGGAGGTGCTCGTCGGGAAGGTTCAGCACGGCGAGGGCACCGGCCTCGTCGAGGCCGACGCCGTTCTCCAGCACCTGCTTCCGGGCCTGGTCGAGGATCTCTGGCATGGCTCGTACCCTACAAGGGCCACCCCGACCCGGAGAAGCGCCCGAGCAGGCCCAGGTGGACCCCCGTGCCCGCTTCCGTTCGTTCCCCGCCCGGGACCACTGGCGGTCCCGCGTGCCGGGGCCGCGCCACGCCGGGCCGCGGGCCACGGGTGGTAGCTTCGCCCGGGCGTAGGCGGCCGTGGCGGACGGCCGGGATCGGCGGACGTGGGGAGCGTGGCGTGGCGGACTGGCTGGCGGTGCTGCACCGCCGTGCCGAGCTGCGGGCGAAGGCGGGACTGACCCGCCGGCTGCGCCCCCGGGCCGCCGGCGACACCGTGGTCGACCTCGCCGGCAACGACTACCTCGGCCTGACCACCCACCCAGAGGTCACCGCCGCGGCCGGGCGGGCCCTCGCGGCGTACGGGCTGGGCGCGACCGGCTCCCGGCTGGTACGCGGGTCCACCGACGTGCACCACGGGCTGGAGGCCGCCCTCGCGGACTGGCTCGGCACCGACGGCAGCCTGGTCTTCTCCTCCGGTTACCTGGCCAACCTCGGCGCGGTCCGGGCGCTGGCGCAGCCGCGTACCCTGCTCGTCTCGGACGCCCACAACCACGCCTCGCTGATCGACGGCTGCCGGATCTCCGGCGCGGAGACCGTGGTCACCCCGCACGCCGACCCGGCGGCGGTGGCCGCCGCGCTGGCCGCCGCGCCCGGCCGCCCGGCCGTGGTGGTCACCGAGTCGGTCTTCTCGGTCGACGGCGACCTCGCCCCGCTGGCGGAGCTGCACGCCGTGGCCCGCCGGCACGGCGCCCTGCTGCTGGTCGACGACGCGCACGCGCTCGGCGTCACGGGCCCGGCCGGTGCGGGCGGGGTGGCCGCCGCCGGGCTGGCCGGCGAGCCGGACGTGGTGGTCACCGCGACCCTGTCCAAGGCGCTGGGCGGCGCGGGGGGCGTGGTCGCCGGGCCGGCCGAGTTCGTCCGGCACCTGGTGGAGACCGGCCGGACCTTCATCTTCGACACCGCCCTGCCGCCGGCCGTGGCCGCCGGGGTCCGCGCCGCGCTGGACCTGGCCCGCGCCGGCGACGACCTGCGCGCCGAGCTGGCCGAGCGGGCCGCGGAGACCGTACGCCGGCTGCGCGCCGCCGGGCTGACCGTCTCCGCGCCGGACGCCGCCGTGGTGTCGGTGACCGCCCCGGGCCCGGAGGCGGCGACCGCCTGGGCTGCCGACTGCGCCGACCGGGGGGTGGCCGTCGGCTGCTTCCGGCCGCCGTCCACCCCGGACAGCCGGTCCCGGCTGCGGCTGACGATCAGCGCCGGGGTGCCCCGGGCGGACTTCGAGCGGGCCCTCGACGTGATCGTGGAGTGCGCCCCGTGACCGGCCGCCCCGGTCGCGGAGGGTCGCGCCGCCCCGTCGCCGGTGGGGCGGGTCGCGCCGGGGCCACCGTGGCGGGTGGCGCGGCGCCGGGGGCACGGGACGGGGGCGGGGCCGGCACGCCGCGCCGACGCCGGGCGGAGGTGCCGTCGTGAGCGGGGCGTGGACCGGGCCGGTGCTGGTCACCGGCACCGACACCGGGGTCGGCAAGACGGTGGTGACCGCGGCGGTGACGGCCGCCGCGCAGGCCGCCGGCCTGCGGGTCGCCGTGGTCAAGCCCGGTCAGACGGGTACGGCCACCGGCGAGCCGGGCGACATCGACTCGGTGACCCGGCTGGCCGCCCCCCTCACCGGCCGGACCCTGGCCAGCTACCCCGACCCGCTCGCCCCGCTCGCCGCCGCCCGGGTGGCACGGCTGGAGCCGCTGGAGCTGTACGACGTCGTCGACGCCGTCCGTGAGGAGGCCGACAAGCACGACCTGGTGCTGATCGAGGGGGCCGGCGGGCTGCTCGTACCGATGGGGCTGCGTCCCTCGGGGGAGCCCTGGACGGTGGCCGACCTGGCGGTGGCGCTCGACGCACCCGCCGTGGTGGTTGCCCGCCCCGGGCTGGGCACCCTCAACCACACCGCGCTGACCCTCGAGGCGCTCCAGCGGCGCGCGGTGCCGGCCGGAGTGGTGATCGGCGCCTGGCCGGCGACGCCGGAGCTGGTGCACTGGGCGAACCTGACCGACCTGGTGCCCAACCTGTTCGGCGCGCTTCCTGCGGGCGCCGGGGCGATGGACCCGGGGGTGTTCCGCCGGTCCGCCCCGGGCTGGCTCACCCCGGCGCTCTACGGGGTGCTCGACGACTGGCGCGCCTGGGCCGAGGACAGCGGCTGACCACCGGCCCGGCCGGCGGCGGACGGGCGCGCACGGTCCGTCGGGCGGCCACCTGACTTTCGTCGGTGCCCGGGCCCGACCACCGTCGGTAGCCTGGCCGCCATGTGGTGGGAGCGGTGGCGTGGCGGCGTCCGGGGCGGGCTGGTGCGGGACGGGCTGCTCTGGGCGGTGGTCGCGACGCCGATCGGCTTCGCCCGGCTCACGCCGCCGTACGACAGGAACACCGTCCCGTTCGGGCTCGGCGCCCTGCTGCTGCTCGCCGTCGCCGTCCGGCTGGGCCACCGCCGCCCGTTGCCCGCGTTGGTGCTGGTGGTGGTCGGTTCCCTGTTCGACGGCAACTTCGTCTTCGCCATCCCGGTGTTCAGCTACCTGGCCGGACGGCGCAGCACCGGGACGGCCCCCGCCGCGGTGGTGTTCGGGGTGATCGCCGCCGGGGGCACCATCCTGAACGTGGGACTGCTCGGCACCGGCGCTGCCACCTGGTTCCTGCTCGCCTCGGTGTTGCTCTTCGCCGGGGTGTTCCCGTGGCTGGTCGGCCGGTACCGGCGGCAGCAGGGGGAGCTGGTGGTGGCGGGGGACCGGCACGCCGAGGCGGTGGCCCGGGAGCGGCGCGGCGCGGCCGAGCGGATCCGGCTGCGGGAGCGGGCCCGGATCGCCCAGGAGATGCACGACTCCCTCGGTCACGAGCTGAGCCTGATCGCGCTGCGCGCCGCCGCCCTCGAACTCGCCGACGACCTGCCGGCCCGGCACCGGACGGCGGCCGGGGAGCTGCGGGCCAGCGTCTCCGGGGCCACCGAGCGGCTGCACGAGATCATCGGGGTGCTCCGGGAGGAGGGCGGCGGCCCGGCGTCCACCCTGCCGGCCGGGGAGAGCGTCGCGGAGCTGGTCGACCGGGCCCGGGAGGCGGGGATGGCGGTGCGGCTGGACGGCGACCCCCTCGACCTGCCCGCGAGGGCTGAGCACGTGGCGCACCGGGTGGTCCGGGAGGCGCTGACCAACGCCGCCCGGTACGCCCCCGGCGCGCCGGTCGCCGTCACCCTGGCCCGCCTCGGCGGCCGGGTCGAGGTGGGCGTGGCCAACGCCCCGCCGCCGGCCGGCCCGCTGCCCGGTCCGCCGTCCAGCGGCTCGGGCCTGCTCGCCCTCCGGGAGCGGGTACGCCTGGCCGGCGGCACGCTGACCGCAGGCCCGGGGGCGGCGGGCGGCTTCACCGTGCTGGCCCGCCTCCCACTCGCGCCCACCCCGCCGCTCGACCCCCCGCCGCCACAGCCGGTCGAGGGCCGGTCGGCGGAGGGCCGGTCGGTCGAAGGGCGGTCGGCGGAGGCGGCGCGGCGGGTGCGCGAGGCCCGTCGCCGGGTCCGCCGGAGCCTGGTCGCGGCGCTCGGCGCCCCGGTGGTGCTCGGGCTGGTGCTGACCCTGGTCTACTACCCGTTCGCCACGGCGGGCGCGGTCCTCGACGCCGTGGCTTTCGACCGGCTGCCGCTGGGCGCCACCCGGCAGGAGCTGACCGGCCTGCCACGCCGCCAGGCGGAGCCGCCGGCCGGGGCGCGCCCCGGCTGCGAGTACTACACCGACGGCAATTTCCCGTTCGGGCAGGCCACCTGGCGGCTCTGCTTCTCGGACGGGCGACTCGTGGGCAAGGAGCGGATCGACCGATGACGGACCGATGGGACGACGCGCCGGGGGAAGCCCGGCCGGTGCGGGTGGTGCTCGCCGACGACGAGGCGATGATCCGGGCCGGGGTCCGGGCGATCCTCGGCGCGGACCCCGGCATCGAGGTGGCCGGCGAGGCCGGCGACGGCGCGGCGGCCGTCGAGCTGGTCCGGGCGCACCGGCCGGACGTGGCACTGCTGGACATCCGGATGCCCCGCCTGGACGGGCTGGCCGCCGCCGCCGAGATCCGCCGGGTGGCGCCGGGCACGGCCACGGTCATGCTCACCACGTTCGGCGAGGACGACCACGTGGCCCGGGCGCTCGGGCACGGCGCGAGCGGTTTCCTGCTCAAGGCCGGCGACCCGCGGGAGCTGATCGCCGGGGTGCGGGCGGTGGCCGGCGGCGGGGCGTACCTGTCGCCGCGGATCGCCCGTCGGGTGATCGAGCTGAACGGGGCCCGGATGGCCCGCCGCCCGGCGGCCCGGGACCGCACCGCCGGGCTGACCGACCGGGAGCGGGAGGTGCTCGCCCTGGTCGGCGCGGGCCTGTCCAACGCCGAGATCGCCCGCCGCCTGCACCTCGTCGAGGGCACCGTGAAGAGCTATCTGACCAGCATCTTCACCCGTTTGGAGGTGCGCAACCGGGTGCAGGCGGCGATCCTCGCCCACGAGGCAGGCCTCGTCGAGACGTGATCCTCAGGGTCGCCTGGCGGGACGTGATCCTCAGGCGTCGCGGTGGCGCAGGGCGGCCCGGCCGGCGGCCAGCGCGGCGGCGGCCCAGCCGGCGAGCAGCAGCAACCCCACCACCGGCGGGTAGGGGTCGGCGTCCCCGACGAGGAAGTGGCCCCCGGCGACGCCCGGGAAGCCGTCGGCGATCCGGGTCAGCACGGCGATGCCCGGCTCCTGGAGCGACAGCGGCACGATCATCAGCACCGCGATCAGGACGATCACCGTCAGCACCGCGCTGCGCAGCACCGCGCCGAGGCCGAGCGCCAGCACCCCGACCAGCGCCAGGTAGGCCGCCGACGCCAGCACGTCGCGGACCGTGCCGCCGAGCGGGGCGTCGCCCCACTCGCCGAGCACCGCGCCGGCGACCAGCGCGCCGATCCCGCCGAGCAGCAGCCCCGCTCCGAAGGTCACCGCCCCGCTCACCGCGGCCTTCGCCAGCAGTACGCGACCGCGCGACGGCGTGCAGCGCAGGGTGGTCCGCAGCGTGCCGGCGCCGAACTCGGCGGTGACCGCGAGCAGGCCGATGGCCAGCACGGCGTACTGGGTGAGTTCCAGGGAGTCGATGACGACGCTGCCGAGGGTGATCATCCCCCGGTCGTCGGCCGGGTCGTCGTTGGTGTTGGCGTTGGCGGCGTAGATGGCGAGCTGGCCGGCGCCGGCGGCCGTCAGCAGCGCCGCCGCCAACAGCGTCCACCAGGTGGACCGCACCGACCACAGCTTGGTCCACTCGGCGGCGACCGCCCCGGCGAACGGGCCGACAGTCGGTGCGGTACGGGTGGCGGGCTGCGCGTTCATCGGGCCTCGATCCGGTGGTGGGTGGTGGGGGAGCCGGTCGGGACGGCGGCGTACTCGACGCTGCCGTCGGTGAGCGCCATGAACGCCTGCTCCAGCGACGCGGCCACCGGGGTCAGCTCGTGCAGGGCCACCCCCAGCTCGTACGCGAGGTCGCCGACCCGTTCGGCGGTCAGCCCGGTGACGGTCAGCGCGTGCGGTCCGTCGGCCTCGACGACGCCTCCGTCACCGGCCAGCCGCCGGGCCAGCGACGCCAGGCCGGCCGGCTGGGGGCCGCGTACCCGCACCGAGGCGGCGGCGGAGCCGCCCGCGATCACCTCGGCGGTGGGCGCGTCGGCGATGAGCCGGCCCCGGCCGATCACCACGAGGTGGTCGGCGGTCTGCTGCATCTCGCTCATCAGGTGGCTGGAGACCAGCACCGTCCGGCCCTGCGCGGCGAGCGAGCGGGTGAGCTGCCGGATCCAGCGCACCCCGTCCGGGTCGAGGCCGTTGACCGGCTCGTCGAACAGCAGGACCGGCGGGTCGCCGAGCAGCGCCCCGGCGATGCCGAGCCGCTGGCCCATGCCGAGGGAGAGGGTCCGGCCGGGCTTCGCGGCGGCCCGGTCGTCCAGGCCGACCAGGGCCAGCACCTCGTCGACCCGGCGGCGGCCGATGCCGTTGCTGCGCGCGGTGGCCAGCAGGTGGGCACGCCCGGGCCGGGCGGGGTGGATCGCCCCGGCGTCCAGCAGCGCGCCGACGGCGTGCAGCGGGTGCCGCAGCTCCCGGTACGGCCGGCCGTCGACCAGGGCGCGGCCGGCGGTGGGCCGGTCCAGGCCGAGGATCATCCGCATGGTGGTGGACTTGCCCGCGCCGTTCGGGCCGAGGAACCCGGTGACCCGGCCGGGTGCGATGTCGACGGTCAGGTCGTCGACGGCGGTCGTGGGGCCGAACCGCTTCGTCAGGCCACGTAGTGTGATCATGGATCGACCGTAGGGAGCCGGGCGGCCCGCCCGCTGCTGCCGATCGGCGACGACCCACCCCCACCTTCGTCAGGTCCGCCCGGGTCAGGGGCGGGCGACCACGAAGGCGTCCGGCATCCGGAAGGTCAGGTTGTCCGGGTACCAGGGCGGGCGGACGACGCGTACCCCGTCGAGCAGCGGCGCGGCCTCGGCGACCACCACGGCGGCCTCCAGCCTGGCCAACTGGGCGCCGACGCAGCGGTGCGCCCCCGCCCCGAACGCCAGGTGCCGGCGGGATCCGGGCTGCCCCGGGCGGAACTCGTCCGGGGCCGGCACCACGTCCGGGTCCCGGCCGGCGCGGGCCAGCCAGAGCACCACGCCGGTCCCCGCCGGCACCGCCGTCCCGCCCAGCGTGGCGTCCACAGCCGCCACCCGCCGCCAGGTGACGATGGGCGGCTCCAGCCGCAGCCCCTCCTCGACCACGTCGGCGACCGCGACGCTGCCGTCGCGCAGCCCGGCGCGCACCGTCGGCTCGCCGGTCAGCCGGTGCAGCAGCAGGGTGAGGAACTGCGAGGTGGTCTCCTGCCCGGCGACCAGCAGGAAGAACAACGCCCCGACGACCACGTCGGGCGGGTGCCCGGCGGCCCGCAGCCGGGCGGCGAGGCCGCCCCCGGTGGCGGCGAACCCCCGCAGCACGGTGTGGAACCGGCCCACCTCGGCGGCGAGCGCCCGCTGCCGCGCCTCGTCGAGCGGGGCCCAGAACAGCTCCAGCGCCGCGCGGGCGAACTCCTTCACCGCGCCGACCGGGGCGTCCGGCAGCTCGACCAGCCGGGCCAGCACCAACAGCGGCAGGTCCGCGGCGAGGCCGGCGTACAGGTCGACCGGTACGCCCGCGTCGAGCGCCGCGCGCAGCCGGGCCACCCGCTCGCGGACCAGCCCGGTCAGCCAGGGCCGCTGCGCGGCGACCCGGGTCGGGTGCAGTGCGTCGGCGACGATGCCGCGGATCTCCGGGTGGCTCGCCCCGCCGTTGTTCGCCAGGGTCGGCGGCAGCCTGAACCGGTGCTCGGCGAGCAACCGCAGGGCGGCCACCGGCAGCGGGGTGACCGCGTCCAGGGCGTTGTCGGGCCGGAAGGTCACCGGGTCGGCGAGCACCTGCCGGACCAGCGCGTGCCGGGTCACCACCAGGTGTACGACGCCGACGTGGTCGACGACCGTCGCCACGTCCGGCCACCGCCCGCTGACGGCGTCCCCCCACCCCCGGAACAGCACGGCGTCAACCTAGCGGGCGGCTCCCGGCGGCGTCGGGTCCAGCTCCCACACGGTGGTGCGCTTCACCCGTACGCTCTCCAGCGCCTCCGGCACCGGCACGTCGTAGGCGGCCAGCTCGCGGAACCGCTCCCGGGGCAGGAACGCCCGGCCCGGGTCGCCGACCAGCACCAGGGCGCCGGCCCGGGCAGCCCGGAGCAGGAAGCGCAGCATCCGCCGGGCCATCGCCTCGCTGTAGAAGACGTCCCCGGCGAGCACCACCTCGGCGTCGGCTGCGTCGCCGTCGAGGATGTCGCCCAGCTCGGCGTCGACGCGTACCCCGTTGGCCTTGGCGTTGAGGGCGACCGCGGCCACTGCGCGCTCGTCGACCTCGACGGCGCGCACGGCCGCCGCGCCGGCGCGGGCGGCGGCGATGGCGACCAGGCCGGAGCCGGACGCGAGGTCGAGCACCCGGCGGCCGGCGACCAGCTCGGGGTGGTCGGTGACGTACCGGGCGAGTCCCTGCCCGCCGGCCCAGGCGAACGCCCAGAACGGCGGCGGCTGGGAGCTGCGGAACTCGCCCTCGGTGAGTTCCCACAGGCCGATCGGCTCGTCGGCCTGGTGCAGGCGGACCTCGGGGACGAACGTCACCGGGGCGAGCCGTGCGTGCAGCTTCACGAAGGCTGTGGAGAGTTCGGACACGCGCCGATTCTCCCCGGCGGGCCCGGCCACCGCCGGTCGGGGCCGGCCACCGCCCGTGCTCGACGGCCATCCGCCGATGGTGGTGGCGCCGATCGGACCAACATAGCCACGGTCATCGATTTTACAAAAGCTCATCTCTTGTAAAACGCAGTGACCCGTGCCACAGTCGGGGCGTACCCGGGAGATCGGAGGTCGGCGATGGCCGCGCACGCCGAATCGACAGTCCCGCCCGCGGCGCCAGCCCTCTCCGGCGCCTGGCGCGACCCGCGCAGGCCGCTCTGGCCGCTCGCGCTGCTGGTGCCGGCGCTGCCCTTCCTGGCCTGGCTGAGCTGGCGGGGCGGGGCGGGATCGTGGGCCTGGTGGCTCACCCCGGTGGCGGTCTTCGGCGTGATCCCCGTGGTCGACCTGCTGATCGGCGACGACCGGCGCAACCCGCCGGAGGAGGCGGTGCCGGACCTGGCGCGGGACGGCTACTACCGCTGGCTCACCTACCTCTACCTTCCCGCCCAGTACGGCGGACTGGTTCTCGGCTGTGCGCTCTGGGCCTCGGGCGACCTGCGCCCGCTCGGCGCGGCCGGGCTGGTCGCCACCCTTGGCGTGGTCAACGGCATCGCCATCAACACCGCGCACGAGCTGGGCCACAAGCGGGAGCGGCTGGAGCGCTGGCTGTCCAAGGTGGCCCTCGCCCCGACCGGGTATGGGCACTTTTACGTCGAGCACAACCGGGGCCACCACGTCCGGGTCGCCACCCCGCCGGACCCGGCCAGTTCCCGGCTCGGGGAGAGCTTCTACGCGTTCTGGCCGCGTACCGTCTGGGGCGGCCTGCGGTCGGCCTGGCGGCTCGAGACGACCCGGTTCCGCGTCCGGGGCCGCAGCCCGTGGACGTACCGCAACGACATTCTCAACGCCTGGGCGATGACCGTCGTCCTGTTCGCCGTCCTGGTCGCCGCGTTCGGGTCGGGTGTGCTGCCCTTCCTGCTGCTTCAGGGCGTCCTCGGGTTCTCCCTGCTGGAAGTGGTCAACTACCTGGAGCACTACGGCCTGGCCCGGCGGCACACCCGGGCCGGCCGGTACGAGAAGGTCGACCCCCGGCACAGCTGGAACAGCGACCGGACGGTCACCAACATCTTCCTCTTCCAGCTCCAGCGGCACAGCGACCACCACGCCAACCCGCTGCGCCGCTACCAGACGCTGCGCAGCTTCAGCTCCTCGCCACAGCTTCCCGCCGGGTACGCCACCATGGTCGTCGCCGCCCTGATGCCGCCCGTGTGGCGGCGGGTGATGGACCGCCGGGTGCTCGCCCACTACGGCGGCGACCTGGACCTGACCAACGTCCACCCGCCGGCCCTCGCCCGGCTGCGGAAACGCCTGGGCCTGCCGGCACCCGGCGGCCCCGGCGCTCCTGGCACCCCCGCATCCACGTCGACCCCCCGCTGACCGCCCGCGTCGTGCCGTCCGGGCGGGCTTGCGCCGGTCAGCGGGGAGTCTCGTCGGCAGTCAGCCCACGGCTGCGTCGGGCTGCGGCGTGCGGTCAGCCCACGGCCGTCGGGCTGCGGCGTGCGGTCAGCGCACGGCCATCAGGCCGGTCAGCCCACGCCGTCGGGCTGTGGTTGGGGCTGCTCGGCCCGGCGGGAACGCTCCTGCGCCGGGGCGGACCAGTCGAGCTGGGCCGGGTCCAGCCCCAGCTCGCGGGCGGTCACCAGCCGGATCCACTCGGCGAACTGGCGGCGGGAGATCACCCGTTCGTGGACCGCGAACTGAACGGCGAGGCCGTCCATCACCGCGTTGATCCGCCAGGCCGCGCCGGCCGGGTCGGCGCACTCGAAGATGCCCTCGCGCACCCCGTTGCTGATCACCGCCGCGAGATCCTCCCGCCAGCGCAGGTCCAGCCGGCGGGAGAGCTTTTCCAGCTCCGGGGTACGCAGGGACTCCGACCAACCGTCGATCCACATCGGCCAGGAGGTCGACCGTCCGGTGGGGGTGTAGAGCTTGAGCATCCTGCGGAGCTTGGCCAGGGGGGAGCCGGACGACCGGACCACGGCGTCGAGCCGGGCGAGGTCCTGTTCCACCGCGTACTCGAAGGCCTGGGCGAGGAGCCGTTCCTTGGTGGCGAAGTGGTAGAAAACCAGTGCCTGGCTGACCCCGGCGGCCTGCGCCACGTCGGCCGTGCGGGTGTTGGCCAGCCCTCGTTCCGTGATCACGTCACAGGCCGTGCGCAACAGGGCATCCAGGCGGATCTCGGCGGCACGTCTCGTCACGCCGCTACCGTAACCTATCCGTTCGTGCACAAACAGTTACCGCTGCGGCTGATTCACCCCGAGAGAGTCGGAAGACGGACAGTTTTTCCCTCTTGCCAGGCATGCCCCAAGTGATCCTATCCAGGTTCCTAGGAAGCTTACGCGCCAGGCTCCCCGTCTCGCCCGCCCGCGCACCGCTCCTTGAGCCCGGCCGAGACCGCAAACCCAGGGATTTAGTGGTCTCGCAGGTCGCCGAGACCACTAAATCCCTGGATTTGCGTGATCTTGCGCGGGGGAGGGCGGGGGCTCGCTCGCTGGGTCGGGGGCTCGGCGGCGGTCGGCTCGGGGCTGCGGGACGCGCCGGGGCCGCCCCGAGTTGGCAACGGTTCCCGGACTCGGCTAAAGTTCTCTTCCGTCACCGGTTAACGCCGGAGACAAGCGGACGTAGCGCAGCTGGTAGCGCATCACCTTGCCAAGGTGAGGGTCGCGGGTTCGAATCCCGTCGTCCGCTCGGAGCTGCCGCCATGCATGTCGGCGGCAACCTCGGTGGTGGAGTGGCCGAGAGGCGAGGCAACGGCCTGCAAAGCCGTCTACACGGGTTCAAATCCCGTCTCCACCTCGGCAAGTTGACGAGGGCGATTGGCGCAGTGGGAGCGCGCTTCCTTGACACGGAAGAGGTCACTGGTTCAAACCCAGTATCGCCCACCAGTAGTTGACAGGCTGAGCGACCCGTTACCGGAGTTCCGGTAACGGGTCGACTGCTGTCCGGGCCCTTTACGCGAGGCGTGGCCGAGGGATCGTGGTCGCCGCCCCGGGGCGATCGCCTCCGTCAGCCGGTCGTTCCACGGGCGGCGCCGGCGGTGGTGGCGAGGGGGGCGTTGTTCCGCTCCGGGTGCGCTTCCTGGCCGCGACGGTTGTCGCCTGCCCACTGCCGCCCGGCTGGGCCCTGACTGGCGGAAGGCGCTCGTGGGGAGTGCTCCCCGACGACGTTGCAGGCCGTCCGTGGGGAGCCGTTCGACGACGGCGGTGAACGCGGTTCAGGGCCCGCGTTTCAGGTGTTCAGCCGGATACCGGCAGCGGTTGAACGGCCGCTGTGGATAACGGTTCCATATAGCTGGCGATGTGCCGCAGTGCGCCGAGATATTCAACTGGCGGCATCGCGGCGCCGCGATGCGGGGTAGTAACTCGCGCGTCACGGAGGTCTGCGATGCATGACGGCAACATGAGCGCGTCAGGTGGCCGGACCGTGGACCTGCTCCGTGCGCGCCCGCCACTGCGTCGAACACTGGTCAGCGCGCTGGCCGCGACGATGGCGTTCGTCATCCTGGTGAGCGGGACGGGGGATCTGCCCCGGCCGGTCGAAGGCCAGAATGCGATGTCGCGTACGGGGGCCGAGTCGGCCCGGGGCGACGGTGACGCCGCCGCACCACAGCAGCGGTGGGACGGGCCGTCGAAGACTGCCGCAGCCGCGCAGCAGCAGGTGAACCGGAAGATCCCCGCCTCCCAACGATCGCGCTATCCGCAGCACTCGTTGGCGCAGCAGCCGACCGCCCCGGCCAACACCGCCTCGCTGGGGCAGCCACCGAAGGTGCCGGCGCGTGGCTACCAGCCGACCAGCAGCCGGGAGTTGGCGCAGCAGCGCGATGCCTACCAGCAGGTGTACGCCAACACCGACGGCTCCCAGACCACCGTGTTCTCCACCGCGCCGATCAACTACCGGACCCCCGGGGGCGGTTGGGCGCCGATCGACCCGAAGCTGACCGCCGACACCGCTGCGGGCTGGCGCAACGCGGCCGACGCGGTGGGTGTCCGGCTCGCCGCACGGGCCGACGCCCCGGCCCTGGCCCGCTTCGCCCTCCCCGACGGCAAGTCCGTGTCGTACGGGTTGGCCGGCGCCGCGCCGGTGCCCGGTCGGGCCGACGGAGCGCTGGTCGTCTACCGCGGGGTGCTACCCGACGTGGACCTGGAACTGGAGTCGCGCCCCGGGGCGCTGAAGGAGACCCTGGTACTGCGCTCCGTGGACGCGCCGCGGGTGTACGACTTCCCGCTGCGCCTCGAAGGGCTCACCGCGGCGGTACACGACAACTCGGTGCGGCTCTCCGACGCCGCCGGCACGGTGCGGGCCGTCTTCCCGCCGGGCTACGTCATCGACGCCGCACCCGTTCCGGTGACCTCGACGGCCGTCAGGTACCAGCTGATCGGCGTCGGCGGCAGGCCGACGCTGCGGGTCTCCGTCGACGACGGGTGGCTGCGCGACCAGGCCCGGGTCTATCCGGTGCGGCTGGACCCGACGGTGGAGCTGCCGGTCGCGGAGGGCGCCGCCGACTCGGCCATGTACGTGCACGGCTCCGGCTCCGCCGCGGGCGGCACCGAGCTGCGGGTCGGCACGGTGAGCGGGACCAACGCCGCGTCGTACATCAAGTTCGGCGGCCTGGTGGACCGGCTGCGCTACCACACCATCTTCGGCGCGCAGCTCCAGGTGGTCAACTACGACTCCGACTCCTGCCAGGCGCGGGAGGTGACCGTGCACCCGGTGACGGCTGGGTGGTCGGCCGGCAGCGGCTACTCCTATCCCGGCCCGGCTGTCGGCGGGGCGTTGGCCGGCGAGTCGTTCGCGCACGGCTATGTCGCGTTCGGCCAGAACCAGTCGGCCTGCCCGGCTGCGGCCGAGGCGTTCGACCTTGGCGGCGCCGGGGCCGCCCTGGTGCAGCGTTGGGTCAACGGGGAACAGGCCAACAACGGCCTGTCGCTGCGTGCCTCGGCCGATCCGCTCAGCGGGAAGCGGTTCACCGGCAACGGAACGGCGAACCCGCCGAGGTTGTACGTGACGCACAGTCCGTACAACGCCTCGTACCAGATCCCGAAGCCGGTGCCCAACCCGCCGGTGCTGCAGAACCAGGCCGGCCGGGTCGCCGTGACGGTGACCAACCTCAGCGCCGAGGCGTGGGCGGTGGGCAGCTACTACCTGGCCTACCGCGCCTACAACGCGCAAACCGGCGCGGCGGTCTCCCAGCAGCGCGCGGCCAACCTGACCGCCCCGGTGGCCCGTGGCGCCAGGGTGACCCTCGACGCGACCATCAAGGCTATGCCGCCGGGCAGGTACTTCCTCGACTTCACCATGGTGCGCACCGGCGGCGTGGTCTTCACCGACCACCAGGTGCCGCCCGCCCGGATGGTGCTAGAGGTCATCGACATCCCGCCGGTCGTGCAGGAGCTCTACCCGCCGAACGGGTATTCCGCACCGACCCTGTCCCCGCAGCTGTGGGCGCGCGCGGTGGACATCGACGCGCCCCCGGGATTGTCGCTCACCTACAAGTTCGAGGTGTGTGAGCAGACGGCGTCCGGCGGCACCACCGGCTGCTTCGACTCCGGCTTCCAGGCCAAGACCGCCTGGACCGTGCCGGCCGGCCGGCTGTACTGGACCAAGACCTACCAGTGGCGGGTGATAGTCAAGGACGGCGGCAACGAGGTGTCGTCGCCGCGCTCCACGCTGCTCACCTCCGTGCCTCAGCCGGAGATCACCTCGCGGATCGCGGGCGCGACGACTGCGGCGCGCGACCGTGAGTTCGACGCGCAGACCGGCAACGTCTCCACCACCGCGGTGGATGCCACGGTCACCACGGTCGGTCCCGAGCTGAATCTGGTCCGCACCTACAACAGCCTCGACCCGCGGCGCGACGGCGCGTTCGGGGCCGGCTGGTCGACCCGCTACGACATGCGGCTCGTCGCCGACGCCGACGGCTCCGGCAACGTGCTGGTCACCTACCCGGACGGCCAGCAGGTGCGCTTCGGCAGGAACCCGGACGGCACCTTCGCCGCACCGTCCGGCCGTACCGCGTCGCTGACCTGGAACGGCACCGTCTGGACCCTGGTGGACAAGGCGAAGATGGCCTACCAGTTCTCCGCCGCCGGCCGACTGACGAAGATCACCGATGCCGCCCTGCGGTCGATCGTGCTGACCTACAGCGCCACCGACGGGAAGCTGACCCGGGCCCGGGTCTCCAACAGCCAGACCAACACCGCCGGCCGGTCGTTGGTCTTCACCTGGTCCGGCGCGCACGTGGTCAGCGTCGCCGCGGACGCGGTCAACGGCACGGCGCCGACCTGGACCTACACCTACAGTGGTGACCTGCTCACCTCGGTCTGCGCCCCGGGCAACGCCTGCACCCAGTACGGCCACGCCGCCGGTTCGCACTACCGCACCGGGATGCTCGACGCGAAGCCGGAGTCGTACTGGCGTCTGGGCGAGGCGCAGGGCGCCGCCGCCGGCAGCGAGGTCGCGGTCAACCTCGGCAAGGACGCCGGCGCCTACACGGGCGTCACCCTCGGCACGGCCGGCGCGCTGACTGGCACCGGCAATACGGCGGCCAGCTTCAACGGCACCTCCTCCGTGGTCGAGCTGCCCAAGGGCGCGGTGAAGAAGCCCCGTGACGGCGCGGTCGAGCTCTGGTTCAAGAACAGCGTCACCGGCAGCGGCGGCCCGCTGCTGGGCTACCAGGACAAGGCGCTCGGCGCCGAGTCCACCACCGGGGTGCCGGCGCTGTACGTGGGCACCGACGGCCGGCTTCGCGGCCAGTTCGGCGGCCCCACGATCGCGCCGCTGGCCTCGACCGCCGTCGTCAACGACGGGCGCTGGCACCACGTCGTGCTGTCGGCGATGGGGGGCGTGCAGACGCTCTACCTCGACGGCGCCAAGGTGGCCGAGCGCACCGGCGCGACGGTCGAGCACTCGCTGCTCACCTTCAACCAGCTCGGCGCGGCGTACGCGACCTCGCCGGCCTCCTGGCCGGCCTGGGGCGCGACGGCGCGACGGTACTTCACCGGCGCGATCGACGAGGTGGCCGTCTACTCCCACCCGCTGGGCCAGGCGGCGGTCGCCGCGCACTACCGGTACGCCGCCGGCGCGAACCAGTTGACCACGGTGACCCTGCCCAGCGGCAAGATCGCGGCGCAGTTCACATACGACACCGCGGCCGACCGGGCCACCAAGCACACCGACCGGCACGGCGGCACCTGGAGCATCGGCGCGCCGCTGGTGTACGGCGGCGCCACCGACCTGCGCCGCAGCGTGCAGGTGCTGGACCCGGCCAACCGGCCGCACCTGTACGAGTACGACGCGCTCACCGGGCAACTGCTGCGCTCGGGCACCCCGCTCGGTCTGGAGACCCGCGAGGAGGACCGGCCCTCCTCGCCCACACCGTCACCGTCACCGCCGCCGACCGAGGTGTGCTCCACCCCCGACCCGGGCGACCCGGCGTTCTGCACGATCATCCCGGGTGACGCGGGCGGGCCGGTGTTCGTGCGGCACCCGCTCGAAGGGATGGCGATCCGCACGTTCGAGTACGACGACCGCGGCAACCAGAGCGTGGTCACGAACGAGAACGGCGACGCCGTACGGATGACCTACGACGAGCGCGGCAACGTCACGTCCAAGCGGACCTGCCGTACCACCAGCGTCTGCGACACCAGCTACACGACCTATCCGGCGACCGTGACCGACCCGCTCGACCCGCGTAACGACCGGCCGACCGAGTCGCGGGACGGACGCTCGGCCAGCGCCACCGACAACACCTACCGCACCACCTACACCCACACCCCGGCCGGTGAGCTGGCGACGCAGGTCAACCCGGACGGCAGTACGGTCAGCCACACCTACACCACCGGGGGCGAGGCCGCGTACGGCGGCGGCAACGTGCCGGCCGGCCTGCTGCTGAGCAGCACCGACGCGCGCGGCAAGGTCACTCGCTACGCCTACTACCACAACGGCGACCTGTACCGGGCCACGCAGCCGTCGGGCGCGGTCACCAGCTACACCTACGACGCGCTCGGTCGCACGCTCACCACCACGGAGACCTCGAACGCCTACCCGGCCGGGGTGGTCACCAGCTCCACCTACGACGCGCTGTCACGGCCGGTCGGCACCACCGGGCCGGTCACGACCGACAAGGTGACCGGCCAGGCGCACCAGAAGCGCTCGACGACCGCCTACGACGTGGACGGCAACGTGACCCGCGTCGACGTCGACGACGTGCGCGGTGACGACGAGACCCGCACCACCACGTGGGAGTACGACCAGCACAACCGGCCGATCAAGGTCACGGATGCGGAGGGCAACGAGACCGTCAAGAACTACGACCGGTTCGGCAACGAGACCACGGTCGTGGACGCCAACGGCAACCGGTACGACTACGCCTACACCGCGCGCAACGCGTTGGCCGAGGTCCGGCTGCGGGCGTACACCGGTGACGGGGGCCCCAGCACCGGCGACTACCTGGTGCTGCACACCTACTCGTACGACTACGCCGGGCGGATGGTCAGCGACACCGACGCGATGGGTCGGCGGCTGGAGTACCAGTACCAGGGCGACGACCAGCTGCACCGGATCGTGCTGAAGAACTTCCGTGACCCCGACGGCGCCAAGCGCGACTACGTCGTGGAGGAGAACACGTACGACGGCGCCGGCAATCTCACCCGGCAGGCCGCGGCCAACGGCACCTCGGTCACCCAGCAGACGTTCACGCGGGCGGGCCAGGTCGCCAGTGTCGTGGTCAACCCCGGTGGCGCCGCGTTGACCACGTCGTACGCGTACGACGCGATGGGCAACGCCACCCGGATGACGCGCACCGGCCGGGCGTCCAACGTGCCGTGGACCATGTCCACCGCCCCCGAGCAGGTCGACTACGCCTACGACGACAGTGGCAACCCGATCCGCCAGACGGTCACCGCTGGCTCGGTCGCCCGGGTCACCACCAACGCCTTCGACCAGCGTGGCCTGCTGACCGCCAGCACCGACCCGGCCGGGCGGATCACCAGCTACGAGTACGACGAGCTGGGCCGCCAGGTCAGGGCGACCGTTCCGGCGGTGGCCGCCGAGGAGAACGGCGGCGCGCCGGCCACGGTCACGCCGACCACGGTCACCGGCTACAACACCTTCGACGAGACGGTGCACCTGGCCGACGCCAGGGGCAACGTCAGCAAGTTTGCCTACAACCGGGTGGGCCGCCAGGTCGGCCAGGCCGCCCCGACGTACTGGCCGCCGGCGGGGGTGAGCTCGCTGCAACCGACCACGACGGCCCGCTACGACGCCGCGGGCAACGTGGTCGAGACCGTCGACGCCCGGGGCAACGCCACCCGATACGCCTACGACCAGCTCGGACGGCTGGTCAGCCGGGACGAGCCGACCGGCGTCACGGATCGGGCCGTGACCCGGTACAGCTACACCCGCACCGGCCAGATGCTGTCGGCGACCGGCCCCACCGGCAACCGGACCGAGGCGACCTACGACGACCTCGACCGGCAGCTCACCGCGACGGTGCTGGAGCGGTACCCCACCGCCCGCACCCTCACCACGCGGTACCGCTACGACGACGCCGGCAACATCACGTCGATGGTGTCGCCGGGTGGCGCCACCACCTCCAACGTGTACGACCCGCTCGGTCAGCTCACCCGCGTGGTCGACCCGGCCGGGGTGGCCACCAGCTACGGGTACGACTACGCCGGCCGGCAGGTGCGGGTCAGCGACGGGCTGGGCCGCACCGAGCGGGTCGACTACGACCCGCTGGGGCTGATCACCGCCGAGTCCGACGTGGCGCCGGACGGTTCGGTCCTGCGTACCCAGACCTACGGCTACGACGCCGTGGGCAACATGACCTCTTCGACCAGCCCTGGCGGCGTGACCACGACCTACGAGTACGACGCGCTCGACCGCCCGACCCGGCAGGTGGAGCCCGTCACCGCCACCACCTCGATCACCACCAGCTTCGGCTACGACGCGGCCGGCAACCGCACCCGCTACACCGACGGGCGCGGCAACCGCACCATCTCCACCTACAACAGTTGGGGGATGTTGGAGTCGCAGATCGAGCCGGCCACCACCGCGCACCCCAACGCGACCGACCGCACCTGGACGGTGGCGTACGACATCGCCGGGCAGCCGGGCAAGATCACCGCGCCCGGCGGGGTGACCCGGATCCGCAGCTACGACGCGGCGGGCCGGTTGACCGGTGAGACCGGCAGCGGCGCCGGCACCCCGGAGCGCACCCTCGGCTACGACCTGACCGGCCGGCTGACCCGGGCCACCGCGCCGGTCGGCACCGACACGTTCAGTTACGACGATCGCGGCAACCTGCTCAACTCCACCGGCCGGGCCGGCACCGCCAGCTTCGGCTACGACGCCGACGGTCAGTTGACCAGCCGGGCCGACGCCTCCGGGACGGCCGCCTACACCTACAACCGGGGCCGGCTCACCGCGATCCGCGACGGCATCGCCGGGGTGACCCAGAGCTACACCTACGACAGCGCCGGGCAGTTGACCGGCATCGACTACGGCTCCGGCCGCACCCGCGCCTTCGCGTACGACAACCTGGCGCGCGTCACCAGCGACGTCACCCGCAACTCGGCCGGGCAGTCGGTCAGCTCGGTCGGCTACACCTACAACATCGAGGACAAGCTGGTCGGCAAGAAGACGACCGGGACGGTCGGGGCGGGTAACCACACCTACGCCTACGACCTGGCCGGGCGTCTGGTCTCGTGGACC
Source organism: Micromonospora sp. NPDC001898 (assembly GCF_042891255.1). NCBI lineage: Bacteria > Bacillati > Actinomycetota > Actinomycetes > Micromonosporales > Micromonosporaceae > Micromonospora > Micromonospora sp. NPDC001898. The sequence goes on along the minus strand of NZ_JBIATC010000017.1, from coordinate 77,283 downwards.
GGCCCGCAGGGCACCGTGGCATACGCCTGGGACGCCTCCGGCAACCGGACCCGGGCCGGGGCGAAGACCGCCACGTACGACGAGCGCAACCGCCTGCTGTCCGACTCGGACTACACGTACAGCTACACCGCGCGTGGCACGCTCGCCTCGCGGACCAGTTCCGGCCTGACCGAGTCGTACGCGTTCGACGCGTTCGACCGGCTCACCGCCGCCGGCACGGTGGGTTACACGTACGACGCGTTGGACCGGGTGGCGACTCGCGGCGGGGTCTCGTTCGGCTACGCGGGCACGGCCGACGACGTCGTCACCGACGGCACCGGCCGCTACTCCCGCGGGCCGGCCGGCGAGGTCGTCGCCGTCGGAACCGGTGCCGAGGAGTTGCTGGCCGTCACCGACGGGCACGGCGACGTGGTGGCCGGCATCGACCCGGCCGACACCGCCCTGACCGACGTCACCGACTCGACGGCGTACGACCCCTTCGGCGAGGTCGTCGCCACCGAGGGCGACACGGGCGACCTGGGCTTCCAGGGCGACTGGACCGACCCGACCACCGGGCAGGTCGACATGGGCGCGCGCTGGTACGAGCCGGGCACCGGCGCGTTCGTCTCCCGCGACACGGTCGACTACCGCAGCGGCGACGCGATCCTGGCCAACCGGTACACCTACGCGGCGGGCGATCCGCTGGCCAACGTCGACCCGGATGGGCGCTGGCCGTCCTGCGGTTGGTGCAAGTCGGTGATCAACAAGGTCAAGAAGACTGCCTCCAAGGCCTGGTCCGGGGTGAAGAGGGTGGCCCGTTCCGTCTGGTCCGGGGTGAAGAGGGTGGCCACCGCCGTCTGGTCCGGGGTGAAATCCGTGGCCAGTTGGGTCGGCTCGGCGATCAAGCGGGCCGCCAATGCGATCTCCAGCGCGGCGAAGGCCATCTACCACAAGGCCCGCGCCGTCGTCGGCTGGGTCAGCGGGAAGATCAGATCCGCGGCCACCTGGGTGGGCGGCAAGGTGTCCCGCGCGATCAAGTCGGTGAGCAAGGCCACCGCCGGCGCGGTGAACTGGGCGCGGCAGAAGGCCGCGCAGGCGCGGCAGGCGATCTACGTGGCGAAGCAGAGAATCACGGAGACCGCGCGACGGGCCATCGAGTACGTGGCCCGGCACAACCCGATCAGGGCTGTCGCCGCCGTGCTCAAGCCGGTGATTTCCGCCATCAAGACGGTGGTGTCGGCCGCGGCGCACATCCCGGCGGCGGTGGTCGCCACCGTCCGGGACGTCGTTGCCGACACGGTCCAGGCCACCAAGGTCATCTACCAGGCGGCTGTCCAGGCGGCCGGCGTGGTCGTCGAGACGGTGTCCAAGGCGGCCGAGGCGGTGGTGGACTTCGCCCAGGCGGCGGCGCCGTACGTGCAGAGCGCGCTGAACGTGGTCGCCGAAGCTGTCGGCGTCACCGACCTGGTCAACTGCGTGACCAAGGGCGACCTTGAGGCGTGTGCCTGGACCGTGGCGACGGTCGCCGGCTACGCCCTCGGTGGCGTCGGCGGCGGCGCGGTGCGCGCGGCGCGGGTGGGGAGCCTGGCAGTCAGGCACGCCGACGAGATCGCCGACGTCGCCCGGGGCGGGTCAAAGCTGAGGGACGCCAAGCACAGCATGGACAACGTCTCCGACGTGGCCTCCTGCGCCACCGGCAACAGCTTCAGCGGCGAGACCCTGGTCCGGATGGCCGATGGCTCGACCAAGCCGATCAGCAAGATCAAGGTGGGCGAGAAGGTGCTCGCCGCCGACCCCACGACCGGCCGTACCGGAGCCTTCGCGGTCAACGCCGTCATCGTCGGCGAGGGCGAGAAGGAGCTCGTCGAGGTCGAGGTGGACACCGACGGCGAGGCGGGCACGGCGAGCGGCACGGTCACCGCGACGCAGGGCCACCCGTTCTGGTCGCCGCAGGGCCGGCGCTGGGTGGAGGCCGGTGACCTGGCCCCCGGCGACCAGTTGCAGACGTCCACCGGCGGCACGGCGACCGCGCTGGCCACCAGGGAGTGGACCGAACGGAAGCGGGTGTACAACCTCTCCGTCGACACGCTGCACACGTTCTTCGTGATCGTCGGCGGCCTGGACATGTTGGTGCACAACACCGACCCCGCCTGCCCGGTCCACGGCCCGACCAACCTGTCCGGCGTGCTCGACAAGGCACCCAGCCCGTGCACCTGCCCGGGGGGCAGGGGCGACATCGTGAACGACGGCACCGACATCATCGGCGGCACCCTGGAGCGTCGGGAGCGGTTCAACAACGCGGTCGACACGGTGGAATCGGCTCAGGGCGTCGGCGACAACTTCATCCCCGGCGAGACAGTCCTCGACCCTCTCCTCTCCGTGAGCCTCAGCGTCGGCGCACTCGGTCACACGGGACGGCTGGTCATCAAGACGCTCGCCAGCCGGAGACCCCGGTGATGTCGCGTATCGCCCTTCTGCCCGACAAGGAGTTGAATGTCCACAAAATGTAGTCCCAGATCGCTCGGGGTGCGGCTGTTGGCGGTGCTGGGGCTGCTGCTGGCGGCGTCCGCGGTGACGGTCGTCCGGCCGGCGCCCGTGTCCGCGGACGCGGCCGGGCTGGGCGGCGACTACGTCGCGCTGCCCAGCAACGCCGCGCTGCTCGACACCCGTTCCGGCACCGGCGGGCGCACCGGCGTCGTCGGGCCCGGCGGCGTGGTGACGTTCCCGGTCCTGGGTGTCGGCGGCATCCCCTCCTCCGGGGTCAGCGCGGTCCTGGTCCGGCTGCTGGCTCCGGGCGGCACCGGCAACACCTACCTGCAGGCATATCCCGACGGCACCACCCCGAACGGGATCTCGATGGTCAACATTTCGCCGGGGGAGCAGATCTCCAACACCGCGGTCGTCCGTCCGGGCAGCAACGGCCGGATCGCCGTACGCAACTCCGCCGGCAACTCGCACATCATCGCCACCGCGCAGGGCTACTTCCGCTCGACCGCCGGCGGCGGGGGCGGCGGGTTCGTCCCCGTCGCGCAGGACAAGTTGGTCGACACCCGGGACGGCACGGGAACGGCCCTGGCGAAGATCCCCGCGCAGGGCACCCGCACGGTGACCCTGACCGGGGCCGTGATCCCGACCACCGCGACCGCGGTGCTGGCCGACGTCGTCGCGGTCAACGTGACCGCGCCCGGCTGGCTCGGTGTGACACCGGCCGGCGGCGGCGAGCCGGCGCACTCGGCGCTCAACTTCGAGGCGACCGGGCACCACTCGCACGTCGTCTCGCTGCCGCTCTCCGCCGCCGGTCAGGTCACGTTCACCAACAGGAGCGGTGGCGCCGTCGACCTGGTCGTCGCGCCCTACGGCTACATCACCGGCAGCACCGGCACGGGGGCCGGCTTCCGGTACCTTCCGGCGACCCGGCTCTACAACGGCGCAAGCGCGATCGCCGCAGGCAGCGTGGTCGACGTCCAGGTGGCCGGCAGGCTCGGGTTGCCGACCCGGGGGGTGGCCGGCGTGGTCCTCAGCGTGGTCGCCGTCAGCCCGACCGCCAGCGGCGGCGTCAAGGTGTGGCCGGCCGGCGTCGCCGAGCCCAACGTCAGCCAGGTGCACGCACGTGCCTCCCGCGACAGGGCCGGGCTGGTGATCGTCCGACCTGGCAGCAACGGCCACGTCCGGCTCAAGAACACGATGGGCGGAACCGTCCGCCTCATCGTGGACATCCAGGGGTACTTCACCGACCCGATTCCGTCGGCGCCCGTGGAGTCGTACGCGGCGTCGGTGGGCGCGCAGGCCGGCCCGGTGGCGGGCGCGTCGTTGGGGATAATGGTGTACGCGTACACGGACAACATCGGCCGGGTGCTGATCGGGCACCAGACCGATGTGGACAACTTCGGCTCCGTGCAGTGGAGCGTGGTGTCCGGCAACGAGGCGTTCACGGGCCGGCCGTCGCTGGGTCTGTTGAGTGACGGCCGGGTGCAGGTGACGACCCGGTACTCCGATTCGGACGTGTGGGGGCGTACGCAGACGGCGGTGGGCGCGGCGACGTGGGGCGCCTGGGCGGACTTCGGCGGCTCGATGGCCGCGGCGCCGACGGTGACCCGACTGCCGTCCGGGACGATGGCGGTGTTCGCCGTGGACGCCGACGGCAAGCTGTGGGTCTACCAGCAGACCGGCACCATCCCGGCCTGGCGGGCACTGGTCGACCTGAACTTCGTCGGCACCCCGGTCGTCGTGTCGACCCGCACCGGCGTCCGGATCTTCCTCCGTACCGTGTCCGGCACCGTGGCGACGGCAGAGTACGTCGACAGCGTCCTGTCCGCCTGGACGGACCTGGGTGGCACCGGCACCGACACGCCGGCCGTGGTGGCGCATCCCGGCTACCGGACGCGGGTCCTCATCCGCGCCAACAACGGGACGATCATGACGAAGTACCAGGACGCGACGGGTGCGTTCCCGGCGCAGTGGACGTCGTTGGGGTCGTACGTGTCGGCGGGCCCGCCGGCGGCGGTGCTGGACCCGGTGCTGGGTCGCACGGCGGTCGTCACGCGCAGCGCGACGGGTGAGGTGATGCTGTCGTGGGAGACGACGCAGGGCTCGGGCGTGTTCACCGCGTGGTCCGCGGCGATCCCGGACCTGTCCGAGACGGCGGCGACGGATCCGACCATCGTGCCGGTGACCAACACCGCGGGGCAGACCTGGCTGATCCTGTTCCGTAACGCGAACAACGCGAGCCGCATCTACGAGCGGCAACCGTTGACGGGCCTGGCCGCGGCGACCGGTCGGAACCTGTCGACGCCGGCGGCGTCGGCGCCGATCGGGGGCGGCGTCTTCGCCCCGCACACCCTCCCGGCCCCGCCGGCCTAGCGCACGCGCCGGGTGGGCGCGGCGCCGCCAGCGCCCACCCGGTCGGCGTGGGCCGAGGTACGGGCCGGAGTACGGGATGTGCGGCGTCGTCGGCGTCCCACCGGTACTGGTTAGCGTCACCCCGACGCCGTGACACTGCGGCGCGGAAGGGGTGGACATGCGACTCACCGCGGGTTTCGGAGTTCCACGTTCGTCGGCCAGCTGCGGCATCGGTGCCAGGAAGTGGGACCTGCTCGCCGTCAGCGAGGCCAGCACCGCCAACTTCTCATCTTGAACAGCCGACCGCCCATCGGGTCGTCGCCGACACCGTCCATCGGTGACGGGCGACGACCCGCGTCGCCGGCATGATCGAAAGGATCGCTATGAATCGGTCACGATGGCGTGCCCGGCTGGCCGCCGCGCAGGTCGCGGCGCTGGCAGCGACGCTGCTGGCGGTGGCCCAACCGGCACCCGCGCGGGCTGCCGACACCGTGAGCTGCGTCGCCCAGACGTCGGTCTTCGCCGCCGCCGCCGGCGGCACGATCTATCGCTACCCCCTCAACGCGCCCGGCAGCGCGAACTCCACCTGGTCGACCGCCGTCTCCGGCGGTACGGGCTGGCAGAACTTCGGCCGGGTCGTCGGCGGCCCGGGTGGCCGGCTCTACGGCATCAACGCCAATGGCCTGTACCGCTACCGCTGGACCAGCAGCGGCTGGGAGTCGATCAACGGCGTCGGCGGTCAGCGGATCAGCACCGGCTTCACCCAGTACGCCACCGCCGGGTTCCGGAACAAGATCACCGTCGACGAGCGGGGCGACTTCTACCTCGTCGACGGCGAGGGAAGGCTGCGCGTCCACCGGTACGACGAGGCTACGGGCAAGTGGCTCTTCTCGAACCGGCTGCTCGACACCGGCTGGGGTCGTTTCGACCTTGTCGTCGCCGCCGGCCCGGGTGTGCTGTACGCCCGGGACGCCACCGACGGCCGGCTCTTCCGCTCCCGCTACGAGCCGGACAGCCAGCGTTGGCTCGAGTACCAGGAGTCCCTCGGCATTGGCTGGAACGCCTTCACCAGGGGCATCTTCTCGGCCGGCGGCGACACCCTGTTCGGCATCGACAACGGCGGGACCCTGACGCAGTACCGCTTCCGCGAGGACAACCGCACCTGGGCGATCACGCAGCGGATCGTCGGCAGCGGCTGGAACGTCTTCAGCAACGTGGCCGCCATCACCGACGCCTGCCGGCTCACCGCGTCGCACGTGCCGGCCCGGCCGCCCGTACCGGTGGTCCAGCACGCGCCCGCGGCCGTGACGCAGGCCGCCTCCACCAGCATCGAGCTCGCCCACTCCGACAACATCGGCCGGCTGCTGCACGGGCGGATGAATCCGGACAACTTCAGCTCGCTGCAGCTCACCGCGGTCTCCGGCAGCGAGGGGTTCAGCGGGGTGCCGGCGCTGTCCGAGACCACGCAGAACCTGGTACGGATCACGGCTCGCAACATCAACAGCGATGTCTGGACCCGCACCCAGTCCTCCGTCGGCAGCCCCGGCTGGGGCGGCTGGACCGACCTGGGCGGTCGGATGGCCTCCGGTCCCGCCGTGGTGCGACTGTCCAACGAGCGTGAGGTGGTGTTCGCGGTGGACGCGGGCGGCGCCCTGTGGGCCCGCTGGCAGGACCCGGCGCACCCGGACCTGCTGGCCTGGCGCAAGCTCGGCGGCAGCGGCCTGACCGGCACCCCGCTGGCGGTGCCGCTGGCCGACGCGAGCGCGCTGGTCGTCGTCTTGGACAGCGCCGGCACGCTGCGGGCGGCCCGGTACGCGGGCGGAACGCTGCAGGCGTGGACCAGCCTCGGCGGCAGCGGCTTCACCGGCACCCCGGCCGTGGTGGTGCTGCCCGGCCACCGGATGCGGATCTTCGCCCGGAACAGCGCGGGCCGGATCATGGCCACGGAACGCCGTGTCGACGGCACCTTCACCGGGGCGTGGGCGCCGGTCGGCGGCTCCGGCTCCGTGGTGATGGGTGCGCCGAGCGCGGTGCTGAGCCCGGCCACCGGCCGGATCGGGGTCTTCGCGCGCGGCTCCGACGGCTACATCCACTACTCCGCCGAGACGGCGCAGGGCAGCGGCGCCTGGGGCGCCTGGATCCCGGCCCAGGACGCGTTCGAGACCTACGCCGCCGATCCGACGGCATTCGGCTTCATCAACGCCAACGGTCCGAACGTGGCCTACCTGACCCGGACCGCCGGCGGCACGCTGCGGCTGTACACCGTCCAGGAACCGCTCGCCCGGGTGGGCGACGCCGATCGGGCGAACGGGGACACCGGCTCGACCCCGAGCCCGGTCTTCCTCCGGCAGGAACTCCCCGATCCGCCTGCCTCCCGCTGACCGGAGGCCGGAGAGGGGGCGTGGGCGGCCAGCCAACGCCCCCTCTCCGGCGCACGGCGGTCATCGACCGAAGAAGCTCTCGTACATCGGCGAGCGGTAACCCGGCAGGCGTCGCGGGTCCGCCGCCGCCTCGGTGTCCGGCCGGTGTCCGGCCGGCGATCCCCCCTCGGCCATGGTGGCCGCCACCATCGCGCGGGCGGCGACGGCGCGCAGATAGCGGTCGCCGATCCGGCTGGCGAGGTCGCGGGCCGAGACGGCGTCGTCGAGCGCCTGCCGGGGCCGCCCACCGGCCAGCCGCGCGGCGCACCGAGCCAGCGCGGCCTCGCACTGGGTGGGCAGGTCGTCGGTGGCGGCGGTGCGGGCCATGGCCTCGGTCAGCGTCCGTTCGGCCGCGCCGTGGTCGCCGGCCCGGCACTCGAGCTGGCCCAACATGGCCAGAGCCGCGCCCTCCAGGCCGGTGGCGCCGATGCTGCGGGCGAAGTCCAACGCCTCGCGCACGCCGGTGAGCGCCTGCTCCGGCTGCCCGGCATCGAACCGCGCGTCGGCCATGTTGCTCAGGCTGCTGGCGACGTGAAGTGGTGTCCCGTGCTGCCGCCGCAGCGCCAGGGCCTGTTCGTGGCGGCGCAGCGCCCGGACCGGATCGCCGGTGAGGTAGTGCAGGTTGCCCAGCGCGTCGAAGCAGCCCGACAGGCACAGGTAGTCCTGGATCCCCTCGGCCACCTTCGCGCCGGCGAGCAGATCCGCCTCGGCGCCGGCCGGATCACCGTCGGCCTGACGCAGCTTCGCCCGGTAGTAGAGGGTCACCGCGTACTCGGTGTGCAGCGCGAGCGCGGCGGTCAGGGCCAGGCCGCGATCGATCAACGCGAGCGCCTCGGCGGGGTAGCCGCTGCGCCAGAACAGCGCGTAGCTCAGCCAGGCCAGGCTCACCGCCAGGCGGGCCGGCTCGCCGCCGATCTCGCTGGCCCGGGCCACCGCCGCCGCGATGTTGGCGTGCTCGGTGTCCAACCAGCCGCTGACCGCCGAGGCGGTCTCCGGCCAGGTCTGCCAAGGCCCGACGGGGTCGGGCAGCGGGTCGGTGGGGGTCCAGCCGGCGTTGGCCAGGGCGGTGGCGCGTTCGGCGGCCACGATGTAGGTCTCGACCAGCCGCTGTAGCGCGGCGGCGCGTTCGGCCCCGCTCTCGTGTGCCTGCGCCTGTTCGTACGCGAGCAGGCGCAGCAGGTCGTGCATCTCGTACCGGTCGGGCTGTCGCGGTTCGAGCAGCCGTTGGTCGGCGAGCGTCTCCACCACCGTGTGCGCCTCCGCGGGCCTCCGGCCGAGCAGGGCCGCGACCGCGCCGACGCTGATCACGGCCAGTGGCACCGCGCCGATGAGCCGGAACGCGCGGGCGCACAGCCGCTCGTGCGCGTCGCCCTCGGAGAGCGCCTCGTACGCCAGGCGCAGGGTGCGCCGGACGCCGAGGCCGTCGTAGGACAGCTCGTCGAGGCGCCGAGTGGGGTCGGCGAGCCGGTCGGCGAACGCCGCGAGCGGCCAGCCGGGCCGGCTCGACAACCGGGCCGCGGCGACCCGCAGCGCCAGCGGCAGGTTGCCGCACAGCAGGGCCAGGCGGTGCGCGGAGGCGGGGTCGGCGGCGATCCGTTCGCCCGCACCGGCCCGGCCCAGCAGGTCGATCGCGTCGGGGACGGGCAGCACGTCGACGGGCAGGTGTCGCCCGCGGGGCAACGTGGCCAGGTGGCGGCGGCTGGTGATGATGGCGGCACTGGGCGGGCCCGCCGGCAGTAGCGCCGCGACATGGGCCGCGGTGTGTGCGTTGTCGAGGATCACCAGGATCCGCCGGCCGGCGAGGTACCGGCGGTAGACGGCGGTCGCCTCGGCCTCGTCGACGGGGGCCGCGCCGCTGGGTACGCCGAGCGCGCGCAGCAGGCGGCCGAGGGCGTCGATCGGGGGTGCGGCGGGTGCCGTGCCGCGCAGGTCCAGGTAGAGCACGCCGTCGGGGAAGTGCTCGGCGCTCAGGTGGGCCAGGTGCACCGCGAGCGCGGACTTGCCGACCCCGCCCGGACCGTGCAGCGCGACGACAGCCCCGGTGCCGGCCTCCAGCTCCGCCCGTCCGGTCGCGATCTCGGTGGCGCGTCCGACGAAGGGCTCCACCGCCGGCGGCAGGTCGTGGACGGTCGAGCTGGTCGCCCGGGGCGGGGTCACCACCGGGCCGCTCGGATCACGGTGGTGCAGGATGTCCTCGTGCAGCCGCCGCAACCGCGGCCCCGGGTCCAGCCCGGTCTGTTCGGCCAGCACCCGGCGGGCAGCGCGAAACGCGTCCAGGGCGCCGGTGATGTCGCCGAGGCGATACAGGCCCAGCATCAGCTGCTCCCAGGCGCGCTGGCGCTGTGGATGACGCTCGAGCAGGGCGCGCAGCCGCCGTACCGTCTCGGCCGGGGTGCCGAGCTGCAACGTCGCCTCCGCCAGGTCCTCCTCGGCCAGCAGGTACCGCTCGGTCAGCGCGGCGACCCGACCCGCCGTCAGCGGGGACAGCGGCACGTCGGCCAGCGGGTCACCGCGCCACATGTCGACCGCCACGGTCAGCTCGGCCTGCGCCATCGCGGCGTCTCCGACGGCCAGGCAGGCCCGTCCCCGGGAGGCGGCGGCATCGAACCGATCCACGTCGCGCTCCTGCTGACGCACCCGCAGCAGGTAACCGCCCGCGTCGGCGACGATCCGCGGTGGCGTGTCGGGGGCGTCCAGCAGGCGGCGAAGGCCGAGCACGTAGGTGCGTAGGTTGGCCAGGGCCGAGGCCGGCGGCTCGTCGCCCCACAGCGCCGCGATCAGCTGCGCCGCCCCGACCACCTCGTTGGGCATCAGCAGCAGGGTGGCCAGCAGCTGCCGCTGCTTTCCGGAGCCGAGCGGCACCGCCAGGCCGGCGGCGCTCTCGACGGTCAACGGGCCGAGCAGGTTGAACCGCATGTGACACGATCACCTTTCGCGCCTGTGGCCGTTACGCAGCGGTCTCGGCGGCGGTGCGCGGCGCACCGCCGCCGCCGGATCACCGTACCGCTACCCCGCAGCCCACGCGTTGCTGCCGGCGCACGCGCGGTCGACGGTCCGGCGTGCCAGCGGTGAACCATGTCGGCAGGGTGGCGGCCCGCCCGTACCACCGGAGGTGCCGTAGCGGCCGGGTATGGGGACAGCCAGATTGAAGTACCGTAAACACTGTGTCCGATGAAGCGTCACCGATCGGCGGCCCGAGTGATCGACACATCGGTCACAGTGTCTGGCCGCTCGGCGTAGCGGCCTGCCGGCGTCGACATCCCGGCGACGGGGCGGCGCCGGCGGCATCGGCCCGTGCCGGGTGCCATCCGACCAGGCACAGACGCTGATCCGGTGTCCGAGATGGCCGGTCACGGGGCTGCCGATGCGCCCGAGCCCGTTTCGGCGCAGCTGCGCCGGCTACGCGAGCAACTCGGCCTCACCCAGCGGGACCTGGCGATTTCCGCGAACGTCAGCATCGCGGCGATCCGTGATCTGGAGCAGGGGCGCACCCGGGTGCCCCGAACCGCCACCCTGCACGCGCTCGCCGACTACCTCAGCGCGGCGGGGGCGGAGAACGCCGCCGAGCTGAGGCAGGTGGCGTCGGCGGCGCGGTCGCGGCGGGCGCAGCCCTCACAACCGGCCGGTGCCGGGGCCCTGACCGTGGCGGTGCTCGGCCCGCTGATCCTTCGGCACGGCGACACCGAGCTGCGGCTCGGTTCGGCGAAACACCGCTGTCTGCTGGCCCGGCTGGCACTGGCCGGGGGCGAGGTGGTGGGGCGCGAGGAGTTGATGGGCCTGTTGTGGGGTGAGGCTCGCCCGCCGTCCGTGCTGAACCTGCTGCACAGCTACGTCGGCCGGCTGCGCCGCCTGTGGGGGGCGGAGGGGACAGGCGTACTGGTTGCTTCTGGCAGTGGATACCGGCTGGCGCTCGACGCCGACCACTCTGACCTGCTGCGCTTCCGTGAGCTGGTCGAGGCCGGCCACACCGCCGACGATCCCGCGCAGGCGCTGCGGCAACTGCTCGCGGCGGCCCGGTTGTGGCGCGGAGAGACCGATGTGGAGCAGTTGCGCGGCACCCCGCCGGTCGCCGCCCTGTTCGAGCAGTACGCGACGCTGCTGTGCCAGGCCGCCGCGCTCGGCCGCCAACTGGGCGAGCAGGAGCAGGTGTTGCCGCTGCTGCGGGAGCTGGCCGAGCGGCTCGACCTGCACGAGCCGCTGCACGCCGAACTGATAATGACGGCGGTGGCGTCCGGCCGGCAGGCCGAGGCGTTGGCCGCGTACGACCGGGTCCGCCGGGCACTGATCGAACAGCTTGGCGTCGATCCGGGGCCGCAGCTCCGCCACGCCTACGAGGCGGTGCTTCGGCAGCAGTGGCCGGCGGCCGTCGCCCCGTCGCCCCGGACGAACTCGATCCGGCAGGTGCCGGCGGGGCCGTCCGATTTCGTCGGCCGCGAGCGGGAACTGGACCAGATCGGCGCGGAGTTGGCCCGTTCCGCCCCGGCGTCGATGCGGGTGGTGCTGATCAGCGGCTCGGCGGGTGTCGGCAAGACAGCGTTGGCCCTGACCCTGGCGCACCGGCTGCGGGACGAGTATCCGGACGGTCAGTTGTACGCAGACCTGGGCAGCGGTCCCAGCGGGCGGGCGACCCCGACGGGGGTGCTGGGACGCTTCCTGCGCGCGCTCGGGGTGCCGGCCGGCCGGATAGGGCCGGACGAGGAGGAGGCGTCGGCGCTGCTGCGCAGCGCCCTGGCCGACCGCCGGATGCTGCTGGTGTTGGACAACGCCCGCGATGCGGCGCAGGTGCGGGCGCTCCTGCCGGGCCCGGGCGGCAGCGACGCGCTGGTGACCAGCCGGCGCAGGCTGCCCGACCTGTCGCCCTGGCTGATCGTCGACCTGGCGACCCTGTCCACCCCGGACGCCGTCCGGCTGATGGACTCGACCGTGGGCGCGGGCCGGGTGTCGGCCGATCCGGAGTCCGCCCGTGAGCTGGCGGTCGCCTGCGGGCAGTTGCCGCTGGCGCTGCGCATCGCCGCCGGAAGGCTGGCCAGCCGACCGGCCTGGACCACGTCGGAGCTGGCCCACCGGCTGCGCGACGAGAACCACCGGCTGACCCAGCTGAGCGCGGGCGACACCAGCGTGCTGGCCAGCTTCCAGCTCAGCTACCAGGACCTGAGCGAGCCGGTCCGCCGGGCGTTCCGGCTGTGTGCGCTGCATCCGGGGGACGACTTCGGCGTCGAAGCCACCGCGGAACTGCTCGGCGTGGGCCAGGGGGAGGCCGACCTGGTGCTGGGCGAGCTGCTGGACGCCAACATGCTGCTGCAGTACACCGCCGAGCGGTTCCGCTTCCATGACCTGCTCGGGCTGTACGCGGCGCGGCTGGTGGACGAGGAGGACCCGGCCGACGCCGAGGCCGCCCGGAACCGGCTGTACTCCTGGTCGCTGCGGACGGCCACGGAGGCGGTCGAACTGCTCAACCCGGGCATGGTGCGGCTGGTCACCAGTTCCGGCGGCGGGCCCTTCGCCGACCAGGAGGCGGCGATGCGCTGGCTGGACGCGGAGGCCGGGGCGCTGTTGGCGCTGGTCGAGCGGGCCGCGGACAGCGCTCGGCCGCAACTGAGCTGGCTGCTGGCCGACCAGCTACGCGGGTACTTCCTGATCCGCCGACACGTCGACCGCTGGCTGCGTACCGCCGAAGCCGGGCTGCGGGCCGCCACCGCGGCGGCCGACCGGGCCGGCCGGGCCGCGATGCTGCTCAGCCGCGGCCAGGCGATGTGGGCGCTGGGCCGGCACGCGCAGGCACTGGCCGACTACCGGGCCGGCGAGCGGCTGTCCCGGGGATCGGACTGGCCGGCGGCGGCTCCGTACCTGTGGCACAACATCGGCGTGGTGCGGGCCGAGCAGGGCCGCCTGGACGAGGCGGAACGTGGGTACCGGGAGGCGCTGCGGCTGTGCGGCGACCGCGCCGAGCTGGCGGCGGTGCGAGGGCTGGCGCTCAACGGGCTCGGTGCCATGTACGCCGATCAGGGCCAGTTGGCGGAGGCGGCGGAGTGCCTGCGCGACGCCCTGCGGAGCAACGCGGCAGCCGGCCGGACGGCGTCGGTGCTGTCCACCCGAGGCAACCTGGGCATGGTGTTGCGCCAGCTCGGTCAGGAAGGCGCGGCCGAGAAGCACCTGACGGCCGCGCTGGCCGGCTACCGGGCCCGGCCCAACATGCACGGGGAGCTGTCCACCCTGGACGAGTTGAGTCAGCTCTACGCGCAGCGTGGTGACGCGGCCCGGGCACTGAGCGCCGCCCAGCAGGGGTACGACCTCGCGGTGATCGTCCGGGACCAGCGGGCGCAGGCTGCGCTGTTGTGCACGATGGGGGAGGCGCGTCGGGCCGGGGGCGACCCCGCCGGGGCGCTGCGCTGCCTGCGGCAGGCGCTGGACATGGCACGCCAGAACGGCTATCCCTACTTCGCCGCGCGCGCACAGGTAGGGCTGGCCGTCGTGCACCTGGACCTGGGGGCGTACGGGCTCGCCCGGGGCTGCGCGGCGGAGGCCCGTGAGCTGGCGACGGCGCACGACTTCCGGATGGTCGAGGCGGATGCGCTGGCGGCGCTCGCCCGCTGCCTGGCCGCGACCGACGCCGACGAGGCGCCGGCGACGGGCGCGGCGGCCGTCGCCGCGTACCGCGCGGTCGGCGCGCAGGTGCTGGCCGACCGCCTCCGGGATCTGCTGACGGCGGACCGCTGAGGGGCCTGTACCGGCCTTGTACTCAGCCTGTATCCACCTGCGACGATGTCACGATAGCTTCTGCCTGCCCACCTGAGCCTGGGCGGTTGTTCGGGTAGCTGTCGTCCGATGGGGAGCAGAAGCGATGGGGCCTGCACCGGTGACAACGACCGACGTCGTGCCGCAGCACGCCGTGCTGTCGCAGAAGCGGATAGAGGACGTGCTCAGGCGTGTCCGCAACGAGATCGAATGGGTGGACGTCACCCTGCTGCGGGAAGGGCTGTCTCCCCGGCTCGGGGGGATCGACGGCGCGTACGCCCGGCACCTGGCCGGGTTGACGGAGGAATTGCCGCCGCTGGTGGTGCACCGGGACACGATGCGCGTGATGGACGGGTCGCACCGGCTGGCCGCGGCGCGCGCCCGCGGTCAGCGGCAGGTGCCCGTGGTGTACTTCGAGGGAACCTGCGACGAGGCCTTCGTCGTCGCGGTGCGGCTCAACGCGGTCCACGGCAAGACGCTGCGCGCGGGGGACCGCGCGGCGGCGGTGCGGCGCATCCTCGGCACGTATCCGCACTGTTCAGACCGCTGGATCGCCTCGGTGTGCGGGGTCGCGCCGCGTACGGTCGCCACGTTGCGGCAGGAGTCGGCCGACGGCAGCCAGCGGCTGGACACCCGGATCGGCCGCGACGGCCGGCGCCACCCGCTCTCCGCCCAGGAGGGACGCCGCGCGGCCGAGCAGATCATGCGCGAGGAGCCGGGGGCGAGCCTGCGTGTGGTGGCCCGCCGCGCCGGCGTGTCCGTCGGCACCGCGCTGGACGTACAGCGGCGCCTGCTGGCCGCGAGCCCCGAGGGGGTCCGGCGCACCGACGGCGCGGCGGGGCAGCGGCCCTCGGGGGACGCCGGTCAGCCCGCCGTGCTGAGGATCCGCGAGCAGTTGGAATGGTTGACCCGGGAGCCGGCGCTGCGCTACACGGATCAGGGCCGGGCGCTGCTGCGAATGGTGTCAGCCACGCTGGCCTTCCTCGACCGCTCCGGCCCGACGGCGGACGCGCTGCCGGACCACTGCCGGCGCTCGCTGGACGCGGTGGCGCGCGCCTGCGCCGGCGGCTGGCTCGACTTCGCCGATCAGTTCGGCGACGAGGAGGCCCCGCCGCGGGCGGCCTGAACACCGGCGGGCGAACGGTGTCATCCGCGCCGCGACGATCCGTCGGCGGACGCTACCTACAGCGGTGGGGTGACGTCCCGGCGCTCCTCGACCCGGCGGTACTCCACCGGCTCGGTGGTGGTGACCACCTCGCGGCGACGGCCCCAGACCAGCGTGGTCATGACGAGGCCGAGCACGCCGGCGGCCATCAGGATCCAGCCGACGACGTCCAGGTCGACGCCGCCGAGGTTGGCGTCGAGCGCGAACGTGAGGATCGCGCCGACCGCGATCAGGAAGATGCTTGTGCCGATACCCACGACAGCCTCCTTCGGGGGATGCAGTGTGCTGTCGATGGAGGGAAGTACCCCGTGGGTGAACCGCGTAATCGGACGACTCTGGAAGTGGTCCGCGTAGTTCTCCCCCGGCGGTACCTTCCGGTGGCGGTCGGACGCCGGTGGGCCGGTGCCGTCGGCGATCTTGTCGTCGGGTACAGTTCACCCGTCACCGAGAGCATCGGCGACACGCGGACGTAGCGCAGCTGGTAGCGCATCACCTTGCCAAGGTGAGGGTCGCGGGTTCGAATCCCGTCGTCCGCTCGCGATCCGCCCCGTCGGGGGCCGACCGCCGCCGTCCCCGACCTGTTCGGGCCGGGTGCCCGCGGGCGATTGGCGCAGTGGGAGCGCGCTTCCTTGACACGGAAGAGGTCACTGGTTCAAACCCAGTATCGCCCACCAGATACGCACGGTCCTTCTTTCCTATCTCGGCCACCGGCCGGCCGCACCCGTCATGAGGGCGGCCACGCCCAGGTCAGCGGGCGGGTCGGTGTGGGACGGGACGGTGTCGGGGACTCCTCGTAGACTCGCCCGATGACTTCCCCCAGCGACACGCTCACCGAGACTCCGCTGGGCGTGCTCCGCCGGGTCTTCGGCTACGACGCCTTCCGCGGCGAGCAGCAGGAGATCATCGACCACGTGGTCGGCGGCGGCGACGCCCTGGTCCTGATGCCGACCGGCGGCGGCAAGTCGCTGTGCTACCAGATCCCCGCGCTGGTGCGCGACGGCGTCGCGGTGGTCGTCTCCCCGCTGATCGCCCTGATGCAGGACCAGGTCGACGCGCTGACCGCCGTCGGGGTGCGGGCCGGCTTCCTCAACTCCACCCTCGATTTCGACGCCCGGCGGCGGGTCGAGGCGGCGTTCCTCGCCGGGGAGCTGGACCTGCTCTACCTCGCCCCGGAGGCGCTGGGCAGCCGCGCCACGGTCGGGCTGCTGGAGCGCGGCCGGATCGGGCTGTTCGCCATCGATGAGGCGCACTGCGTGGCGCAGTGGGGCCACGACTTCCGCCCCGACTACCTGGCGCTGTCGATGCTGCACGAGCGCTGGCCCACCGTGCCCCGGATCGCGCTGACCGCCACGGCCACCGCTGCGACCGCCACCGAGATCGCCACCCGGCTCGGCCTCACCGGGGCCCGGCATTTCGTGGCCAGCTTCGACCGGCCCAACATCCAGTACCGGATCGCCCCCAAGCGCGAGCCCCGCAAGCAACTGCTCGACCTGATCCGCACCGAGCACCCCGGCGACGCCGGCATCGTCTACTGCCTGTCCCGGGCCTCGGTCGACAAGACGGCCGAACTCCTGGTCGCCAACGGCGTCTCCGCGCTGCCGTACCACGCGGGCCTGGACGCGGCCACCCGCGCCGCGAACCAGAAGCGGTTCCTGCGCGAGGACGGCCTCGTCATGGTCGCCACCATCGCCTTCGGGATGGGCATCGACAAGCCGGACGTGCGCTTCGTCGCCCACCTCGACCTGCCCCGCTCGGTGGAGGGCTACTACCAGGAGACCGGCCGCGCCGGCCGGGACGGCCTGCCGTCGACCGCCTGGCTGGCGTACGGGCTCCAGGACGTCGTGCAGCAGCGCAAGATGATCGACTCCTCGGAGGGCGACCTCGCCCACCGGCGGGTGCTCGCCGCCCACCTCGACGCGATGCTGGCCCTCTGCGAGACCGTGGAGTGTCGCCGGGTGCGGCTGCTGAGCTACTTCGGCCAGGACAGCGGGCCGTGCGGCAACTGCGACACCTGCCTGGAGCCGCCCGAGTCCTGGGACGGCACGGTCGCCGCGCAGAAGCTGCTGTCGACGGTGCTGCGACTGCACAGGGAACGGAACCAGAAGTTCGGCGCGGGGCAGTGCGTCGACATCCTGCTCGGCCGGCGCACCGAGAAGGTGACCCAGCACCGGCACGACGCGCTGACCGTGTTCGGCATCGGTGAGGAGCTGAGCGAGGCCGAGTGGCGGGGCGTGGTCCGGCAACTGCTCGCCCAGGGTCTGCTCGCCGTCGAGGGCGACTACGGCACTCTCGTCCTCACCGACACCAGCGCCGAGGTGCTGGGCCGGCGTCGGCCGGTGCCGATGCGCCGCGAGGCGGCCCGGCCGGCGCGGACCCGGTCGGCGAAGACCCGCCCCGGCGCGACTGCGGCCGTCGAGCTGACCCCGGCGGCCGAGCCGGTGTTCGAGCGGCTGCGCGCCTGGCGGGCGGCCACCGCCAAGGAGCAGGGGGTGCCCGCGTACGTGGTGTTCCACGACGCGACGCTGCGTCAGATCGCCGTCGACCCGCCGTCGACGCTCGACGACCTGGCCCGCGTCAACGGGGTGGGGGAGGCCAAGCTCGCCCGGTACGGCGAACATCTCCTCGCCGCCCTCGCCGGCTGACCTCCGCGAGCGGGCCGGTCGGGCGGTTCTGCCGTCGGCAGATCCGCTGCCGGTGAACGCCGTTGTCGCCCCGGCCGGGGGCCGGCACTGTGGGCGGATGAGACTTCTGGTGCTGGGCGGCACGGGCTTCGTGGGCGGGGCGACGGTCGGCGAGGCGGTGCGCCGCGGCTGGTCGGTGACGGTGTTCAACCGGGGGCTGCGCGACGCGCCGCCGGCGGGCGTACACCTGTTGCGGGGTGACCGGACGGCGCCCGGCGGCCTGGCCGCGCTGGCCGGCGGCGAGTGGGACCTGGTGGTCGACACCTGGGCCGGCGCGCCGCGCGCGGTGCGGGACGCGGCCCGGGCGCTGCGCGGCTCGGTGGGCTGGTACGGCTACGTATCCAGCGGATCCGTCTACGCGCTGCCGTTCCCGCTCGGCGCTGCCGAGGACGCGCGCGTCGTGGCCGCCGAGCCGGACGCCACCGACGGCGGGTACCCGGAGCTGAAGGCCGGCGGGGAGCGGGCCGCCGTGGAGGTGTTCGGCGACCGGGCGTTGCTGGCCCGGGCCGGGTTGATCCTCGGGCCGGGCGAGGACATCGGGCGGCTGCCCTGGTGGCTGACCCGGATCGCCCGGGGCGGCGACGTGCTCGCGCCCGGCCCCACGGACCTGCCGGTGCAGTACGTCGACGTCCGTGACCTGGCGATCTGGCTGCTGGACCGGGGCGCGGCGGGGTCCGGCGGGGCGTACAACGTGGTGTCGCGGACCGGGCACGCGACGATGGGCGAGCTGCTCGACGCCTGCGTCGCGGCCACCGGCTCGGCGGCCCGGCTGCGCTGGACCGCGCCGGAGCCGATCCTCGCCGCCGGCGTGGAGCCCTGGAACGACCTGCCGATCTGGATCCCCGTCGGGCACGAGTACCGCTGGCTGCACGAGCGGGACGTCGAGCGGGCGTACGCGACGGGGCTGGCCTGCCGGCCGGCGGCCGAGACCGTCGCCGACACCTGGGCCTGGCTGCGCGAGGTGGGGACGGTGCCGTCGCGCGCCGGCCGCCCGCCCCGGGCACCGGTGGGCCTGGCCCCGCAGCGGGAGGCCGCCCTGCTCGCGGCCGCCCGCTGACCCCGCCGCGCGGCGTCGGCCCGTCCCGCGTCGGGCGGGTCAGGCCCGGGCTACCGGCAGGTCGAGCACCTCGTCGACGCTGCGGCGCGGGGTCGGGGAGCCCGGCTGGCCGTACCCGATACGCATCACCATCTGCGGGGTGCCGAACCGGCCCAGGGACAGCCGCAGCGCCTCCCGTGCCCCGGGTACCTCGATCGGTTGGGAGAGCATCGACACGCCCAGCCCGGCGTCGGTGGCGGTGAGCAGCACCCGTTGCAGGGCCTGGCCGGCGATCACCTGGTCGGTGGTGGTGTTGCCCGTCGCGCCGAGCACGGCGACCAGCGGCTCCGGCTCGAAGTCCCGCCCCGGGGCCCGGTCGCGCCCGCCGAAGCCGCGACTGGGCAGCAGGTCCTGCGGTTCGCCCAGCGGGCCGCCTGCGGCGGCCGGGATCCCGTCGGGGGCGGGCGCGGTGCGTACCCAGTCGGCCAGTTCGGCGCGGTAGGCGGGGTCGCGCTCCAGGACCCGGTTGGCGCTGCGGGCGATCTCGGCGAACGCGTTCACGGCGCTCACCCCGATCACCAGTTCCAGCCAGCCCTGCTCGGCCCGGGCCGCCTCGCCGAGCCGCCAGCGGACGTCGGCGGGCACCGGGTCGGGCCAGAACGGGGTGCGGTTGCTGAACCGGTGCGGGATGGCCGCGTACAGGCTCTGCTCGGCCGGGGTGGGGCGGCGTGGCGCGTCCGGGGTGAGCCGGGCGAGCACGTCGGTCTCCGTCGGGTACGGGCGCAGCCGGACCTTCGCCGGGGTGCCCGCCGCTGCCAGCGACAGCCGTAGGTTGAACAGGGCTGCCCCGCAGGCGATCCGGGCGCCCCAGCCGCTCGGGTCGGTCGCCGGCAGCCGGCGCTCCCGGTCCAGCGTCACCTCGATCCCGCCGTCGCGCAGCCGGAACCGCCACGGCTGGGTGTTGTGCAGCGACGGTGCCCGGACGGCGTCCGCCGCGGCGGCCCTGAGCTGCTCGACGGTGAAGTCGGTCTCCATGGTGGTGCTCCTTCCCGTGGCAGTTCCTGCCGTCCCGTTCGGTCCACACCCACAGTGCGTGATCGGGGCGGCGTGCGGGCAGGGCCGGATGTCCCCTCTGCCCCGGGCCCCCCTGCCCAGGCGGCCTGCGGTCGGCGTCGGGACCTTCGGCCCGTGCGGGTGGCGGCGCGAGGGGGTAGAAATGGGGGATGATCAGGGTGTTCCTTCTCGACGACCACGAGGTCGTCCGTCGTGGCCTTGCCGACCTGCTCACCAGCAGCGGCGACATCGAGGTGGTGGGTGAGTCGGGCTCCGCCCAGGAGGCGGCCCGCCGCATCCCCGCGTTGCGGCCCGACGTGGCGATCCTCGACGCCCGGCTGCCCGACGGCAACGGCATCGACGTGTGCCGGGACGTCCGCGCCGTGGACTCGTCGATCAAGGGCCTGATCCTCACCTCGTACGAGGACGACGAGGCGCTGTTCGCGGCGATCATGGCCGGCGCGTCCGGCTACGTGCTGAAGCAGATCCGCGGCACCGACCTGGTCGACGCGGTGCACCGGGTGGCCGCCGGGCAGTCGCTGCTCGATCCGGCGATCACCACTCGGGTGCTGGAGCGCATCCGCAGCGGCGTGGAGCAGCCGAATGAGCTGAAGGCCCTCACCGAGCAGGAGCGCCGCATCCTGGAGTACGTCGCCGAAGGGCTGACCAACCGGGAGATCGCCGGCAAGATGTTCCTCGCCGAGAAGACGGTGAAGAACTACGTCTCCAGCGTGCTGGCAAAGCTCGGCCTGGAGCGCCGCACCCAGGCCGCCGTCCTGGCCACCCGCCTGCTGGGCCCCCGCAGCTAGGCGACCGGGCCGCTGGCCGGCCCGAGGCCCTGGCCCTGCCGGATCCCGTAGGTCAGCCCGCCGAGAGGCTTCGCCCCGGGCGGGCCGGGAGGGCGTGCGCCAGCGTGCGGCCGAGCTCATTTGCCGTTCGGTGGTCCCAGTTCCGGCTGGCTTTCCGACTGCCGGGACGCGCCCTTGCCTTTCGACGGCCAACTCCCTACTGTCCCGATAGGAAAAACAGGATTTAGGGAGGGCTCATGGCACCATCGGACGGCCAGACCAGGCGGCAGATCATCGGCGGCATCGCGGGAGTCGCCGGGGCAGTCGCCGCGTCGGCGCTCACGCCCGAACAGGCGCTCGCGGGCGGGCCCGACGAGCGGCCGTTCCGCGCCGACACCCCCGGCCAGCGCCCCACGGGACGGCCGAACGTGCTGGTCATCCTCGGCGACGACCTGGGCTGGGCCGACCTCAGCAGCTACGGATCGCCCGACATCCGAACACCCCACCTGGACCGGCTCGCCCGTGACGGGGTCCGCTTCACCAACGGCTACTCCGCCGCCGCCGTCTGCTCCCCGACCCGCTTCGCCCTCTACACCGGCCGCTACCCCGGGCGGCTGCCCGGCGGGCTGTCCGAGCCCATCGCCCGGGCCCACGAACTGGAGGGCCTGCCCCCGGCGCACCCCACGCTGGCCTCCCTGCTCAAGGGCGCGGGCTACACCACCGCCATGTACGGCAAGTGGCACTGCGGGTTCCTGCCCTGGTTCAGCCCGCTGCGGTCGGGCTGGGACGAGTTCTTCGGCAACTTCTCCGGCGGCCTCGACTACTACTCCAAGGTCAGCCACCTGGGCCAGCACGACCTGTACGAGGGTGAGGTGCCGGTGGAGTCCCTGGACTACTACACCGACACGGTCGCCGACCGCGCCGCCGCGTTCGTCCGGCGCGCGCACCGCCGCCCCTGGCTGTTGAACCTGAACTTCACCAGCCCGCACTGGCCCTGGGAGGCCCCCGGCGACCGGGCGGTCAGCGCGGAGTTGACCGCGCGCCTCCGGGCGGGCGAGAGCGGCGCGCTGTTCCACCGCGACGGCGGCTCCCTCGACACGTACCGCAAGATGGTGGAGAACCTCGACCGCGCCGTCGGGCAGGTGCTGACCGCGCTGCGGCAGACCGGCCAGGAGCGGGACACGGTCGTCGTCTTCGCCAGCGACAATGGGGGCGAACGGTTCTCCCACCAGTGGCCGCTGACCGGCGGCAAGGGCGGCCTCGAGGAGGGCGGTATCCGGGTGCCCACCATCCTGCGCTGGCCCGCCCGCGTCCGGCCGGGCCAGGTCAGCCACGAGCCGGTGGTGACCCAGGACTGGACGGCGACCCTGGTCGAGATCGCCGGGGCGCGGCCGGATCCGGGGCACCCCTTCGACGGCGCGAGCCTCGCCGGCTACCTGCTGCGGGGGGAGCCGGCCCCGGAGCGGGCCCTGTTCTGGCGCACCAAGGGGAACCGTGCGTTGCGCCTGGGGCGCTGGAAGTACTTCCGCGGCACCGGCGGGTCGGACACCCTGTACGACCTCGTCGCCGACCCGCGCGAGCAGGCCAACCGGGCCCGCCAGCAGCCGGACCTGGTCGGGGCGCTGCGCAGCCGCTGGGAGGCGATCGACGCCACCCTGCTGCGCTACCCCTGAACCGACCGGCCTGACCACTCGTCGGCGGGAGCGGGGGCCGGGCCCGGGCTCAGTCGCGGAGCGGGACGGACCAGCGCAGCTCCGTCCCGCTCGGGCTCGCCGGGCGTACCTCGAAGTCGCCGGCGTGCCGCTCGGCGCGCTCACGGAGATTGACCAGGCCGCCCCGGGCGGCGGCCGGGTCGCAGCCCCGGCCGTCGTCGGTGACGGTGACGGTGACCCAGCCGCCGTCGACCGTCACCGCCACCGCGACCCGGCTGGCCCCGGCGTGGCGGACCGCGTTGGACAGCGCCTCGCGCAGCACGGCGGTCAGGTCGGGGCGGATCGGCTCCGGAACGGCGCTGTCTATCGGCCCGGTCAGCTCCAGCGTCGGCCGGAAGCCCAGCGACCCGGCGGCCACGTCGACCGCCTCACGGATCTCGGTGCGCAGCGCCGCGCTCATCGGGGTACGCAGCTCGAAGATGGTCCGCCGGATGTCCCGGATGGTGGCGTCCAGGTCGTCGACGGCCGCGTTGATCCGCTTGGCCACCTCGGGGCGGGCGTTCATCGCCCCGCTCTGCAACTGCAGGCCGGTGGCGAACAGCCGCTGGATCACCACGTCGTGCAGGTCGCGGGCGATGCGCTCGCGGTCCTCCAGGACCACCAGCAGCTCCCGCTCCTCCTGCCCCCGGGCCCGCTCCATGGCCAGCGCGGCCTGCCCGGCGAAGCTGCCCAGCAGCGCCACGTCGTCGTCGGTGGCCCCGCCCCGGTCCGGCCCGTACGCGATCACCAGGACGCCGTGCAGGGCGTCGGCGGCGGCCAGCGGGGACACCACCGCCGGCCCGGTGGTCACCGGCGCCGGCCAGGGCGCCGCCTCGGCCAGGTTCTCCATCAGCTCGTGCCCCCGGCCGGTGACCGACCCGGCGAAGGCGGTCTCGGCGGCCGGCAGCACCGCGCCGACCAGCTCCCGGGCCTGCTCGTCGGCACCGTCGACCACCTCCACGGTGAACTCGCCGGCGTCCTCGTCGTAGAGCAGCACCACGGCCAGCTCCGCCTCGGCGACCTCCCGGGCACGGCGGGCCACCAGCGTCAGCGCGTCGGTGCGCCGCACCTCGCCGAGCAGCACCGAGGTGATCTCGGCGGCGGCGGCCAGCCAGCGTTCCCGGCGGTGGGCCAGCGCGTACAGCCGGGCGTTCTCGATCGCCACGCCGGCCGCGGCGGCCAGGGCCACCACGATCTCCTCGTCGTCCTCGGTGAACTCGGCGGCGCCCTGCTTCTCGGCCAGGTAGAGGTTGCCGAACACCTGGTCGCGGATGCGCACCGGCACGCCGAGGAAACTGTGCATCGGCGGGTGGTTCGGTGGGAAGCCGTACGACAGCGGGTGCTTGGTGATGTCCGGCATCCGCACCGGGTGCGGGTGGTCGATGAGCAGCCCGAGCACGCCCCGGCCGTGCGGCAGCTCGCCGATGTTCGCGTGCAGCTCGGCGTCGATGCCGTGCACGATGAAGTCGTGCAGCAGCCGGTCGGAGCCGATCACCCCGAGCGCGCCGTACCGGGCGCCGGCCAGCTCGCAGGCGGACTGCACGATCCGTCGCAGGGTGCTGCGCAGGTCCAGGTCGGTGCCGATGCCGACCACCGCGTCGAGCAGGGCGCGCAGCCGTTCCCGGCTGGTGACCACCTCGCCCACCCGGTCCAGCATCTCCTGGAGCAGCTCGTCGAGCCGGACCCGCGACAGCGGGCTCAGCCCCAGCGAGGGGGTGACGTGTTCGTGCATCGGGTTCGGTGTGCTGCTGGCCACCGGCCGATGCTATCGCCCGTGGCCTTGCGGCCCCTGGCCCCGGTGGCCTGGCCGTCACCCGCCCGCGGAGCGCACCGCCGAGGTGTCCACGACCTGCTCGGTGGGCAGCCGCGGGGTGTGCGGCGGGCCGGCGTGCGCCGGGTCCGCGAGCCCCATCCGCAGCACCAGGTACGGGTACCCCATCCCGGTGAGCACCTGGCGCAGGGACTGCCGGGTCCCCTCCACCTCCACCACGCCGGACAGCGGCACCATCGACACGCCCAGCCGGGTGGCGGTCAGCCACGCCGCGGAGAGCGCCTCACCGGCGCGCAGCCAGCTGTCCCGCTCGTCCTCGTCGCCGAAGAGCAGCCCGTACACCGCCGTCCGGTCGTGGCCCTGGCCGACCGGCAGGATGCCGGGGCGGCCGAAGTCCCGACCCGGCACGGTGGTCTGCGGTGCCTGCTCGGGCAGCACCTCGGGCGGCAGGCCGGTGCCGGTGCCCGGGCGGCTCGTCCAGTAGGCCAGCTCCTCGCGCAGCTGCGGGTCCTCCGCCTCGACCGACCCGGCGCGCGATGCCGCGGCGGCCAGATCCATCACCTGGTCGGCGTTGAGGATCTGCAACCGGGCGCCCTCGGCGGCGGCCGCCTTCGTGATGTCGTCGACAGCCGGGGTCGGCACGGGCTCGTCGCTGACCGGCCGCCGGTCGGTGTGCCGGACCTGCATGCACTGCACCGTGTGCATGGCGTCCGGGTCCGCCTCGGCGCGCTTGAGGCCGGTGAGCCGGGCCAGCAGCTCAGGATCGCCCGGGTCGGAGATCCGCTCGACCACGAAGGCCCAGCCCTCGGCAGCCAGTGCCACCCGGGCATGGTGCAGGGCCGCGCCGCAGCTCAGCGTGACCAGCCGGCCCTCCGGGTCGGCGGCGGACAGCTGGCGTTCCCGCACGACGTGCAGCTCCAGGGCGTCGGGCAGGACCCGCCAGCGCCACGGCTGCGTGTTGTGCACCGAGGGGGCGTGACCGGCCATCGCGGCGGCCTCCGCGAGGGCGGTGGTCAACGCACGGTCCGGCGTCTCGTGGCTCATCGTCACGACCTTTCGTCTCTGCCCATCGTGCCCCAGCCCGGCGGTGCTCCGGGCGGGGTTGCCGCTCCATCCTGCGGCACGGGCTGCCCGGTCGCACGGGTCCGTGGGTCCCGTACCGCCCGGGCGCTTCGCCTCCGCCGATCATGGCAGGTCGGACGGATGATTCGTCGGTTGGCATCCTCGCCGGTATCCGTGGTTGAGAGGATCCGCAGGTGGGCACCGAGGCGCGGGAGTGCGTGCCGGAGCAGCCGGTGCGGCGGCGCTGGGCGCGGGGGCGCGAGTGGGGGCCGCTGACCGCGCTGACCGTGGGCGTGCTGGTCGGGGCGGGGCTGTGGCTCGCCGGCCGACGCGCCGCGGCGGACTGGCTGTGGGCGGCGGCGACGGTGGCCGCGCTGGCCCCGGCCGCCTGGTCGACGCTGCGCCGGCTGTGGCACCGGCAGTTCGGGGTGGACGTGATCGCCGTCCTCGCGCTGGCCGGCGCGCTCGTCGTGCGCGAGTACCTGGCCGGCGCGGTGATCGCGCTGATGCTGGCCACCGGCCGCGCACTGGAGGCGTACGCCCAGCGCCGGGCGACCCGCGACCTGCGCGCCCTGCTGGAGCGGGCCCCGCGCTCGGCGCGGCGGCGTCGGCCCGGCGGCGGCATCGAGACGGTCCCGCTGGACCGGGTGGCGGTGGGCGACCGGCTGGTGGTCGGCCCCGGGGACGTGGTGCCCGTCGACGGGACCGTCGAGGAGGCGGCCACCCTCGACGAGTCGGTGGTGACCGGCGAGTCCCAGTTGGTCGCGCGGGCGGCGGGGGAGCCGGTGGCCAGCGGCGTGGTCAACGCCGGGGCCGGCTTCGGGCTGCGGGCCACGAAGAGCGCGGCGGCCAGCACGTACGCGGGGATCGTCCGGCTCGCCGAGGAGGCCACCGCGCACAAGGCCCCGATGGTCCGGATGGCCGACCGGTACGCGGCGGCGTTCGTGCCGTTCACCCTGGTCGTGGCCGGCCTGGGCTGGCTGCTGTCCGGTGAGTTCGTGCGGGCCGTGGCGGTGCTGGTGGTGGCCACCCCCTGCCCGCTGCTGCTGGCCACCCCGATCGCGATCGTCTCCGGGCTGTCCCGGGCGGCCCGGCGCGGGGTGCTGGTCCGCGACGGCGGCTCGCTGGAGCTGCTGGGCCGGGCCCGGACCCTGCTGGTCGACAAGACCGGCACGCTCACCGCCGGCCGGCCCCGCGCCGCCGAGACGGTGGTCGCGCCCGGCGGCGACCGGGACGAGGTGCTGCGGCTGGCGGCCTCGGTGGAGCAGCTCTCCCCGCACGTGCTGGCCGCCGCCCTGGTGCGGCAGGCCCGGGACCGGGGCCTGCCGCTGGCCGAGCCGACCGGGGTGACCGAGGAGCCGGGGCGCGGCGTCAGCGGTCGGATCGACGGGCGGCTGGTCCGGGTCGGCCAGCTCGACGGGGAACTGCCGCAGTGGGCGGCCGGGGCCGCCGAACGCGCCGAGCTGGCCGGGCGGTCCGTGGTCTGGGTCAGCGACGAGCGGGGGCCGCTGGGGGCGATCCTGCTGGAGGACCCGGTACGCCCCGACGCCCGGCGGACCGTCCGACGGCTGCGCGAGGCCGGCCTGACCCGGCTGGTCATGGTCACCGGCGACCGCCAGGCGACCGCCGAGCAGGTCGCCCGGGCTGTCGGCGTGGACGACCTGCTGGCCCGGTGCTCCCCGCAGGAGAAGGCCGACCGGGTCCGTCAGGAGGCGGAGCGGGCCGTCACCGTGATGGTCGGCGACGGGGTGAACGACGCCCCGGCGCTGGCCGAGGCGCACGTCGGGGTGGCGATGGGGGCCACCGGGGCGACCGCGTCCGCCGGCGTCGCCGACGCGGTGCTCACCGTCGACCGGCTCGACCGGCTCGCCGACGCCGTGGAGATCGCCCGGCACGCCCGCCGGATCGCCACCCAGAGCGCCGTCGTCGGGATGGGGCTGGCCGTGGCGGCGATGCTGGTGGCGGCGGCCGGGAAGCTGCCACCGGTGGCCGGTGCGTTCCTCCAGGAGGGCATCGACGTGGTGGTGATCCTCAACGCGCTGCGCGCCCTCGGCGGGGGGCTGCGCCGCCGGGACGTCCCGGCGGCCACCGGCGAGCTGCTGGACCGGTACGCGGGCGAGCACGGCGGCATCCGGGACGTGCTGGCCGACCTGCGGGACACCGCCGACCTGGTCGCGACCCACCCGGACTCGCCCGACTGCGTGCCCGCCCTGCGGGAGGTCCATCGGCGGCTCGTCGGGCAGGTGCTGCCGCACGAGGCGGCCGAGGAGCAGCACCTCTATCCGGCGTTGGCC
Organism: Micromonospora sp. NPDC001898; assembly: GCF_042891255.1. NCBI lineage: Bacteria > Bacillati > Actinomycetota > Actinomycetes > Micromonosporales > Micromonosporaceae > Micromonospora > Micromonospora sp. NPDC001898. The sequence goes on along the minus strand of NZ_JBIATC010000017.1, from coordinate 49,769 downwards.
GGGCCGCTCGGCGGCGACGAGGCGACCTCGACGATGAGCCGCGGGCACGTGGAGATCCGCCGGCTGGTCGACGGGATCGGCGGGCACCTGGCGCAGGCCGGCGCCGGGCCGCCGCGTCCCGACCAGGTCACCGACCTGCTCGCCACCCTGTACGGCCTCGACGCCGTCCTGCGCCTGCACCTGGCCCAGGAGGAAGAGGACTACTTCTCGCTGCGCGACTGACGGTGCTCGCGGACCACCGCGACCGGGCAGTGGGCATGCTGGATGAGCTGTTGGCCGACCGAGCCGAGCAGCATGCCGCGCAGCCCGCCTCGGCCCCGGGTGCCGACCACCACGAGCTGGGCGTCCCGGCTCGCCTCGACCAGCGCGCGGGCCGGGCGGCCGGTCACCACGTCGACGGTCACCTCGACCTCGGGGAACGTCTCCCGCCACCCGGCCAGCGGCTCCTCCAGCGCCGCCCGCTCCGCCGCCACCGCGCCGTCGGGGGCGGGGCCGCCGCCCGCCGCCGGCTCCCAGGCCCGCACCACGTGCAGCGGTACGTCCCGCTGGGCCGCCCGCTCGACGGCGAACCCGAGGGCCAGCAGCGACGTCGGCGACCCGTCGACCCCGACCACCACCCGCCCGGCGCGGCCTGCGGCGGCGGCGTCACGGACCACCACCACCGGGCAGTGGGCGTGTGCGGTCACCGACACGGCGGTGGAGCCGACGAGCAGCCCGCCGAATCCGCCGTGACCCCGGCTGCCGAGCACCAGCAGGCCGGCCTCGGCGGAGCGTTCCTCCAGCACCAGCGCCGGCGGCCCGTCGAACACCTCGCCGTGCACCGTCAGCCCGGGTCGCGCGGCGGCGGCGTCGGAGGCGGCCGTGCCGACCAGCTCCTCCACCTGCCGCCGGGCGGTCTCGTCGGGCCAGATGCCGGGGGCCACCCCGGGGCCGATCCAGCCGGCCACGGTCACCCACTCGAAGACGTACGCCAGGCGGACCGGCCGTCCCGTGCGCTCCGCCTCGTCCAACGCCCAGTTCAGGGCGACGGTGGCATCGGCGGAACCGTCGTAGCCGACCAGGATCTCGTCACTCATCGGGTTCGCCTTTCGTTCGCGACTGCGGGGCTCGCAAGCTCACTCCTCGCGCTCACCGGACCCGCCTTTCGGTGCCTCAGGGGCCGTCTCCCGGATCCAGCGCCACTCGGCCACCCGCGGGTCGTCCTCGCCGAAGCGGCGGGTGTGGTCGCGGCAGGCCTGCCGGACGTCCACCATCTCCTGGCGCAGGCGCGCGGCCCGGGAGGCCAGGCCCGGCGTCCGGTCGATCACGTCGATCACCAGGTGGAACCGGTCCAGGTCGTTGAGCATCACCATGTCGAACGGCGTGGTGGTGGTGCCCTCCTCCTTGTACCCGCGCACGTGCAGGTTGTCGTGGTTGGCCCGGCGGTAGGTGAGCCGGTGGATCAACCACGGGTAGCCGTGGTACGCGAAGATGATCGGCTTGTCGCGGGTGAAGATGGTGTCGAACTCGCTGTCCGGCAGGCCGTGCGGGTGTTCCGACGGCGGCTGGAGGCGCATCAGGTCGACGACGTTGACCACCCGCACCTTGAGCCCGGGCAGGTGCTGGCGGAGCAGCTCGGCGGCGGCCAGGGTCTCCAGCGTCGGCACGTCCCCGGCGCAGCCGAGCACCACGTCCGGCTCGTCGCCGTCGTCGGTGCTGGCCCAGTCCCAGATGCCCAGGCCGCGCCGGCAGTGCTGGATCGCCTCGTTCATGGTCAGCCAGTTCGGCGCGGGCTGCTTGCCGGCCACGACCACGTTGATGTAGTGCCGGCTGCGCAGGCAGTGGTCCATCGTGGACAGCAGGGTGTTGCCGTCCGGCGGCAGGTAGACCCGGACCACCTCGGCCTTCTTGTTCATCACGTGGTCGATGAAGCCTGGGTCCTGGTGGGAGAAGCCGTTGTGGTCCTGCCGCCAGACGTGGCTGGAGAGCAGGTAGTTCAGCGAGGCCACCGGCTGCCGCCACGGGATGGCCCGGGTCACCTTCAGCCACTTGGCGTGCTGGTTGACCATCGAGTCGACGATGTGGATGAACGCCTCGTAGCTGGTGAAGATGCCGTGCCGGCCGGTCAGCAGGTACCCCTCCAGCCAGCCCTGGCACAGGTGCTCGGAGAGCACCTCCATCACCCGGCCGTCGGGGGAGAGGTGGTCGTCGCCGGCCGTGGTCTCGGCGACGAACGCCCGGTCGGTGACCTCGAAGGCCGCGCCGAGCCGGTTGGAGGCCACCTCGTCGGGGCCGAACAGGCGGAACGTCTGCGGGTTGGCGGCGATCACGTCGCGGACCCACTTGCCGAGCACGCCGGTGGCCCCGGCCGTCGGCTCGCCGGGCCGCTCGACGTCGACCGCGTACTCCCTGAAGTCCGGCAGGGTCAGGTCGCGCAGCACGGTCCCGCCGTTGGTGACCGGGTTGGCGCTCATCCGCAGGTCGCACTTCGGGGGGAGCGCGGCCAGCTCGGCGACCGGTGCGCCGGTGGCGTCGAACAGCTCCTCCGGCCGGTAGCTGCGCAGCCAGCGCTCCAACTCGGCCAGGTGCTCCGGGTTGTCACGCACCTCGGAGATCGGCACCTGGTGGGCGCGGAACGTCCCCTGCACCTGCTTGCCGTCGACCGTGTCCGGGCCGGTCCAGCCCTTCGGCGTACGCAGGATGATCATCGGCCAGCGGGGGCGCTCGACCGCGCCGCCGGAACGGGCCCGGCGCTGGATGTCGGCGATCTCGTCGACCGCCCGGTCCAGGGTGGCGGCGAGGAGCTGGTGCACGGTCGCCGGGTCGTCACCGGCGACGACGTACGGCTGGTAGCCGAAGCCGCGCATCATGTTCAGCAGGTCGTCGGTGGGGATCCGGTCCAGCACCGCCGGGTTGGCGATCTTGTAACCGTTCAGGTGCAGGATGGGCAGCACCGCCCCGTCCCGGGCCGGGTTGAGGAAGACGTTGGACAGCCAGCTCCCCGCGAGCGGGCCGGTCTCCGCCTCGCCGTCGCCGATCACGCAGGCGACCAGCAGGTCCGGGTTGTCGAACGCGGCGCCGTACGCGTGGCTCAGCGCGTACCCCAGCTCACCGCCCTCGTGGATCGAACCCGGCACCTCCGGGGCGACATGGCTCGGGATGCCGCCGGGGAAGGAGAACTGGCGGAACAGCCGCTGCATGCCCGTCTCGTCGCGGCTTACCGAGTGGTACAGCTCGCTGTAGGTGCCCTCCAGCCAGGTGTTCGCCACCAGGGCGGGGCCGCCGTGCCCGGGGCCGGTGATGAAGATCGTCGGTAGCTTCCGGTCGACGATGATCCGGTTGAGGTGGGCGTAGAGCAGGTTCAAGCCGGGGCTGGTGCCCCAGTGGCCGAGCAGCCGCGGCTTGACGTGCTCGGGTCGCAGCGGCTCCCGCAGCAGCGGGTTGTCCAGCAGGTAGATCTGCCCGACGGTCAGGTAGTTGGCCGCCCGCCAGTACGCGTCCAGTTGGCGCAGCTCGTCTTCGGTCAGGGGACTGTGCAGGTCTACAGCGGTGTCCATGCTGCGTTACCCTCTCGCGGATCGGGGACTTTCGCATCCCGGTGTCCCGGCCTTCCCGGCGTGTCCAGCCTCGTCGCCCACCCGGGGAGCGAGCAGGGCCGTTGGTCCCGGGACGCGAGGGCGTCCGGCCCCGGGACGCGTGGGCGTCATGCCCCGTCCGGCGCGGTGGAGACGAGTCCACGGACGACGATGACCGGGGCGGGGGAGTGGTAGAGCAGTGACTGGCTGACCGCGCCGAGCATGCCGCGCAGCGGCTCGTCCCCCCTGCCGGCGACGATCGCGAGCTGCGCCGAGCGGGACCGGTCGACCAGGACGTCACCGGGGTCGCCGACGACGCTGTGGCACTCGGCCCGCACCGAGGGGTGCCGCCGTCCGTACCGGGCCACCGCGTCGGCCAGCTCGGCGCCAGCGTCCTCAGCGGACCCGGCCGGGTCGCCGCCCCCGACCGTTCGCGCCGGCTCGGTGACCCGGACGGCGAGCAGCGGGGCCGACCGGCGGGCGGCGTAGTCGAAGGCGAACCCCAGCGCCGTCCGGGAGCTCACCGACCCGTCGACGCCGACCAGCACCGGGCCCTGCGGCGGCGGCTCGGGGCGCGCCACCAGCACCGGGCAGCCGGCCTGGGCGGCGAGCTGTACCGCCAGGGCGTCGGCGGGGATGCAGTCATCGCAGCGGGACATCCCGCCGTCCCCGACGGCGACCAGGAACGCCGAATCGGAGCGACGGATCAGCGCGGCCAGCGGGGAGCCCTCGACGATCTCCCCGGACACGGGCAGCTCCGGCTCCACCTCGCGGGCCACCGCGGTGGCCCGCTCGATCAGGTCCTCGGCCTCGGCGCGCGGGCCGGCCTCAGAGGGCACCTCCAGGGCCGCCGCCCAGTTGAACGCGTGCAGCAGGCTGAGCGGGCGGCCGTGGTTCGCGGCGTCTCGGGCGGCCAGCCGGACGACCTGGAGGGCGTCGTCGTCCGACGAACCGATCGCGGCCACCACGGGCACGTCGGCGATCGCGGCCATCCGGCCTCACCTCCTCCGGCGACGCGCGGCGGATCCACCTTGCCTGCACCGAGCGTAGTCGCGGCGGCCTGCCACCGGGCCGGGATCGGACCGACCGCCCGCGCGGTGGGCCGGACGGGGCGACGGTGCGGTAGATGCCGGTCGCCGTCAGCCGACGGTGCAGGGCACCCCGTTGAGCCAGAACGCCGCCGGTACCCGGTTCTGCCCGGTCCAGCTCGCGAGGAAGCCCACCTCGGCCGTCGCGCCGGCGGGAAGTCGCGCGCCCCAGCCCGGGTTGGTCACCTCGACGGCCGAGCCGTTCTGCCGGTATCCGCCGTTCCACAGCTGGGTGACCTTCTGCCCGTCGGGGAACGCCCAGCGCAGCGTCCAGCCGTCGACCGTCTGGTTGCCGGTGTTGGTGATCCTCAGCGCACCCTGGAAGCCGCCCTGCCACTGGTTGGTGACCGCGTACCCGACCCGGCAGAGCTGCCCCGTGCCGCCGGTCGGGCTCGGGCTGGCGGTGCCGGTCGGGCTCGTCGTCGGGCTGACGGTCGGCGAAACGGTCGGACTCGGCGATGCCGTCGCGTCTATCCTCGACGGGTCGACGATGCCCCAGTACGCGGGCTTCGCCTGGAGCTGGGTGTCGAAAAGCAGCGGCGCGTCCTTGCGGGTCACCGGGAAGGCGTCCAGCCAGGTGTCGTCGTCGGCCAGCCCCCACAGGGTCACCGACGTCAGCTCGCCGGCGTAACGGCGGTACAGGTCGAAGAAGTCCCGGTACCGGTACGCCTGGGTGCGCAGCAGGTTCGCCGGCGGGCTCGGGTACGACTGGCTGTCGTCGGTGTAGATGCTCACGTCCATCTCGGTGATCTGCTGCTCGACCTTGAGCGGCACGAACTTCTGGATCATCGCCTCGGTCTCGGACAGCGACGGCCAGTTCACGTTGACGTGCATCTGGTGGCCTACGCCGTCGACCGGCACCCCCTCGGCCCGGAGCTGGGCGACCAGCGCGTACAGCTTGTCGCGCTTGGCCGGCACGTTGGTGTTGTAGTCGTTGACGTACAGCTTCGCGGTCGGGGCGACCTCGCGGGCCACCCGGAACGCGGTGCGCAGGTAGTCCAGCCCGCTGATCTCGTACCACCGGCTGCGCCGCAGCCCGTCGGCCTGGCTCTCGTCGATCACCTCGTTGGCCACGTCCCAGGTGCCGATCCGGTCTCCGTACCGGCCCACGACGGTGCGGATGTGGTTCTCCAGGCGGCTCAGCAGCAGCGCCCGGTCCTCGGCGGTGGCGGTCATCGGGGTGCCGTCGGCGCGGGTGAACACCCAGGCCGGGGTCTGCTGGTGCCAGACCAGGGTGTGCCCGCGCACCGCCATCGAGTTGCCGGTGGCGAAGCCGACCAGCGCGTCGGCGTCGGTGAACCGGAACTGGCCCTCGGCCGGCTCGGTGGCGTCCCACTTGAGCGAGTTGCCCGGGGTGACCGAGTCGAAGTGCCGGCGCAGCAGGGTCGCGTGCGCCCCGCCGACCTGCGCCATCTCGATCGCCGCGCCGATCGGGAAGTCGTCGGCGAGCACGTCCTTCAGGGCCGGGATGTCGGTCTGCACCGGGGGCGCCGGGACGTACGACACGGTGAGGTCGTCCACGTGCAGCGGGGCGGTCCCGCTGACGGTCTCGACGTACGCGGCGAGGGACTCGACGTCGTACGCGAGGGTGTAGCCGCCGCGCAGCTCGGTCCAGCCGTCCGCCGTCACGGTCGTGGCCCCGACCACCTGGTCGTACGAGGCGGTGCCGCCGGTGCTGCGCTGGACGCTGAGCCTGGCCTGGGTGGCGGCCTGCCCGGCGGGGAGCCGGACGAAGACCGAGAGCGTGTAGCGGGTGCCCTTGTCGAGGGTGCCGAGCAGGTTCCGGCTCGGCCCCTGCCAGCTGCTGGTGCGGCCGGAGGTGAGCAGGCTGTACGTGCCGGCGTGGGCGACGGCGGTGCTCGGGGCGACCGTCTCGCCGCCCCGGGGGCCCCAGCCGGTGGCGGTGCCGTCCTCGAAGGTGTCGGCGACCACGATCACCGGGTCGGCGGCGCGGGCGGGGGCGGTGGTCAGGGGCACGGCGGTGGTGAGGGCGGCCAGGGCCAGCAGCAGGCCGCCGGTGGCGAGGCGGCGGCGCGTGGCGACAGCGCGCATGGGTGTCTTCCTTCCGTGGGGTTCGGGGTGCGCGCGCCCGCCGTCGGCCGGTGGCCGGGAACGGGCGAGCGGACGCGCGGCGGGGCCGGCATGAGCCCACATGCCGGTCGCGTGTCCTGCTCCACGGACGGCGGCGTCCACCCGGGACGCCGTCGATGCGCGTCGATGCTACGCGGGGCCCGGCCCGCGCGCCAGGCGTCAACTTTTGTTGACATGCGGGGTGCTGTCAATGTAAGTTGACGGCATGAGTCAGGCGACGGAACTAGCGGCGGCGGCCGGCAGCACCGATCCCCGGGTCGGTCTGCGCGCCGTGCGCGCCCTGCGCCGGCTCCTCGAACGGCTGGAGGTGGTCCAGGTGGACAACGCCCGACGACAGGGCTGGTCCTGGCAGGAGATCGCCGACGCCCTCGAGGTCAGCCGGCAGGCGGTCCACAAGAAGCACGCCGGGCGACCGGCGGCCCCGAGCTCCTGGGAGGCGTGATGTTCGAACGGTTCACCAACCGGGCCCGCGAGGTGGTCCGGGCGGCCCGCGACGAGGCGCGGGCCGCCGGCCGGCGCCGGGTCGACACCGAGCACCTGCTGCTCGCCGTCCTCGCCGACGCCGACAGCCTCGCGGCACGGTTGCTGCGCGACGCCGGCATCCGCGCCGACGACCTGCGCGCCGCCGTGGCCCGGCACACCGTCGACGGCGGGGTGGGGCTCGCCGAGGCCGACGTCGCCGCGCTGCGCGAGATCGGCATCGACCTCTCCGCCGTCGTCGCCCGCGTCGAGGAGTCCTTCGGCCCCGACGCGCTGCGCGCCGCCGTCCCGGGCCCGCGCCGCCGCTGGCTCCGCCGGCAGCAGCCCGGCGGAGTGTTCTCGCCACGGGCGAAGAAGGTGCTGGAGCTGGCGCTGCGGGAGGCGCTCGGGCTGAGGCACCGGCACATCGGCACCGAGCACATCCTGCTCGGCCTGTTCCGCGAGGCCAGCGGGACGGCCGCCCTGGTGCTCACCGAGGCCGGGCTCGACCTGGCCGACCTGCGTCGCCGGGTGGAGGCCGCCCTGCGGATGGCGGCCTAGCAGGGGAGGGAGGGGCCCTTCCCGGCCTCCGGTGGACGAAAGTGGCACCTCCCTCCCCGCAAACCTGTTTTCGATGCGCGCAACCTCACCGGTCGCCGGGTCGCCGCCCGGTCGGAGTTGCTGCACACTGGCGCCGTGGATGCTGAGCAGGACACGCGTTCGACCGCCGCCGTCGGCGGGTTGCGCTCCGCGGTGGTGGTCAACCCGGTGAAGGTGACCGATCTCGACGAGCTGCGCGAAACCGTCGATGCCGCCCTCACCGCCGCCGGCTGGCCCCAGCCGCTGTGGTTCGAGACCACCCCCGACGACCCGGGCCGAGGTCAGACCGAGGAGGCCGTCAAGGCGGGCGTCGACGTGGTCTTCGCCTGCGGCGGGGACGGCACCGTGATGTCCTGCGTCAGCGGCCTGGTCGGCACCGACGTGGCCCTGGCCGTCCTGCCCCAGGGCACCGGCAACCTGCTCGCCGCCAACCTCGGCCTCTCCACCGACCTCGCCGCCGGGCTGGAGGTGGCCGTCGAGCGCGGCCGTCGGCAGCTCGACGTCGGCGAGGTCGAGGACAACTACTTCACCGTGATGGCCGGGATGGGCTTCGACGCCCAGATGCTCGACGCCACCTCGGAGACCACCAAGGCCCGCATCGGCTGGCCCGCGTACGTCGTGGGCGCCGCCCGGCACCTGCGGGACCGGCCGATGAGGGTCTCCATCCGCATCGACGACCGGCCGCCGCTGCGCCGCCGGGCCCGCTCGGTGCTGGTCGCCAACGTCGGCCGGCTCCAGGGCGGGGTGACCCTGCTCACCGACGCCGAACCGGACGACGGCTGGCTCGACGTCGCGGTGCTCACCCCGCGCACGCTGCGGCACTGGCTGGCCATGGGCTGGGCGCTGGCCCGCCGCCGGGGCAGCGTCCCCCGGATGGAGGTCTTCCGCGCCCGCAGGGTGGAGATCACCAGCAACCGGGCCCAGCCGCGCGAGCTGGACGGCGATCTCATCGCCCCCGGCCGGCGGCTCGTGGCGGAGATCCGTCCCCGCGCCCTGTGGCTCTGCGTGCCGCAGCCCGAGGAGACGCCCGACCTCGCCGTCGACGCGTCCGCAGCCGGGGAGCGGGGCGAGGAGCTGGTCGAGGACGCGCGCCGTGAGTAGCACGAAGATGGTGCCGGAGACCCGGCTGATGTCCGACCAGGAGCTGTCGGCCGACGACGCCTGGCACACCCTGCGCCGGCAGGGCGGCTGGTGCCTGCTGCGGGACGCGTTCGTCCGGTTCCGCTACGGCGACGGGTTCAGCCACTCCCGGGCGTTCGCGTTGCAGCTCTGCCTCGCCGTGGTGCCGTTCCTGATCGCCCTCACCGGCCTGATCACCGACCTCGGCGCCGACGCGGGCGGCGAGGTGGTCGCCGACACCGTCCTCGCCCTCACCCCCGGGCAGAGCGACGCGATGGTGCAGGACCTGCTGGTCGACAGCGAGCGCACCGAGGACGCCGGCGAGCTGGCGCTGACCCTCGGCCTGCTCACCGGCCTCGTCGCGCTCACCACCACCATGGCACAGATCGAGCGGGGCGCGAACCGGATCTACGGCGTCGAGCGGGACCGTCCGGCGCTGTGGAAGTACCTGCGCGCCGCCGTGCTCGCGGTCGTCGCGGGCGTCCCCGCGCTGACCGGCTTCCTGATCCTCGTCGGCGGCGGGGCGATGGGCGACTCGGTGCGGCGGCACTACGAGTGGGGCGAGTTCGCCCACGGCGCGTGGGGGGTGGTCCGCTGGCCGCTGAGCCTCGGGCTGACCGTGCTCGCCGTGGCCCTGCTGTTCCGGCACGCGCCCCGGCGTAACCAGCCCGGCCTGTCCTGGCTGTTCTTCGGCGCCGGCATCGCCACCGCGCTGTGGTGGCTGGCCAGCCTGCTGCTCGCCGCGTACGTGCAGGTCAGCGACGGGTTCGGCCAGACGTACGGTGCGCTGACCGGGATGATGGCGCTGCTGCTCTGGGCCAACCTCACCGGGATGGCGCTGTTCGGCGGGCTGGCCTTCGCCGCCCAGCTCGAAGCGATGCGGATCGGCGTGCAGGAGCCGGCCCAGCCGGACCGGTGGCAGCCCGAGGCCGAGCGCGAGGAGATCCACGACACCGGCGAGATGACCTCGCTCTGACCCGTCGGCGACACCCCCGGTGTACGCGCCGCCCGAACCGGGTAAACCGCCTCGCCAGGACAGACAAGGGAGGTGCGGGATGACCGCGGTCAAAGAGGTGGTGCGGCGACCACTCGGCCATTTCGCTGAGCGGAGCATCGCCGGGCTGGCGGCCGTCGCCGGCGCGGGGGTCGCCTTCGGCCTGCTGCTGATGCTCGTACGCTTCCGCTGGAGCCCGCTGAACGACGCCGACCACGAGGTCGCGGAGTGGTTCAACGGGCTCGTCGCGCCGCACGGCGCCCTGGTGACCGTGCTTCAGGCGATCACCGATCTCGGCGGGCGGCCGGTGCTGATCTGGCTGGTCAGCGTCGCCGTGATCGGGCTGCTGATCCGGCGTCAGGCCCGGCTGGCCGTCTACCTGATCATCACCGGGGTCGGCGGGCTGATCCTCGACCCGTCGCTGAAGGCCCTGGTCGGTCGGCTTCGCCCGGTGGTGGACGTGCCGATCGCCAGTGCCCCCGGCAACAGCTTCCCCAGCGGGCACGCCCTCGGCTCGTTCGTCGCGTACGGGGCGCTGCTGCTGGTGTTCCTGCCGGCCATCGCGCCCCGCTGGCGCAAGCCGGCGATCGCCATCGCCGCGATGCTGGTGGCGCTGATCGGGCTGACCCGGATCGCGCTGGGCGTGCACTACGTCTCGGACGTGATCGGCGGCTGGCTGCTCGGCGCGGCCTGGTTGGGCGTCACCGCGTACGCCTTCCGGCTGTGGCGGCGCGAGCGCGGCCGGCCGGTGCCGCCGCTGACCGAGGGCCTGGAGCCCGAGGCGGGGCACGACATCGCCCCCGCCCCGGCCGAGGAGCACGTGCTGGAGCACCCCCGTTCCACCGTCGCCGAGCTGCTGGTCGGCTGGGTGCTGGTGTTCGGCGCCCTGTACGCCTTCGGCACGTTCGTCAGCTACCACGCCAAGGACACCTTCTTCGGCACCCTGGACACCGAGGTCCCGCGCTGGTTCGCCGAGCGGCACACCGACACGCTGACCGACGTGAGCTGGTGGTGGAGCAAGCTCGGCGACACCCACGCGATCCTGATCGTCTCGCTGGTCTTCTGCCCGCTGGTGCTCGCCGTGTGGCGGCGCTGGCGGCCGGTGCTCTTCGTGGCGCTGGCGATGTTCGGCGAGCTGACCCTCTTCCTCGCCTCCGCCCACGTCGTCGACCGGCCCCGCCCGCCGGTGGAGAACCTGGACGGGCAGATGCCCACCTCGTCGTTCCCGTCCGGGCACATCGCCGCCACCATCTGCATCTGGCTGGCCATCGCGGTCATCGTGTTCCCCCGTACCGACCGCTGGTGGCGGTGGATCTTCGTGGCCCTGGCCGTGATCATGCCGGTCGGCGTGGCCACCTCCCGGATGTACCGGGGCATGCACCACCCCACCGACTTCATGGGCGCGATCCTGCTCAGCGCCCTGTGGATCGGCCTGCTCTACTGGGCGATCCGCCCCAACGCCGATGTGGCCGAGGGCAATCGGCCGGCCATCTCCTCTGAGCAGGTCGACGAGCTGGACGACGAGCTGGCCAAGGCCGGCCGGCCGGACTGACCCGCGTCATGCTGCGGGTGATGACCTGGAACATCAGGACGGGCGGCCGGGACCGGACAGGTCCCGGCCGGCTGGACCAGGTGGCCCGGGCCGTCACCGCGCAGCGGCCGGACCTGCTGGCCGTCCAGGAACTGCGGGGCTTCGACTCCGGCGACGTGCTGGCCGGGTTCGCCGCCGAGGTGGGCATGCGGCCGTACCTGGCCCGTTCCTGCCTCGGCCAGCCGGTGGCGGTGCTGGCCCGCGCGCCGCTGCGGGTGCTCGCGGCGGGCCCGGTCCGCCGCCCGTTCCACCACGCCGCCGTACGGGTCACCGTGGCCACCGACGCCGGCCCGTTCACCGTGTTCGCCGCCCACCTCGACCCGTACACCGGGCTGCGGCGGCGGATCGAGGCCGGCTGGCTGGCCGCCGCCGTCCACCGGGCACCCGGGGAGCTGGCGCTGCTGGCCGGGGACCTGAACACCCTCGACCCGGGCACCGACCACTCCGCCCGGGTCGCCCGGCTGCCGCCCGCGTACCGCCGCCGTCACCTGCGCCGGGACGGCCGGACGGTGGAGACCCGGGCGGTGGCCCGACTCGTCGCCGCCGGGCTGGTCGACCTGTACGCCGCGCGCGGGCCCGCCGACGAGGGGCTGACGGCACCGACCCGGCACGGCGGCGGCGCCGAGTTCTCCGGCATGCGGCTGGACTACCTCTTCGGCACCCGCGCACTGGCCCGGCTGGTCCGGTCCTGCGAGGTGCGGCGCGGCGGCGACACCGAGTACGCCTCCGACCACTATCCGGTGCTCGCCGAGCTCGACCTGAGCCCGGCCTGACCGGCACGCCCCGCGCCCCGGCCCGGCGTGCCCTCCCGGGGCGATCACCTTTGCCGGGGCTTTCTACGCTCGGCCCGTGAACACCGCCCCGACCGGGCAACCGGAACCGCATCCGCTGCTCGCCGTGATCGCCCGGGGGGTGGCCCTGGTCGTGGTGCTGCCCGTACGGCTGGTCTGGGAACTGCTGGTCGGCTCCGCCCGGTGGCTGGCCCGCTGGCTGCTCAGCCCGCTCGGCCGGGCCCTGCGGGCCTGGGTGCTGCGCCCGCTTGCCTGGCTCCTGCACCGGCTGGTCTGGATACCGCTGGTGTGGCTGACGAAGCACCTGCTCTGGCACCCGCTGGTCTGGGTCTTCCGGACGCTGGTCCGACCCGTGGCGCGCTTGCTCGTGGGGGCGGCCGACTGGCTGATCCGCAACGTGCTGGTGCCCCTGGTGCGGCTGCTGATGCGGGCCTTCGGCCCGGCGCTGGCCGCCGTCGGGCGCGGGCTGTGGTGGCTGCTGCGGCTGGTGGCCGATGCCCTCGGGTACGCCTGGCGGCTCACAGGCCGCATCGTCAACTTCCTCTACCGGCTGCTGCTCCGCCCGCTCGGCCTGGCCGTGCGCTGGCTGTGGCGTTACACGGCCGTCCCGCTCGGCCTGGCCGTGCGCTGGCTGTGGCGGCACACCGCCGTCCCGCTCGGCCTGGCCCTGCGCGCCGCCTGGCGGGCCACGGTCACCCCGACAGCCCGCTGGCTCCGCGACTCGATCCTGACCCCGATCCGGGAAGCCACCCGCGACCTCCTGACCGCCCTCGGCCTCCGCCGCTAACCCACCCCAGACCCCTCTCCACCCCCGAAACCCCGTCGATCATGCACTTCGGGCCCCGGCCAAAGGGGCAAAAGCCTCATCACGGGGGCCGCAAGTGCAAGATCGCGGGAGACGGGGGTGGGGTGGGGGGTTAGCTGAGGAGGTTGAGGAGGACGGTCAGGGCGATCGAGGCCAGGACCGAGAAGAGGATCATCAGGAGACAGCCGAGACCACCGCCGAGCGGGCGGATCTCCGTGTTGCCGATGCGCATGGCGGTCCTTGTCCTAGTGCGGAGCGAGCAGGGCGCGTACCGCTGCGGCGACCTCGGCCGGGGCGGTGGTGGCGACATTGTGGGCGGCGCCCGGGACGACAGCCGTGCGGGCGTCCGGCACCAGGTGGGTGAGCTGGTCCCGCCAGGCGGCCGGTGCCACCGGGTCGCGGGAGCCAGCGATCACCAGGGTGGGCGCGGCAACCCGGGCGGCGTCCGCCTCGATCGCGTTGCGCACCGAGTGCGAGAGGGTGGCGTACACCCGCGGAGGGCGGGCGTCCCAGACGTCGCGGAGCAGGACCGGGGTCTGCAATGGCGCCTCGCGCAGGGTGTCGGCCAGCCAGCGGCCGAACAGTCCCCGCCGGGTGCGGGCGGCCGGATCGCTGGTCGGCCCGGCCAGCACCAGCGCCCGGACCCGCCCGGGGTGGCGGGCGGCCAGCGCGGCGGCCACCTCCGCGCCGAACGAGTGCCCCAGCACACACGCGGGCGGCAGCCCGTACGCGGTCAGCCACGCCGCCAGGTGCTCGGCGTGCCGGGTCACGTCGTACGTGCTGGACGGGTGGGCGCTGAGTCCGAAGCCGGGCAGGTCCGGCACGTACACCGGATGGGTGCTCGCCAGCGCCAGGGCCAGCGGGGTGAGGTAGCGGTGCGACACCGCCAGCCCGTGCACCAGCACCACGGGTGGGGCCCCGGTGCGCGTGTCGGCAGTGCGGCGGGTGTGCGTACGCAGGCCGTCGACCAGCCGCCACTCGCTGGTCAGCCCGGCGGCGGGCCGGGGGGCGGCCAGGGCGAGCCGCAGTTGCGCCGGGGAGAACCCCACCGACGGGACCGCAGCGGACGGGCCCCTCGGCCGGACCGTCGCCGTCACAGCTCGCGGAGTCGGGGGAGTAGTTCCTCCCGGGCCCAGTCCAGGAACATCGGCTGGGTGTCGCCGCCGACCTGGACGAGCGCGACGTGGGTGAAGCCGGCGTCGACGAACTTCTTGAACGCCTCCACGTGCCGGTCGGTGTCCGGGCCGCAGGAGATCCCCTCGGCGACATCGTCCTCGCGGACGAACTGGCTCGCGGCGGCGAACGAGTCCGGGTCGGGCAGGTCGGCGTTGACCTTCCAGCCCAACCCGAACCAACGGAACTGGTCGTGCACGATCTTGCGGCACTCCGCCTCGTCCGGGCCGTAGCAGATCGCCACCTGGCCGTACCGGGGCTGGCCCGCGCCGCCCGCCTCGTCGTACATCTGGATGATGTGCGGGTCCGGCTCGGTGGCGACGATCCCGTCCGCGTAGTCGGCGGCCAGCGTCGCCGACTGCCGGCCGGACGCGGCGACGGCCATCGGCACCGGCCGGCCGGGCCGGTCCCAGACGTACGCGTCGGGGACGTCGTAGTGGTTGCCGGAGAAGGTCAACGTCTCGCCGTTGAGCAGCGGCCGGATGATCTGCAACGCCTCCTCGAACATCTCGTGCCGCTGCTGCACATGTGGCCAGCCGCCGACGATGTGCTCGTTGAGGTTCTCCCCGGCGCCCAGGCCGAGAGTGAACCGGCCGTCCGAGAGCACCCCGATCGTGCTGGCCTTCTGCGCCACGACGGCGGGGTGGTAGCGGCGGATCGGGCAGGTCACGAAGGACATCAGCTCGGCCCGGCTGGTGGCGTGGGCGACCGCGCCGAGCACCGACCAGGCGTACGGGGCGTGGCCCTGGGAGTCCAGCCAGGGGTAGTAGTGGTCGGAGATCACGAGCTGGTCGAAGCCGGCAGCCTCGGCACGCACCGCGTGGTCCACCAACTCCTTGGGGCCGGCCTGCTCGCACATCAGGGTGTAACCGACGTTGACCATCGCGACATCTCCTTCGCTCTTCCGATCATCCCCGGATACCCCGACCGCCCGTCGCCAACCCTCGGATCCGCTTCGCCCCGCGCCTACCCCCCGCCCCGTGCCCGCCAGCGCCCGCTCCCGCTCCCGCCCTACCCCGCGCCGCATTTTCCGGGAAAGAGTGGTCATTCCGGCGGGGATGGCCACTCTTTCCGTGAACGGGCGGGAGGACAGAGCCACGCATTAACCGGTTCAGGGTTGATGGGCCGTGGGATCGTCGGCGGGTCGCGGTGGGGATGAAAGGGCTTCGGGAGGGGTAGCCGATCGCCCAGCAGAGCCCGTGGGGGTGCCGCAGGCGCGCGGGCCCGCCACGGGGCCCGGCGTCCGCCGGTCACTCACTGAACCGGTTGCTCCGGACGGGACATCGGCTTACGCTGATCCCTGCGCCGCCGGGAGCCGGACGGGCGGCTGACGGGCCAGTCGCCTTCTACGTCACCACCACCGCACCCCCGCCTGGGCACGGGGGGACCCCTCCCTGAGGAAGGCCATGAGAAAACGTCTCTCCGTCGCGGGCGTCGCCCTGCTGACGGTTCTCGCCGCCGTGTTCGCCTTCGGGCAGCCGGCGCACGCCGCCGCCGGCTTCTCCGTAGCCAACGGCAAGCTGTACGACGCCAACGGCACCGAGTTCGTCATGCGGGGCGTCAACCACGCCCACACCTGGTACGCGCAGCAGACCAGCTCCTTCGCCAACGTCAAGGCGCTCGGCGCGAACACCGTGCGGGTGGTGCTGGCCAGCGGCGACCGCTGGGCCAAGAACGACACCGCCGACGTCGCCAATGTCATCTCGCTGTGCAAGGCCAACAAGCTGATCTGCGTGCTGGAGGTGCACGACACCACCGGCTATGGCGAGCAGAGCGGCGCGATCACCCTGGACCGGGCCGTCGACTACTGGCTGAGCATCTCCAGCGCCCTCGCCGGCCAGGAGAAGTACGTCATCGTCAACATCGGCAACGAGCCGTACGGCAACCAGGGCTACGGCACCTGGGCCACCGACTCGGCCAACGCGATCAAGCGGCTGCGCGCCGCCGGCCTGACGCACACCATCATGGTCGACGCTCCGAACTGGGGCCAGGACTGGTCGTTCACCATGCGCGACAACGCAGCGTCGGTCTTCGCGGCCGACCCGCAGAAGAACACCGTCTTCTCCATCCACATGTACGGCGTCTTCGACACCGCCGCGGAGATCACCGACTACCTCGGCCGGTTCCGCACCGCCAAGCTGCCGATCGTGGTCGGCGAGTTCGGCTTCGACCACTCCGACGGCAACCCCGACGAGGACACCATCCTGTCGTACAGCCAGGCCAACGGGATCGGCTACCTGGGCTGGTCGTGGAGCGGCAACGGCGGCGGCGTCGAATACCTCGACATGGCCACCAACTTCAACCCGGCCGCCCTGACCACCTGGGGGCAGCGGATCTTCAACGGCGCCAACGGCATCAGGGCGACCTCGAAGGAGGCGTCGGTGTACGGCGGGCCCACCCCGACGACTCCGCCGCCCACCACGCCGCCGCCGACGACGCCCCCGCCCACCACGCCCCCGCCCACGACTCCGCCGCCCACCGGCGGCTGCACGGCGACGTACACGATCGTCAACCAGTGGCAGGGCGGCTTCCAGGGCGAGGTCAAGGTGACCGCCGGTTCCGCCGCCATCAACGGCTGGACGACGAGGTGGACCTACGCCAACGGCCAGGCCGTCACCCAGTCCTGGAACGCCACGGTGACCAGCAGTGGGTCGGCCGTGACCGCCCGCAACGTGGCGTACAACGGCAGGCTCGATGCCGGGGCCAGCACCAGTTTCGGCTTCATCGGCAGCTCGGGCGGCACCAACACCGTCCCCGCCGTCACCTGCACGGCGAGCTGACCCTCGTACCACCCCCGGTGGCCGGGTCCGCGCGGACCCGGCCACCCTCCTTTCGGGTACGTGGACCCGGCCGCTCCCGTTTCCGGCACGCCGGCACGCCGATTCGCGGCGCCGGTCCCGGTGCTGGTGCCGTCCGCAGGCGCTGACGTCGGTTGGGGCGCTGGCGCCGACGTCGACTCAGGCGCTGGCGTCGGCGCCGATCTGCGGGTGGCACCTGCATGACCGCCTTTGCTCTGCTGCCCCCTGTGCAACGCTCGCGGAGCGTGACGCTTCCGGCCGTCTAGATACGTGCTGTCCCGGGGCGTGAAGCGGCTGCGCGAGGCTCAGGCTGTGTGGTGAAGCGGCTGCGCGGTGCTGGTGTTGCGGTGACGGCAGCAGAGCAAAGGGGCGAGTTGGTGACATGCCAGGCATCCTGGCCCACCACCTGGACGGCAGGGCAGGCCGCGGCGCGATACCGCGCCACGGCCTGCCCTGCCGTCGAAGCTCGCACGGTGGACTTCGATACCGGCCCTCAGGCCGCCACGACGTCGGCGACGACGCAGGCGATGTTGTCGGGCCCCCCGGCGGCGTGGGCCAGCTCGACCAGCCGCGCCACGACCCGGTCGGGTTCGTCGCCCGCCGCGAGCGCGGAGTGCAGCGCCGCCCGGTCGACGACCGAGGAGAGCCCGTCGGAGCACAGCAGGTAGCGGTCCCCTTCGACAGCGGTGCGCAGCGCCAGGTCCGCCTCGACGTGGGCCCCACCGGCGCCGAGGGCCCGTGCCAGCAGAGCCCGCTGCGGGTGCGCGGCGGCCCCGGCCGGGTCCAGCCTGCCCTGGTCGACCAGCGACTGCACGTAGGTGTGGTCCCGGGTCAGCGGGGACAGTTCGCCCCCGCGTAGCAGGTACGCCCGGGTGTCGCCGATGTGCACCAGCGCCAGTTGGGAACCGGAGCGCAGCAGCGCGGTCAGGGTGGTGACCGGCCGGTGCTCCGCCTCGGCAGCCTCGCGCACGGCACGGTCGGCGTCGGCGACCGCGCCGGCCAGCAGCGTGAGCAGTTGGGCGGCCGGCACGTCGGCCAGTTCCAGCGGTCGGAGGGCGGCGATGGCGGCGGCGCTCGCGGCGGCGCCGCCCGGGCCGCGCATCCCGTCGGCGACGGCCAGCAACCGCTCGCCGGCGTACGCGGCGTCCTCGTTGCTGTCCCGCAAGGCCCCGGTGTCGCAGCGGGCAGCGTGGCGGATGCCGAGGGCGGGGGGCGGATCGGACATGGTGGTGCTCCCTTCGGACAGGACGTCGACGAGGAGGGTGACGAGGCGACCCCGGGCCGCCGTGTCGGCGCTGACCCGCCGCCAGTACGCGTCGACCGCCTCGGCCGCCGCCGCGGGCCGGAGCCCGCAGACGGTGCGGATCTCGGCCAGCGGCATGCCAATGCGGCGGAGCGCGGCGATCAGCCGGGCCTGTTCCACCTGGTCCGGGGCGTAGAGCCGGTACCCCGACTCGGGATCGACCGCGGCCGGGTGCAGCAGCCCCACCTCGTCGTAGAGCCGCAACGCCTTCGGCGTCAGGCGTACCGCCCTGGCGAACGCCCCGATGGTCAGCAGCGCCACATCGACATCCTCCTCGTGCCGGTCGCGGCGACCGGCACGAGCCAGGCTGGGGCCTCCCCGAGGGGCAAGGTCAAGCGCGGGGCCGGGCCGGCCGGTCCGGCGGCTGGAGCGGTCGGCGGTGCTGTGCCGAAGCGCGTCATTCGACCCCACCCGCCGCGAAGATCGCGCCCTTCGCCTCCACCCGCCCGGGGCTTTCGGCCCTGCGGGTCGCAGCCTCTCCTGACAGCATGGAAGGAGAGGTTTCCCGTACGGGACATGGACGGATGAGCCCGCCGCGGGGGCCGGGGAAGGAAGAATGATCATGAGCGAGCAGCGTTTCGCCGGACGGGTCGCGGTCGTGACCGGAGCCGGATCGGGTATCGGGCAGGCGGTCGCCCAGCAGCTTGCGGCGGAGGGAGCCACGGTCATCGGCTGCGACGTCGACGCCGAGGGTCTCGCCACGACCACCAAGCTCATGGAGGAGGACGGCCACCCCGGGACGATGATCGTCGCCGACATCACGGTGCAGGCCGACGTCGACCGGATCGTCGCCGCGCTGCCGGAGCAACGCGTCGACCTGCTGGCCAACGTGGCGGGGGTCATGGACCACTTCCTCCCCGTCACGGAACTGGACGACGCCACCTGGGACCGTGTCCTGGCGGTGAACCTCACTGGTCCCATGCGGCTGTGCCGGGCCATGCTGCCGCTGATGACGACGCGGGGCCGGGGTTCGATCGTCAACGTCGCCTCCATCGGCGGTCTCACCGGAGCGGTCGCAGGCAGCGCGTACGTCTCCTCGAAGCACGGGCTGGTCGGCCTGACCCGCTCGATCGCCAACCTGTACGCCGAGGACGGCGTTCGGGCCAACGCGGTCTGCCCCGGCGGCGTCCAGACCAACATCGGCCGCAGCGCCGCACCGAAGGTTCCGTGGGCGTACCAGCGTCTGGAGCGGTCGTTCGGACGGGTCACCCGGATGGCCACGCCCGCCGAGGTCTCCACGCTGGTCTGCTGGCTGGGCTCCGACGAGGCGATCAACGTCAACGGGGCCGTCGTCGCCTCCGACGGAGGCTGGACCTCCTGAATCGGCGGGCGGCGGCGGGCCTCAGCCGATCGCGTCGACCTCCAGCAGCAGGGTCTGCTCGGGGTGCAGGGCGGGAAGCTGGAGGCCGACCGACCCCAGCACCACGCCGGGCAGGGTGACCCCGCCGGGCAGCCAACCGGGCTCGGCGAGCTGCAACACGGCCGGCTCCGGCACGCCGGCAGCCGGCCGCACCGCGTACCGGCGGGCCCGATCGAGCCCCGGCAGCCGCACCGGGCCCGGAATCTGGGCGACCGAGGTGGCCAGCCGCGTTACGGCGTACACCGCCCGGGAACCATCGGCGGCGACGACGCCGTGGGCCCAGACGGCCGGGTCCGGGTGGTCGACCCGGACCACCCGCCCGGAGTGCAGCAGCGGGCGCAGCCGCTTGTACAACGCCACCCAGGCGGCCAGTTCGGTCCGCTCCACGTAGCCGACCGCGCTGATGTCCCACTCGATGCCGAAGTGGCCGAAGAGCGCGGTGGCGGCCCGGAACCCCAGCTCGTGCACCCGGCCCGTGGTGTGCGAGCGTTCCGGCCCCACGTGGCTGCCGACCAGCTCCGGCGGGAGCAGCAGCCCGGTCCAGCGCTGGATGGCCAGCCGCTCCAGGGCGTCGTTGCAGTCGCTGGCCCAGACCCGGTCGGTGCGGCGCAGGATCTCCAGGTCCACCCGCGCGCCGCCGGACGAGCAGCTTTCGATCTCCACCCCCGGGTGGCGGCGGCGCAGCTCGTCGAGCAGCCGGTAGACGGCGAGGGTCTGCGCGTGCACTCCCGGCCGCCCGGCGTGGCCGGCCTCGGTGAGGTCCCGATTGTGGTCCCACTTCAGGTACGCGATGCCGTCGTGCCCGGTGAGCAGCGCGTCGAGCAGCCCGAGCAGGTGGTCGTACGCGTCGGGGCGGGCCAGGTCGAGGACCTGCTGGTGTCGCCACTCGGGCGGCAGCCGGCCGGGCGCGGACAGCACCCAGTCCGGGTGGGCGCGAAACAGGTCGGAGTCCGGGTTGACCATCTCCGGCTCGACCCAGAGGCCGAACTGCATGCCGTGGCCCCGCACGTGGTCGATCAGCGGTTGCAGCCCGTGCGGCCAGACGGTCTCGTCGACGTGCCAGTCACCGAGCCCGGCCCAGTCGTGCCGGCGGCCCCGGAACCACCCGTCGTCGAGCACGAACCGTTCCACCCCGATCCGCGCCGCGTGGTCGGCGAGGGCCCGCAACCGGTCCAGGTCGTGGTCGAAGTAGACCGCCTCCCACACGTTGAGGGTCACCGGACGCGGGGAGCGGGGATGTCCCGGCCGGGCCCGCAGGTGGGCGTGCAGCACGTCGCTGAGCCCGTCCAGCCCGGCACCGGACCAGGCCGCGTAGAGCAGGGGAGTGGTGTACGACGCGCCTGGGGCGAGCAGCACCTCGCCCGGGGCGAGCAACTCCCCGCCGCCGAGCGTCGACTCACCGGTGGGCCGCCGCTCGGCGACGGTGACGTGGTCGCCGCTCCACGCGGTGTGCACCGCCCACACCTCGCCGTGTCGGAACCCGAACCCGGCCGTCCCGGCGGCCAGCAGCAGCGTCGCGTCGTGCCCGGTCCGGCCGTGTCGGCCCTCCCGGACCCACGCGCCCATCGGCCACGGGTGCCGCTGCGGGCTGCGTTCCCGGCACCACCGGCCGGTTAGGTCGAACAGTTCGACCGCGACCGCCGGCACCGGCAGCACCGGGGTCAGTTCCCGCAGCTCGTACGGGGAGTCGCCGTCGTTGCGCAGCGTGTGCCGCAGCAGCACCAGCCCGGTCGGGTCCAGCTCGACGGTGACGGTCAGCGTCAGTGCGGCGGCCGGGTCCGTCGCCGCCACGGTGACCCGGGCGGAGCCGGTCGGGTCGTCGTCGGTCACGTCGAGGGTGTCGAGCCGGAACGCGGTGGACCAGTCGCCGCCGTCGCGGTGCCCGGCCAGCCCCGGCCGGCCGCTCCAGCCGGCGCTGGCCTCGGGAAGCAGGGACAGCAGGGTCGGCGCGTCGAAGCTGCTCGGTACCACCGGCGCGACGCCCGCGTCGACCAGCGCGGACAGGTCGTCGGCGGCGAGCGGGCCGAGTTCGGCGCCCCAGTGCGCGACCCGGGGTAGCCACGGCCCGCGCGCGTCGAGCACCAGGCTGGTCCGCGCCCGGCGCAGGTGGACGATCGTCATCCCTTGGACGCTCCCAGCATGAGGCTCCGGGCGAACTGCTTCCGCGACAGGAAGAAGTTCCCCAGGTGGGGATCGCGACCAGCCCGGAGCCGGCCGAGAGAGGTCGTTGTCCGTAAAGATCGACTGCCATGAAAGTCCTAGGCGGCTCAAGTTACCCGCCCGTTCGGCGCTGTCAACCCTGACCAACTCGGGGTCGTGGTGTCGAGGACAGCGACGATCAAGTCGAGCAACCTCGCGGTGTTCTCTCAGATCCAGGGCCCGTCGGGTCGCACGGCCCGTCGTGGTCGGCCCGGCGGGCGCAGCGCCGGCGGCCCGGCAAGATCCGGTCGCAGAACACCCAGTGTCGTACGTGCTGGGCGTCCTCGGCGGAGACGGTGGTGCCGCCTGCCTCGACCTGCGGCAGCGACGACAGCGACCGGGTCAACGTGTACGCGAAGCGGAGCGCCTCGGCCAGGTCGGCGACCGCCACCGGCAGATGGATCACGTGACGGGGCACGGGATCGTCCGCCCCGGTGAACGCCTCGACGGCGGCCCGGGGCAGCGCCGCGAAGACACCGGCCGGAGGGAGCGCCGGTCCCTGGGTCACGACTGGCACCGTCGGGCCTGGGTGCCCTGCCAGTCGCGCAGCGCCCGCTTGAGCCGGGCGTTCTCCTCGCTGAGTCGGGTCACGTCCTGGTTCAGCGCGGCCAGTTCCAGCGCGACCCGGTGCAGGAAGCGCCGTACCTCCCGGGGGTCGAGCCCCCGGCGGCCGAAGCCGACGGCGGCGAACTGGCGGTCGCGGACGTGTCTCGGGTGCAGCCGCAGCGGTGGTGCGCCGCCGTAGACGGTCCCTCGGGTCATCGGTCGCCTCCATGGTTGGTGGATGGGGCGGCCCTGGCGGAGGGAAAGTTCCGGGAAGGGCCGCCCCGCCCGGCGACCGCAGCCTCAATCGGCGAGTACGGCTCACCGGGCTGCCGGTGGTTGGTGCTGATTTCCGGACAGGTCAGGGTCGCGAAGACCCAGCTGGCCGTGATAGGTATTCATCAAGTCGGTCGGAGCCGGAATGCGCGCGGAACGCGGCTCCATGTTGAGACCCGACGAGAACCGGTATGCGTCTGCCACACGCGAAGCCGTCTCTCGTCACCTTCTCGGCTGTTGGCACAGCCGCGGTTGCCGTGCTTGCACCGGGCGTCCCCGGGGGTCGGCGATCACCCTCACCCGAAGGCCACGTTTCCAGTGGGCTCGAACTGGAGCAATGGTTCCTTCGCGGGCTCGCCAACTTTTTTCGAGAGGTGGATCATGCCGCACAAGCCGTTCGTTCGGACGCTGCGCGCACAATGGCTCGGCCAGCAGTTGAGGGCGCTGCGTGAGGCGCGGGGCATGACGTTGAAGCTCGTGTCGGAGCACCTACAACGCGACATGTCGGCGCTGGGCCGCTACGAGCGGGCGGACTGGCCCATTCGCAAGGGCGACGTCACGGCCCTGCTCGACCTGTACGGCTTCCACAACGCCGCAGAGCGAGCCCGGCTGCTCACCCTGGCCGAGGAGGTCTGGCGCACCGACCGCTGGGACGAGGACTACGGCGACGTGGTCGACTCGTCCTTCATCCAGTACCCCTGGCTGGAAGACCGAGCCGAGAGCATCTGCTCCTACAACGCTCTCCTGCTGCCCGGTCTGCTTCAGACGCGGACATACGCAGAGGCCGTCATTCGCAACGCCGCAGAACCGGGGGTCCCCGAGCCGACGATAGAGCGGTGGGTGGAACTCCGAATTGAGCGGCAGCGAGTGCTCGACGGGCCCACCCGCGTCGCGGCGGTCCTCGACGAGGCTGTCCTGCGCCGCCCCGTCGGCGGTCGGGCAACGATGGCCGACCAGCTTCACCAGCTCACTCAATTGATCCGTCGCAGGAACATCGACGTGCGGGTGCTCCCTGCCGAACTCTCCCTGCACGCCGGTATGGACGGCACCTTTACCCTCTTCACACTTCCCTCTCCCTACCCGGAGGTCGCCTATCTGGAGAACCTGGGTGGGCGGCTCTATGTGGAAGCGCCGAAATCGAAACGGTTCGTAGACGCGTACGATCGGCTTGTGAAAGCCGCACTCGGCGAAGCTGAGTCGGCAGAGCTGATCGCTACGATCGCGGAGGACATGTCATGAATGAGACCTTGCCGCCGGTGGCGTGGCACATCAGCACCAAAAGCAATGACAACGGTGGGAGCTGCGTGGAGGCGGGGCCGGTGCTCGACGGATCCGGCCGCGTGGCCGTCCGGCACAGCAAGGCGCGGGACGCGGGGACGATCGTCTACACCGCCGACGAGTGGGCGGCCTTCGTCGGCGGCGTGAAGGACGGCGAGTTCGACGTCGCCGTCCTTCATGTTGCTGCCGACCGCCGGACACACTGACTCGGCACCAGCCTCATGCGTGCGGCCAGGCCCTTTCGGGTCTGGCCGGGCGCATGGACGGGGCAGCTCCAAAGCGCCCCGGAAGGAACCCTGCCGCCGGGGACACGCCTTGGGCCTTCACAGGCACTTCACAGCGCGGGTGGTTACGGTCACCTGCGTGAGCTGCGACGCTCCAGGGTGGAGCGCGCGCCCGTCTACGGGAGTGGCGATGGTCTTCAAGAAGATGTTGAGCGCGTTCGGTGTCGGCGGTCCCAGTGTGGACACCGTCCTTGCCAACCCGAACACCCGGCCGGGGCTCGCCCTCGATGGCAAGGTCAACCTGGTCGGCGGCGACGCGTCGGCGGCCATCGAGCAGATCGTCGTCGGCCTGGTCACCCGGGTCGAGATGGAGAGCGGTGACAGCGAGTACGCCGGTGTGATGGAGTTCCACCGGCTGCCGGTCGCCGGGGCGTTCGAGCTGGCCCCGAAGCAGCAGCTCTCGATCCCCTTCCAGCTGCCGATGCCGTGGGAGACCCCGATCACCGACGTGTACGGCCAGCGCCTGCACGGCATGACGATGGGGCTGCGCACGGAGGTGGCGGTGGCCCGGGCGGTCGACAAGAGCGACCTCGACCAGGTCAACGTCCACCCGCTGCCGGTGCAGGAGCGCATCCTGGACGCCTTCGCCCGGCTCGGCTTCCGGTTCAAGGGTGCCGACCTGGAGCGCGGCCACATCCGTGGCACGCAGCAGACGCTGCCGTTCTACCAGGAGATCGAGTTCTTCGCCGCGCCGCAGTACGCGCAGGTCATCAACGAGGTTGAGCTGACCTTCGTGACCAGCCCCCACGGCATCGACGTGGTGCTGGAGTGCGACAAGCGGGGCGGCTTCCTCAGTGCCGGCCACGACGTCTTCGGCCGGTACAGCGTCGCGCACACGGACGCCGACCGGGTCGACTGGGCGCAGGTCGTCGACGGCTGGCTCCAGGAGACCACGTCCCGCTACGGCGGCCTGCGCGCGCAGGGCTTCGGCGCACCGCAGGGCTTCGGTGCGCCCCCCGGCTACGGGGCCTCGCACGGGTACCCGATGCAGCACGGGCACGGCGGCCACGGGCACGGCGGCCACGGCCGGGGCGGCGGGATGGGCGGCATCGTCGCGGGCGCGGCGCTCGGCGCGGTCGGCGGGATGGTCGCCGGCGAGATGATCGAGGACGCGGTCGAGGGCGACTTCGCCGAGGACTGGGGCTTCGGCGGCGACGAGGAGTGACGTAGGAACGACGGTGGCCCTCCGGGAGATTCCCGGAGGGCCACCGTGCTACTCGGTGCCGTCAGTGACGGCTCTTGCGCTCCGTGCCGCTGCGGAAGCTGCTGCCGGCCTTGGCCAGACCCCGGCTACCGAGGTAACCGATGGTCAGCAGCGTGATGAAGAACCAGGCCTGCGGGGCGCGGAAGATGTCCACGCCGACCGAGTTCTTGCCGACCAGGTACGACGCGGCCAGCACGCCGATCACCGAGGCGACGTAGACCCAGAACTCCGTCGTCATGAAGGCCTGCTTGGTCTCCGTGCCCGGCGCCTGCATCGGCTCGCGATGCCCGTCGTGCATCATCGGCATCTGCCTGGTGGGCGCTTCGTTCATCGCGCGGTTCGGCATGTCGTTCATCGCGCGGTTCGGCGCTTCCTGGGGCCGGTTCGTCGACCTGGTGGATGCAGCCTGCGTGCTCATCTTGTCCTCCTCAGGATGCGATGAGTCCTACCTGCGCTCCCTCGCCCCGCTACCGCGTTTCGGCCACGGCACGGTTGGCGTTTCTCGGCGGGGGCACCCCCCGACTACCCCGGGGTCCGCCGAGGTAACACCCGCCGGCCCTCTAATGGCGGCGTCAGCGCGGGTCTGGCGTGGGGTTTGGTCGGCCGGCACCCGGGCACGCAGCGCGATCCGACTGATCTGCGAGGTGATGGACGTGCGTGAGGACGACATGGTGCGGGAGTCCGCCCGCAAGGCCGAGCAACGGATCGCCGGCGGGGTGTACGGCCCGGGGGCCCTCGACGAGGTCACCGTGCCGCAGACCGACGAGACGCGGGTTCTCCAGGAGGAGGATCCGGGCGACCCGGCGGACGTCCCGATCGACCCGGAGGTGCTGCGCGACGGCGGCCCGACCCGGGGCCAGGGCGCGCTGACCACGACCGGCGGTACCGCCGGCCCGGCGAGCGTCCGGCGGGTGGCCCGGCAGCCGGAACGGCACCCGGGGAAGGTCGCACCGACCACCACCGGCGACGCCACCACGGGCGGCCTGAGCACCCCGGCGGGTGGCTCGACGAGTGACCAGTCGAGCAGCGCCAGCCAGGTCGGCGACTTCACCGACGAATAACCCGCCCCGCCCCCTCAGGCGGGGCGGAGGATGCCCAGGCGTTGGGTGGCGCGGGTGAGGGCGACGTAGAGGTCGCTGTGCCCGCGCGGGGACTCGGCCACGATCCGTTCCGGGTCGACCACCAGGACGGTGTCGAACTCCAGCCCCTTGGCCTGCCCGACGGTCAGCACGACCACCCGGCTCTCCAGCTCCGGGTGCTCGCCGACGGCCGCCTCCGGCAGCGCCGCGACCAGGGCGGTGCCCAGCTCGTCGACCCGGCCGGCGGGGACGATCACCCCGAGCCGCCCGTCGCCCAGCCCGGCCGCCTCGGCGACCGCCGCCCCGGCCAGCTCGCGGGGCAGCGCGTCCTCGGCGACCCGGCGGTCCCACGGCGGCACCCCGCTCTCCCGTACGGAGCGCGGCGGGAGCAGGTTCGGGTCGATCTTCGTCAGCACCTCGGCGGCCACCGTCATGATCTCGGCGGGCGTGCGGTAGCTGACGGTCAGCTCCTCCAGCCGCCAACGCTGCGCCACGTACGGCTCCAGCGCGTCGGCCCACGACGGGGTGCCGGCGAGCGCCCCGGTCTGCGCCACGTCCCCGACGATCGTCATCGACCGGCTCGGGCAGCGGCGCATCAGTAGCCGCCAGGCCATCGGCGACAACTCCTGCGCCTCGTCGACGATCACGTGCCCGAACGCCCAGCCCCGGTCGGCGGCGGCGCGCTGGGCGGCGGTCAGCCCGTCGGACTCCTCCTGGCGCTCCAGCAACTGGTCTGCGTCCAGCAGGTCGGTGACGCCGAGGATCTCGCCGCCCTCGGCCTCGTCCTCCACGTCGATGGAGCGGGAGCCCCGGGCGATCTCCAGCACGCCCTCGGCGTACTCGCGTTGGAAAGCCCGGATGCGCTGCCGACGGGCCGCAGCGGTGCGGTCGTCCTCGCCGAGCAGTTCGGCGGCCTCGTCGAGCAGCGGCACGTCGGCCGGCGTCCAGCCGCCCGGCCGGCGGTGCAGCAGGGCCCGCTCGGCGTCGGTCAGCTCCGGCGCGGCGGCGGCGATCCGGTCGGGGTCGGCGTACAGGTCGGTGAGCAGCCGCTGCGGGGTGAGCACCGGCCAGAGCCGGTCCAGCGCGGCCCGCACCCCGGGCTCCTCGCGCAGCTCGCGGCGGATCTCCGCGACGTCGGCCTCGTCGAGTAGGTTCTCCCCGCCCAGCGGGTCCGCGCCGATCCGGTCGGCCACCTGGTCGGCCAGGGCGTGCGCGATCTCGACGTCGAAGACCGCGCGGGCCAGGTTGTGCGGCCGACCGGTGCGGCGGGCGCGGTCCCGGGCCGCCCGGACGGTCTCCGGGTCCAGCCGCAGCACCTCCCGCTCGACCTCGATCTCCAGCGGTTCGTCGGGAACCCACTGCCGGTCCCGCACCGCCCCGGTGAGCACCTGCACCATCTCGGCACGGCCCTTGACCGCCGCGGCCTCCGCCGGCTCCGTCCGGCGGGCGCTGACCCCGGGAAAAAGGTCCCCGGGGGTACGCAGCAGCACGCCCGTCTCGGCCAGCGCCGGGAGCACCTGCGAGATGTAGCGCAGGAACGTCTCGTTCGGGCCGACCAGCAGCACGCCCCGGCTGGAGAGCACGTTGCGGTGGGTGTAGAGCAGGTACGCCGCGCGGTGCAGGGCGACGGCGGTCTTGCCGGTGCCCGGGCCGCCCTGGACCACCAGCGTGCCGGGCAGGTCGGCGCGGATGATCCGGTCCTGCTCGGCCTGGATGGTCTCGACGATGTCGCGCATCCGGCCGGTCCGGCCGGCGGTGAGCGCGGCGAGCAGCGACGCCTCCCCGGTCAGCTCCTCGTGCGCGGTGGGGGAGGCGGCGGCCAGGTCGAGCACCTCGTCGTTGAGGGCCGTCACCTTGCGCTGCCGGGTCCGCAGGTGACGTCGCCGCCGTACACCCTGCGGGTTGGCGGCGGTGGCCAGGTAGAAGGCCCGGGCGGCGGGCGCCCGCCAGTCCATCAGCAGCGGGTCGTAGTCGCCGCTGGTGTCGAAGATGCCGATTCGGCCGATGTAGTGGCGCGCGCCGTCGTCGGCGTCCAGTCGGCCGAAGCAGAGCCCGTTCTCCACGGCGGAGAACTGCTCGACCTGTTCGGCGTACATCCGCACTGAGCTGTCCCGCTGCGACCGGGCCTGGAGGGTGCCGCCGGTGGTGTGCAGTTCCTCGGCCAGCCGCCGGGCGGCCTGTTCCCGCATGCCGTCCAGCCGGCCGTAGAGCATGGAGACGTACTCCTGCTCGGGGCCGATCTCGTCGTCGTGCCGCAGCTCGTCGGGACCTGCGGAGTGCCTTGACAAGCCGTCTCCCTAGTGACTATAATTGCATTCGGAACGGCAATTATCGCCGTTCCTTTTTTGTGCCTGAACTGCAAAAGATACCGTGCGACGACCTCTCCCACCAGCGATCGGTCGGGAACCACCGCCGCCGGGGACGGAGTCGTGCGGGATGTTGCTGGGTGCCGGTCAGCGCGTCGTCTTCATCGGGGACAGCATCACCGACTGCGGCCGGAGTGATGCCGCCGCCCCCTACGGCGTCGGGTACCCGAGTCTGGTCCGCGCGTTCGTCGACGCCCGGCACCCGGAGCGCGAGCTGACCTGGGTCAACCGGGGGATCAGCGGCAACACCGTCCGGGACCTGGCGGCCCGCTGGGACGCCGACGCGATCGGCGAGCGCCCCGACTGGCTCTCCGTGATGATCGGGATCAACGACATCTGGCGCGCGTTCGTCCCCGGCCGGGAGGCCGAGGCGGTACCGATCGACGAGTACGAGCGCACCCTGCGCACGCTGCTGCGCCGGGCCGTGGACGCCACGGGGTGCCGGCTGCTCCTCGCCGACCCGTTCCTCATCGAGGCCGACGTCGACGAGCCGCAGCGTGCCGAGACCGACCGGTACGCCGCCGTGGTGGCCGCCCTCGCGAAGGACTTCGACGCGGTGCACGTGGCCACCCAGGCGGCCTTCGACCGGGTGCTGCGGCACAGCCCGTCGGGCCGCTGGGCCGACGACCGGGTGCACCCGGGGCTGCCCGGCCACGCGGTCATCGCGGACGCCTTCCTGACCGCCCTGGCCGCCTGAGGCCCACCGGCCGCATCCCGGTCAGCGGCGGTCGGTGCACACCTGGCTGCTCCGGCCGACCGTATCCACGGACCACACCACCGCGACGGTGAAGCAGTAGTCGTCGGCCCGGTCCAGGCCGTAGACCAGCAAGCTCGTGCTGCCCGGCGGGAGGGTCTCGAACGCGCGGGGCTCCTGCCCGGACTGGCCCTTGGCGAGCACCACCGGCCCGGTCGCGCCGGCCGGGTACGTCCAGCGCAGCGCGATGTTGTCCCGGTTGTCCCGGACGGTGAACCCGCCCGGCGGGGTGCCGGGTGAGGCGGCGGCCCGGGGACTGGCCGACGCTCCGCCGGACGGTGCGCCGCCGGACGGGCCGCCGCCCGGGGCACCGGAGCCCGACGGGGCGGTGACCGAGGGCACCGGGCCGGGTGCCGGGCGGTCGACCCGGGCGACCCCGGCGATCACCGCCGCCGTGCCGAGCACCACCACGGTCACCCCGCCGAGCACCACGAGCGGGGTGAGCCGGCGCGGCGGGGGCGCGGGCGGGCGGGGGACCAGCACCGGGAGCAGCCGGGACCGGTCCTCCCGGGTCACGGGCGGATGCACGGCCCGTACCCCGGCCGGCTCGTCGGCGGCACCGGCCAGGCCGACGACCGTCGGGGGCAGCGAGTTCGCGGCCGGCCACCCCGGCTCGTCCGGCCACCGGTCGTCGTCCTCCGGGTACGGCCGGACGCCCCGCTCGTCGCCGTCCCGGGCCCGTCGATCGTCGTCGGCGTCGCGGGCCGGGGCGCCGGGCGCGGCGTGTTGCCTGACCCACGGATCGTCCCCGGCGGGGGCGTGGTGGGCCACCCCGTCCGGGGGCGTCCGGGGGGCGGGCACGGCCGGCGGGTACGGATCGTCCTCCGGCGGCCACGCCGTCTGGTACGTCGGTGGCCCCTCGGCGGCCGGCGGGACGCGGGCTGCCGGGACCACGGGTGTCTCCGCTGGCTCCTCCCCGTCGGCCGGGGACGTCCGCGCGCAGACGTGGTCGGGGTTGGCGGCGGCCCGGGCCAGGCCCGCCACCTGTACGGCGAGCGGGTCGTCCACGGCGAGGTGCTGCCGGCACAGCTCCCGGGCCAGGGCCAGGTGGTCGTGCGCCTCGGCGAACTTCCCGCAGTCGCGCTGCATCGCCCCGAGCCGGGCCAGCATCTTGATGCCGCTGGGGTGGCCGTCCCCGTAGACCTCCCGGTGCAGCTCCCAGGCGTCCTGCAACCGCTCCCGGGCTACCTCGCACTGGCCGTGGGCGTACTCGACGGTGGCCAGGTCGGCGTGGGCGGCCAGCACCCGCAGCGACTCCGGCCCGTCGGAGGCGGTCAGCTCGATGATGACGTCGGAGTAGAGCCGGGCGGCGCGGGCGTAGCTGCCGACCCGGTGCAGCACCGCGGCGAGGGTCGCCGCCGCCGAGACCGTACGCGGGTCTGAGGGGCTGTACAGCCGGCTCGTGGCCGCGTACGCGAAAGCGGCCCAGCCCCGCGCCGAGTGGGGCTCGCCCAGCGCGACTAGCACACGGGCCTGGAGGCCGGCGGCGTCGGCCAGCTCGGGGGAGGCGTGGTCGGGGCGCGGATCGGCGTCGCTCAGCGCGTCGGAGAGCAGCTGTTGCGCGCCGGCCAGGTCGCCGGCGGACACCAGGTGGTGCGCCTGGACGGTCAAATCACCGAAGGCGGAGGACACGCCCCATCGTGGCCGTCCCGCGACAATATGTACAACCCCCCGACTATCGCGATTCGGTCATCATCCGGCCAGGTGGTCGGCGAGCGTCTCGCTGATCCGGCGGAGCTGGTCCACCTGGGCGGGGCTGAGCGCGTCGAAGAGGTGCCGGCGCACCCCCTCGACGTGGCCGGGCGCGGCGGCGGCGAGTGCGGAATACCCGGCGTCGGTGAGCGCCGCGACCTGCCCGCGCCGGTCGGTCGGGCAGTCCTCCCGCCGGATCCAGCCGGACGCCTCCAGCCTCGCGGCGGCGTGTGAGAGCCGGCTGCGCGAGGAGCCGGTCGCGTCGGCCAGATCGCCCATCCGCAGCCGCCGGTCGGGCGCCTCCGAGAGCCGGACCAGGATCTCGTAGTACGCGTGCGGCATGCCCGCGTCGCGTTGCAGCTCGCGGTCGAGAGCGTCCATCAGCGCCCGGGTGGCGGCGACGTACGCCCGCCAGGTGCGTTGCTCGTCAGGGTCCAGCCAGCGGGTCATGGACACCAGCATAACCGAACTTGTTGAACGCTCAACCAAATCGCGCTAGCCTGGACGGCATGGGAATCCACCGGCTCAACCACGCCGTCCTCTACGTCTCCGACCTGGCCCGCAGCGTCGCCTTCTACCGTGACGTGCTGGGCTTCCGGGTCATCCCGATGGCCCCCGACGGGTTCCGGGGAGTGGCCTTCCTCCAGGCCGCCGGCTCCACCAACGACCACGACCTCGGCCTGTTCGAGCTCGGCCGGGCTGCCGGCCGCCCCACCGCAGGCCCAGCCACCGTCGGCCTCTACCACCTGGCCTGGGAGGTCGACACCCTCGACGAGCTCGCCGTCACCGCCGAGCGGCTGACCGCCGCCGGCGCACTGGTCGGCAGCACCGACCACGGCACCACCAAGAGCCTCTACGGGCAGGACCCGGACGGGCTTGAGTTCGAGATCGTCTGGCTGGTCCCGGCCGACCGGCTCGACGACGACGCCCTGGCCGCCCGCAAGCGGCTCGGCCGCCTCGACCTGGACCGCGAGCGGCAGCGCTACGGCGGTCAGACCCGCGGCGGGGTGGGTGTCTCCGTCCCGGCTTGACCGCCGGGGTGGGGAGCCGCGTCCCGGGCCGGTGGGGTAGAACGACAGCATGCCGACCGACACCGTCCTGCACGAGCTGCTCGCCCGACAGCTCGAAGCCTGGTTGCCCGCAGCGCTGCACCGCGCCCGGCGGGCCACCCTCGCCCTGGCGTACGCCGGGACCGACGCGGGGGGCGCGGACGCCGCGCTGCGGGCGGTGGCGGGCCTCGCCGACCGGCTGCGCGGGTTCCGGCTGACCATCCTGGTGCTGGCCGACGGCGACCAGGCGCTGCCGGCCCGGTTGGGCGCGATCGAGGCGACCCTGCCCGCCGAGGTGACCGTGCACGTCATGCCCGGCGACCCGGGGCGGCTGCCGGTGGCGCTCAAGGCGGCCGGGGCGGTGGGCGCGCCGCTGCTGACCGTGGCGCACGGCGCGGACCCGACGCCGGCCCTGCTGGCCGCCGCGCGGGCCGGCCGCCCGGCCGACCTGCTGCTGATCACCGGCCCCGGATCGCCCCTGCGGCCGGCGCTGGACGCGGCCGGCTTCCCGCTGGTCACCGAGGCCCACCTGGTCGCGGCGACCGCCCCGGCGGGGCCGCCGGCCGGCGGCCCCGCCGGGTGGCACGCGGCGTTCGCGACCTCGTCGGACCGCAGCCTCCAGGCGTTCAAGGACGCGCTCTGGGCGGTCGCCTCCGGGATGCGCCTGCTCGACCCGGCCGACCCGCAGGGGCGGCCCTTCGACGTCGTCGCGGAGCCGGACCCGGGACCGCTGGCCCGGGAACTGCTCGCCGAGCTCGACCGCCACGGCCCGGGTACGGTCACCGAGCTGCGCCGCCACGCCCTCACCGCCACGCCCTACCGGGCTGCCGACGCGACCCGGGCGGTGACCGGCCTGCTCGACTCGGGGGCGGTGACCCGCGACCCGGAGCACGGCCGGCTCGGCGGGGACGTGGTGATCAGCGCAGCCCCGGGTGGCGGCCCGGCTGCCTGAGCACGACGGACGCCGTGCCGTAACCGCGGCGGACCGTCCTGAGGCGGCACGTGGTGGGGGACGCTGCCGGGACGCCGAGCGGGGCGCCGACGTCAACGTCGGCGCCCCGCTCGAATCCGGGAGGTCAGGCCCGGGACTTGTCCTGCTTCCACGACAGCGGACCGGGCAGGTCGACGCGGTGCGCCTTGGCCCGCGAGTTCCAGGACCATCGGCCGATCTTGATGCTCCACGAGGAGAAGCCGTTCTCGGTGAAGTTCAGGATGATCGGGCCGTACTTCTTGCGCTTACGGAACATGAGGCCCATCGCGGGGCTCCCTTCGTCACCAATCGTCTGCCGTGTCGAGATCGAACATGCCCGAAACGACGATTCGCGAAACCTCTCCGGGTCCTCACTGGACTGTGTCACTGCTCGGCGCGACAATCTCTATCCAACGGATGGGTGTTACGGGGTGGTCAGTGCTGGTGGAAGCGATGTGCATCGGGTCGGGAGACGATGATCTCAACCTGTGGAAGGGCGTTGACCGGCCACGCGGGACGACGGCACGATGAGCACATGTCGCAGCGGGACGAGCCTCTCCTCACCGCCCGCGTGCACGTCGACCTGGTCCGGCACGCGAGCGCGCTCTGTTGAGCTGACCGGGCGGCCGGCCCGGCCCCCGTCACCGCGTCCCGTCCGCCCGTCCGCTCACGGCGGAGGGCGTGCCACCGCGTCCCGCCTGCCGGGGCGCGCTCCACCGATCGTGGACCCACCTCCTCCGTGGACAGATCAGGAGACAGCTGTGCCCCCATCCCCGCGTCCGCTTCAGCCCACCCCCCTCGCGCCCGCCCCACCCACCGTGGACCGGCCCGGGGCCGGCACCGTCGAGCTGTGCCCGGTCGACACCAACCTGCTCCGCGCCCTGCTGCGCCGGCAGGCGGCCACGGTCACCGTGGTCACCGCGCCGGGGCCCTCCACCGGCCGGGGACGCCCGTCGCTGCCGCCGGCCGGGTTCACCGCCACCTCGTTCACCTCGGTGTCGCTGGAGCCGCCGCTGGTGTCGTTCTGCCTCGCCCGGGCGTCGTCGAGCTGGCCGGTCATCGAACGCGCGGAGCACGTGGCCGTGCATCTGCTCGCGGCAGGGCAGCAGCAGGTGGCCCGCACCTTCGCCACCAGCGGCATCGACCGATTCGCCGCGCACCAGGGCTGGACGGCCGGCCCGTTCGGGGTGCCACTGGTCGACGGGGCCCTCGCGGTGCTGCTCTGCCGGGTGGTGCACCGGGTGACCGCAGGCGACCACACGATCGTCATCGCCGAGCCGCTGGCTCTCGGGTCGGGGGAGGACGGCAACCCGCTGGTGCACCACAAGGCCGGCTTCACCACCACGGTCGACCCGTGGGAGATCCCCGGCTGAGCGCGCCGGCCCGTACCGAGGGGTCAGGCGCCGGGGTCGACCCGCCGCCGGCCCCGCCCGCGCCGCAGCCGTCCGCGGGCGGCGGTCAGCGGGGTTCCCAGGCGTCGGGCGGGGCGATCAGCCGCCGCACGTGGCCCGGCAGCCGGCCGCTGGCCAACTCGGACAGGCTCACCTCGTCGACCACCTGCCGGACCGCCGCCCGGACGGCGACCCAGAGCCGGGGCAGGTTCTCCGCCGCCCCCTCGTAGCTGGTCTCCTCGGGACGCATTCCGCGCACGCCGGCCAGTGGGCCGTCGACGGCGCGCAGGATCGCCCCGATGGTGACCTCCTTCGGCGGCCGGGCCAGCGTGTAGCCGCCCTCGGCGCCCCGCTGGGCCCGGACCAGCCCGGCCCGGCGTAGGTCGGCCAGGACCGCCTCCAGGAACTTGCGCGGCATGTCCTGTTCCGCCGCGATGGCCTGGGTGGACAGCAGGGAAGGGTACGCGGTGGCGAGGCTCAGAGCCGCCCGTACCGCGTAGTCACCGCGCGCGGAGATCTGCACCCCCTCATCATGCCCGCCCCGCCCTGGCGGTTGGGTCGGTGGGCGGCCGGGGCCGGACGATCCGGCTCGCCGTCGACCCGTCCCGCCCGCCGCCGTGGCCCGCCGGACGCTCCCGCCCGTTGTGGTACGACGCCTGCTCGCGGTCTCGGTGGGGCGGTGCCGGCTCGCGGCCCTCGTGATCCCGCTGCGCCGGCCCGGTGGGCGTCGGCCGGCCCCGGGCCGCCCGGAACACCCCAGGGCTCACCCCCGCCTCGCGGGTGAAGAAGCGGCCGAAGTTGGTCGGCTCCGGGAAGCCCAGCCGGCGACCGATCCGGGCGATCGGCTCGTCGGTGGCGGCGAGCAGCCGGCTGGCCTCCAGGGCCACCCGTTCGTCGATCACCTGCTTCGCGCTGCGCCCGGTCACCGCCAGGCAGGCCCGGGTGAGGGTACGCACCGAACAGCCGATCCCGGCCGCGTAGTCCTCCACCCGGCGGGTGTGCTGGTAACCGCGCTCGATCTCCTGACGGAGCCGCCGGAATGTGGTGCTCTCGGCGCGCCGCTCGGCCTGCGCCGGGTTCGCCGGGTCGGCGTCCAGCAGCGTGAGCCGTAGCAGCAGCACGGCGAGCTGGTGACGGAGCAGGGCGCGGGCGGCGGGCACGTCCGGTTGCCGTCGCAGGTCCACCACGAGCTGGGTGACCTCGTTGAGCACCGCGTCCCCGTCCTCGCCGGCGAGCTGCCGGTGTGCCGGCACGTCGTCGCCGTCGCCGCCGAGGCGCGGGTCCTGGAGCAGGGCCGCGGGCGTCCAGCGCAGCACCACGGCGTCGAGCCGCCCCCCGGCGTAGCGCAGCGCCTGACCGGGGCGTACCCGCAGGAGGGTTCCGGGGCGGCAGGGCAGCGGCCGGAAGTCCAGCTCGGCGGTGCCGTGGCCGCCGGTGATCAGGACCACGAGGTCCGCGTCGAGCAGGACGGGGCGTCGCCACTCGGGGTCCGGGGCAAGGTCGCCGAGGGTGAGGGCGGCGATGCCGGTGGACCGGGCGGCGGGCTCGGCGCGGGGCGCGGGGGCGGGGCGGGCTGTCGCCAGGTCGGGGCGGGTCGACGCCTGGTCGGTGGGGGGTGCCGGGGAGGGCTGACCGGAGGGGACCATCGCTGCGACGGTAACCCGCGTCCGAGCAGGCCGCATCCCGACGCGGCCCGGGTCGCCCCGTCCCGCCCCGGCCCGGCGGCTTGTCGGGGCACGGCGACCCGGCTAGGTTACCGATCGGTAGCGTCGGGTCCGGCGGACCACCGGCGGCCCCCGAACGGCGATGGGATGGGCATGACGGATCTGTTCTCGGTCGAAGGCAAGAAGGTCCTGGTCACGGGCGGCTCACGGGGCATCGGGCTGATGATCGCCCGGGGCTTCGTACGGGCCGGCGCGGACGTGATCATCTCTTCCCGCAAGTCGGACGTCTGCGAGGCGGTGGCCGAGGAACTGTCCGCCGAGGGGCGCTGCGCGGCGATCCCCGCCGACCTGGGCCACGACGCGGGGGCGGAGGGCCTGGCCGCGG
The DNA here is from genome assembly GCF_042891255.1 of Micromonospora sp. NPDC001898. NCBI lineage: Bacteria > Bacillati > Actinomycetota > Actinomycetes > Micromonosporales > Micromonosporaceae > Micromonospora > Micromonospora sp. NPDC001898. The sequence goes on along the minus strand of NZ_JBIATC010000017.1, from coordinate 12,909 downwards.
CTGTCCGGGAGCGGGTGGACCGGCTCGACGTGCTGGTCAACAACGCCGGGGCGACCTGGGGAGCACCGCTGGAGTCGTACCCGGAGACCGCATTCGACAAGCTCTGGGCGGTCAACGTCAAGGCCGTCTTCCGGCTCACCACGGCCCTGCTGCCGGCGCTGCGCGCGGCGGCCACCGACGACGACCCGGCCCGGGTGATCAACATCGGCTCGATCGACGGCATCCGGGTGCCGTCCATGGAGGTGTACGCGTACTCGGCCACCAAGGCGGCCGTGCACATGCTCACCCGTGGCCTCGCCCACCAGCTCGCGGGCGAACGGATCACCGTGAACGCGATCGCGCCGGGGCCCTTCGAGAGCAAGATGATGGCCTTCGCGCTGGAGAACCCGGCGGCCCGGGCGGCGATCGAGCAGCAGGTCCCGCTCGGCCGGATCGGGCGCCCCGAGGACATGGCCGGCACCGCGATCTACCTGTCGTCGCGGGCGGGGGCGTACCTGACCGGTGCGGTCATCCCCGTCGACGGCGGGATCACGACGCACGGCTGAGCGCGTACCCGACGCAAGGCGCGGCGCGTACCCACAGCAGCGGCCGGGGCCGCGCGGACTCGGCAGATCCGCGCGGCCCCGGCCGGCGTCGTGTCAGCGACCGGCGAGGAGCCGGTTCACCGCCGTGTCGACGTCCAGGTGCTCGGCCTCCCGGCCGCGCGGAACGACGACGTAGGTCCGCCGCAGGAAGCGCACCAGAACGCTGCGCGGCACCTCGAACAGGGCGTTGCCGTCCGGTGACGACAGCGCCAGCGCGACGAAGTCGCCGCGCGGGGTGGCCCACGGCCAGACCCGCACGTCGCCGATGCCGGCCGGCTCGTCCAGGCCGGTGACCAGCAGTTCGCGGGCGAACGACCAGCTCACCGCCTCGCCGCCGGCGGATTCGGCATGGAACAGGACATGGACCGCATACGGATCAGCAGGGTCGTAACGCAGGCTGGCACGCACCGGCAATGCGGTGGCGTCAGGCGCGACGAGCCTTAGCGACGTCTCGACCTCTACGGTCGTCGGTCGGATGACACTCATGGACGTTCTCCCCCCGGCACCGCTGCGGAACGCGCGTGTCCCGCTTTTCCCATACTCAGGTGCTACTCCTGGCTACGCTCCGCCATACGCTGACTTCACCCAGTGGTGGGAAGGGGGTCGGAAACGCCGCTAGAATGTGAAAATTCTTGTACGATATCCGGTTCTGCCCAGTGCGTGATCCCGCCCGGCATCGGGGTGGTTCAGACGTCGACTTACTCCGGTAACGTCCAGTGGTCCGATGGAGTGACGGGCCGGAGCGACACTGGAGGGCGAAATGGCTACGAACCGATCCTCAGTGGATGCGCCGGCTTGGTCCGGCCCCCCGAAGGGAGGGGTCCGAGCAGCCGAAAGGCGGGGGTACGCAGTGCCGAAGGATCAGCGCGGCCGGGGTGGCCCCGACGGCCCGGGGGCCGGGGGCGGGACGGCGGTCGCCGAGCGGCGCCGCGGGCGTTTCCGGCAACGGGTGGGCACCACCCTCGACCTGATCCGTTCCAACCCCACCGGCCGGGTCGCCCTCAAGATACTCATCTCCATCGCCGGCGCCCTCGTCGTCACCATCGGTATCGCCCTGATCCCGCTGCCCGGCCCGGGCTGGCTGCTGGTGATCGCCGGGCTGGGCATCTGGGCCGTGGAGTTCCACTGGGCCCGCCGGCTGCTCAACTTCACCCGCCGGCACGTGCAGGGCTGGACCCGGTGGGTCACCAGCCGGTCCCTGGCGGTGCGGTTCGTGCTCGGGTCCGTGGGTCTCGTCTTCGTCGCCGTGGTGGTCTGGCTCTCGCTCAAGTACAGCCTCGGCATCGACCTGCTGGCCCGGCTGCTGCACTACCTCGCGACGCACTGACCCCGGATTCGCGGTCCGGTCCCTCGATCGGGTAGAGTCAACGCCGCTGAGGGCGATTAGCTCAGTGGGAGAGCGCTTCGTTCACACCGAAGAGGTCGCTGGTTCGATACCAGCATCGCCCACCTTGAATATGCGCAGTTCAGAGGCCAGACCCGAGAAATCGGATCTGGCCTCTGATGCTTTTCCTTGCCCCGGTTGGGAGAAGTCGGGGAGATGATCTTTTGCGGCTGCTTCAGCGACCGGTCAGCAGCCGGTCAAGCACAGCCACGGGAGAGCCGGCCGCCATCATCTGTCGAGCCTGTAAGGCCGCCTCCCATAGGTCCGTCAGGCCGTCGATCAGTCTTGTCCGCATCACGGGTGTGACGTGGATGGAGTTGCCGAACGTTTCGGTCGTGGGGTGGTGGGGGTGGGATGCCATCCCGCCAGCCACCGACCCAGGCAAGCCGAGCAGACCAGGGCCAGGGTGACAAAGTCGTTCGTCCGGTAGGGCGCTCCACCTTGTCACCCTGGCCCTGGCCCGCTCCACGGTGTGTGGGTCGGCGGCAGACGGGATGGCAGTAAACGGTGAGGAGCATGCCGCATGACTATCCGACACTACGCCCCAAGAGCATTACCCTCTCGCAAGAGAAAGACGGCGAACCGAAGCTAGGAACAGGAGGATTGCCACCTGTGGGATCGAAGGTAAATTCCAACTCCGGTCCAGTTTCCACCATTCTGCCCCAGGCAGCCCCAGCGGCTACCATAATTAGCATTTCGATAAAGGGCGACTACGGAGTAGCTGGAACTAGTGCCACGGTTCCACATTGACTTTACGGTCGTAGTGTCAGCCCAAGAGCACGAGGTCGCTCCAGAAGTCCAGTCGTTATCAGCGTCAGACCAATTGCATCGAGACCCAGTTCCGTTGTCTCCAGACCAGACACATAGATCACCAACGGGGCAGTCCCAAGCTACATTAGTGCCAGATCCTGCGTCAGGGTTGGCGCGGGCCGTGCCAGGAAACCCTGCCATGATCAGCGCCAATGACGCGACGGCGGATATGGCGATCCTTCTGATGTAACTCATGAAGCTCCTCTCGCTGACCATATGCGAGCGATACAGCATCACAGATGGTCAAAAGATTGACGTTAGCGAATATATTACACGTCGCGGCGCTTGGCAAGCTTGGCTTGCCAAGCGGGCATCGCCCTCCTGTCAAGGAGGCCTCTGTGTGGAACTAATCGCAAAAAAACCTAGGATCGCGCGTCCATGTCGCGGTGGGCGGATCGTGAAGCCAAACGGGACGGGCGCAAGGGCGCGAGACCAATGGCTGTACAGCCATCCGTGCAGCCAAGCCGGCCGACGGACCCAGTCCGAGACTGGCGGCAGGCGACAGGGCGAGCAGGTCAGCAGCAGTCACCGACGCCAACCGACAGCAGTCGTGATCTTTGCAAGGCAGAGGCAGCGCGGAAGCAGCGAAAGGGCCACCAGTCGCTGACGATGCCCGACGCTGGCCGGCATGACGGTCACGCTCAGCGGCGCCAGACGGCAGCGGCTGACAGGCGATGGTGCGCCCTGTCGGCGTTCACACCGAAGAGGTCGCTGGTTCGATACCAGCATCGCGCACCTTGAATATGCGCAGTTCAGAGGCCAGACCCGAGAAATCGGATCTGGCCTCTGATGCTTTTCCTTGCCCCGGTTGGGAGAAGTCGGGGAGATGATCTTTTGCGGCTGCTTCAGCGACCGGTCAGCAGCCGGTCAAGCACAGCCACGGGAGAGCCGGCCGCCATCATCTGTCGAGCCTGTAAGGCCGCCTCCCATAGGTCCGTCAGACCGTCGATCAGTCTTGTCCGCATCACGGGTGTGACGTGGGTGTACCGGGCCTGTACCGACCCGTCCGTGTGCCCCATCCGTTCGTCCGCGAGCTTCCCAGGTGTACCCAGCTCCTCCATGAGTGTCCTGTGGGTATGTCGCAGACCGTGCGGGGTTAGTCCCGGGGCGACAGGCAGCCAACATGCGTCCGCGCGTCCGGCCGCGTTGCGACCTCGCACCGGGATACCCGGCCACGGCTCACCGAGCACCGGCACCGGCCGCGCTATCAGGTGGCCCTTCTTCGGGTACCAGCCAGTCACTGCCGGTTGAAACAGCCAGGTGGCGAAGTTGGTCCGACGCCAATGCGCGGCAAGTTCTCCTGACGCGCCACCGCGCACGTAGCCGAGATCTGCAATGGCAGTCATGATCCGAGAGCGGGTGACCTCGTTGACGACCTCCGGATGATTGAGCGCAGCCGACGCGGTTGCGGGGGAGGCGCCCGCCCGGCGAGCAACGTCTACCAGGGTCGCCCCAGGCCGACGTGCCGCCCCCTTAGGAGGCCGGTGACCACTGAACACGTACGTCAGGCCATGGCAGCTACATGGCTTCGGCCGGGTCCGGGCAAGATGCTCCGACACCAGCCGCCCCAGCCATTCTGGAGTATCAATTTGGCGGTGAGAATCGTCCTTTGGTGGACAACGGTGAAGTTCACCCGAGTCGAGTTCGTAAAGCTGCCACTCGACCCGAATCGAGGCCGGGCGAACATGTCCAGTCTCCAGCCCTACCAGCTCACCCCAGCGCATGCCGGTGAATCCCTTAGTGACGATAGCAACAAATTCGTCGTCCCGACCGGACAACAGTGCAGCCCGTTCCGCGATAAGCAGTATCCCTAATGCTGTGGTTATCGTCTTCTCTGGACCACGGCTACGGGATCGCCCAGCTCTCTTTCCTCGCCCGCGCCGCCGAGACGCCGGATTGGAGTCTCGTAATCCTTCCTCTACCGCGTCGGCCAGAATCAGATGCAGCGTCGCCCGCCAGGTCCTGATGCTCGATTCGGCGTAGCCAGTCGCCCGTTCCTTCTTTTCCCATGCGGCGATATCTACAGGCAAGATTTCTGCCATGGCCGTCTGCTCGAACTTTGGCAACAGATGTTCTTCAATGTGTCGGCGGTAATTCTGCATGGTCGACGCGGCAAGATCTTGCGCCCCGTACCAGCGGTTAACGTACTCCCCGAACGTGATCCGACCCGCCGCCGGGTCGCGTCGATTTCCAGCCCGAGACTGCGCCTCGGCATCGTTGGCGGCCTGTTCGGCTTCGCGCCGGGTGCGGAAGCGCACCGTGGCCCCAGTGTCGTCGGTGACAGCGGGGTACTTACCGGACGCGGCCTTATAACGGGCGCGCCAGTAGTCGCCGCGCTTTTCGGCGTATCCCATCCTCGGCTGTTTCCTTCCTGTCTGTTTCTATGCGGCGGTTGAAAGGGCCTGGCGGGCACGGCGCGGAGCACGGGCACTGAGACGGATGACCGGCCCGCCTTCCTGTGTGGCCGGGGGCGTGACGACCCGGTCGGCTCGACGGGCTGAAGCAGAGGTGTCGAGCGCTTCGACCTCAAAGCGGCGGGCAATCGCCACGATGTGTTCTTCGGTAAAGCGGTAGCTGCCGCCGATCCAGCAGTACGGGACGCGCCGTCGTCGGGCCTGTTCCTTAACCCACCACTGCGAGCAGCGCAGCCGTTCGGCCACCTCCGACGGCCGGTACAGGGTTAACGGCACCGATCTAGAAGCATTCACGTCTGTTGTCCTTCTCTCGCCGGGGTTGCTTTCGTCTGTCGTGCGGCTCGGATGCGGTCGCTTATTGCGGTGGCGAGTTCGAGTTGTTCGCGGCTGTCGTAGCCGATGCCGAGGATCTGCCAGTCGTTGACCACGATCACGTCGGTGTCTTCGGGTAGGCCGGCGTCGGTGAGCGCGGTCTGAATCTGGTGCGCGCGGCGTTCAGCCCGGAGGTTCTTGAAGGTGGTGGAGTAGATGCGTGACTTGGTGAGGAAGTGTCCTCGGAAGCCGAGCATGTGCGCCCAGTGGCGGAGCTTGAGTTCGGCGTACTGGTCGAGGCCGCCGAGGTTCCATGCGGTTTGGATCATGGCTCGGTGGTGGGCGGATACTTGTAGTCGGTCGATGTGTGTCTGTGAGCGGATGCGCCGGTCTCCGGTCTCGGTGGCGCCGGTGCCTTTGGTGGCGTACTTGGCGATGTAGCCGGCAAGCCTGGTGTCTTTGACGACCTGGGTGCCGTCGTCGTCGCCGTCGGGGATGTCGATGTCGGTGGCGGTGATGTCCTTGACATCGACCTGCGTGCCCCAGCCGAGGGGCAGCGGGGTTCCGTCGGGACGTTCGGTGTCGACCTGGACGGAGGAAGCCGCGGTACGTACCGCGTCGGCCAACACGTCGGGGGTGAGCCACACCGGGGGCGACGAGTCCGGACCGGACGGTCCGTCGGCGCGGACGACGGCGTGGAAGTGGACCAGGCCGCGCCGCTGGTACTCGGCGACCTTGGCGTAGGAGATCCGTAGGTGTGCGCCGGATTCGCGGACGGTGAGGCCACCGGCGGCGGCGACGGCCCGGCGTAGGGCGATGGTGAACCGGTGCCAGAGTTTGCCGCTGTGTGCCTGCCACAGCACGGCGCCGGGGTAGTCGTAGGTGTCGGGGTCGAGGGGCGTGCCGAGCAGCGGATGCCCTTCGGGGTGCCAGCGCCCGCAGGAGCACGGCCGCTTACCCGGCCGGGAGTGCACCCGCCCAAAAGATGGCGCGGTGAGAGTGACGAACAGGCGGGTAGACCGGGCCACGGTGTCGGGGACGCCTTTGCCGCCGGACATGCCCGCGTGGATCAGGTGCCAGGCGTCGGCGGCGTACCGTTCGGCGCAGGTCGGACAGACGGCGGCGCGGCGGGTGCCGCAGGACGCCCATACCCGGCCCTGCCGAGACGCGATCAGGTCTCCGGTGCCCATGTGTCGGACCTCGAACTTGCCGACCAGGCGGACGGGCTGTAGGCAGCCCTGGACGCTCTCGACGCCGGCCCGCCATTCCCGGTAGGCCGGGGAGCGCATCCACTGAGTCAGCGCCGCTTCGGCGTCGTATGCCGGCCGGTGGTGAGGTTTCGATGTCATCGGACGCTCCGTAGGTGGCGGGTGCGGGCACCGGCACGGGTGCCGGGGTCTTCACATCCGGGGTGGCGGTCGAATGCCTGTGGGTCGCCGTCGCGGCCGACGCGGGCGGCGGGGTCGAGGGGCCAGCCGCAGCCGGCCGCGCACATGACGTTTCCGGGACGGAGTGCGCGGACGGCGGCGTCTGGGTTGATGGGGCGCTTCATCGGGCGATGGCCGGGGTGAACCGGTCGGCAACCCGCGCCGCGATCGACAGTGGCAGCCGGGTGGCCTGCTGGATGTCAGCAGCGGTCACCGGCCGGTCCAGGTCGTCGACGAGGCGCCGGATCTGGGCTTGCATCGCGATCGGGATACCCAACCCGTCCAGGGCCGGAGGCCTCACCGCAGCGGTGTTGCTTTCCGGTGCTTCCTCCACCACCGGAGCCGGAGCCGGGGCGGGAGGTTCCGCGAAGCCGGCCGGCATGGTCACCGGAGCCGGAGCCGGAGCCGGGGCCGGGGCCGGGGCCGGGATCGGGGCGGGTGCAGGTTCCGGAGCGGGCGCCGGAGTCTTCGTAGGAAGGGCGATAGCGCGGCGTGCCTGGGTGCAGCGTGCTTGCACGATTGGCATGACCTCGGCCAGGAAGAACACGAGGATCGGGACCATGAAGTGGGCGGCGAGCATGCCCGCGCTGATGCCGCCTTCGCGGGGGAACAGGGCAGGGATCACGTTCATGACGAGGGTGGAGCCGAGGAGGAACCGTTTCAGCCAGTCGACGGCCTTGGAGTCGATGTCGATGCCCCGGGCGATCATCGCGGCTTCCCAGCGGAGCATCGTGATCAGGATGCCGACGAGGCAGGGTTCTACGCCCCAGCAGCCCCACCACACCGGATCGGCGGGGGTGAGGTGCCCGGCTAGGAAGTCCTGTACGCCGGTGGTGGTGAACACCGACCCGATTGCCAGGAACAGCCACAGGCACCGGGTCACGCTCACCCGCAGTCGTTCGATGTCGACAATGTCGAGGGCGGTGTCTTGCTCCAGGTCGTGAAGCTGCCGGGCCACGTCGAGGCGCTTGCTCAGCTTGCGGACCGGACGCGGCGCCCGTGGCGTGCTGTCGCTGTTTCCGTTGCGGCGCACGGCAATCACCCCGCAACCGTGGTGGTGAGTTCGGTGTGCGGCCAGCCCGCGACCCGCACCAACTCGGCAATGTCGGAGTCGTCGCAGTACGCCGCCCGCACCCGCATCGGGGTCCGCGACCGCTGCTTCACGACGAACCCGATCCCCGCCGAGCCCGGCACGTTCGGGATCTCGTCAGCGAGAGCGCCCCGGCGGCGCATGTCCTCACCGAGGACCATGTCCACGTGTCCGGCCGACGTAGCGCGCAGGCATACCCGCAGGCTGAACAGGTCCCGCTGAGGGATCACGTCCTTGGTGGGCTCTTGGAGGGCGCCGATCACGCTGCCGCCCAACGCCCGGGACTGCGACAGGATCAGCGGCAACACCGCCTGGACGCCCCGGGTCAACGACCGATCGCCGTAGCCGGTCACCGCCCCCAACTCGTCGACGATCAGCAGATCCAGGGGAGTTTCGCGGGACATCTCGAAGGTTCGCCGGCCCTGTTCGGCCAAGACCTTCTTCCGGCCCTGCATGGTCTCCCAGAAGGCGCCCATCACCTCGACGATGTCGGCGTCGGTCTCGGCGTACCGGTACGACACCGGCCGCAGGGCGTTCAACTCGGTGCCCTTGGGGTTGATCACGTGCACCCGCACCAGGCCGTCACGGATCAGCGGAGCGCACGCCCGCAACGCCATCCAGGTAACCGAGTTTTTCCCCGACCCGGTGGCCCCGCCGACGAGCCAGTGTTGCCCGATCAGCGGCGCGTGCCAGTCGGTGCCGTGTTCGGTCTCGCCCAGGTACACCCGGCCGAGGCTGACCGCGTCGGCGTCGCCCGGCAGACCCGGCGGGACGATCACAGTCGTGAACGGCTCGGACCGCTGCACGATCAGCGCGATGACCTGCGGCCGGACCCGCTCCACCCCGACCCGCTCTGCCTTGAGCGCGACGGCCAGGGCGTCGGCGGCTTCCTCCCACAGCTTCGGCGTCTGCCCGAGGAGGAGACGCACGTACACCGTTTCCGTCGAGGGCGAGTGCGACCGGATGCGGATGATCCGGGGGACGTTGATCACGCCCGTGACCCGGTGCACCGTGACCAGGTTGCACGCCTCGGTCACCCGGCTCCACCACGGCCCGAGGTAGGACCGGGACAGCCACCGACGACGAGCCGCCCGCAACTGCGGCGCCGCCACCGTCGACCACGAGTCGGGGTGACCCCGGTACCAGCCCACACCGGCCGCGATCGCACCCGCCACCACACCGCCCGTGGTCACCGGCCCGAGCTGCGCCACACCGGCAGCGACAGCGGCCGGAGCAGCCACGAACCCCGGGTGACGCGCGGCCCAACCCGCAACCCGCCATTCCCACCCCTGAGTACGCTTACCCATTTCCTACACCCACCTTCACCATTGATTAGCAATTAGTGATGTCGTGTTTTGGGCAAACGGAAGGCCCGGATCGGATCACCAATCCGGGCCTTCCGTTGAACCTGTCTGTCAGCGCACCGCGTCGAACATCTGCTTCGCGCGGCTCGTGGCCTGCTTCGCTTCCCGCGTCTCCTCCATCCACGGGGTAGCCTCTTCGAGCAGGACCAGCAGCACCGCCACCGACCTACGAAGGTCGTCGTAGTGCCGCATGTACCGGTGCCGTTCCGGCATTCCCTTCATCGACCCGCGCATCAAACGCATCGCCCGATCGATCCCGTCGTACGTGTCGCTAATCTGGTACGACATCAGCTCACCTTCCACGGCTTGGCGACCAGGTCAGCTTCGTACGTCTTCACCCGCGTGTGGAACGCCCGCAGCGCTTCCACCGCCTGCTTGTGCGCCTCCTCCAACTCCTCGATCCGGGCCGAGTACTGGTACAAGGTCCCCGGCGGCGGCTCACACGCTCTGATCAGGCTCTTCGCCCCGTCCAGCAGCATCGCCAGGCCCTGCACGTTGCCCACCAACGCCTCATACCGGCCACGCCCGGTCCACACCTTCACGATCTCCGGCACCAAACTCACACGCCGCCCCTTCCGGTCTCTTGACCCACACAGTCGGTAGGCACCACCCGCCCCCGGAAAGGCGCTCCAAGGGGGCGAATAGAAACCACCGACCGGCGGCTACTCCCGACCGGACAGACGCCACACCCGACGCCACCGACGCCCCTCACGACGAATCAACCCGACGTTCAGAGAAACCGACAGCAACAACAGCCCGATAAGAATCAGTTCGAAGTCCGACATGACAACCTCCTTTCGAATCACGAAAACGAAATGCAACCTGTTTTAGGCAAGGTTCTATCCACTGTGGAATTCTCAAAGAACAAGCCGCCCGGGGATGGGGCCAATACAGACCGCATTCCCGGCGAAAGCGCCCCGACCCGACTCGAACGGGTCACCCACCAGAAAGGGGCGGGGTCGAAGACTCCTACCTCAGCGCGTGACCGGCTTGACGCCCTGCGCCTTCCACGACAGCCCCGACCGGCCCTCGTTCTCCCAGTGCGACACCGTCGGCGCGATCAGCTCCACCAACTCACCCTCCTCGACCGGACCCGGGTTGGCCGCCAGCGTGACCTTCAGCTCCTCACCCCTGCCCCGGTAGCCGTCCTCAGTCGCCAGGGGCTTCGCGAACACCGCCACCACGTACAGCGGGTCATCGGTCCCGTACGCCGTCTTCACCTTGCCGTCCTGATCCGTCTTGATCGACGGCTCCTCCACCACCCGCAGCTTGAAGCCAGCCAGGTTCACCGGGATGTTCCGCATCTCTTGCTCTCCTCTGTCTCTTCGCGCTTGTGTCGTTCCTGCGACTACTGGGCACTTAGACCCGGTCCGTCGTCGCCGCCCGATGTAACAGAGCGGATCAGCTCGGATCAGAGGCTAACAGGTTGATTCAGAGTGAGTCAACAGATACACTCAGTTCCACGGAAGTTGGCCGCTGACCTGCGAAAACGACACTGCGGGGGTTGGCTCGCACAGCCTTCGTGACCGTCAAGTCCCCATCGAAAAGGAGCCCTCGATGAACACCCAGTCGGATCCACCGGAGGAGCTACAGCGCGGGACGGCCGCGCTCGTGATCGCACGGGCCATCCGGAACGACATCGAGTCCGGAAGGCTGGTGCATGGGCGACAGCTCCCCGGCACCAGGAGCCTTGCCGAGTCCTGGAACACCAGCGTCGCCACGATCAATCGAGCGATGGCGATGCTTGCCGAGGAGGGGCTTGTGATCAACCGGGCGCGCTCAAGCAGGATCGTGCACAACCCCGCAGCGGAGACGGACCGGCGAGGCCCCCGCGTGATCCTGGTTGGAGGCTATCCAGGCTCGGGGAAGACAGAGCTGGGGCGCATCATCGCTCGCCAAACAGGCTGGGCGATCCTCGATAAAGACACAACGACCCGCCCCGTGGTTGAGGCCGCGCTTGAGCACTTGGGACACTCCCCGCATGATCGAGAGTCAGAGACGTATCTGACGATCATCAGGCCCGCCGAATATGAGGCCCTGATGGCGACCTTGGACGAGAACTTGCAGTGCGGTGCGTCGGTAGTCGTGACCGCGCCCTTCCTAAGGGAACTAAACGATCAGGCGTGGTGTGATCGACTTGCCGCTACCGTGGCAGCCCACAATGGAAGTCTTCAAGTCGTCTGGGTCTACTGCGACGCCCTCACCATGCACACCTACATCCGTCGTCGTGGCGCTGCCCGAGATGAATCCAAGCTTGCAAAGTGGAACGAGTACGTCGGTCTACTTGACCTCGCGTTCGCGCCGAAGGTGCCGCATGCCCGAGTCGACAACTCCGCTGGCGCAAGGCCACTTCAGGAGCAAGCGAAAGAGCTGCTCGGCAAGGTGGCTGCACTGTGAGACAAGGCCTAATCCTCTACGGCGCTCCCGCAACCGGAAAAGACACAGTTACTGCTGAGCTAGTCAGTCGGTACCCACGCTTCGCGCACTTCCACCGGTTAAAGTGTGGCCCGGGAAGGACAAGCGGATATCGGATGATCAGCCCAGATCAGGCAGACCATCTACGGCAGGCACGCGGGGCGGTTCTGTGGGAGAACACCCGATACGGCGCAACGTACTTCGTTGACCGGGTTGGGCTTGAACGGTTATGGGACTCAGGCCGAGTGCCAGTCGTACATCTTGGTCAGATCGAGGCGATTGAAGCTGTAGTTGGCGGCACCGAGGCGAAGTGGACTGTAGTTGAGCTGTACGCCCGGCCAGCAGTACTTGGCAGGCGTATCCAGTCGCGAGGCACTGGAGATGAAGGCCGACGTCTTGCGGCTGCCGAGCAAACGCTTCGCCTGCCGGCCGCAGACATGCGAATCGACACCGAGGCTGTATTGATTAGTGAAGCGGCAAATCTAATCGATCGATTTATGCATGATTGCCCGCCAACGTCTGATTCAGCAGCAGTGTTGCGTCGGACGTCGACGGGCAATCGAATTCAGAGCTTTGGAAACCTCGAATTATAGTCATTATTCAATTGGTTGATCGATCGGGCAAGACCTAATTTGGGAATTATCCCATTCGCACCTGACCCTTCTGACGCAAGCTGGGAAAGCTGATCGGCCAGGTCCTGATAGTGCTGAATCAGCACCCGAAGCCTTCCGCGATCACGTCGGTTAATTGCCAGGGCATCGTCTATTCGATCGACCGTATCGGAATCGGAATCGGGCTTTACTGACATTCGCTGATTATGTAGTTCGAGAAATTTGGGAAGAACTTTTCTGTGATCGTCCTCAAACCTGTCGGCGAGAAATTGGGATTTCTCCGAAAGGGCCAGCAACCGGGCCGGTGTTATCGAGAAGTCTGGGGGTTCACCTATTTCGATAACGCTGGCGACTTCACGGAGAGTGTCGTCGCTAACCTTCATCTTCAAATGCTTTGAAGCATGAGCCCTTTTCATCGTGGGTTTCGGCTGGTGTGGATGTGATGTAGGACGAGGATGGCCTGGACGATCGCGGTGGCGCGTCGAGGGCAGCAGCGGA
>NZ_JBIATC010000016.1:0-119033 GCF_042891255.1 Micromonospora sp. NPDC001898 | reverse complement strand
TACCGCACGTCCAACTGCCGCTCCCCACCCTTGCGGTCGGCCTGCACCGACACGACGGGAGCCTTCCCGGCGGCGGGGGCCGCGTGGGCGGCGACGGCGGGAGCGGCGACACCACCAGCGGCGGCGGCCAGAACACCAGCGGAAAGAACGGTCCTACGGATCAGATCGGTACGCATAACGGCGTGCTCCTCTGGTCGGGGGACACGCGACACCCGCACAAAAAACGACGGTGTGCCGCGAAAAAGGGGGGATCAGATCAGGGGGGACAACCCGGCGATCCGGGGGGACCTGCTCGGACGTCCAGGGGGGTGTAACCATCCCGGCCGGCCCCGCATTCCACGCGGGCCCCGGTTCCCGGGGGCTGCCCCGGGCCGGTCTCGCCCGGGTGAACCATGTACAACGCCCCCGACCCCCCACCGATTCCACCCCCACGGTGACCCCGACCACCGGACACCCCACCCCAAACCAGACACCACCCCACCCCGTCGATCAAGAGGTTCACGTCAACGGGGCGGCGAAACCCGACGCGTCCGTCTGGGCTGTGGTGGTTCTGGCCGCGACGTCTGGGTGGGGAGGTGGGGTATGCCGTGGGGCTCCGCCGGCCAGGGGATTTCCGGGGCCCGGTGGAAGGTGATGCCCGCGATGCTCCAGCGCGGGCCGTGGCCGGCGAGGCGATCGCGGAAGGCGGACCAGTCGTGGGTACGCCGGGGCGACCAGGCCAGCTCCGCCACGGCGGGGAGCCGGGGCAGCAGCATGAACTCGATCTCGGCCAGCGAGGTGACGAACTCGGTCCAGAGCGGGGCCTCCACGCCGAGCACCGCCTCGGCCGGCACGCCGTCCAGGTGTGTCCCCGGGTCCCAGTCGTACGCGCGGGCCACGTCGATCAGCCCGGCCCAGTCGTGCCCGATCGGGGTGTCCGGGGCGTACCTCATGTCGAGGTAGGCGTGGTTGGCGGGGGAGAGGATCAGCCGGGCGCCGCGCCGGACGGCCTCGGCGGCCACCGGGTCGTTCCCCTGCGTGCCCCACCACTGGAGGATCCGCCCCTCGGCGTGCCCGGCCGGGGCGATCTGGTGCCAGCCGACCACCGTCTTCCCGGTGTCGGCGACGATGCCCTGCAACCGCTCCACGAAGCGGGCGTACACGTCGGGCGGAACCTTGAACGCCTCGTCCCCGCCGATGTGCAGGTACGGCCCGGGGGTACGGGCGGCGACCTCGCCGAGCACGTCGGCGACGAAGGCGTACGTGCGCTCGTCGGCCGGGTCGAGGTAGCTGAAGCCGACCGCGGTGCCGGTGTACGGCGGCGGCGCGACCCTCTCGGGCGCCAGCTCCGGGTACGCGGTCAGCGCCGCGTTGGTGTGGCCGGGAAGGTCGATCTCCGGGACGACCGTGACGTGGCGGCGGGCGGCGTACCGGACGATGCGCCGGTAGTCGGCCGCGCTGTAGCAGCCGCCGGGGCCGCCGCCGACCTGGGTCGCCCCGCCGACGGTGGCCAGCCGGGGCCGGGCATCGACGGCGATCCGCCAGCCCTGGTCGTCGGTCAGGTGCAGGTGCAGGTGGTTGAGCTTGTACCGGGCCAGGTGGTCGACGACCCGCAGCACGTCGGCGACGGCGAAGAAGTGCCGGGCGACGTCGAGCATCGCGCCCCGGTACGGGAACCTGGGCCGGTCGACGATTGTCCCGCCGGGCAGCGTCCAGCGTCCGGTCACCGGGGCGGGACTCTCGATTGCGGCCGGCAGGAGCTGGCGCAGGGTCTGCACGCCGTGGAACAGGCCGGCCGGGGTGGCCGCGGTGAGCCGCACCCCGTCGGACCGGACGTCGAGTCGGTATCCCTCCGCGCCGAGGGCTTCGGCCCCGGCCCGCCCGGCGGTGTCGGGCCTGGCGGTGTCGGGCGCGTCGATCGGTCCCGTGACGTGGGGCCCGGCGCCGGACAGCGTGAGGGTCAGGCCGCCGGCCGGGTCCGCGACGGTGTCGGCTACCGGGACCGGGTAGCCGGTGGCCGGGCGGAGCAGGGCGGCGAACTGCTCGGCGACGTCCCGGGCGGCCGGATCCGGGTCGACCCGGACGACCGCGTCGGCCGGGAGCGTGAAGTCGGCCGCCGGGTCGGGCTCGACCTGTTCCGGCGCGGGCACCACGTCGCCCAGCCGGACCGGGGCCGGCGGCGCGAGCCGGTCGCCGGCCACCCGGGCGGCGGCCCGGGCCAGTTCGCCGGCGGCCAGCCGGCGGCCGGCCGGGTCGGTCGGGGCAAGCAGGTCGGGGGCGGTCTCGGGATCGGTCTCGGGGGCGCGGGGCGGGACGGGCGGCACGGCGTCGACTCCCGGGTGTATTTACGAGTGATATGGCAAAGGTGAGGTTCGACAGAACCCGCGCCAAGAGTACGAGAGGAGCGGGAAAATGCGTGATAGTGCGCGTGGAAGCGGTCCCAAAAACCGGTACGGACACGCATAGTCCGGATGACTGTGCCGATTGTCACCGAACGGGCCCAGGTCAGACGATGTTCGCTTACCCTTCGCCCACCGACCGGCGACGACATCGGATTGCCGGTGGCCGGCCCCGGGGTATGGAGGATCTGAACCTTCGTTAAGTGTCAGTCCCGGCGCACGTGGGAGGCTCTGGTGGCAGCGCAAGAGATGGTCGATCGCAAGTACGTCTACGACTTCTCCGAGGGCAACAAGGAGCTCAAGGAGCTTCTCGGTGGCAAGGGGGCCAACCTCGCCGAGATGACGAACCTCGGCCTGCCCGTGCCCCCCGGCTTCACGATCAGCACCGAGGCCTGCAAGGCGTACCTCGCGACCGGCCGGGAGCCGGACGGGCTGGCCGGCCAGATCGAGGCGCACCTGGAATCGCTGGAGCGCGGGATGGGCCGGCGGCTCGGCGACCCCGACGACCCGCTGCTGGTGTCCGTCCGCTCCGGCGCCAAGTTCTCCATGCCGGGCATGATGGAGACCGTCCTCAACGTCGGCCTCAACGACCGCAGCGTCGTCGGGCTCAGCGCCCAGGCGGGCGGTGGGGCGGGCCAGACCACCTCCGGCGGCGCGAACCGGTTCGCCTGGGACTCCTACCGCCGGCTGATCCAGATGTTCGGCAAGACCGTGTGCGAGGTGCCGGGCGAGGAGTTCGAGCAGGCCCTCGACGACGTCAAGCGCGCCCGGGGCACGCAGAACGACCTCGATCTGGACGCGGACGACCTGCGCGGGCTCGTCGACGCGTACAAGAAGATCTTCGCCAAGCACACCGGGCGGGAGTTCCCGCAGGAGCCGCGCGAGCAGCTCGACCTGGCCATCCGCGCGGTCTTCGAGTCGTGGAACGCCGAGCGCGCGGTGCTCTACCGTCGCCAGGAGCGCATCCCGGCCGACCTTGGCACCGCGGTCAACGTGGTGGCCATGGTCTTTGGCAACCTCGGCCCGGACTCGGGCACCGGCGTCGCGTTCACCCGCGACCCGGCCAGCGGCGCGCAGGGCATCTACGGCGACTACCTGGCCAACGCCCAGGGCGAGGACGTGGTCGCCGGAATCCGCAACACCGTGCCGTTGCAGGAGCTTGAGCGGCTGGACAAGAAGTCCTACGACGAGCTGCTCGGCATCATGGCCCGGCTGGAGGAGCACTACCGGGACCTGTGCGACATCGAGTTCACCATCGAACGCGGCAAGCTGTGGATGCTCCAGACCCGGGTCGGTAAGCGCACCGCCGCGGCGGCGTTCGTCATCGCCGGGCAACTCGTCGACGAAGGGCTGATCGACCTGGACGAGGCGCTGCACCGGGTCAACGGCGCGCAGCTCGCCCAGCTCATGTTTCCCCGGTTCCAACTCGACCACGAGTTCGAGCCGGTGGCCAAGGGCATCGGCGCGTCGCCGGGCGCGGCGTCCGGCAAGGTGGTCTTCACCTCTGCCCGGGCGGTCGAGCTGGCCGGCGCGGGGGAGGCGGTGATCCTGGTCCGCCGGGAGACCAACCCCGACGACCTGAACGGCATGATCGCCTCCCAGGGCATCCTCACCTCGCGGGGCGGCAAGACCAGCCACGCCGCCGTGGTGGCCCGGGGGATGGGCAAGACCTGCGTCTCCGGCGCCGACGAGATCGACGTCAACGTGCCGGCGAAGATGTTCACCGTCGGCGGGCGCACCGTCGCCGAGGGTGATGTCGTTTCCATCGACGGCACCACCGGCAAGGTGTACCTCGGCGAGGTGCCGGTCATGCCGTCCGAGGTGGTGCAGTACTTCGAGGGCAGCCTCGACCCGGAACACATCGACAACGCGCTGGTCCGGGCCGTACACCGGATCATGACGCACGCCGACGGGCGGCGGCGGCTGGCGGTGCGGACGAACGCCGACACCGCCGCGGACGCCGCCCGGGCCCGGCGCTTCGGCGCGCAGGGCATCGGGCTGTGCCGCACCGAGCACATGTTCCTCGGCGACCGGCGGGAGTTGGTCGAGCGGCTGATCCTGGCCCGCACCGACACCGAGCGGCAGGACGCGCTGGCCGCGCTGCTGCCGTTGCAGCGCGACGACTTCGTGGAGATCTTCCGCGAGATGGACGGGCTGCCGGTCACCGTGCGGCTGATCGACCCGCCGCTGCACGAGTTCCTGCCCCCGTTGGAGCAGCTCGCCGTGGACGTCGCCGTCGCCCAGGAACGCGGCGAGGACGTCGCCAAGGAGGAGGCGCTGCTCGCCGCCGTCCGGCGGATGCACGAGGAGAACCCCATGCTGGGACTGCGTGGGGTCCGGCTCGGTCTGGTCATCCCCGGCCTGTTCGCCATGCAGGTCCGGGCGATCACGGAGGCCGCGGTCCGGGTCACCCGCGAGGGCCGGGCGGCCTGCCCGGAGATCATGGTCCCGCTGGTCGGCGCGGTCCAGGAACTGGAGACGGTACGTGCCGAGGCCGAGAAGATCATCGCCGAGGTGGTCGGGGACAGCGGCGTCGAGGTGTTGATCGGCACGATGATCGAGGTGCCCCGGGCGGCGCTGACCGCCGGCCAGATCGCCGAGGCGGCGCAGTTCTTCTCCTTCGGCACCAACGACCTGACCCAGATGGGCTGGGGCTTCTCCCGCGACGACGTCGAGGGCGCGTTCTTCTGGCGCTACCTGGAACTGGGCATCTTCGGTATCTCGCCGTTCGAGTCGATCGACCGCGACGGCGTCGGCCGGCTGGTGCGGATCGCCGCCGAGGAGGGCCGGGCCGCCCGGCCGGAGCTGAAGCTCGGGGTCTGCGGCGAGCACGGCGGCGACCCGGAGTCGGTCCACTTCTTCCACGAGGTGGGGCTGGACTACGTCTCCTGCTCGCCGTTCCGCGTCCCGGTGGCCCGGCTGGAGGCGGGTCGCGCCGTGGTGGAGAGCGACGGCTCCGACAGCCGTTGACCGACAGCCGTTGACGGACAGCCGTTGACCGGCCGGCGTCGACCGACCCGCGCCGCCGACCTGCGGCGTCGGCCGATCGGCGCCGGCCCCGGTGGGTGAGCCGCACGCACCCCCACCGGGACCGACGGGCTCAGATCGGTGGACGCCGCCAGCCGGTGACGCGGGACGCGTTGGGGGCCCGGCCGGGCAGCGTCGCCATGGGGGTCCGCACGGCCAGTGGCGCGTGCGGGTCCGGCACCGGGCCGGGGACGACCGCCGTGCGCTGCCGGTCGAAGACGGAGCCCGCCCGGTCGGCCACCTCCCGGGCCTCCGTGTGCAGCGTCTCCAGGTCGGTGCCCGCTGCGGTGACCAGGGTGAGCAGGGCGTGCCGGCCGGCCGGATAGGTCACCACGCAACCCCGGGCGGTGCGTACCACCGATTCCTGGAACTCGCCGTGCCGCACCGTGTCGGCGACCCGATTGCCGAGGCCGAAGCTGGCCGCGGCCAGGGCTGCCAGGTGGGTTGCGTCGGTTGTCGGCAGGTCGCTGGAGATGAGCAGGCCGTCGGTGCCGGCGAGCACCGTGCCGGCGACCTCCGGCCGGCGTCGGCGCAGCCCCCACAACTCCGTTCCCAGCACCGCGTCAGCGTCCACGAGCGTCACTTCCCGTCGTGCATTCAGATGTGCGGA
Source organism: Micromonospora sp. NPDC001898 (assembly GCF_042891255.1). NCBI lineage: Bacteria > Bacillati > Actinomycetota > Actinomycetes > Micromonosporales > Micromonosporaceae > Micromonospora > Micromonospora sp. NPDC001898. Next base: position 113,018 of record NZ_JBIATC010000016.1, on the reverse strand, counting down.
TCTTCGGTAACGTTCTGCTCCGGAAACGCTACCCGCCGCCATGGCGGCCCGCGACCCCCGCGACGGTCGGCGATCGGTCGACAACTCTCGACTGATCGGCTGTTGCAAAACCCTCACCTTGCCCGCCGAGCCGAGCGGGCCGCTCCGGCGTAACCTGAGCGCGCGAGTGTGTCGTATCGCCGGTGGAGGGTGGACCGCATGGCCAGCGTCTGGGAAAGTCTGACCGTCGACGCGCGGGATCCGGCCCGGCTCGCCCGCTGGTGGGCCGAGGTCCTGGGCTACCAGCTGGTCAACGAGCAGCCCGACGAGGTGGAGATCCGGCAGTCCGCCGACCAGCTCCCCGGCATCGTCTTCCTGCCGGTCCCCGACGACCGGCAGGTCAAGAACCGGCTGCACCTCGACCTGCGCCCGGCCGACCAGGAGGCCGAGGTCGAGCGGCTGGTCGACATGGGCGCCCGGCACGTCGACGTCGGCCAGGGCGAGGTCGGCTGGACGGTGCTGGCCGACCCGGAGGGCAACGAGTTCTGCGTGCTGCGGCAGCGCGGGTAGTGGAGTGAGCGATCGGCACGAGGGCGTCCCCGGCGGCGAGCCGGCCGACACCGCGCGTTGGGTCGCCGAGCCGCCCAAGGACGCCGCGCACGGCCGCTCGCCGTACGAGCGGGACCGGGCCCGGGTGCTGCACTCGGCGGCGTTCCGCCGGCTCGCCGCGAAGACCCAGGTGCACGTCGCCGGCACCGACGACTTCCTGCGTACCCGGCTGACCCACTCGCTGGAGGTGGCGCAGATCGCCCGGGAGATGGGCGCCCGGCTCGGCTGCGACCCCGACGTGGTGGACACCGCCGGGCTGGCCCACGACCTCGGGCACCCGCCGTTCGGGCACAACGGCGAGGCGGAGCTGAACCGGCTCGCCGCGGCCTGCGGCGGGTTCGAGGGCAACGCCCAGACGCTGCGGGTGCTCACCCGGCTGGAGGCCAAGGTGCTCGGCCCGGACGGGCGTTCCGTCGGGCTCAACCTGACCAGGGCGTCGCTCGACGCCACCGGCAAGTACCCCTGGCCGCGCCGCCCTGGCGAGCGCAAGTTCGGGGTGTACGCCGACGACCGGCCGGTCTTCGACTGGCTGCGCGCCGGTGCCCCGGCCGGCGGGCGGCGCTGCCTGGAGGCGCAGGTGATGGACTGGGCCGACGACGTGGCGTACTCGGTGCACGACGTCGAGGACGGCATCCACGGCGGGTACGTCGCCCTGCGCTCGCTGCTGGCCGACCCCGACGAGCGGGCCGCGCTCTGCGCCGACGTGGCCACCGCGTACTCGGGGGAGTCCCCGGCCGATCTGGGTGAGGTGCTGGTCGAGCTGCTCGCCGACCCGGTGCTCGCCCCGCTCCTCGGGTACGACGGCAGCCACCGCGCCCAGGCCGCGCTGAAGGCCACCACCAGCGTGCTGACGGGCCGCTTCGTCTCGACCGTGCTGGCTGCCACCGGGGAGCGCCGCGGCCCCGGCCCGCTGCGCCGGTACGCCGCCGACCTGGTGGTGCCGCGCCTGGTCCGGGCGCAGTGCGCGCTGCTCAAGGGGATCGCCCTGCGCTATGTGATGCGCCGGCCCGGATCCCGGTGCCGGTACGAGCGGCAGCGGCAGATCCTCGCCGAGCTGGTCTCCGCCCTGACCCACCGGGCGCCGGAGGCGCTCGACGAGGTCTTCGCCCCGCTGTGGCGGGCCGCCCCGGACGACGGCGCCCGGCTGCGCGTGGTGATCGACCAGGTCGCCTCGCTCACCGACCCGGCCGCGCTGGCCTGGCACGAGCGGCTGCTCGCCGACTGAGCCGCCGGGGCGGCCGAGGGGCGACAGGACCGGCCGGGTCTGCCGGCGGGATCGAGCGGCCAGTAGGAAGCCGGGGTTACTTAGGCTAGCCTAAGCACCATGACGGATCGCCCGAACAAGGTCACCACCGCCCGGGTCCTGCGGACCGAGCGGCCCACCCCGCACCTGGTCCGGCTGGTGCTCGGCGGCGAGGAGCTGACCGGCCTGCCGGTGGGCGAGTACACCGACCACTACGTCAAGCTGGTCTTCCCGCCGCCCGGGGTGACCTACCCGGAGCCGGTCGACCTCGCCGCCATCCGCCGGGATCTGCCTTCGCAGCAGTGGCCCCGGCTGCGGGCGTACACCCTGCGGGCCTGGGATCCGCTGGCCGGCGAGCTGACCATCGACATCGTGCACCACGGCGACGTGGGGGTGGGCGGTCCGTGGGCGGCCGGGCTGCGCCCCGGCGACCCGGTGTCGTTCACCGGCCCGGGCGGGGCGTACGCGCCGAGCCCGGACGCCGACTGGCACCTGCTGGTGGGCGACGAGAGCGCCCTGCCGGCGATCGCCGCCGCCCTGGCCCGGCTGCCGCTCGACGCCCCGGCGAAGGTCTTCGTCGAGGTGGCCGAGGCCGCCGACGAGCAGCCGCTGCCCAGCCCGGGCGCGGTGGAGCTGACCTGGCTGCACCGGGGCGACCGGCCGGTCGGCGAGGCGCTGGTGGCGGCCGTGACGGCGCTGGACTTCCCGCCCGGCGACGTGCACGCCTTCGTGCACGGCGAGGCGACCTTCGTCCGTGAGCTGCGCCGGCTGCTGCGCGTCGAGCACGCCGTGCCCCGGGAGCGGCTGTCGATCTCCGGCTACTGGCGGCGCGGCATGGACGACGAGGGCTGGCGCTCGACGAAGGCCGACTGGAACCGCCAGCAGGAGACGGAGGAGGCCACCGCCGCCTGAGCGGGGCCGCCCGTGGCCAGGGCCGAACCCATTCCGGCCCCGGACGGGCGGCGGCACGCGCCACAAGTCGTCCCCCCGACGCCGGATCGCCGCCCCCGGCAGGGCAGGATATGGGGCCGAGGGGGTGGCGGATGGCTGGGCGGATCCGGGACGAGGACATCGCGCTGGTCCGGGAACGCACCTCGATCGAGGAGGTCATCTCGGACACGGTGACCCTCAGGTCGGCCGGCGGCGGCAACCTCAAGGGGCTCTGCCCGTTCCACGACGAGAAGAGCCCCTCGTTCAACGTCTCGCCCGCCCGCAACGTCTGGTACTGCTTCGGCTGCGGGGCCGGCGGCGACGCGATCAAGTTCCTGATGGACGCCGAGCACCTCAGCTTCGTCGAGTCCGTCGAGCGGCTCGGCGCCCGCGCCGGCATCCAGCTCCGCTACGTCGAGAACGACCAGACCACCCCGCGCGCCCGCCCGCAGCAGGGGCAGCGGCAGCGGCTGGTGGCCGCCCACGCCGCCGCCGTCGAGTTCTACCGGGCCCAGCTCGGCACAGCCGGCGCCCGTGCGGCCCGGGAGTTCCTGGCGCAGCGCGGCTTCGACCGGGCCGCCGCCGAGCGGTACGGCTGTGGCTTCGCCCCGGACGCCTGGGATCTGCTCACCAAGAACCTGCGCCAGCAGGGCTTCAGCCACGACGAACTGGTCACCGCCGGGCTGTCGCGTCCGTCGCGGTCCGGCACGCTGATCGACCGGTTCCGTCGTCGGCTGATGTGGCCGATCCGGGAGATCACCGGCGACGTGATCGGCTTCGGTGCCCGAAAGCTGTTCGACGACGACGACGGCCCGAAGTACCTGAACACCCCCGAGACGCCGATCTACAAGAAGTCACACGTGCTCTACGGCATCGACCAGGCCAAGCGGGAGATCGCCAAGCAGGGCAAGGTGGTCGTCGTCGAGGGCTACACCGACGTGATGGCCTGCCACCTCGCCGGCGTGCCGACGGCCGTGGCGACCTGCGGCACCGCGTTCGGCTCCGACCACATCGGGGTGCTGCGCCGGCTGCTGCTGGACACCGACGACGTGGCCGGCGAGGTCATCTTCACCTTCGACGGGGACGCAGCCGGGCAGAAGGCCGCGCTGCGCGCTTTCGAGGACGACCAGCGCTTCGTCGGGCGTACCTTCATCGCGGTCAGCCCCGACAACATGGACCCCTGCGACCTGCGCCTGGCCAAGGGCGACCTGGCGGTCCGCGACCTGGTCGCCCGCCGCGAGCCGCTGGTCGACTTCGCGCTCCGCCACCTGATCAACCGGTACGACCTGGACACCGTCGACGGCCGGGTCGAGGCGATGCGCCGGGCCGCCCCCCTGGTGGCGAAGCTCAAGGACCGGGAGAAGCGCCCCGAGTACGTGCGCAAGCTCGCCGGTGACCTCGGCATGGAGATCGAGCCGGTGCAGCGGGCCGTGCTCGCCGCCGCCTCGGGCCAGCCCGCCGGGCAGGCGGCGCCCTCCCAGGCCCGCGGGGCCCGGGGCGTGCCCGCCGTGGACAGCCCGCTGTCGCTGGTCGAGCGGGAGGCGCTGAAGCTCGCCGTCCAGGAGCCGGTGCTGGCCGGCCCGATGTTCGACGCGGTCGAGGCGTCGGAGTACCGCCACCCGCTGCACGTGGCCGTGCGGGAGGCGGTCGCGGCGGCCGGCGGTGCCGCCGGTGCCACCGGCGGGGCCGTCTGGGTCGAGGCCGTCCGCGACGCGTGCGGCGACCTCGCCGCCCAGGCCCTGGTCGGCGAGCTGGCCGTCGAGCCGCTGCGGATCGACGGCGAGCCCGACCCGCGGTACGTCTCGGTGACCATCGCGCGGTTGCAGTGGGGCTCGGTGACCGGCCGGATCAAGGATCTCAAGTCCAAGATCCAGCGGATCAACCCGGTCAGCGACAAGGACGAGTACTTCGCGCTGTTCGGGGAGTTGCTCTCGTTGGAGCAGCACGCACGGGCGCTGCGCGAGCAGGCCGCGGGAGGGCTCTGATGGGACTGTTCAACCGCAGGCCGAAGCTGCCCCCGGCGGCCCGTCCGCCGCTCGCCGACGGCGAGCGGGTGCTCGCCTGGGCCGCGGTCGGCGAGGGCGACGGCGTGGTGGTCGCCAGCAACCTCGGGCTCTGGCTCCCGGGGCGGGGCCACCGGCTGGGCTGGCACGACATCCTCAAGGCCGGGTGGTCGGGCCGGGAGTTGACCGTCACGCCCGCCGAGCGGGTCGCCGAGCGGGACGGCTACCTGGTGGTGGCCGACTGCCCGGCCGAGACGTACCTGCTGCTCGACCCGGGGGAGCTGCCGCACCAGGTGCGCGCGCGGGTGACCAACTCGGTCGCGTACACCGAGCAGCACCCGGTGCCCGGCGGCGCCGGCCGGATCGCCGCGCGCCGGGTGCCCGGCGTGGATGGCCTGACCTGGACGGTCCGCTACGACCCCGGCACCCCGGCCGACGACGAGCCGGTGGTCGCCGAGACCGACCACCTGGTCGCCGCCGCCCGCGCCGCCACCACCCCCACCAACCTCTAGCCCCGCGCCTGCCGGCCCTGCGCCACCCGCGCTGTGCGCCTCTTCATGATTGTCAGTCGTTGAGCGGCAGCGGGCCCGGCGTGTCGTGCCGGTATCGAGCAGACGATCATGGCGGGGGCGTGCGGGCGGGGCGTCAGGTGGCCGCGAGCGGCTGGCCGGCCGGCCCGTAGGCTGCTTCGACCGACCCTTTTGGAAGGCGGGGCCACTCATGCTCAGCGTCCCCCGGCGCCAGGCCGGACTCACTGCCCTCTACCTCGGCGTCTTCGCGACGATCTGGTTCAGCGTGCCGGCGGCCGACCAGCCACTGCGGGCGCTGCTGGTGGTCGCGAGTGTCGGCGCGCTGGGCACGGCGGTGGCCGGCGCCGTTGTCGCCGCGCGCAGCCGCCCCGAGGCGGGCGCCGTCAGGGACCGGGCGTCGGACCGCCGGTACCTGCTCATCGTGGTGGCCGAGTTCGCCGTGGCGGGGCTCGGCGCGGCGCTGCTGGCGGTGCTCGGGCGCTCGGCGTACGCCCCGGTGCTGGTCTGCGCCGTCGTCGGTGCACACTTCTACCCGCTCGCCCCGCTGCTGCGCGACCCCCGGCTGTGGCTGCTCGGCGTCGCGATGTGCCTGGTCGCGCTCGCCGGCCTGGTCACCGGGCTCGCCTCGGCCGTGGCGCCGGGCCTGGTCGTCGGCATCGGCGCCGGGCTGCTGCTCTGGGCGTACGCGGTGTGGACGCTGGCCACCGCGCCCAGGCCGGCTGGCTGACGCCGGGCCCGAATCGTCGCGCTGCCGGGTGACGAGCACCGGAACCGGTGACACCCCGGGCGGTGGATCGTGGGGCGGCTGCGGCGTCGCGCTGGCCGACGGCGGTCGGTCCTGGCCGCTCGACGTGGCGTACCTGTTGGGGGCGACCGTGCCGGGGCTGGTGGTGGCGGCCCGCCGGATGGAACGTCTGCTCCACCGTCAGCGGTTAGTGGCCTCCTTCCCGGGGCATGTCCGAGTGGACACCGCGACCATGAGGAGGGGCGATGGCCTCCGACGAGACTTCCGTCCGCGCCGGACGCGACCGGGACGGCGCCCGCACCCCGGGCGCGGCCCGGCCGGGCGCCGACAGCCAGATCGACGCTGATCAGGCGGGGACCGGCCGCAACCCAGACCGGCAGGACGCGGACCGGGACCGGCAGGAAGCCGGCCGGGATCGGCGTGACGCCGGCCGGGACCGGAGCGGCTCGGACCGGGATCGGCGTGACGCCGGCCGGGATCGGCGTGGCTCGGTCCGGGACCGGCCGGTCGGTCCGGACGAGGGGCCGGACAGCCCGACGGAGCTGTCGGGCACCGGCTGGCTGGCGACGCTGAAGCGCACCGTGCGGGAGTTCCAGGACGACAGCCTGACCGACTGGGCGGCGGCGTTGACCTACTACGGGGTGCTGTCGATCTTCCCCGGCGTGCTGGTGCTCATCTCGATCCTCGGCCTGCTCGGACCGGGCGCCACGGAGGGGGTCAGGGACACCGTCAATCAGGCGGTGCCGGAGGGCAACATCCGGCAGATCATCTCGGCCGCGATCGACCAGGCTTCCAGTGCCGGCGGGCTGGCCAGCGTCGCCGCCATCATCGGTCTGCTCGCCGCGTTCTGGTCCGCCTCCGGGTACGTCGCCGCGTTCATGCGCGCCTCCAACAGCATCTACGACGTTCCGGAGGGGCGGCCGATCTGGAAGACCCTGCCGATCCGGGTCGGGGTGACCGCCGTGATCGGCGTCCTGCTGCTGGCCAGCGCGGTGATCGTGGTCTTCACCGGCCGGCTCGCCGAGGAGGCGGGCAGCGCCATCGGGATCGGCTCCACCGCGGTGACGGTGTGGAACATCGCCAAGTGGCCTGTGCTGCTGGTGCTGGTCAGCCTGATGTTCGCGATCCTCTACTGGGCGTCACCGAACGCCCGGCACGGCGGGTTCCGCTGGGTCAGCCCCGGTGGGCTGCTGGCCGTGCTGATCTGGCTGCTGGTCTCCGGGCTGTTCGCCCTGTACGTCGGCAACTTCGGCTCGTACAACAAGACGTACGGGGCGCTGGCCGGTGTGATCATCTTCCTGGTCTGGTTGTGGCTGAGCAACGTCGCGATCCTGCTGGGCGCGGAGTTCGACGCGGAGCTGGAGCGCAGCCGGGCGATCGCCGCCGGGCACCCGGCCGAGGTCGAGCCGTACGTCGAGCTGCGCGACGACCGCAAGTTGAAGAAGAAGCGCAACTCCGCCGCCGGACGCTGACCTCCCCCTCCCACCAGGGCCGTCGCCCGCTGCTTCGGAGCCCGCCGCCCCGTCTCGCCCCGCGAGGCGGGGCGGCTGCGTGAACCCGTCGGCCTTCCCAGATCAACTGCCGACTCTTGGGCCAAGTTGTGCGACAACTCTTGCGCAACATTCGCTTACCTGAGAACGTGCAGGTGTGGACACAGCCGGCATCCGTCAGATCACCGACTCCCGCGTCCTGGCGGCCATGTCGCATCCGTTGCGTCGGCGCATGCTCGACGTGCTGAAGGTCCATGGGCCGTCCACCGTCAGCGCTGTGGCGGGGCTGACCGAGCAGTCGGTGGCGAACGCCAGTCATCACTTCCGCGTGCTGCACCGCAGTGGACTGGTCGAGGCGGCGCCCGAGCTGGCTCGCGACGGCCGCGAACGGTGGTGGAAGCTGGCGTCCACGGGGCAGCGATGGTCCAGCCTCGATTTCGCGACGGACCCCGCTGGTGCGGCCGTGGCGGAGGCGGCCGAGTCGCTCAACCTCGATCACCACGTCCGCATCGTCCGCGCGTGGCTGTCGCGCAGCGGTGAGAGCCGGGGGGACTGGGCGGGCTCGGCGTTCTCGACCAGCTACTGGCTCCATCTGACACCGGAGGAGCTGGCCCAGCTGTCCGGCGAGCTCAGCGCGGTGCTGGACCGGTGGTCCGGTCGCCCGCCTTCGGGCGAGGACGACGAGCGTAAGCCCGTCTTCGTCTTCGCCTACGGGCAGCCGGGAGAGCCGTGACGGGCCAGAACGTCGCGGACGCTGCGGTCGTGCCGGAGGCGCCGAAGTCCGTACTGCGCAACCGTGGCTTCCGGCTGCTGTGGACAGGCGAGACGACGAGTGCCTTCGGGACCAGTGTCAGTCGTGTCGCGCTACCGCTGATCGCGGTCGTCACCCTGGACGCCAGCACTTTCGAGGTCAGCCTGCTCACTGCGACGGCCTGGCTGCCCTGGCTCCTGCTCGGGCTTCCGGCCGGCGCCTGGGTGGATCGGCTCCCGCGCAGGTCGCTGATGCTGGCCTGCAACGTCGTTTCCCTCGCGACCGTCCTGAGCGCCCCGATCGCCTACTGGGCAGGCGTGCTCACCATCGCGCACCTCTTGGTGGTCGCGCTGCTCACCGGTGCGGCGAGCGTGTTCTTCCAGACGAGCTACCAGGTGTTCCTTCCCTCGGTGGTGGACGACAATCGCCAGCTTCCCGCAGCGAACGCCGCGTTGCAGGGCAGCGAGTCGGTTGCCCAGGTGGCGGGGCCGGGCCTGGCCGGGGCGATCACGCAGGCCGTGGGGGCCGTCTTCGGCCTCGGAGTCAACGCGATCACGTTCCTGGTCTCGTCGTGGTGTCTGCTCCTGATCAAAGACAAGGACGAGGCGCACGCCGTCGGTGGTCACCGGGCGTCCATGATGAAGGAGATCAGAGTCGGGCTGAGCTTCGTCCGCAGAGATCCGTACCTTCGAGCCTTCACGTTCTTCGGTGCGCTGAGCAACGTCGCGCTCACCGGCTACCAGGCGATTCTCGTGGTCTTCCTGGTGCGTGAAGTCGGCACGAGTGCTGCGACGGCCGGCCTGTTGATCTCCGCGATGAGTGTCGGCGGGGTTCTCGGCGCGTCGATATCGCCGCTTGTCGCCCGCAGGTTCGGGACGGCGCGCGGCCTTCTCCTCCTCGAATGCCTGGGCGCTCCCTTCGCCCTGTTGATTCCGTTGTCCACTCCCGGAGCCGGGCTCTCGCTGGTGGTTGTCGGCGGTGTGGGCGTGGGCATGGGCGTCGTCGGCGGCAACGTCATCAAGGGCAGCTTTCGGCAGAGCTACACCCCGACGGCGCTGCTGGGCAGGGTCATCGCGACGATGCATCTGCTGAACTACGGGACGATTCCCCTGGGGGCGCTGCTCGCGGGCGCGCTCGGAACCAACCTGGGGCTCCGCGCGACCATGTGGATCATGGCAGTCGGGCTGGTGGCTGCCGTGGTGGTCCTCCTCGTCAGCCCGATCCGGCGACGCCGCGACCTGCCGCTCGCGGTCGCCGCCTGACCCGCAGCGAACCCCCTCGACCCAGCGCCCGCGACCCAGGCGAGGAGGCCGGATGACGGGCAGTGGCCCCTTCCTAGCGGTCGGGCCGCCCTAGAGTGAGGGCGGCGACCCTGCGCGGTGGCCGGTGACCAGGCGCAACCCGTTGGGCCCAGGCGCTCGCCGCGCCCACCGGCACCCCGGCACGTCCGCCGCGCACCGGCCCGGCCGGTCACCCTCGCCCCGGTCCCGCACGCGGAATCCCCCATCACCTCAGGGGAGTAGGACAATGGCGCGACCCATCACGCTCTTCACCGGCCAGTGGGCCGATCTTCCGTTCGACGAGGTCTGCCGGCTCGCCTCCGAGTGGGGCTACGACGGGCTGGAGATCGCCTGCTGGGGCGACCACTTCGAGGTCGACAGGGCGCTCGCCGACGACTCGTACGTCGACCGGAAACGGGAGACCTGGCGAAGCACAACCTGAAGGTCTTCGCCATCTCCAACCACCTGGTCGGCCAGGCCGTCTGCGATCATCCGATCGACGAGCGGCACCAGGGCATCCTGCCCGCCCGGATCTGGGGTGACGGCGAACCAGAGGGGGTCCGCCGGCGGGCCGCCGAGGAGATCAAGGACACCGCGCGGGCGGCGGCGAGGCTGGGCGTGGACACGGTCGTCGGCTTCACCGGCTCGTCCATCTGGCACACCCTGGCGATGTTCCCGCCGGTGCCCCCGGCCATGATCGAGCGTGGTTACCAGGACTTCGCCGACCGGTGGAACCCGATCCTGGACATCTTCGACGAGATGGGGGTCCGGTTCGCCCACGAGGTCCACCCCAGCGAGATCGCGTACGACTACTGGACGACGAAGCGGGCCCTGGAGGCGATCGGGCACCGGCCCGCGTTCGGGCTGAACTGGGATCCGTCGCACTTCGTCTGGCAGGAGCTGGACCCGGTGAACTTCATCCTCGACTTCGCCGACCGGATCTACCACGTCGACTGCAAGGACGCGAAGGTGCGTACCGGTGACGGCCGGCGCGGCCGGCTCGCCTCCCACCTGCCCTGGGCGGACCTGCGCCGGGGTTGGGACTTCGTCTCCACCGGCCACGGCGACGTGCCGTGGGAGGACTGCTTCCGCGCGCTGAACGCCATCGGGTACGCCGGCCCCATCTCCATCGAGTGGGAGGACGCCGGGATGGACCGCCTCGTCGGGGCGCCCGAGGCGCTCCAGTTCGTCCGCCGGTTGGCCTTCGACGCCCCGGCCGCCGCGTTCGACGCGGCGTTCAGCAGTAGCCGGGACTGAGCGTCCACCCGTCATCCGGGCCGCGCGGGCCCGGCCGACGGGGCGGGCGTCACGGGGCGGGGTGGACGGCGTCGCTGATCAGCCGGGCCCAGCCCACCACGTCGGCGGTCCCGGGCCGGCGGTCCGGGGTCGGCGGTCCCGGACCGGCGGACAGCAGACGGGCCGGTCGCCCGAAGGCGGCCGGCCCGTCGTCGTACGGTCGGTCAGAGCGTGCTGCCGTTGGTCCCCGTGCCCGACGGCTTGGGGCGGGCGGCGGTGCCCGGGGTCGGCCCCGTCGAGGTGGTGCCGGACGAGCTGTTGCCCGCCTTGGCGCCGACCGCGGCCGGCGTGCCGGCGAACGGCTTGTCGGCGGCGGTCAGATCCTGCGTGCCGTTGCCATTGGTGCTCAGCTTCTCACCCAGCTTGGACTGGCTGATCTTGTCCTTGCCCTCACTGTAGAGCCGGTTGGCCTGGGCCTGCGCGACCCCGGCCGCCTCCTGGACGGTCGGGTGGTCGAGCACCTTGCGGCCCCGGACGACGAGCTCCTCGTACTTTTCCCGACCGGCACGGGCGCCCAGGACGAATCCCGCAGCCAGCCCGCCAAGAAACATGATCTTTCCGCGCATGGCGGCTCCTTCCGTACCTGACGCGCCATCGTCTCCCCGGGGCGGACCCCGTGGCGATCATCTCGCGCCTATCTTCTCTGTCGACAGCTAACTACCCATCCTCCTCCGTGCTCATACCTGGTTGTGCCAGGATGACGAATTGTCTGGTTGCCAGTGGCCGCCGCAGGCCCCCGCCTGGTCGGGCCGGGTCGGTAACCCCCTGGACCAAACCCCCCGGCAGTCCTGTATTCTTGTGCCGTCGCCGGGCGTCGGAAGGTTCCGGGCCAGGCGACAGCGGTCCCCCGTAGCTCAATTGGCAGAGCAGCCGGCTGTTAACCGGCAGGTTTTTGGTTCGAGTCCAAACGGGGGAGCCAAGCTCCACACCAACGCCCGCCGTCCCCCGGCGGGCGTCCCTCTTTCCCTGCCCCACCCACCGCCCTGCTCAGCGCGGTGATCGAGAGGTTCGCGTCGGCTCGTCGACCGTCAGACCAATCCCGGCGTTGATCGGCTGCGGCGCGTATGCGGCATCACCGACGTACCGCCGGGGCGGTCCTCGCCCAACTGCGCGCCCCCGGGCCGAGCCCTTCATCGACGGCTTCGTGCTGTTATCCTCGCGTAGCCCATCGTGCTGGATCACCGGTGAGCCGTCCGGTGGGCGGATGGATGGGGCTGTTTCGTGGTGGTCAGTGATCCGCCACGCGGGTTACGATCCGGCGCGGTAGCGGGGCGGTAGCTCAGCGGGTTAGAGCAGGGGACTCATAATCCCTCGGTCGCGGGTTCGAGCCCCGCCCGCCCCACCAGGCAAAACACACTTCCAACACGACAGTTCGACGCACTGGTTCACCATGAGCGCGTGACCGAGCCGCAACGCGCAGCAGCCGCCCGACGAAAGCTCGCCCGGGACGTCGGGGTCAACGTGTTGGCGAACCTCATCGCGGCGGCGATCATCTTCCTGCTGGCTGTCGCCGGTGACTTCCTCGCAGCCAACCCGCTCATTGTGGTGGGTGTCGCCATCCTGCTGGTGGCAACCGCAGGAGTCGGACTTTACGTATGGTTCGACCAGCGCGACTTTCAGGCGGTTTTGGGTGGTATGACACTCTATCTGATGCTTCTGGGCTTCGTGTTGCTGGTTGGTGGGCTTGTCACAGTCGTTGGGCTCCTGGGGAGGAGGTAATCACCACGACCAGCTCGATCAGAGGCGGGGCCGTCACGTTCCACCAGCGCACGTACTGCTCGGTGTGTCACGGCGTCGGACGTCGCTTCGCCCCACTCAACGGTCGCTGACCGGCAACCATCCGGGCACACCCGCAGTCACCTATCTGACAGCGGGCAAGACCAAAGCCACCCCAACCACCACCATCGACCAATCCACCCTGGAACGAGGAGCTTCCTTGACCTACCCTCCCCAGCAGCCCGACCCCACCCCCGCCATCCCGGCACCGCAGCCGCAGCCGTGGGTTGACCCCGCCGGACAGCCGTACCCGCCCGCACAGCAGCCCGCCGCCTTTCCCACGCCGCCGGTGAAACCCAGCTACAGGCCGCTCATCGTCGTCGCCGCGGCAACCGTCGGCGTCCTCGCCATCGGCACCATCGGCTACGTCGTGTGGGACGGCTACATCAAGGAAGACTCCGGGGTCGCCGCCTGTAAAGCCATGCGCGACGGAAAGAGCCCCGACGGCAGCGCAGACGTCGGCGACGACGAGAAGCTCACCGAAGCGCAGTATCGGGAGGCGCGGGAGGTGTTCGAAGACTCCCGCCACGAGAAGATCCGCGAACACGGAACCGCGCTCATGGATGTCGCCTGGCAGGTCAACCAGCTTCCCAAGGGGCAGGAGATGGGTGCGCTGGCATACATGGGGCCGTTGACCACTCACATGTCGGGGTTGCAGACCGCCTGCGCCGACCAGGGCGTGATCGTCGATCTCAACAAGGACTAGCCCGACGCTGGAAGGACACCCCCATGGCCACCCCGAAACTCCCCGCCGGATTGATCAGTGACCTCCGTCAGCTCGCCGAACAGTACGGGCAAGCCCATGAGGTCGGCGGGTACGAGCCGCGCTCGAAAGAGCTGCGCGAGTTCCACCTCGACCGGTTCCTGCTGTGGCTGGAGGGCCGCTACGATCCGGCAACGGACAAGGGAAAGCGCATCACTCCCTAACCGGCTCTGAACGTTTCGAAGCCGGCCGCCCCGCGGTGGCCGGCTTCTGTGGATCCGGGTTACTCACGCCGGCCCTCGGTGCCGCGCCCGTACCGCTCGCCGCAGTCCGACCGGTGCTGGTACGAGCGATTACCGCCCGGACGGGTGGATGGTGAGACGGGAGACCGCGACGACGGCGGCGCCGGCGGTCGCCTCGGCCACCAGCTGACGGTGGCCGGCATCGTCGGGGTCGCCGATCGTCGCGGTGACGGTGAGGGTGGCGCCCTCGTCGTCGGGCACCAGCAGCGGCAGCATGAACCGGGTCTCGTGGTCGAGCACTCCGGCCGGGTCCCCGGTCCACTCGGTGACCGCCCGCGCGGTCAGCGCCATGGTGAGCATCCCGTGCCCGATGACGCCGGGCAGTCCCGACCGGGTGGCGGCGTGGTCGCTGAAGTGGATCGGGTTGAAGTCACCCGACGCGCCCGCGTAGCGCACCAGGTCCTGTCGGGTGACCGTGAACTCGCGGGCCGGGAGCTGCTGGCCGGGCACGGTCCAGGGCTGTCGCGGTTCCGCGCTGCGCTTGGCGCCCTGGGGCCGGGTGCCCCGCTCCACCAGCGTCGAGTACGCCGTACAGACCGGCTCGCCGGCCGTGGTGGCGATCTCGCTGCGCGTGGTGACGATCTGGTGTACCCCGCCGGACTGGATCCGTTCGATGTGGACGGTCGCCGTCAGCTCGTCGCCGGGCTGGATGCCTCGCGTGTGCCGGAATCGCTGGCTCCCGTGCACCACCCGGCTGTAGTCCAGACCGAGCGTCGGGTCGGACAGCGCGTTCCGAGTGGCGGGCAGGCTCAGCACGATGGGGAAGGTGGGTGGGACCACCGGCTGCCCGTCCTGGGGAGGGGCGGCTCCGGTGGCCAGGACGAACTCCTGGATCTTCTCCCGGCCGACCCGGTACGGCGCGGTGGGCGCGAACACCCGGCCGATGAATGCCTCGTTGAGCGGCATGTCTCTCTCCTGATCGGGTCTGCTAGAGCGCGGCGGCCAGCCACGCGACCAGGTCGACGTCGGTGGTCTTGAGGGTCATGACGTCGACTCCGGCATCCGCCCAGGCCGCCAGCCGGTCCCGGATCCGTTCGCGGGGTCCCACCAGGGCAAGCTGGTCGATGAGCGCGTCCGGTACCGCGCCGGCGGCCTGGTCGCGGTGGCCGCCCAGGTACAACTCCTGGATCTGGTGGGTGGCCGCCTCGTAGCCCAGCCGGGACGCCAGGTCGGCGTAGAAGTTGCGGCCACGTCCGCCCATGCCGCCCAGGTACAGGGCGAACGCCGGGCGCAGCGCGTCCCGGCAGGCCGCGAGGTCGGCTCCGGGCGCCATGTGCACCGTGGCCACAATCCGCAGCGGGCCGAGGTCCGCAGGGCGGCGGGCCAGCCCGGGGGCGAGCATGTCCCGGTACAGCTCGGGTCGGTCCGGGCAGTAGAAGGCGGGCAGCCAGCCCTCGGCGAGCTGTCCGGCGAGCGCCACGTTGCGCGGGCCGTTGGCCGCCAGCAGGACCGGTATCCGCGGGCGTACCGGATGCAGGGTGGCCTTCAGCGGGCGCGGTGGTTCCCGGTCGGGGCGCGGATACGGCAGCGGGTAGTGGACACCCGGGTAGGTCAGCGGTTCCTGCCGGGCCACCGCCGCGCGCACGATGTCGACGTACTCGCGGGTTCGGGCCAGCGGGGAGTCGAAGGCGACGCCGTGCCAGCCCTCCACCACCTGCGGGCCGGAGGTGCCCAGGCCCAACAGGAGCCGGCCGTCGCTGAGCTGGTCGAGGGTGAGCGCGGTCATCGCGGTGGCGGCCGGGGTGCGGGCCGGCATCTGGAGCACCGCCGTGCCCAGGCCGATGCGGCTGGTCACCGCCGACAGGTGGCCCAGCACGCTGACCGCGTCGGAGCCGTACGCCTCCGAGACCCACAGCGAGTCCAGGCCGGCGGCGTCGGCGCGGTGGGCCACGGCGCCGAGGTTCCGCAGGCCGGTTGAGTGTCCGAGGCTGAGTCCGAGTTTCATGAGGCCCGTTCTGTATATAGAACGATCATCGTCTTGATTTCGAGAACAGTAGGGACGCTGGGGGTGGGCGTCAAGGGTCGGGATTCTCGACTGATGCCGAGGTGGAGGCCCGGAGAGGGTTGACAACCCAGGTGACCCATTCGATGATGTTCGCCACACAGGCTTTGAACGTGGTTCTGCTGACAGACCGTCGGCGTTCGTTCCCGTCCGCTACTCGGACGCCGAGAGCCGGAGCCTTCGGCTCATCTCCTCCACACCCCCAGCCCGGCGTCGCATGTCGTTCGTCAGGGCTCTCCGGCCGCAATGCCCCACCCGCAGGAGCGACCATGTCCCGTACCCACGCGGCGCGATGCCTGAGCATCGTGGCCACCTCACTCACGCTCGCCGTATCGATCACCGCCTGCGGCGACGGCAAGGACTCCGGCGACTCGTCGTCCGGAGACATCGTCATCGGCATGGTCGAGGACACCTCGGGTGGTACCGCGGCCACATCGGCCGAAGCGAGCACCGGGATCTCGCTGGCCATCGACGAGATCAACAAGGCCGGCGGCGTCGGCGGGCGATCGCTGAAGCTGATCCGCCAGAACGACGGCAGCCAGCCCAGCCAGACCCCGGCCGTGGTCCGCAAGCTCGTCAACGACGGCGCCCGCGTCATCATCATGAACTCGTCGTCGGCCTCGGCCCAGCAGGTCAAGCCGGTCGTCGAGCAGGAGAAGATCGTGGCCGTCTCGGCGACGAACATCGCCACCGCCATCGCGGAACCGCCGAACAACACGTTCTCGTTCATCCTGGCCAACCCGATCACCGACATCGGCACCGTGTACGCGGCGGCGTTCGAGAAGATCGGCGTCAAGCGGCTGGCCGTCATCACCGACGACTCGCCCACCATGGCCGGGCTCAACAAGGGGCTGCTGCCGATCTTCGAGAAGTCCGGCATCACCATCGTCGCCAACGAGAAGGCACCGCTCAACAGCACCGACGTGGCGCCGCAGCTGAGCCGCATCGCCGCCGCCAAGCCCGATGCGCTGTTCGTCTCCTCGCTGGGCGGACAGCTGGAGGTGCTGTTCCACAACACCGCGAACCAGATCATGCCGGACCAGCCACGGATCTCCCTGGCGTCGATCGGCAACCAGCCGGACACCTGGAAGCTCGCCAAGCCCGGCGCATTCCGGCAGCTCGTCTACGCCAGCGCCATCTCCGCCGACAACACCCGCTCCATCGAGCTGGGCGACAAGCTCAAGGCCAAGCTGGGGGACAAGTACCTGGGGCTGACCGCGTTCGCCGCGCAGGGCTACGACACCGTGCACCTGCTGAAGCAGGCGATCGAGAAGGCCGGCGTGGACAGCAGCCCGGCGCAGGTGCGGGGCGGGCTGGAGCAGATCAGCGCGTTCCCGGCGAGTTGGGGACGGCAGGGCTTCACGATGAGCTTCACGTCCACCAAGCACGTCGGCAGCGACGGGCTGTGCGGCATCGTGCTGCGCCGCTTCACCGAGCAGAACCAGCCCGGCGACAACTGGGCCGACTACCAGCCGCAGTGCTCATGACCGACACGACAGCTCAGCCGCGTACCGCGTTCATCACCGGTGGCGCCCGGGGTATCGGGCGGGCGTTCGCAGCGGCGCTCGTCGCCGACGGCACCCGGGTGGTCCTGGCCGACATCGACGAGACGGCGGCGGTGCGGGCCGCCGCCGATCTCGGGGCCGCCGTGGCGCTCGGGGTCGCCTGCGACATCGCCGACGAGACGTCGGTGCAACGCGCGGTCGACGAGACGGTGGCCCACTTCGGCGGTCTCGACATTCTGATCAACAACGCCGGCAAGCACCTGATGGCCTGGAGCCGACCGGTCACCGAGATCTCCACGGCCGGCTGGCGGGAGATCCTCGACGTGAACGTGCTGGGCATCGTCAACTGCGCCCGGGCCTGCCGGCCGCACCTGAGCCGCAGCGGCGCGGGCGCGGTGCTCAACATCTCCTCGGTGTCCGGGTTCGCCGCCACCGACGTGTACGGCATCACCAAGCTCGCCGTGCGTGGCCTGACCGCCGCGCTGGCGAAGGAGTTCGCGCCCGACGGGACACGGGTGAACTGCCTGGCCCCCGGGCCGATGGACTCCGAGTCGGCCATGGCCGACCTGCCCGAGGAGTTGCTTCGCGACTTCATCGCCAACAAACAGCTCATCCAGCGTCAGGGCCGGATGGCCGACCTCGTGGGCGCCATGCGGTTCCTCTGCGGCGCGGACAGCGCCTTCATCACCGGCGAGACCCTGATCGTCGGCGGCGGCCACCCACTTCGGGTCTGAGCCGCATCACCACCACCCGCACCACCACCACCCCAAGGAGTGAGTTCTATGTCGTGGAGCCTGCATCACGTCAACCTGCCCGCCTCGGACGTCCGGGCGATGGCCGCCTTCTACTCGAAGGTGTTCGGCATGCAGGAGAAGAAGTTCCCGTTCGTCGAGGACGGGCGGGGCGCTCTGCAGACGGGCAACGACTTCGTCGCCCTGTTCGAGGACACCAACCAACGGCAGATCCACATCTGTAAGCCGACCCCGACGCTGCCGTGGGACAACGACCTGCGGCTGCACCCGGTCATCAACGGACACATCGCCATCGAGGTCGACGACATCGACGGCGTGATGCGACGGCTGGGCGAGATGGGCATGCCCTACAACGACGCCGGCACGTGGGCGTTCAAGGGGTACCGGCAGGTCTACTGCTACGACCCGTCGATGAACGTCGTCGAAATCAACCAGAAGCACCCTTGATCCAATGATCCCCCTACAGGTCATCGTCTCGATCATTGAGACGGGATGCTTCTTCGGTCTGCTGGCCGCGGCGATGTTCGTGGTGCGGGAGAGTTCCGGGTTCTTCAACTTCGCAATCGGCGGGTACGCCGTTTTCGCCGGGCTCGCCTCGGCGTACTTCACCAGCGTACGAGGGCTGCCCGCCGCCGCAGGAATCGTCATCGGGGTCATCGGCGCGGTGGCGCTGGCGCTGCTGACCGAGGTGCTCGTGGTGCGTCCGATGTGGAAACCGGGCGCCAACGAGGAACTGCCGATGGTCATCGCGCTGGTGGCCACGCTGTTCGCCCTCGAACAGATCTCCGGGGTGCTGTTCGGCCGTGCCGCGCTGCCCGGGCCACAACTGGTCGGGGACGGCGCGGTACGGGTGGGCAGCGCCACGGTGACCGCGCAGGCCGCGCTGGAGATCGGGCTGACCGCGCTGGCGTTCGGGTTGCTGCTGCTGTTCATCTACCGCACCCGAATGGGTCGGGGACTTCGCGCGATCGGGGAGAACACCCCGGCCGCCATCGTCCTCGGCCTGCCGGTGCGGGCGGTACGCCTCGCCTCGTTCACCCTCGCCGGGGTGCTGGCCGGCCTCGCCGGCAGCGTCTTCGCGGCGCGCTCCGGGATCATCTTCGAAAGCGCGATGGACTACACCCTCTTCGCGTTCCTGGCCCTGGTGATCGGCGGTACCGCGTCGGTGTGGGGGCCGCTGGCCGGCGGGCTGATCCTGGCCACCATCCAGTCGGCCGCCATCTTCTACTTCGGCGCGGCGGCCCTGCACTACGCGACGCTCGCCGCCGCCGTGCTGTTCTTCGCCTTCCGCCCGCAGGGCATCTTCATGAAACGGGTACGGGTATGAGTGCCACTCGCCTGCGGCCACTCGCCGAACCGGTCATCTCCGGCGTGCTGCTGATCCTCGCCATCACCTGGGTCGGCACCGACGGGTACCGGCAGGACCTCGCCGTGCTCACCGTCACGTACGGGCTGATCGGGCTCGGCCTGTACTGCCACTTCATCATGGGCGATTCGCTGTCCATCGCGTACAACGCGTACGCGGCGATCGGCGGCTACGCGCTGGGCCTGGTCGCCACCCGGACCGGCTGGCCGCTGCTGGTGTCGCTACCACTGGGCATCGTCGCCGCCGTACTCATCTCCGTGCTCCTGGGCCTGGCCACCCGTCGGCTCAACGGCTTCTACCTGGCTGCCGTGACGCTGCTGTTCAGCGAGGCGTTCCAGGCGTGGCTCGTCGACGCGGACGGCGTCACCGGCGGCGCCGAGGGCGTGATCCTCACCCGGTCGATCAGCATCTTCGGAGCGGAACTCGGCAGGGACCAGATCGTGGTCATCGCGCTGGTGCTGATGTGGCTCATCGCGTTGCTGCTGTCCCGGCTGCGCCGCTCGCCGTTCGGCGTCACGCTGCGGGCCAAGGCGCAGGCCGCGGTCGCCGTCGAGGCGGCCGGGGTGCCGGTGACCGCGCTGACCCTCATCTCGCTGAGCATCGGCGCCGCGATCGGATCGCTGGCCGGCGCCGTGTTCACCACGGCGAACCTGTCGATCCTGCCGGAGTCGATCCCGGTGTCGGTGGCGTTCCTCGCGGTGTTCATCCCGTTCCTGGGCGGGCGGTCCAGCCCGTGGGGTGTGGTCATCGGCGCGCTGCTGGTCACCGAGCTCACCTTCAACCTCAACTTCTTCCAGGGTTCCGGGACGCTCCTGTTCGCCGTCGCCGTGGTGGCGGTGCTCATCTTCGCCCCGGAGGGCCTGATCGGACTGGCCCGCGACCTGACCGGCCGGCTCGTCGGCGCTGTCAACAGAGGCGGACGCGATGAACGCTGACATCCTTTCCTGTCAAGAGCTGACCAAGTCGTACGGCGGGGTCAAGGCGGTCACCGGCGCCTCGTTCACGGTCGGTGCCGGTGAGATCGTCGGGCTGGTCGGCCCCAACGGCGCGGGCAAGAGCACGATGGTCGACCTGATCGGCGGCGAGCAGCAGCCCGACAGCGGCCAGGTGCTCGTCGGCGGCGTGCCGCTGGCCGGCTCGCCCTCCCTCCGCGCCCGTCGCGCCGGGTTGGCCCGTACCTATCAGTACCCGCAGGTCGCCGGCGCGCTCACGGCCCGAGACAACATCATCGTCGGCGGTTTCGCCCGGGGCATGTCCTCCGGCTTCGCACTGCTGGGCGCGGCGGCGCGGGGCGTGGTCGCCCCGGGCGGCCGGGCACTGCGCGAGGAGGCCGGCCAGGTCGCCGCCCGCCTCGGCCTGCGCCGGATCGACCGGCTGGCCGCCGACCTGACCCTCGGCGAGCTGCGGCTGCTGGAGGTGGCCCGCGCGCTGTTGCAGCACCCACGCATCGCGCTGCTCGACGAGCCGTTCGCCGGGCTGGCCTCCGACGGCATCGCCGGCCTGTCCGAATCCATCCGCACGATCGCCGCCGACGGCACCGCCGTGCTGCTGGTCGACCACAACGTCGACATCGTGGCCTCGATGGCCGACCGGATGGTGCTGATGGCCGGCGGCACGGTCGTCTTCGACGGCGCACCCCGCGACTGCCTCGCCAGCGCCGAGATGCAGGCAGTCTACTTCGGCACCGGGCAGGTGGATCGATGAGCGAGACAGGCCTGCGGGCCACCGAGCTGACCGTCCGATACGGGCGGGCGAGCGCATTGAACCTCGCCGGTACCGAACTTCGGGTACCGGCGGGCCGGGTGACCCTCGTGGTCGGCCCCAACGGCGCCGGCAAGAGCAGTCTGGTCCTGGCGCTGTACGGCTCGGTGCCGTCGGGCGGGCAGGTGTACCTCGGCGGCCGGGACGTCTCCGCGCTGCCCACCCGGGTCCGGGCCCGGTCCGGGCTCGCCCTGGTGCCGCAGGGCCGGCAGCTCTTCGCCCGGATGAGCGTCCGGGAGAACCTGATGGTCAGCGCCGAACTGCTCCGCCTGGACCCGGAGCGGGTGGAGCAGGCACTGGACCGCTTCCCGATCCTGCGCACCCGCGCGAGCCGGCCGGCCGGCGTGCTCTCCGGCGGTGAGCAGCAGATGATGGTGGTGGCCCGGGCGCTGATGACCGACCCCAGCGTGCTGCTGCTCGACGAGATGGCGACCGGGCTGGCCCCGCTGATCGTGGACGACCTGCTGCGCACCGTGCGGGAGCTGGCCCGGTCGGGCACCGCCGTACTGCTGGCCGCGCCGACGATCGGCGTGCTCGGCCAGGTCGCCGACGGCGGTGTCGTGCTGATGCGCGGCCGGGTCGTCGCCGAACACGATGACGTCGCCGAACTGGACGCCGCCTACCAGGCCGCCATGGGCGCCATCGTGGAGGGCTGAGCCGTGGCAGACGGTGCCGTGGTGGTCGGTTTCGTGGGGCTGGGCAACATCGGCCGGCCGATGGCCGCCGCACTGGCGGGTGCGTTCCCGGTGGTCGTGTACGACGTGGACGCGTCGGCCGCGGCCGACGTGCCCGGTGCCCGGGTCGCGGCCTCGCTGGCCGAGGTGGGCGCCGCCGCCTCCGTGGTGGGCGTCGCCGTCTACGACGATGCCCAGGTCCGCGACGTGGTGACCGGGCTGCTGGCCGGGATGCGCCCAGGCGGCACCATCCTGGTGCACAGCACGATCTCGCCGGGCACGGTGCGGGACGTCGCAGCCCAGGCGGGCGCGGCCGGGGTGGCGCTGCTGGACGTGGCGGTGGCCGGCGGCGACGCCCGGGCACGACGCGGCGAACTAACCCTGATGGTCGGCGGCGACCCGGACGAGCTGGCCCGCATCCGCCCGGTCCTCGACGCCCTGGGCAGCCGGATCCACCACATGGGGCCGGTCGGCGCGGGACTGGCCGCCAAGCTGGCCAACAACCTGGCGCTGCACGTCGGATTCCAGGTGCTGGAGGAGGCCCTGGCGCTGGGCGGCGGCGCGGGCGTCGGCGAGGCGGCGCTGCTGGAGGTGCTGGACTCCGGCACCGGGCAGTCCTGGCTGACCGGCAACTTCGCCTACTACCGCCGGCAGATCCGCGAGGTGCTACCGCCCGGCATGGTCGCCAAGGACCTGCACGCCGCCGTCGCGCTGGCCGGCGACGGCGCGGACATCCCGCTGACCCGGCTGGCCGCCGGCACCCCCTCGCGGGAGGCGGTGGTGGTGGCGGCGGTGCGGACCCCGCTGGGCCGCCGCCGGGGCAAGCTGAGCGGGGTACGCCCGGACGAGCTGCTGGCCTACACCCTGCGCCGGCTCGTGCAGCGGGCCGGCATCGCGCCGGACACGGTCGACGACGTGATCGCCGGATGCGTCAACGCGGTCGGTGAGCAGGGGCGCAACATCGCCCGGGTGGCCGCGCTGGCCGCCGGCCTGCCGGTCACGGTGCCCGGTGTGACGGTCAACCGGATGTGCGGCTCCAGCCAGCAGGCGCTGCACTTCGCGGCGCACGCGGTGCTGAGCGGCCAGCAGCGGATGGTGATCGCCGCCGGCGTCGAGTCGATGTCCCGGGTACCGCTGGGCGCCGACGCGGCGGGCGTCGCCCCACCGGGCGCGGTCACCGGCCGGTACGAGCTGGTGGACCAGGGCGTGGCGGCGGACCGGATCGCCGCGCGCTGGCACCTGGACCGTGCCGAGCTGGACGCCTTCGCCCTGGCCAGCCACCGCAACGCCGAGGCGGCCTGGCGGGACGGCCGGTTCGCCGACGAGTGCGTACCGGTGCCCGCCGACCTCACCGCGGCGCTGCTCGCCGCCGAGCTGCCCGACGCCGGCTGGCTGATCGAGCGGGACGAGGGCATCCGGCCCGACACCTCGCTGGCGGCCCTGGCCGCGCTGGAGCCCGCCTTCGGCGCGGACGGCGCACACCACGCCGGCAACTCCAGCCAGCTCACCGACGGCGCGGCGGCCGTGCTGGTCTGCGACGGCGCCGAGGCGCAACGGCTCGGGCTCGTACCGCTGGCACGGATCGTGGCCACCGAGGTCGTCGGCGTGGACACCGACCTGATGCTGCACGGCGTCATCCCGGTGACCCGGCGCATCCTGGAGCGCACCGGGCTGACCATTGCCGACATCGACCTGTACGAGGTCAACGAGGCGTTCGCCAGCGTCCCGCTGGCCTGGCTGCGGGAGACCGGCGCCGATCCCGGCCGGCTCAACGTCAACGGTGGCGCCATCGCGCTGGGCCATCCCACCGGGTGCTCGGGTGCCCGACTGGCCACCACCCTGCTGTACGAGCTGCACCGCCGGGGTGGCCGGTACGGGTTGCAGGTCATGTGCGTCGGATACGGAATGGCCACCGCGACGCTCTTCGAACGGATTGGTGAGGCATGAGCGAGCTGCTGTCGGCGCAGAACCGGGAGATCCTGGACGGGTTGCGCGACTTCCTGAACGCGGAGGTCCTCGCCCGCCACCGCGAGGCCGGTGCGCTGCTGTCCGACCCGCGCCAGCGGTACGGGCCGGACGGCCGGCACGTCGCCGCCGTCGAGGAGCACCGCCGCGCGGTCCGGACGGCCTCGGCCCGCGCCGGGTACTACACGATGTGCGTTCCCGAGGAGCTGGGCGGCGGTGGGCAGGGCGCGGTCACCATGTACGCGGCGTGGGAGCTCATCAACCGGCTCTGCGGCAGCGGCGGCTGGCTGGGCAGCGAGGTGGTGGCGCACTGGGCCACCGGACCGAGCGTGGTGTTCGCCCGCGCCGGGCAGCGGCTGCGGGACACGTACCTGGACCGGCTGCTCTCCGGCGAGCAGACCATGTGTTTCGCGATGTCCGAGCCCGGCGCCGGCTCGGACGTGTGGCAGATGTCGACCCGGGCGGTACCCGAGGCCGGCGGCTGGCGGCTCACCGGCGTCAAGCAGTGGATCTCCAACGGGCCGCATGCCGACCTGGCCATCGTCTTCGCGGTCACCGATCCCGAGAGGGTGCGGGCCCGGGCGGGCGGCATCTCGGCGTTCCTGGTGCCGACCGACGCGCCGGGATTCCAGGTGGACAGCGTCATCGGCCTGTACGGCCAGATGGGCGGCGAGCATGCCATCCTGTCGTTGGACGAGGTGCGCGTCGAGGACTGGCAGCTGTTCGGCGAGCCGGGCGGCGGGCTGTCGCTCGGGCTGGACGGCATCGCCACCGGACGGCTGTACAACACGGCGAAGGGCGTCGGGTTGGCCCGCTGGGCGCTGCGCCTGGCGGTCGACTTCGCCACCGAGCGGGAGACGTTCGGCACCCGGCTGTTCGACAACCAGGGCATCTCGTTCCCGCTGGCCGATGCCGCCACCCGGATCCACGCGGCGCACCTCATGGGACTGCACGCCGCCGAACTGGTCGACGCCGGGCGTCCCGCCCTGACCGAGGTGGCGATGGCCAAGCTGTTCGCCACGGAGATGGCCACCGATGTCATCGACCGGGCCATGCAGACGCTGGGCGGAATGGGCATCACCACCGAGGTGGGGCTCGCAAAGGCGTGGCAGGGCATGCGGACGGTCCAGATCGCGGACGGCTCCTCGGAGATACTCAAGCGGCTCATCTCACGGCGCCTGGCCAATGGAGAGATGAGCGGATGAGTCGAGGTGACGCTGCCATGACCGAGGAATATCGGGTTCCCGCCATCGAACGGGCCGTACGGGTACTGCGGCTGCTTGCGGCGCAGGACTCAATGTCGCTGGCGAAGACGGTGGAAGCCACCGGCATGAACAAGAGCACCACCTATTACATCCTTCGTACCCTGCTGGCCGAGAATCTCGTCCAGTACGACGACACCGGGCAGGGCTACCAACTCGGTCCCGCACTGGTCGAACTCGGCGCCGCCGCGGCCAACCAGATGAACGACGTCAGCATCGCCAAGCGCAGCCTGGCGAAACTGCTGGACCAGATGAACGCCACGATCGTGCTGTACCGGCGGATCAGCCTGACGGAGATCATCCTGGTCGACAAGCTGGAGCGCCCGCACCGGGTACGCATCACCCTGCAGGTCGGCACGCCGGTGCCGATCCAGGGCGGCTCGTTCGGTCGGGTCTTCCTCGCCTACGACGAGCCCTCGCAGGTCAATGCCGCGCTGGCCACCGGGCTGCAACTGTTCACCAGCAAGAGCGTCACCCGCAGGGAGATCTTCCTGCGCGACCTGGAACGGGTGCGCGAGCAGGGTTTCGCGGTCGACCACGAGGGCTACGCGCTGGGCGTCAGCACCGTCGCCGCGCCGATCTTCGGGCCGGACGGGCGGATCCGGCTGGTCGCCGCCGCCGTGGCTTTCACCAGTGAGATGGACGAACAACAATCCGCTTTGTACGGGCGGCTGCTGCGCGAATGCTGCGAGCGGATCACGAAAATGCTCGCCGGTCGTACCGAACTCGTCGGTCAGGACGAGTCCTGGGCCGACCA
The DNA here is from genome assembly GCF_042891255.1 of Micromonospora sp. NPDC001898. Taxonomy (NCBI): domain Bacteria; kingdom Bacillati; phylum Actinomycetota; class Actinomycetes; order Micromonosporales; family Micromonosporaceae; genus Micromonospora; species Micromonospora sp. NPDC001898. Next base: position 87,337 of record NZ_JBIATC010000016.1, on the reverse strand, counting down.
CCAACCTCCGAAAGACAGGGAGTACCGCACATGACGGCTACGGCCTCGGTTTCAACACAGACGCTTCGCGGTCAGGTGGCCGTCGTCACCGGCGGGGCGGGCGGGCTGGGCCTGGCCATCAGCCGGGAACTCGGGATGGCCGGCGCCATTGTGATCGTCGCCGACATCGCCGCCGAACCCGCCGCCCGCAGCGCCGAACAGCTCGCCGCGGATGGCGTCGACGCGCATCCGCACGTGCTGGACGTGACGTCCCGGCAGAGCATCGACGCGATGGCCGCCGAGGTGAATTCCCGCCACGGCCGCATCGACATCCTGGTCAACAACGCCGGCTTCCCGGTGGACCGGCCGCTGGTGTCCATGAGTGACGAGGACTGGCACCAGGTGCTCAACGTGTGCCTGTACGGCACCTTCGCGTGCAGCCGCGCCGTGGTGCCGGGCATGATCGAGCGCGGCTACGGGCGGATCCTCAACATCAGCTCCCGCGCGTACCTGGGCAACCCGGGGCAGGCGAACTACGCGGCGGCCAAGGCCGGCATCGTGGGCCTGACCCGTACCCTGGCCAAGGAGCTCGGCAAGCACAACATCACGGTCAACGCGATCGCCCCCGGCCTGATCGCCACCGAGACCGTCCGCCGACACCCGAAGTTCGACGCCATCGCGGAACGGGCGGAGCGCGCCAACTCGATCCGCCGCCTCGGCACCCCCGAGGACATCTCCGCCGCCGCGCTGTACCTCGCCTCGCCGGCAGCCTCGTTCGTCACCGGGGACGTGCTGCACGTCACCGGCGGCCGGTTCAGCTGAGGCGGCGGCGATGGATGTCCTGCTGAGTGAGGACGAGCGGCTGCTGCGCGACAGCGTGCGCTCGTACCTCGACGCGAAGATCGCGCCGATCGTGACCGAACACGAACGCGCCCGCACCTTCCCCTGGGACCGGCTGGCCGAGCTGTACGAGTTCGGGTACGTGCGCGGCGTGGTGCCGGAGGCGGACGGCGGCGACGGCGCCAGCCACATGGTGCTGGCCCTGCTGATGCAGGAGGCCGGTCGCTGCTGGGGTTCGCTGCGCACCACGCTCAACGTGCAGAGCATGGTGGCCCGGGTACTGAGCACGGCCGGCACGCCGGAGCAGAAGGAGCGGTTCCTTCGGCCGTTGCTGGCCGGGCAACGGTTCGGCTGGTTCGCGCTCACCGAACCCGACGCGGGTTCCGACGCCGGTGCGTTGCGCACGACCGCCCGGCTCGACGGGGACGACTATGTCATCAACGGCCGGAAGCTCTACATCACCAACGCCCTGGCCGGCGACTTCGGGGTCGTGCTGGCCCGGGTGCCGGACACCGGCGAGGTCAGCGCGTTCCTGGTCGACCGGACGGAGTCGGAGTACCAGGCCTACGACATCCCGCACATGCCGCTGCGGGCCACGACCAGCTGCGAACTGGTCTTCGACCAGACCCGGATTCCGGCGACCAACCTGCTCGGCGAGTTGGGCCGGGGGCTGGCCCTGGCGATGTCCGGCGTCAACCTGGGCCGGCTGAACATGGCGATGGGCGCGGTCGGGCTGTCCCAGGCGTGCCTGGAGGCCTGCGTGGACTTCGCCCGCACCCGGGAACAGTTCGGCCGTCCGATCGCCGGATTCCAACTGGTGCAGGAGATGGTGGTGCAGGTCGCCACGCTCACCGAGACCGCCCGGCTGTTGGGCTACCAGGCGGCCCGCACCCTCGACGCCGGGCTGCCGGGCCGGTACGAGTGCTCGATGGCCAAGTACTACTGCGGCGAGGCGGTCGGTCAGGCGGCAACGCTCGCGTTGCAGGTGCACGGCGGGGCCGGGCTGATGGAGGAGTCCCCGGTGGAGCGCTACTTCCGCGACGCGCGGGAGGCGACCATCCCCGAGGGCACCAGTCAGATCCAGATCCTGCACCTGGGCAAGCACCTGCTCGGGGTGTCGGCACTGCGATGAACACCGCACACATCGGAGGAGACGTCATGTCCGGGCCGCTACAGGGGGTACGGGTCATCGAGGTGGCGGCGCTGGGCCCGGTGCCGTTCGCCGGGATGCTGCTGGCCGACATGGGCGCCGAGGTGATCCGGGTCGACCGGGTGGGCGCCCCCGCGCCGGGTGCGGGAGCGAGCGTCGAGACGGATCCACGGCACCGGCACCGGCGCACCGTGGCACTGGACCTCAAGCGGTCCGAGGGCGTGGACCTGCTGCTGCGCCTCGTGGAGGGCGCCGACGTGCTGATGGAGGGGATGCGGCCCGGCGTGATGGAGCGGCTGGGCGCTGGCCCGCAACCCTGCCTGGAACGCAATCCGGGGCTGATCTACGCCCGGATGACCGGCTGGGGGCAGGACGGGCCGCTGGCCCAGCGGGCCGGGCACGACATCAACTACATCGGGATCGCCGGAGCGCTGCACCCGATGGGGCCGGCCGAGCTGCCACCGCCGGTGCCGTTGAACCTGGTCGGCGACTTCGGCGGCGGCGCGATGTACCTGGCCTTCGGCATCGCCTGCGCGCTGCGGGAACGGGAGCGCTCCGGGGCCGGGCAGGTCATCGACGCGGCCATGGTGGACGGTGCCGTCTCGCTGACCGCGATGTTCCACGGGATGCTGGCCGCCGGCACCTGGTCGGACCGGCGGGAGAGCAACGTGCTCGACGGCTCGGCGCACTTCTACCGCACGTACCGCACCGGCGACGGTGGCTTCATGGCGGTCGGCGCGATCGAGCCGCAGTTCTACGCCCAGCTGCTGTCCGGGCTCGGGGTGGCCGCCGCCGACTTTCCGCAGCACGACCGGGAGCGGTGGCCCGCGTCGGCCGCCGCGTTCGCCCGGATCTTCGCCACCCGCACCCGGGACGAGTGGACCGCGGTGTTCGACGGTACCGACGCCTGCGTCACGCCGGTGCTGTCGATGGCCGAGGCCGCCGCTCACCCGCACCTGGCCGCCCGGGGCACGTTGGTGCCGGTCGCGGGCACGCCCCAGCCGGCACCCGCGCCGCGGTTCTCCCGGACCGCCGCGGTGCCGCCGGGCCCGCCGGTCGGGTACGGCCGGCACACCGACGAGCTGCTCGCCGGCCTCGGACTGTCCGTAGCAGACATCGAACGGCTTCGCGCCGAGCGGATCGTGGGTTAGTGACATGACCAACGAGGACATCGAGTACGACGAGCGCGACGGCATCGCCACCATCCGCCTCAACCGGCCGGAGGTGGGCAACGCGCTGTCCCGACGGATGCGGCCCCGGCTGCGCGAGTTGTGGGCGAGGGTACGCGACGACCCGGCGGTGCGGGTGGTCATCGTCACCGGCGCCGGGGACCGGCACTTCTGCACCGGTGCCGACGTCCGCGAGGTGGCCGACGCCGGTACGACCTCGTCCGGGCACGGCACGGTGGCCGAGGACATCGTCTGGTCACCGTTGCAGAACCAGGTGTGGAAGCCCGTCATCTGCGCCGTGAACGGGCTGGTCGCCGGAGGTGGGCTGCACTTCGTCGCGGACGCAGACGTCGTCGTGGCCGCCGAGCACGCCCAGTTCATGGACACCCATGTCAGCGTCGGGCAGGTCGGTGCGGTGGAGAACATCGGGCTGGCCCGCCGCCTGCCGCTGGGCACGGTGCTGCGGATGACGCTGGCGGGCCGGGGCTTCCGGCTCGACGCGACCCGCGCGTACCAGCTTGGTCTGGTCGATGAGCTGGTGCCGGCGGCCGGCCTGATGGACGCCGCGCGGGAACTGGCCACGGCCATCGCCGCCAACTCCCCGAGTGCCGTGTCGCGCTCGAAGCAGGCCATCTGGGGTGCCGCCGAGCGGCCACACCAGGAGGCCCTGGAGTACGGCTGGGAACTGGCCCGCCGGCAGTGGACCCACCCCGACTTCGTCGAGGGCGCGCGTGCCTTCGTGCAGCGACGCCCGCCGCAGTGGAACACCGGGGTGCCGGCATGAGGTGGGCCTTCACCGGCGACCAGGAACGCCTGCGCGACGAGGTGCGGGTCTTCCTGGCCGAACACGCGCACAGGCGCGACCCGATGCAGTACTTCCACGGCCGTGGCGGCGCCAGCCGCGAGCTGTACCGCGAACTCGGCCGGCGCGGCTGGCTACGGCTGGCCTGGCCGCGTGAGTGGGGCGGGCAGGACGCGCGGCCCTCCACCGAGTTCATCGTCTGGGACGAGATGGCCTATGCCCGAGCGGTACGCCCCGACCTGGCCGCCGGGATCGTCGCGAAGACCATCATCGGACACGGCACGGACGCGCAACGGGCCCGCTTCCTGCCCGGCATCGGCCTCGGCGAGATCAGCTTCGCGTTGGGGTACTCGGAGCCGGAAGCCGGATCGGACCTGGCCGGGGTGCGCACCCGGGCGGTACCCGACGGCGACGGGTACCGGGTCACCGGCGAGAAGCGGTGGACCTCCGACGCGCACAACTCCGACTACCTGTGGCTGCTGTGCCGCACCCCGGAAAGCGGTCACACCCTGCTGATGCTCGACCTCACCGCGCCCGGGGTGCAGATCCTGCCGATCCACACCATCGACGGGCACCGGCTCAACGAGGTGAGCCTCGACGACGTGTACGTGCCGCAGGAGAACCGGATCGGCGCCGAAGGCGAGGCGTGGCGGCTGATCCGGGCCGCGCTGGCCGTCGAGCGGCATCTGATGGTGCTGCCCGGCCGGGTCCGCCGCGACTTCGAGGACCTGCTGCGCCTCTCGGCCGAGCGGGGCTGGTCGGCCGACGCGCGGACCCGCGCCGACATCGCCGACATCGCGCTCGACGTGGCCGAGGTGGAGGTGGCGGCCATGAGCACCCTCGCGGCCCTGGAGGCAGGCCACGACGGCGCCGCGCAGGCGGCGCGGGCGAAGCTGCTGGGCAGCAGGACCCTGCAACGCATCGCCCGGCTGCCGTTCGACGTCGGCGATGCCGGGGCCGCCCGCACCGGCACGCCGAGTTTCCTGTGGCACGAGACCTTCATGGAGACCATCGCCGGAGGCACCTCGGAGATCATGCTGGGCGTGCTGGCCCGCGAGGCGCTCGGGCTGGGAGGGCGTCGATGACCGGGTACCTGGACGTGCTCGCCGACCACGCGCGGCACGCGCCGAACGCGCCGGCGCTGATCGACCCGATCGGCGAGTACACCTACGCGGAGCTGTGGACCGCGATCGAGGAGCACGCCGCCGCGCTGCGCGCCCTCGGCGTCGTCCCCGGCGACCGGGTGGTCACCGCGCTGCCGCCCGGCGCCCCGCATCTGGCCGCGTTGTTCGGGGTGATGGCCGCCGGGGCGGTCGCGGTGCCGCTGAACATCCGACTCGCCCCACCCGAGGCGTACGCCTTCCTGGCCCCGCTCCGCCCGGCCCTGCTGCTGGCCGCCGGACCCGACACCGAGCTGGCGGCCCGGCTGGGCTGTGGCCTGGCCACGCTGCTCTCGGCCGGCGCTCCCGGGCCGTTGACCGACCGGATGGCGCTGACCGTCGTGACGCCCGCCTCGTCGTCGCCCGCGTTCCGCGACGAGACGGCCGCGATGATCATCGGTACCGGCGGCACCACCGGCGAACCGAAGGGCGCCACCTGGACCCATGCGGCGCTGTACCAGTACGCCGCGTCCTGTCAGGCGCAGATGGACATCCGGCGCACCGACGTGGAGCTGTACTTCTCCCCGTTCTTCCACATCGCGGTCGCCACGATCGTGTTCGCGACCCTGTTCGCGGGCGGCACCGCTTGGCTGCTGCCGCGCTTCGACGAGGCCGCTGTCCTCGACGCGCTCGCCACCGGCCGGCCCACCCGGCTGTTCGGCGCACCCACCGCACTGTTGCGGCTGCTGGATCATCCCGGCTTCGGTGCGGAGCACGGTGCCTCGATCCGCCGGGTGCTGTTCGGCTCCACCGCCAGCGTGCCTGCCTTCCCCGGTCGGCTGCGCGCCGCGTTCCCACGGGCCCACCTGATCACCGGGTACGGCGCCACCGAGTTCGGCGCGGTGGCCCGGGTCCGCTCCTGGGAACAGGAGGACGGCGTCGAGCGGGGGCTGGGCCGCCCGGTGCCGGGCGCGTCGATCCGCATCGTCGACGACGCCGGCCACGACGTGCCCCGGGGCGGCGTCGGCGAGGTACTGGTCCGTGCGCCGTGGCAGATGTCCGGGTACTGGGCGCGGCCGGAACAGACCCGGGCCACGGTGGTCGACGGTGCGATCCGCTCCGGTGACCTCGGCCGGCTCGACGAGGACGGCTTCCTCCACCTGGCCGGGCGCGCCAAGGACATGATCATCTCGGGGGGCGAGAACGTCTTCCCGATCGAGGTGGAGAACGTGATCGCCCGGCATCCGCAGGTGCACCAGGCTGCGGTGTTCGGCGTGGACGACCCGCTGTGGGGCGAACGGGTGGAGGCCGCCGTCGTGCCACACCCCGGTGGCGGCGTCGATCCCGACGGGCTGCGTGAGCACTGCCGCGCCGAACTGGCCGGGTACAAGGTGCCCCGCCGGTTCCACGTGCTCGACGAGCTGCCGGTGACCCCGGCGATGAAGGTGGACAAACGTGCCCTACGGGAGGTCACCCGTGACGCTTGAGGTGGACTACGGCCAGCAGCCGCGCGAGTTCGCGGAGGCGGTGCGCACGCTGTGCCGGCGTCATGAGGAGGGTTGGCGCCACCTGCCCGGCGACGGGTTTCCCGAGCAGACCTGGCAGGACCTCGCCGACATCGGGTTCCTCGGCCTCTCAGCCGAGGGCACCGAGGTGGCCGGCGAGATCGCCGCCGTCATGGAGGAGCTGGGCGGCCTCGGCTGCCCCGGCCCGCTCTGGGAAACCGTCCTGGCGACCCGCGCCGCCGCCGAACCGCCGGCAGACGGCATCGCCACGGTGGGTACCGGCGGCCCGCTGCCCTGGGGACACCGCGCCACCGTGTTCTTCGCGCTCACCGACGACGGCCTCTGGGAGTGTGAGCCGGTCGGCGAGGCGGTGCCGACACCGATGCTCACCGGTGAACTGTGGGCCGAGGTGCCGCTGGCACCCCGCAGGCGGGTTCCCGACGAGTGCGGCGCGCTCGCCCTGGGCGACCTGGCGCTCGCCGCGCAACTCGTCGGCGCCGGTGCCCGGCTGGTGCGGGACGCCGCCGAGTACGTGGCCGGCCGCCACCAGTTCCGCCGGCCGCTGGGCGACTTCCAGGGCGTGGCCTTCCCACTCGCCGAGGCCGACATCGGACTGGCCGCCGCGCGGGCCCTGACCAGCCGGGCCGCGTCCCGGCTGGCGGACGGCGGCGCGGACGCCGCCCGCGCCGCCCGCGCCGCCGTCCTTTCCGCCGCCCGCGCGGCCCGAACCGCCACCTACCACACGTTCCAGGCGTACGGCGCGATGGCGTTCACCGAAGAGGGCGGCGTGGCCTGGTACGGGCGGCGCATCGCGCAGCTGCGCGCCCAGGCGCTGACCCCGTACCGCAGGGCGGCGTGGACCGTCGACGTCTTCGAGAGGAACACCCCATGACCGACGACGTTGTCGTTCTCGCCACGGCCCGTACCCCGTTCGGCCGCTTCGGCGGTGCCCTTCGTGACCTGCCCCTGCCCGACCTCGGCGTGATCCCGGTGGGCGCCGTGCTGCACCGCGCCGGGCTGACCGGCGCGGACGTCGACGAGTTGGCGTTCGGGGTGAACTTCCCCGGCTCAGAGCGCTCGGTGGCCCGGCAGGTGCTGCTGCGGGCCGGCATCCCCGAGGAGAAGGTCGCGTACACCGTCGACCGGGCCTGCTGCTCGTCGCTCGCGGCGATCACGCTGACCAGCCGGGGACTGCGGCTCAACGACACCGCGCTGAGCGTCGCCGGGGGCGTGGAGAACCTGAGCCGGGTGCCGTACTTCGTGCACGCGGCCCGCTTCGGGAACCGGATCGGCGACATCGTGCTCACCGACCAACTCGTCGTCGCCTGCCCGCACACGGGGGTACCCCGGGCCGTGCAGGCCGGCGCCGAGGCCACCGAGTACGGGGTGGACCGGGCCGAACAGGACGACTGGGCGCTGCGCAGCCAGCAACGGTACGCGGACGCCCTGGCCCGCGGCTGCTTCGACGACGAGATCGTGCCGGTGGACGTGCCGGACCGGACCGGCCGCCCGGTACGGCTGGCCGCCGACGAGGCGCCGCGGCCCGACACCACAGCACAGCGACTGGCCGCGCTGCCGACGGTCTACGACAGCGCCACGGTGACGGCGGGCAACGCGCCCAACATGAGCACCGGCGCGGTGGCCCTGGTGCTGGCCAGTACGGCGGAGGCGACGCGGCGCGGCACCACCGGCCTGGCCACCATCAGCGCGTGCACCCAGGTCTCCGGCGATCCGCAGCGCCTGGCGTCGATGCCCGCGCGGGCGGCCCAGCGGGCACTGGCCAAGTCCGGCCTGACCCTCGACGACATCGACCTGATCGAGGTCAACGAGGCATTCGCGGCGGTGCCCCTGGTCACGACACTCGCCCTGGCGGACGGGGACCGGGGCGAGGCGCTGCGGCTGCGCGAGCGGACGAACGTCAACGGCGGCGCTGTCGCGGTCGGTCACCCCACCGGCGCTACGGGCGGCCGGCTGGTGATGACGATGATCAACGAGCTGCGCCGGCGGGGTGGGGGGAGGGGCCTGGTCGCCATCTGCGGCGGCGTCGGCGAAGCCGAGTCGGTCATCGTCACCGTCCGCTGACCTGGGGCCTGCGGGAGCACACACCGCCGGGCGGTCAGAGCATCCGGCGGAAGGCGGCCACCGCGTCCTGCTGCATCCGCCGCGACACCGCCGCCTCGGTCACCAGCGCGGAGCCGTGGAAGGTGGCCGGGTACAGGTGCGCCTCGGTCGGCACGCCGGCCTGGGCCAGCCGCTGGGCATAGTGCATTCCCTCGTCGCGTACCGGATCGAACTGGCAGCTCGATATGAACGCCGGCGGCAGCCCGGCGAGATCCTCCGCGCGGGCCGGGGCGGCGTACGGCGACACGCTCGGGTCGCCGGGCTTGACGTCGTCCCCGAGGTAGTAGGCCCAGCCCAGCTCGGCGCTGGGGCGATTCCAGATCGGGGTGTCGACGTAGGCGCGCATGGACACGCTGTCGAGCTGGTCGTCGAGCACCGGGACGTCAAGGTACTGCATGGCCAGCGGCGGGCCGCCGCGGTCGCGGGTCAGCAGGGTGAGGCCGGCGGCGATCCCGCCACCGGAGCTGCGGCCGTAGAGGCCCAGGCGGGTGGGGTCCACGCCGAGTTCGTCGGTGTTGCCGGCCAGCCAGCACAGCACCGCGTAACAGTCCTCCAGGGCCGCCGGGAAGGGCTCCTCGGGCGCGAGGCGGTAGTCGACGGCGATCACCACGGCCCCGATGCCGGTGGCGAACGCGGCGGCGTCGGCGTGTTCGAGCGCTAGGTCGCCGAGCACGAAGCCGCCGCCGTGCAGGTGCAGGACGGCCGGCGCCGGCGCCGCCGCCGGCTGCGGGGTGTAGATCCGCACCGGGACGGCGGGGGCGCCGGGCGGGCCGGGCACCGTGCGGTCCAGCACGGTGAGGCCGGTCAGGTCGGGCTGGGGAAGCTGGGCCGCGATGGCCCGCCCGACTTCGCGGGCGGCGGCCGGGTCGCGAAGGTCGAGGATGGGCAGCATCGGGACGCACGGTGCCAGCTCCGCGTCAAAGGGATACGTCATGACAACCTCCACGGCCGGGACCGCTCGGAAGGCTGCCGAGCGGCACTTGTCTTACCGACGAGCGACCGGGCAAGGATCAGACATCCTGGGCGGTACTACTTTCCCGCCTCGATCCGTCAGAGGGCGTTGATCGCGGTCCGGCACCGACCGCTCACGCGGCCGGTGCCGGACCCGGTCAGCCCGCCAGCAGCAGCGCGACGCCGGCCAGCGCGCCCAGCGCGGAGAAGCCGGCCCCGATGCCCAGGGCGAGCCGTGGCGACTGCGAGACCCGCCGGGAGTACCTGACGGGGTTTTCGACGAAGTGGAAGGTCAACCAGGCCGGGATGATCGACAGTGCGATCACCAGCAGTCCGGTGGACATCGACAGCGGCCCCCAGTACGTGGCCGCGATCGCGAGCATCGGCCAGTGCCACAGGTACAGCGAGTACGACAGCGCGCCGATCCAGCGCAGTGGCGCGATCCCGAGCAGAGTCTCCACCCCGCCCCGGGTTGCGGCGCAGCCGGCCGCGATGACCGCCGCGGTGCCTAGTACCGGCAGGGCGGCAGTGTAGCCGGGGAAGTCCATCATCGGGGTGAAGAACAGGCCCGTCACCAGCACCGCTGCCAACCCGGCCCAGCCCAGCACGACAGCGACCGGCTTGGGCAGGCGGGCCCAGACCCCGACCGACATGGCGACGCCAGCGCCGACGGCCAACTCCCAGATCCGGCTGGTGGTCTGGAAGAACGCGGGCGACTGCGCACCGACGGTGGTGGTTACCGACCAGGCCAGCGAGCCGGCGGCCAGCAGGCCCAGCGCCGTCGCCAGCACCGGCTTCAGCCGGGCGCCGGACACCTTGGCCAGCGCCACCGCCAGCAGGATGAGCAACGGCCAGATCAGGTAGTACTGCTCTTCGACGGCAAGCGACCAGAAATGCTGGACGGGGGACGGCGGCATCGTCGGGTCGGGGTGCGTGAAGCGCTCGGCCAGCCGCCAGTTCAGCAGGTAGGCCACCGCGGCGACAATGTCGCCGCCGATCTGACCCCACCGGCCACGAGGCACCATCAGGAGCACGAACACCGCCGCCGTCAGCAGCACCACGTTGACCGCCGGCAGCAGTCTCTTGGCCCGGCGGGCGTAGAAGTCGATCAGCGCGACCCCACCGGTCCGGTCATGTTCGGACAGCAGTTGGGTGGTGATGAGGTAGCCCGAGATGACGAAGAAGACGTCGACGCCGGCGAAGCCGCCGGAGAACGCCGGCACGCCGGCGTGGAACAGCATCACCATCACCACGGCGACCGCGCGGATTCCCTCGATGTCGCCACGGAATCTGGAGCGCGGCCGGTCGGGCGGGCTTGCGTGGCTCGGCCCACCGACGGCCGGCGATGGCGCCAGCCGTTCAGGGCCGGAGGGTTGGACGGGCGCTAAATGCGCCGGGTCGGCGGGAGCGGACATCATTCCTCCTGAGGGGAATTCAGAAAGCTTGATCTAAATCTATGAGCATGAGGCTGGCTATATCCGTGGCCATTTTCGGCAGGGAATCGTTCTGTTGTTGAGACGTGTGGCGTCGCTATTGCTGTGACATGTCATGAATGGGATACATGGCCGGCCCCGCCGGATCGCAGTGGTGGAGCAGCGTTTTGGGCGTCGACCCGCCGGCCCGCCGGGAGGTCGCGGCGATGTTCGGCGTCTCGTCGGCGACCGCTTTCTGTGGAAAGCAGAGATAGTTGCGGCAATGGCCGGATACCTAATTTATTCGAGCTAAATGAATGCATTGCCCTTGGCTTTCGGCCTGGCCTGTCTGGCTCAGTCCATCGGCACCAATCGTGGCCCCTGCGACAGGAGTTGGTGAAGCGGCGGCCCAGGAAGCACCTCCCGCATCAGGTGAGTCATCGAGGGGCCCCACCCAGAGGCAGCAACGGGCAGTGCGTGGAGGTGCGTGACCGGGTCGCCCTGGTTGACGTACGCGACTCCAAGGCCACAGCCGCCGGTGGGTGCTGAGCTTCGCCCCCGCAACAACCCTGTCTATTACCTGGTGAGGACGACGGTGTCGGCGGCCGGTCCCCGCTGGACCTTGCCGGCGAGCAGGAGGGTCGGTGCGACGCCGAGGGCCGCCGCGACCGTCTGCTGATTTGTGGGACGACACGCCCGGCGAGTTCGCCAAAATCAGCAGACGATCGTGAAGTCCCAATCCCAGGGGCGGGGCGGGGCGGGGCGGGCGGGCGGGGCGGGAACGCCGACGCCGAACGCCGATCGGCGGGCAACACCGCAGCGCCCCCTTTGCTCTGCTGCCCCCGGTGCAACGCTCGCGGAGCGTGACGGTTCTGCCCGCCTCTCGTGTTCCTGGCGTGGGTGCCGCTCCACGGCAGGTATGCCTCCCAGCGCCTATGGAGCTGAGCCGGATACGACATCAGCCACGCCAGCCGCGATCGGCGACCGCGAGCGACAACCCGACGGGGCGGTGGGTAACGCGACGGCGGTGGGTAACGCGACGGCGCCTGAACGCCGGCAGGCTTCTTTAGCGTCGGAGTCGAGCGCTGACGTGCTGCGAGTCGGTAAGCCGCCCTATCCGACGCGGCGGTCTCGTCGTCATCTGCCGGCGGCGTCTGAATGGTCCGTCGCTGGTACTCGATGACCTCGCCACTCTCTCCATGGCGGTGGCGGTCCTGCTGCTTCCCGGGCCTAACCGCGGCCGGCGACCCGGGTCACCACTGGAAGTTCGAGCAGAGCAGCCCGACACCCACGAGTGCCAGGGCGACGGCGGAACATGTGAACCATCGAGCCCTACGGCGGTCTCGCCGGCGTGCGGCAATCGCGACGCCGAAGTGGAGGTACCCGGCGGCGATGAACGCGAGATACGCGAGGACGGCGCGGGTCGTCTCCACGGTCCCGATCGTACCGTCGGGGGCCGCCGCCCGGCGGTCCACAATCCTGGCGCATCGCGCACGCGAGCGGTCCCGACGCCGATGTCCGGCGGTGGACGCCAGCGTTCGGCGAACTGGCGTAGCGCAACCCGTACCGGCGGGTGACGGAGAACAGCCCGGTCTCCATCGACGCCGATCTCTGGCGCGAGCGGCCCGCGCATGGTAGGAATTTGCCACACTCGGCGTTGCTTGCGAAAGATTTCACCCAGAGAGGCTTCGATGAGGATAAGAAGGATCATGGCCTGCCTCACGGCCGCCATCGTCGCTCCGGCTGTGGCGGCCACCCCGACCTGGGCGGCCCCCACGGGCGAACAGACCGTTAGCTACCGCGGCTACCAGGTGCAGGTGCCGGCGGACTGGCAGGTCGTCGACCTGTCCACCGACCCCCACGCATGCGTCCGGTTCGACCGGCTCACGGTCTACCTCGGCCATCCGAGCGCCGAGCCCTGGTGCCCCACGGGGCTGGTCGGGCGCACGGCAGGACTGATCATCGAGCCGATCGACGCCGTCACCGCCGAGCGCCTCACGGCGGACACCGCCGTCACGGCCAGCGGCCGGGCGGCCGTGGACACCCTGGTGTCCCGCGACGGGACGGCCCAGGTCGCGGTGCGCGACGCGGGCGTACTCGTCACGGCGGTCCACACGCCGCAGACCGAGCCGGCGGTCCGCCGGATCCTGGCCGCCGCCAAGCTCGGCGCGGGTGCCACGCCGGTGTCCCTGGACGCCGTCCGCGCGGCCTCGACGCCCGCCACGGTGGCACCGTCGCTGGCAACCGGCCCGCAGCCGGGCACCTACACCGGCAAGGGCTTCGACACGTGCACCGCCCCGTCGCAGTCGACGATGGACACGTGGCGCAACAGCTCGCCCTACCGTGCCGTCGGCATCTACATCAGCGGCGCGAGCCGATCCTGCACCCAGGCCAACCTGACCGCGACCTGGGTGACCAACCAGGCCGCCAAGGGCTGGCACCTCATCCCCATCGAGCTCGACCGCCAGGCGCCGTGCGGCACCCGCCTGCCGAAGATGTCGTACGACCCCGCCACGGCACGGTCCGAGGGTGCGACCCGGGCGACCAGTGCGGTGAACGCGGCCAAGGCGCTGGGCATCCCCGCCGGCAGCGCGATCTACAACGACATCGAGCAGTACCCGGCGGGTGAGTCGTGCAAGGCGGCCGTTCTCTCGTACCTCTCCGGCTGGACCGAGCGGCTGCACACGCTCGGCTACCTCTCGGGCATGTACTCCAGCGGCTCCTCCGGGGTCCGGGATCTGTGCAACGCCTACAACGACACCCGGTACACCCGCGTCGACCACCTCTTCCTCGGCTGGTGGAACGGCGTGGCGGACACCGACGCCGGCGACTACTGCCCGGACGCGTACTACAGCAACCATCAGCGCATCCACCAGTACACCGGTGACACCAGTGAGACCTGGGGCGGCGTGAAGATCTACATCGACCGCGACTATCTCGACGTCTCGACCGGAACCACGGAGCCGCCGCAGGGGTTCACCGTCACGGTCGACAACACCACCACGGGCCGGTTCACCGCGAGCGCGAACTGGAGCACCTCGGCCTATTCCAGCCAACGGTTCGGCACCGACTACCGGTTCGCCACCCCGACCCCCGCCAGCGACGCCGCCTGGTTCGGAGCGGACCTCCCGGCGACCGGCAGCTACGAGGTCTCGGTCTGGTACCCGGCCGACCCGGGCTACAACGACTCGACCCCGTACGTCGTCGCCACCACCACCGGTAACCAGACCGTACAGGTGAACCAGCGGCTCAACGGGGGGCGATGGGTGTCACTCGGCGTGTTCACGCTGGCCGCAGGCGCAGGCAACAAGGTGGGAGTGAGCCGGTGGACCAGCGGCACCGGGTACGTGATCGCCGACGCGGTCCGCATCACCCGCGCCTGACCGACGGCACGAACGAGCGGCTGTGACGCGACAGTCGATGGCCCGGGCCGATGTGGTCGACCCGGGCCATCGACTTCCGTCCACCCGGGCGGGCGTTGAGGTGGGCCCAGCTCAGCCCCGTGCGTCGGGCTGGGCCCGGTTCGCCGCGTGCCGTGGCGAGGCGTACCCGTGCGGTTCGGTGCCGGCCACGGACACGACGAGGTCCAGGTCGCGCATGACCTCGGAGAACGCCACGGGCGGCACCTCCGCGAGGGGGACCGCCGAGCCGGCCGCGAGGAAGCGCAGTTCGCCGACGACCACGTCGCCTCCGCCGAAGTAGCCGTGCAGTTCGCAGTCCAGCGCGGCGCTGAGTTCGGCGGTCACGGGGCGGGTCGCCTGGTGCGCGTCGTACCGGTCGTGGGTCGACCAGCCGCGTCCGGACAGCAACCGGCCGGCGACCCCGCCGTCGACGGTGTGCCCGGCGAACCGTCGCGACACGTCGACGGCGTCGCGCTCCGCCGACGTCAACAGGTACAGCTCGCGGAACGCCTGCTTCACGGGCTGCCGGATCCGCCGCCGGACGATCTCCGCCTGCCAGTGGGCGAGCAGGCGTCGCTCGTACAACAGGAAGGGGTGCGCCGCGGTGACCGGGCCGTCGACGTCGATCTGGTCGAGCAGGCCGACCGTGCCCGCCCGGTCCTGCCAGATCAACGCGGGCAGCATCGCCTGCCCGGCCGGCAACCGCCGCAGGCGGAGCAGCTCGTCGGGGGCGAGGGTGCCCCCGGTGGCGACCAGCCGCTCGATCATCCCGTCGCGCATCCGGCGGGCCTGGTCGCGCAGCCGTTCCTGGTGTTCGCGCGTGTGGGCGTACCGCGGGTCGGCGCGGACCGTGGCCGGCACCGACTTCAGCGCCCTGCCGGCCCTGCTGACCGTGAGAACCGGGTCGGCGTCGGCGAGCCGTACCCCGACGGTGTAGTCGACGACGTGCCAGTCGCCCGGGGCCTCGGTGACGACGCGGGCCTCGCAGTCCCACTCCAGGCGGTCCGCGTCGGGGAGGCCCGCCACCTGGGCCAGGTGGTCGAGCGCGACCGCGACCGCGGCGGCGTGGCTGTGCCGGCGGTTGGGGCCGAGCTTCGGGCCCCGCCTCGCCACCTCGCGCAGGGCCAGATAACGATCGAGCACGGTCTCGCCGTCGGCGAGCGGCAGCAGGCCGAACGCGGCGATGCCGGACAGCGCGTTGCGCTTGACCCGTTTCTCGACGGCCGCCCGGTTCCACCCCGGCGCGGCGGCGATCACCTCGCTCGGACAGAGCTCCAGCAGCCGGCGGGCGCCGTCGTCCCCGGCCCGCCGCACGGCGGCCAGGATGCCGGCCCGGTCCTGCCGTCCCGCCTCCGTCGCGGAGGTCGCCAGCACCAGCCGCAGCAACGGCTCCGCCCCCGGCAGCCCGAGCACCGGCAGCAGCACCTCCGCGTCGCCGGCCGGCAGCCGCAGCTCGAAGGCGTACCGCCGCTGTTCGGCGGGACGGTCGCGCAGGTGGTCCACCAGGGCGGACCGCTCGTCGTCGGTCAGCTCGGCGGGGCCGAAGCGGTCGGCCATCCGGCGGTCGTGCGGCCGGTCCAGGGCCCGGAGCACGAACCGCAGGCCACGCGGCACCAGCACCTCGGGCAGCTCGTCCCAGTCGGGCTCGGCCGGCGAGGTCAGCCGCCAGGCCAGCGCGTCGAAGTAGTCCCGGACGACCGGAGCGCAGCCGGCCGGCGCCGAAGCCGCGACGCTGCCCGCCGGCGCTGTGGCGCCCTCCGCCGGCGAGCCCCCGCCGATGGCCCTGCCCAGGTACGCGTCGTCGGCGAACGCCTTCTCGACGACCCCGACGTCGAGCGCGCCCGCCGCGTGCAGGGCGTCCAGGATCCGTACCACGGTCTCCCGGCCCGCGCGGCCCAGCGGGGTGAGCACCAGCAGCCGCAGCAGGCGCACATCGGTGGCGGCGATCGCCCGCTCGGCCAACGGTTCGAGCGGCGGCTTTCGCCAGCCCACCCGGTCCACGGCGGACGCCAGCATCGCCGCACGGCGGGTGGTGGGCCACGGGGCGTCCAGCACCTCCGCCGGATCGTCCGGGTTCCGCACCGGGAACGCCTCGTCGTACACGTCGTCGAGCGCGGCGCTGATGTCCGCCACGTTCCCGCCGAGATGCCCACCGGTGCGTTCGATGCTGTCGCCGGTCGCCAGCCGCCGCCGGACCCGGTCGGCGAGATCCCGCAGCCCCGCCAGGTCACCGGCCTTCGAAACGCCCCCGGCCTCGTCGACCAGCCGCCACAGCGCGTCCCGCTCCTCGCGGACCGCGTCGACGTACATGTCGGGCACGTCAACCACGGCTCACCCGCCGGGCAGGGCGGTCAGCCGCAGGAAGGGTTTCGGGCCCCGCCCCGGCTACCGACCGGGCCCGCCGGCTCAGCGAGTCGACGCGCTCGGTGAGTTCGCGTACGGCCGTCTCGTCGTCGCCGTCCACGGCCGTGATGCCGTCGAGCAGCGCGGCGTAGTCGGACGTCAGCCTCAGGTACCGCCGGGCGAACTCCTGGTCGGTGTCGCGGGCCCGGCGTTGCGCCTGGGCGTACCGCTGGTCGAGGTCGATGATCTGCTGCGCCAGGACGGCGGCGGCGGCGCTGAGCGCGCTGCGGCCGTCGGCGTGCCCGTCGCGGCGGCTGCGTCGGGTGGCCGCGAGCCGGCCCGCCCGCCGGCCACCGAGCCAGAGCGCCGTCGCCCCGGCGACGACGCCCACGATCGCCGCGACCGCGAGCAGGAAACGGGGCAGCGACGGGCTGATCGTACGGGCGCCGTCGGGCACGGTGCCGGCCTTCACCAGCAGGTCGTAGTTGACGGTGACGACCTTCAGCGCCTCCAGGGGACGGTCGGCGAAGGTGTCGACCCCCCGGCCGACGGTCATCTCCGCGACGGCGGCCCGGCCGAAGTTCTCCTTGTCCCGGCCGGGCAGCAGCGCGCACCCGTAGGTGTCGTACTCGTCGCCGTCGCGGCTCATCACCAGCACGACGGTCCCGTCGGCGGCGTGTTCGACCTGATGGCAGGCGTCCCGGCGGTCGGCGCCCGGTGCCAGCAGCACCACCACCAGCCGACGGTTGCCGATGATCCGCTCCGCGGCGGCCCGGTCCAGGTCGACGCCGGGCGCGGCGTACACGGACGAGGTGCGGACCTGGCGGGCGATCGGGCCGTCCAGCGCCCCGCCGGTCCACAGCGCCCAGCCGGCCAGCGCCGCGCAGGCCAGGA
Organism: Micromonospora sp. NPDC001898; assembly: GCF_042891255.1. NCBI lineage: Bacteria > Bacillati > Actinomycetota > Actinomycetes > Micromonosporales > Micromonosporaceae > Micromonospora > Micromonospora sp. NPDC001898. Next base: position 69,670 of record NZ_JBIATC010000016.1, on the reverse strand, counting down.
CGGCGAGGCCGAAGGGCGTGTCGAACAGGGTGCCGAGCCGGCGTCGTACGGACGGTCTCACGACAGCCTGCCCCGTAGGTAGAGGTCCGGTCGGTAACTGGCGATGCCCACCGTGCGGGCGACCTCGTCCAACTCCTCCGCCGCCTCGGCCAGCAACGCCCGGACGTGTGCGTCCGGCAGGTCCTCGTCCAGCGCCGCGCGGGCCGCCTGGAGCTTCACGATGCCCCGGGCCAGCGCCGGATCGCTGCGGGCGTCGGTCAGCAGCGACACCTCGACGGCGAGCGCGGTGAGACCGGCCAGCCGGCCCGGTTCGCCGCGCCGGCGCGACCCGCGCCAGCCTCCCGGGCCGCCGTCGGGACGCCGCAGCGACCGGATCGACAGGACCAGGAACGCCGCCACGCAGCCCGCGAACAGCCACGGCAGGGCGGGCAGCGCCACCCGGAGCGGATCGATCGGCCGGTACGGCAGCGGCCGGTCGAACAGGCCCGAGTAGCGCAGGTCGGTGACCCGGTTCAGGTAGGCCGCCAGCACGTTGCCCTGCGGGTAGTCGTACCGGCTGAGCCGGCCGCCGAACTGGCCGTAGAAGCTCGCCCCGGCCAGCTCCGCGAAGTCCGCCGCCGGACCGTGGTGCTCGATCCAGAGGCCGTACATCACCACGATCGGTGTGCCCGGGAACAGCCTGGTCAGCGCCGGACCGTACCGGGGCACCGGCTCGCCGTACCGCTGTGGGGGGAGCGCGACGTACCGGGCGCCGTCCGGGAAGGCGTTCCGCGCGCTGTCGCCGGGAAGCTCCGTCAGGGTGGCCCCCGCCCCGATGTGCAGCCCGGTCGCCCGCAGGTCGGCGGCGACGGCGGCCAACTCGCTGCCGGTCGGCTCACGCCACCGCAGCTCGTCCCGGTCGGGTGGCGTGGGCTCGTCGCGCAGCCCGGCGATCAGCGCCACCAGTAGGTCCGTCACGTCGCCGGTGGCGAACTGGGCACGCCAGGTGGGCAGGTCGTCGGCGGTGGCCTGGTAGATGCCGCCGCTCACCTCGGTGCCGATCACCCGGACGGTCGCGTTCTTCACGTCCCGGACCCGGTCGCGTTCGTCCTCGTCCAGCCCGGGCGGCGCGACCAGGATGCGGACCGGCTCGGTCCCGGTGGCCTCGCGCACCCGTCGCTCGTCCCACCGCGCGGTCGAGCCGGGGAGCCGCACCACGGGGTCGGCGGCCACCAGCGCGGTCATCTCGGCCACCGAGGGCACGCTCGCGTCGCTCAGCTCGCCGGCCGATCCCTCCTCGACCCCGGTTGAGGACGACGGCGACCTGCCGTAGCTGACGTCGATGCTCTGCCGCTGGGCGAGCAGGAAGACGACCAGGACGACCACGGCGATGCCGAGGAACGCCCAGCGCAGCAGCTCGCGGCGGCCTTGGCCCAGGCGGCCGGTCATGCGTGTTCCCGCCACAGCCGGTCGGCCTGCCGGGCGTACCCGGCCGCCGTCCGCGCCGCCGCCGGCCCGCCCCGGCCGGCGGCGATCAGCTCGGCGCGGGCGAGCAACTGCTCGGCCTCGGGCACCCGGGTCCCGGCCGCGTCCCGGCTGACGGCCGCGCTGTCGATCTGGGCGCGGGCGGTGGACCAGACGGTACGTCGAGCCTGTTCCCGGGCCCGCCACCTGGGCAGCAGGGTCGTCGCGAAGCCCGCACCCACCAGCAGCAGGCCACCGGCCAGCCAGATCGCGAGGGTGTGTGACATGTGCTCCAGCCTTGTGCCGAGGGGTCGGGTCCGTCGCTGCGAGGGGCGGGGTAACCGCCCGAGTCTCGCCGATCGAGTCAAACCGCTGCACACGGCCCTCCATCAGCGCGAGCGAGACGGCGGCGGGGGCTTGTCCGTCGTGCGGGTCGGCAGCGGGAGGATCCTGTCGTGCATACCTCGACGCGTACGCGTGCTCTGCTCGGTGGGTCCGTCCTCGCGGTGGCGACGGTCGCAGTCTGGTGGGCCTGGCTCGGCTGGGACACCGAGTACACGGTCGACCCGGTGACCGACTCGGTCAGCGGCCCGTACGACGGGTGGCAGGTCGTCGGGTGCGTCCTGTCCCTGGCGCTGGTCGCCGCCGTCGGCGGCTGGACGCTCCGCCCCTGGCTGGTGGCGCCGGTCATGACGGTGGCCTTCACCGTCGCCTGGGCGTGGCGGGCGGCGACGAGCGACGACTCGGGCCTGTGGGCGGTCGGGGCGGTCCTGATCCTGGTCGGGATGGCGGCCGGCACGACCGTGGTCAGCGCGGTCGCCCACGTGCTGCGTCGGCGGCGTGCCGGCGGAAGCTGATCCGCGCCGGTCGCCGCGTCGAACCTGTCGTAGGTGCGCGCCGGTCGGTCAGCCTGGTCTCCCCGGCCACGGCGTACGGCCGCGTGCCCGGCGAGGACGGGGCAGCGCCCGTGCCGCCGGCTCGGTAGCGTGCGTGGCCATGCGCAGCGGGGCCGGTCCGGAGTGGTGGACGGCTGTCCCGCCGCTTCGCGTCAGCCACCTCGCGGGCGTCGACCCCGAGCTGCTCCGGTTGGCCCTCGACCCGCTGCCGCCGTCCGCGCCGGCGGTGGTCGCCTACCGGCCGGCGCGGGGCCTTTCCCTCGCCGGCCTGGTCACCGTCCTCCTCGACGAGCTGGAGGACGCCGCCAGGGCGTTGTTTCCCCGCTGGCTGCCCGGCGCGGCCCGGCTCGACGGTGGCGGTCCGCTCGGCCGCGCGGCCGTCCGGGAACTCGCCACCCGGGTCGCGGCCCGCTCCGACCACTTCGGGCCGTTCCTCGCCGACCTGGCCGAGCGGGCCCTGGGACAGCCGGGCGGGAGCGGTCCGCAGGGCCCCGGCGGGGACCGACGGCGTACACGCCCGTCGCGCTTTCCCGCCGAGGTACGGGCCGCCGGCCTCGCCCGGGTGCTCGCCGACGCGTACGACCGGAAGTCCTGCGTGCTGGTGGCCGAGCCGCCGGAGGGGGCCGGTCCCGAGGACGAGCGGGCGCTCGTGGCGGCGGCCGAGTGGCTCGTCCAGCACGGCCGGTGCGCGGTGTGGCTGGTCGGCCCGCTCCCGCACGGAGGCGACCGGGTCCGACCGGTTCCGCTCCGGCTCCCGACACACCTCGCCGAGCTGACCGGGGGCATCGGTCGGGTTTCCGACAGCCCCGCCGGCCCGGGTGGGGTGGGCCTGGCGTACCCGCCGCTGGCCGGGGCGCCCCGGCCGGACAGCGCCGCCGAACAGGCCCTGGAGCGTGCCCTCGCCCCGCACGACTGGGCCCGTGGCCGGCGGTGGAACCACACCTACGAATGGCATCCACTGGGTCGGCCGTACCGCCTGGATCTGCTCTGGACGGTCGAAGGGCTTGCGGTCGAGGTGGACGGCCCGGAGCATCGGGGAGCCATTATGTTCGCCGACGACCGGCGGCGCGACGTACAGCTCCAGCTTCTGGGGCTCGACGTGCTCCGGTTCACCAACGAACAGGTGCTGACCGACGTCCAGGCCGTCATCCGGAGCATCCGGGACCTGCTGGCCCGACGACGCGCGGCCGGCGCGCACCCCTGACAGGAAAAAGAGGCACCATGTCGAGCAGCACCCCGGACCTGCCGAGCCTGACCCCCAACCAGATCCAAGCGCTCGTCGTGCTGATGGTGGAGGCCCGGAAGCTGACCAATGCCGAGCTGCGGGACCTGGCCGGGTTCGCGCTCACCGGCAAGGACAACAAGAAGCTGGTGGAGCTGGGCCTGGTCGAGACCGACCGCAGCCGCCGCATGCTCTCGCACGAGCTGACGGATGAGGGCTGGCGGGTGATGCGCCAACTGCACACCGGTGCCCCGCCCAGGGCGGGACGCTCGGCCAGCCGCTCCCTGTTCACCCTGCTCGGAAACCTGCACCGGGGGCTGGACCGGCTGCGAATCAGCCACGCCGACTTCTTCAAGCAGACCGCCGCCGACCCGGCCGGGCCGCCGGCGACCGCCGGGGACGCGCCCCCGGCGGCCGCCACCGCCGGCGGGGACGTCGCGGAGCTGGTCCGGGCCGCGTACCGGGAGCTGGCCGCGACGCCCGGCGCCTGGGTCGGCCTCGCCGACCTGCGCGACCACCTCGACGGCACCGACCGCGCGGCGGTGGACGCCGCGCTGCGGGCACTGGTGCGGCAGGACGGCGTACGGATCATCCCGGTCGCCAACAGCAAGTCGCTGACCGCGCGGGACCGGGCGGCGGCGGTACGCATCGGCGACGAGGACAACCACACCCTGTCGATCGGGGCGGCATGATTCCTGACGACGAGCGCGCGGCGCTGGAGGCGTTGACCTTCCACCCGGCGGTCACCCCCGACGACGTGTGGCGGCCCTCCCCGTACGACGTGCCCGAGCTGCACGAGCGGGTGGTCGCCGAGATCCTGCGCGGGGTGGCCCGGGCCCGCACCGACGACACCAGCCGACCCCTCGGGGTGGCCATGCAGGGGCGGGCCGGCTCCGGCAAGACCCACCTGCTCGGCGCGGTCCGGGAACGCATCCAGCAGGACGGCGGCTACTTCTTCCTGGTCAACATGGTCAGCGGCCGGACCTTCTGGTCGAGCGTCGCGCTGGCGATGGTCGAGGGAATGGGCCGGGAGTCGGGCGGCTGGGACACGCAGCTGCGCAAGTTCCTGCGCCGGCTCACCTCGCAGCTCGGCCTCCCCGCCGAGGTCCGGGACGCGGTGTCCGGCGCCGAGCCGCTCACCCGCGAGCACCTGGACACCTTCGTCCGGGCCCTGCGCACCTTGCACCGGGAGGTGGGCCGGGAATGCCAGGACACCGCCCGGGCCCTCGTGCTGCACGGCTCCCGCGAGTTCGACGACCAGGACGTCGGCTACGCCCACCTGATCAGCGAGCCCGGCGACCCGGCGCGCCGGGCGGAGTGGGGGCTCACCCACGGCGTACGCCCTCCGCAGCAGGTCGTCCAGGACATCTCCCGGCTGATGGCGCTGACGCTGGACCCGACGGTGATCGCCGTCGACCAGCTCGACACGCTTCTCGCCCAGACCAGCACGTCCATGTTCGACCCGCGCGCGGAGCTGGACGACGCCCACGCGACCGCGTTCGGGCCGATCGCCGACGGCCTGCTGACCCTGCGCGACGTCACCCGCCGGACGCTGCTCGTGGTGTCCTGCCTGCCGGACACCTGGGAGCTGCTGACCCGTAGCGCGCCGACCTCCGTGGCGGACCGGTTCCGGGTGTCCCTGCTGCCCGACCGGATCCCGACGCCGCAGATCGGGCGGGCGATCGTGGCGAAGCGGCTCGCGGCCGTGTTCACCGAGCGGCGGTTCTTCCCGCCCCACCCGACGTGGCCGGTCAGCCCCGACGCCTTCGCCGACGCCCCGAACCTCACCCCGCGGGCCCTGCTGCGCCGGGTGGACCGGCACGTCGCCCGGTGTCGCGACGCCGACGAGGTGTTCCTGCTCGACCGGCTCGTCGACGGCGGGGACCCCCCGGTCGTCCCGCCGCCCGGGCTGGCCGGGACGGCGGACCTGCGTCCGCTGGACGAGCGGTTCGCCCGGCTGGTGGCGGCGGCCGAGGTCGGGCCCGCGTTGGAGCACCGCACGGAGGACGAGCACCTGCCGCCGCTGCTCGCCGCCGGGCTCGCCGCGTGGATCGCCGAGCAGGCCCCGACGGGGGCCACGTACAAGCACGACCCGCCGCCGGGCCGCAAGCCGGCGCTGCACGGTCGCCTCATCGAGGTGCTGGACGAGGCCACCGAGAACGAGGCGCACTGGTGCTTCCGCGGCCTCGCCCACCCGAACGCGATCGCCACGATCGCCCGGGTCCGGGCGGCCTGCACGATGGCCGGCCTGGACCGGCAGTACCCGCAGCGGCGACTGGTGCTCCTGCGCAACGGCCCCTGGCCGACCGGTCCGCGTACCGCCCAAGTGCTGGCGGAGTTCGATGCCGCCGGCGGGGTCCGGTGCGTCGTGGCGGAGGCCGACCTGCGGGTGTTCGCCGCGCTGCGCGAGCTGGCCCGCGAGCCGGACGCGGTGTACCAGGAGTGGCTGCTCGCCCGCCGGCCGGCGAGCGGCACCGCCCTGTTCCGTGCGGTGCTCGGCGCCCCCGCCCCGGCCACCCCTGTGCCGGCCGCCCCCGGGCCGGCCATCTCCGGGTCGGCCGCCTCCACCCCGGCTGCCTCCACCCCGGCCGCCTCCACCCCGGCTGCCTCCACCCCGGCCGCCTCCGGGCCGGCCGCCTCCGGGCCGGCCGCCTCCACCCCGACCGCCTCCGGGTCGGCCGAGCCGGCGACGCCGGCTTCCGGGGCCGTCGACGGCCTGGTGCCGGCAGCCCCCGACGGGCCGGACCCGGCGACGGTCCGGCTGGGGCACACCACGGACGGGCGGCGACCGTTCCAGGTGGGCCTGGAGTCGCTGCGCCGGCACGCCGTGGTCTTCGCCGGCTCCGGGTCGGGCAAGACGGTGCTGATCCGGCGGCTGGTCGAGGAGTGCGCCCGGCAGGGCGTGTCCTCGATCGTGCTGGACCCGAACAACGACCTGGCCCGGCTGGGGGACGCGTGGCCGCAGCCGCCGGTCGGCTGGGAGCCGGGCGACGACGAGCGGGCCCGGGACTACCTCGACCACACGGAGGTCGTCGTCTGGACTCCCCGGGTCAAGGCCGGGCGGCCGTTGAGCTTCCAGCCACTGCCGGACTTCAGCCCCGTGCGGGACTCGCCGGACGAGTTCGACCAGGCCATCCGCTCGGCGGTGGAGGCCCTCGCGCCCCGGGCCGGGGTGGACCGACCCACCCGGCTCGCCCAGCAGGGCAAGGCCGTGCTGACGGAGGCGCTGCTGGCGTACGCGAGGAGCGGCATGGTGGGCCTGCCCGGCTTCACCGAGTTCCTCGCCGACCTGCCCGACGGGGTGAGCCGGCTGGCCCGGGCCGACAAGCTGGCCCTGGAACTGGCCGAGGCGCTCAAGGCGGCGATGGTCACCGACCCGCTCTTCGGCGGCACGGGCGCCCCGGCCGATCCCGGGCTGCTGCTCACCCCGACGCCCGGCCGGCGGGCCCGGGTGTCGGTGGTCAGCTTCGTCGGGCTCACCTCCGACCAGGAGCGGCAGAGCTTCGTCAACCAGTTGCAGATGGCGCTGTTCGCCTGGGTGCGGCGGCATCCCGCCGGGGACCGGCCGCTCGGTGGCCTGTTCGTCATGGACGAGGCGCAGACCCTCGCCCCGTCGACCGGGAACACCGCCTGCACGGCCAGCACGATCGCGCTGGCCTCGCAGGCCCGCAAGTACGGCCTCGGGCTGGTCTTCGCCACCCAGGCCCCCAAGGGCCTGCACAACCGGATCTCGGGCAACGCCACCACCCAGTTCTTCGGTCTGCTCAACGCCCCGGCGCAGATCGACGCGGCGCGGCAACTCGCCGAGGCCAAGGGTGGCCGGCTGCCCGACATCGGGCTGTTGAGCAGCGGCCAGTTCTACGTCGCGGGCGAGGGCTTCCCGTTCGTCAAGGTCGACACCCCGCTGTGCCTGACCCATCACCCCAAGGCGCCGCTGACGCCGGAGGAGGTGATCGACCGGGCGGGCCGACCCGCGCCGACCAGCTAATGGAGCAGACCGCCGAGCCACAGGCCGAACGCGGCCAGCACAAGGCTCGCGCCGAGGCTGCCGAGCACGTTGAAGGCCTCGACGGCGGCGTTCTTGCGCAGCAGTCCCAGCGTGTGCCACTCCTCGGTGGAGAAGGTGGTGTAGGCGCCGAGGAAGCCGACCCCGACGATCGCGGCGAAGTCCTGCGCCCCAGCGGCGACGTTCTTCGCGGCATAGCCGGTGACGACGCCGAGCACAAAGGCACCGGAGACGTTGATCAGGAAGGTGCTCGCCGGGAAGGCCCTGCTGGACCCGGTCACCCGCGCCTTCCACCAGGGTTTCACCAGCGCGTCGACGCCGGCGCGGCTCAGCGCCCCGAGCCCGCCGGCCAGGAACACCCCGATGCCCACCCACATCACGCACCCCTGCCCGTCGGATGCCCCACCCGGAGTTCCGCGAGGCGAGCGCCGAGCGCCGCGGCGATCACTCCACCGAAGATGGACACGACGAGGTAGGCGATGCCAACCCCACTGCGCCGCGCCCCGATCAGTTGATCGGCCTCGACGATGAAGTGCGACCAGGTCGTGAAGCCGCCGATGACACCGGTCGAGAGGAAGGGCTTGCCCCACGGCCCCGGCAGCCGGTGCGCCGCGAGCAGCGTCATCACGGCGCCGAGGGCGAAGGCGCCCACCATGTTGATCACAAAGGTGACCCAGGGAAAGTCCGGTGGCGTGGACGGGGCGAGGCCGAGCCCCAGGAGGTACCGCAGGGTGGCGCCGATGCCACCGCCGGCGATGATCGCTAGGACTGTCACGTACCCATTAGCTCACCGGCGCTCTCCGCCACGGCCCGGTTCCGGCGGGGCCTCACCCGTACGGTTGGGGTCCCGCCCGAGCGGGTCCGACACCGAAATGCCCACCGCACGGCACGCCGATCCCACGAAGCGCCACCTAGTACGCCAGCTCGACCGGCCGGCCGAGCAGGTGGGCGCCGTTGTTGCCCAGCCAGCCCTCCGCCGCCGCCGCGTGCTGGGCGAAGGTGTGGATGTCCCGGAAGCGGCGCTGCACCGGGGAGGAGTCGCGGGCCGCGCCGCCCCCGCCCGCCCGGTAGCAGGTGTCCACGGCGGCGGTGGCGACCTCGGTCACCCAGGGCAGGCTGGCGGAGATCTGCGGGCGCAGCGCCTCGACCGCGGCCGGGTCCTCCGCGCCGGCCGCCCGGAACAGGTCGTGGGCCAGCGACCGCAGCAGCGCCCGGGCCGCCCGGACGTTCAGATCGGCCCGGCCGAGCTGCACCCGGAAGGCCGGCGAGTCGGCCAGCGACTGCCGCGCGTACAGCCGTTGCCGGCCGCCGCCGAGCAGCGCCACGGTGTCGTCCAGGGCACCCTGGGCGATCCCGACGGCCACCGCGCCCAGGTGCAGGACGAACTGCGCCAGCGGCGCGAGGAACCCGGGCCCCGGGACACACGGGGTACCGGTGAACAGGTCGAAGCTCTGCTCCACCGGGCAGAACACCGACTCCATCAGCACGTCATGGCTGCCGGTGCCGCGCAACCCCAACGTGTGCCAGGTGTCCTGCACCGTCACCGCGCCGGCGGGCAGCAGCATCGAACGTATCTCCACGGGCTGGCCGTTCGGGCCGGGCAGCGGCTGGCCGTCCCCGGTGAGCACACAGTTGCCGAAGATCCAGTCGGCGTGCCGGGAGCCGCTGGCGAACCCCCACCGCCCGGTGACCTGGAATCCGCCGTCGGCCAGCTCGGCCCGTCCCTGCGGGGCGAAACCGCCGGCCACCACGACGTCCGGGCCCGACGCGTAGAGCTTGTCGAACCGGTCCCGGGGCAGCAGCGCCAGCAGGTGCGGCGTCTCCGCGCCGATCATCACCGTCCAGCCGGTGGAGCCGTCGGCGCGGGCCAACTCCTCCAGCACCGCCAGCCCGGTGTGCGGGTCCGCCTCGTACCCGCCGTGGCTGCGCGGCACGAACATCCGGAAGCAGCCGGCGGCCCGGAGTCCGTCGAGCAGATCGGCGGGCAGCTCCCGGGCGGCCTCGATCTCCTCGGCCCGCCGGCTCAGCTCCGGCGTCAGCTCCCGTACCGCACCTGTCAGTCGGGTCCGGTGCTCTTCGTCCATGGTTGCCTCCTGCTCGCCCCGGGCGTCGCGGCGCCTCCCGGCGCCGTCGGACTCGCGGCGCCGGCCTGCGGCATCCGCGGCTCAGACGTTGGACGGCCCGGCGTCCCGGCGGAAAGGGACGGTGGTACCGGCCCGCCGGGCACCGCTGCCCGGCGAAAGCTCCCGGGTGGCCGGGACGGTGCGCACATGCGGCCGGGACGCCGGGACCGGCACGCTCGGTGGACCGGCGGTGTCGGCCGCACCCCGACCCGCCGGCCCCATCGACGACCACGTCCCGTCGGGAGGCGCCCGTGTCCCACCCGTGGCCGTACCCCGTCCCGGCCGGGCCCCGCGCGACTGTCGCCGGACCGACACCCGTCGCGCAGCGCCGGGATCTCGGCAACCGCCGCTCCGACTGACAGGATCACGCCATGCTGGTCGACCCGGCGCCGCGCGCGCTGACCGTCCCGAACGCCGGTGACGACCCCGGCCGCCCGGTCGCCGCCTGGACGGTGCTGGTCGGCTGCGTGCTGCTGCTCGCCGCCACGACGCTCTGCTGGGCGCTCGCCCGCCACCCGTGGGGGCTGTCCCAGCTCTACTTCCTCGTCGACTACACCGACTGCGCGGTGTACGGCACGACCGGATGGCTGATCCTGCTGCGCCGCAGTCACCCGGTGGCCTGGCTGCTGGCGGTCACCGGGGTCGGTGGGGGGATCGCTGCCCTGGGTGCCCAGTACCTCGACCTGCGCCGGGTGTATCCCGAGCTGCCCGAGGTCACGCTGCTGACCTCGGCCCGGCACTGGGGCTGGGTGCCGGGGATGCTGTCCCTGATCGTGGTGCTGCCCTGGCTGGTCCGGGAGAGCCGGCTCACGCTGGGCCCCCGGTTGGCGGTGGCGGCCGGCGTCGCGGTGGTCGCCGCGACCGAGCTGTTCCAGCTGACCTTCCCCGGGCTGGGCGGTGCCCCGTCCGGGGCGCCGTTGGCGATCCGCAGCGCGGACTGGGCCGAGTTCGTCACCCGGGTGCAGCCCGTGCTCACGGCCCTGGTGCCGCTGCTCGGGCTCGTCGCCGCCGCCGGGCTGCTGTGGCGGCGGCGGGTCTCGCCGCCCGCCGAGCGGGTCGGCCTGGGCTGGCTCGCGGTCGGCACGGTGCTGCTGGCGGTGAGCTTCGCCCCGATAGCGCTGCCCGACGACTGGGCGGGCGCGGTGCCGGAAGGGCTGCCGCCGACCGCCATGCTGGCCGCGCAGGCGTTCTTCCCGGCCGCCGTGCTGGCCGTGGTGCTGCGGCAGCGGCTGTGGGGGATCGAGATCGCGGTCCGCCGTACGCTGGTCTGGTTCCTGCTGACCTTCCTGCTGGTCGCCGCGTACGTCGTCGGGGTGACCACGCTGGACGCGCTGCTCCCGGCCAGCCGGGCGGTCCCCGGGGTGCTGGTCACCGCCCTGGTCGCGGCCGCCGTGCAGCCGGGCCGGTGGTGGGTGCAGCGGCGGGTGGACCGGCTGATCCACGGCGCGGCGGCGGAACCGATCGGTGTGGTCCGGGGCGTCGGCGACCGGATCAGCGCGAGCGCGGACCCGACCGACGTGCTGACCGGGGTGGCGCGGAGTCTCACCGAGTCGCTGCGGTTGGGCGCCTGCGGCATCGAGGTGGACGGCCCGGACCCGTGCACCGCCCACTGCGCGTCCGCCGGGCCGGTGGGGGAGCCGCTGGTGCTGCCGCTGCGCCGGGGCGAGCGGGAGGTGGGGCGGCTGACCGCGTGGGCCCGGGCCGGTGAGCGGCTGGACGGGCGTACCCGCTCGGCGCTGGTCGATCTGGTGCCGGTGGTCGCCTCGGCGGCCAGCCTCGCCGCGACCAGCCGGGCGTTGGTCACCTCCCGGGCCCGGCTGGCCGAGGCCCGCGACTCGGAACGCCGCAAGCTGCGCCGGGACCTGCATGACGGGCTCGGTCCCGCCCTGGCCGGGGTGGCGCTCGGCCTCCAGGCGGCCCGCAACCTGCTGGGCGTCGATCCGGGCGCGGCCGGACGGCTGCTGGACCGGCTGCGCGACGAGACGGACCAACGGGTCGAGCAGGTCCGCGACCTGGCCCGGGGGCTGCTGCCGCCGGTCCTCGGCGAGCGCGGCCTGGTCCCCGCCCTGCACGAGCTGGCCCAACGGTACGACGGCTCGGGGCTGACCGTGCTGGTCGAGGCGCTGCCGCTGCCGCTGCCCGAGCCGGTCGCCACCGCCGTGTACGGGATCGTCTCCGAGGCGGTCCGTAACGCCCAACGGCACTCCGGCGCACCGACCTGCCGGGTGGCGGTCGAGCGGGATCCGGACGGGCTCACCGTCCGGGTGACCGACCCGGGCCGGGGCGTCGTGGTCGGCACGCCGGCCGGGGTCGGCATGCTCTCCATGCGGGAGCGGGCCGAGGGCATCGGCGGGGTGTGCGTGATCGGCCCGGCGCCCGACGGCGGCACCGAGGTCATCGTCCGGGTGCCCGTCGATCGCCTGCCGCCGGCCGACGGCGACCGGCCGCCGGCCGTCCCCGCCCAGCGCGGGTGGGCCCCGGTCGACCCCGACCCGGAGCCGTCGGCCGCCGACCCCGCCCCGGCCGAGCCGTCGACGGGCCAGCGGCAGCCGTGGGGGGCGCCGGCGGAGGCCGGTACGGTGCCGGGGACGCGGACGGGACGAGCCCTGGCGGTGCGGCGGTGACCGGTGACGGTGCGGTGGACGGTGGCGGGACGAGCCCTGGCGGTGCGGCGGTGACCGGTGACGGTGCGGCGGTCGGTGGCGCGGCGGTGATCCGGCTGGCGGTGGTCGACGACCATCCCGTGTTCCGGCTCGGCATGACGGCGCTGCTGGCGTCCACGCCGGGACTGGAGGTGGTCGGCGAGGCCGCGGACGCCGACGAGGCGGTTCGGCTCGCCGACCGCACCCGGCCCGAAGTGATCATCATGGACCTGCACCTCGGCGGGCGGTCCGGTGTGGAGGCCACCCGGGAGATCGTCGCCCGGCACCCGGGGATCGGGGTGCTGGTGGTGACGATGCTGGACGACGACGACTCGGTGTTCGCCGCGCTGCGCGCCGGGGCGCGGGGGTACCTGCTCAAGGGTGCCGCGCCGGGCGAGGTGGAACGGGCCATCCGCGCGGTCGCCAACGGCGAGGTGCTGCTCGGGCCGGTGATCGCCAGCCGGGCGATCGGCTTCCTCGCGGGCGGGCGGGCCGGCGGGCCGGCGCCGTTCCCCGAGCTGACCGACCGGGAACGCGAGGTGCTGGACCTCGTCGCGCAGGGGCTGAGCAACGTGGTGATCGCCCGCCGGCTGACGCTGAGCCCGAAGACCGTCCGCAACCACCTGTCCAACGTGCTCGGCAAGCTTCAGGTCGCCGACCGCAGCCAGGCGATCCAGCGGGCCCGCGAGGCAGGCCTCGGCCAACCCTGACCGGTACGCCCCGGCAGGGCCGGCTGCGCCCCGGGGCCTTCCTTTCGCGGCGGGAGCCCGACGGGCTCCCTATGCTCGGGGCATGGAACTGCGGATCTTCACCGAACCCCAGCAGGGGGCCAGCTACGACCAGTTGCTCGCCGTGGCCCGCTGCGCCGAGGACGCCGGCTACGGCGCGTTCTTCCGGTCCGACCACTACCTGAAGATGGGCGCGGTCAGCGGCGAACCGGGCCCGACGGACGCCTGGACCACGCTGGCCGGACTGGCCCGGGAGACCTCCCGGATCCGGCTCGGCACCCTGATGACGGCGGCCACGTTCCGGCTGCCCGGCCCGCTGGCGATCAGCGTCGCCCAGGTCGACCAGATGAGCGGCGGCCGGGTGGAGCTGGGCATCGGGGCCGGCTGGTTCGCCGACGAGCACACCGCGTACGGCATCCCGTTCCCCTCGGTGGGCGAACGGTTCGACCGGCTGGAGGAGCAACTCGCCGTCGTCACCGGGCTCTGGGAGACGCCGGCCGGCGAGACGTTCGACTTCGCGGGCCGGCACTACCCGGTGACGGGCTCACCGGCCCTGCCCAAGCCGGTGCAGCAGCCGCGCCCGCCGATCCTGCTCGGCGGCATGGGGCCGAAGCGCACGCCCCGCCTCGCGGCCCGCTACGCCGACGAGTTCAACCTGCCGTTCGTCTCCGTCGCCGACTCGGTGGCCCAGTTCGACCGGGTCCGGGCCGCCTGTGCCGACATCGGCCGGGACCCGGCCGGGATGCGCTGGTCGAACGCGCTGGTGCTGTGCTGCGGCCGGGACGAGGCGGAGGTACGACGGCGGGCCGAGGTGATCGGCCGGGAGCCGGCGGAGCTGCGCGAGAACGGCCTCGCCGGCACCCCGGCCGAGATCGTCGACCGGATCGGCCGGTACGCCGAGATCGGCAGCGAGCGGATCTACCTCCAGGTTCTCGACCTGGCCGACCTGGACCACGTCGAGCTGGTCGCCGCCGAGGTCATGCCGCAGCTCTGAGTCCTCGCGCCCGCCCGGCCCTGCTCGGCGCGCCCGCCGGCCCCGCTCGGCGCGGTCGGGCGGGGCGTCAGTGGGCGAAGCGCGGGGCGCGATGACGATCGACTGCGACTCGACCGACGGGAGTGCGACGTGGACGCAGGAGAGCAGGAACCACGCGCGGGCGTGGGTGTGCCCGGGGCGGGGCCCGCCTACCGGGCACCGGGCGTGCCGGAGCGCAACTGGGCCGGCAACGTCCGGTACGCCGCCGCCCGGCGGCACCGCCCGTCCGGAGTGGACGAGCTGCGCCGGCTGGTCGCCGGCAGCGACCGGGTCCGGGCGGTCGGCACCGGGCACTCGTTCAACCGGTTCGGCGACACCACCGGCGACCTGGTGTCGCTGGCCGGCCTGCCGCCCACCGTCGAGGTGGACCGGGAGCGCCGCACGGTCACGGTGGCCGCCGCCGTGCGCTACGGCGACCTGGCCACCCGGCTGCACGCCGCCGGGTACGCCCTGCCGACGATGGCGTCGTTGCCGCACATCTCGGTGGCCGGCGCGGTGGCCACCGCCACCCACGGCTCGGGCGTCGGGATCGGCAACCTGGCCACCGCCGTGGCCGCCCTGGAGCTGGTCACCGCCGACGGCGACCTGCTGACCGTGCGCCGGGACGCCGACGGCGACCGGTTCGCCGGGATGGTGGTCGCCCTCGGCGCGCTGGGCGTGGTCACCCGGGTCACCCTGGACGTGCTGCCCGCCTTCGAGATACGGCAGTACGTCCGGCTCGGCCTGCCCCGCGTGGCCCTGGACGAGGCGTTCGCCTCGGCGTACAGCGTCAGCCTCTTCACCGACTGGCGCGGGGACCGGATCGGGCAGGTGTGGCGCAAGCAGTTCGCCGACGGCCCGCCGCCGGAGGCCGACTGGCTGGGCACCACGGGGGCGGCCGGGCCGGTGCATCCGGTGCCCGGGATGCCTGCGGGCAACTGCACGGCCCAGCTCGGCGAGCCCGGCCCCTGGCACGAGCGGCTGCCGCACTTCCGGCTCGGCTTCACCCCGAGCAGCGGCGACGAACTCCAGTCGGAGTACCACCTGCCCCGGGCGGCGGCGGTGGACGCGCTGGCCGCCCTCGACCCGGTGGCGGACCGGATCGCCGCCGTGCTCCAGGTCTGCGAGCTGCGTACGGTCGCCGCCGACGAGCTGTGGCTGAGCCCACAGTACGGGCGGGACAGCGTCGCCGTGCACTTCACCTGGACCGCCGACGCCGACGCGGTGACCCCGGTGCTGGCCGAGGTGGAGGCGCGGCTGGCCCCGTTCGTGCCCCGACCGCACTGGGGAAAGGTGTTCACGCTCGACCCGGCGGCGGTCGCCGCCGCGTACCCCCGGCACGGCGACTTCCTGGCCCTGCTGCGCGACCTGGACCCCGCAGGCAAGTTCCGCACAGCCCTACTGGACCGCCACTTCCCCCGCTGACCGGCCCCCTGATCGTTTGCGGCTGACGAGCGCGACACGCCGGAGCGGGTGCCGGTGCACGGCAGACGATCAAGAGGGCTCAGTGGTGGCCGGCCGTCACCTGGTCGCGGAGGCTGCCGCGCTGCACCGCACGGCTGATGTCGCTGGGCGAGACGATGCCGACCAGGCGCTGGTCGGTCACCACCAGCGCCCGGCCGTCGGCGCACTCGCTGAGCCGGGGGAGCAGGTCGGTGAGCGGCTCGTCCGGGGAGGCCAGCACGAGCTGGTCGGCCCGGCAGGCCACCTCGGCCAGCGTGGTCGCGGCCCGCCGGTCGGCCGGGACGCCGCGTACCCGGTCGAGGGTGACCAGACCGACCGGCCGGCCGTCCTCGGTCAGCGGCAGCGCCGAGTGCCGGTAGGCGAAGAGGTAGTGGTCGACGAAGTCGGCCACGGTCATCTCGGCCGACGCGGTCTGCGGCTGCGGGGTCATCACGTCCGCCACCCGCATCCCGCGCAGCGCGCTGCCCGTCCGGGCCTGCCGCTCCTCCATGCCGGCGGCCCCGATCAGGAACCAGCCGATCAGCGCCAGCCAGAGCCCGCCGAACCCCACGCCGCGCAGGAACTGCCACAGGCCCAGCCCGATCAGCAGCACGCCGAGGATCCAGCCGGCCCGCGCCGCCACCACGGACGCCCTCGTCCGGTCGCCGGTGGCCTTCCACACGGCGGCGCGCAGCAGCCGGCCCCCGTCCAGCGGGGCGGCCGGCAGCGCGTTGAAGACCGCCAGCAGGATGTTGATGCCGGCCAGCCAGGCCAGCGCCCCCAACCACAGCCCGTGCACCCCGGCCAGGGCGAGCAGCACCGCGATGCCGCCGAAGAAGACGCCGATGATCAGGCTGACCAGCGGCCCGACCCCGGCGATGCGCAGCTCCGCCCCGGGGCTGCGGGCCTCCCCGCGCAGCTCGGCCACCCCGCCGAAGAGCCACAGGGTGATCCCACCGACCTCGATGCCGTTGCGCCTGGCCACCACGGCGTGTGAGACCTCGTGGGCCAGCAGCCCGAGGAAGAAGACCACCGCGGCGCTCAGCCCGGCGAGCACGTACGCCCAGGTCGGCCGGTCCGGGTACGACCGGGGAAACTGGTTGGCCGACAGCCCCCAGGCGATCAGCAGGAAGATGACCAGGACGCTCCAGTTGACCCCGACCGGCACGCCCGCGATCCGGCCGATCCGGAAACTCGCCCTCATGTTCCGGGCATACCCCGTGAGTTCCGGGCCATGCCGGGCCGGCGGTCGTAGTTCGGGTTGACGCGTGGGTGGATAGTGGCAACGTGACGCTGACGGACGAGGGCGACGACCCGTACCTCTGGCTGGAGGACCTGGACGGACCGGACGCCGCCGGATGGGTGCGGGACCGCAACGCGGAGACTCTGGCCGCGCTGACCGGGGACGAGCGGTTCGACGCCCTGCGGGCCGAGATCCGGCAGGTGCTCGACTCGGACGACCGCATCCCCTACCCCGGGTGGCGTGGGGACCGCTTCTACTACGACTTCTGGACCGACGCGACGCATCCGCGGGGGATGTGGCGGCGGACCACCCTCGACCAGTACCGCCGGCCCGAACCCGAGTGGGACGTGCTGCTCGACCTCGACGCGTTGGCCGCCGAGGAGGGCGAGAACTGGGTCTGGGGCGGTGTGACGGTGCTGCGCCCCGGGTACGAGCGCTGCCTGCTCAGCCTGTCCCGAGGTGGCTCCGACGCGGTCGTGGTGCGCGAGTTCGACCTGGCCGGCCGCACCTTCGTCGAGGACGGCTTCACGGTGCCCGAGGCCAAGAGCACGGTCTGCTGGATCGACGCAGATCACATCTACGTGGCCACCGACTTCGGGCCCGGGTCGCTGACCACCTCCGGCTATCCCCGGGTGGTCAGGCGCTGGCGGCGGGGCACGCCGCTGTCGGCGGCCGAGGTCGTCTTCGAGGGGCAGGCGGACGACGTCAGCGCCTACGCCTCGTACGACCACACACCCGGCTTCGAGCGCACCTTCGTGGGGCGCAGCCTGGACTTCTACCGCACCGAGAGCCACCTGCTGACGCGGGAGGGTGAGCGGCTGCGGATCGGCGTGCCGGACGACGCCCGGTGGGATGTGCACCGGGAATGGCTGGTGATCGGGCTGCGCTCGCCGTGGACGGTCGAGGGCGTCACCCATCCGGCGGGCGCGCTGCTGGCGGCCCGGTTCGACGAGTTCCTCGCCGGTGGGCGGGACCTGACGGTGCTGTTCAGGCCCGACGACCGCACCGCGCTGGGCGGTCACGCGTGGACCCGCAACCACCTCATCCTGGCCACCCTCGCGGACGTGCGGAGCCGGCTGGAGGTGCTGACCCCCGACTCGACGGGGTGGCGGCGGGAGCCGCTGCCGGGCGTACCCGAATCCGGCCACAGCCGGGTGGTGGAGACCGACCGCGACACCGGCGACGACTACCTGCTCGCGTCCGAGGGGTTCCGGGAGCCGGCGACCCTGCGGCTCGGACAGGTCGGTGGCACGGTCGAGACGCTCAAGCGGGCACCGACGTTCTTCGCCGGGGAGACCCTGGCGGAACGGCAGTTCTTCGCCACCTCGGCGGACGGGACGCGGGTGCCGTACTTCGTGGTGGGCGACCCGGACGCGGCCGGGGGGCCGACCCTGCTCACCGGGTACGGCGGCTTCGAGATCTCCCTGACCCCGCACTACAGCGGCATCATCGGCCGGGGTTGGCTGGCCAGGGGCGGAACCTACGTGGTGGCGAACATCCGGGGCGGCGGCGAGTACGGTCCCGCGTGGCACCGGGCCGCGCTCCGGGAGGACCGGCTCAGGGCGTACGAGGACTTCGCGGCGGTGGCGGCCGACGTGGTGGCCCGGGGGATCACCACGCCGGCGCGACTCGGTATCGAGGGCGGCAGCAACGGCGGCCTGCTGATGGGGGTGATGCTGACCCGCTACCCCGCGCTGTTCGGGGCGGTCGTCGCCCACGTCCCGCTGCTGGACATGCGGCGCTACCACCGGCTGCTGGCCGGCGCCTCATGGATGGCCGAGTACGGCGACCCGGACGAGCCGGCCGACTGGGCCTACCTGAGCCGGTACTCGCCGTACCACAACATCCGCGGCGACCAGCCGTATCCGCCGCTTCTGCTCGTCACCTCCACCCGGGACGACCGGGTGCATCCGGGGCACGCCCGCAAGATGACGGCCCGGCTGCGCGAGCAGGGCCACGAGGTGGCGTACTACGAGAACGTCGAGGGCGGACACGGCGCGGCGGCGAACAACGCGCAGCGCGCCTTCGTCTGGGCGCTGACGCTGGAGTTCCTGTGGCGCAACCTGAGCGGGGAGGCGGGTCCGACCGTGCCGCGCCAGCGGCCGGCGGCTGGCGCGGGGGAGGCGGGTCTCAGGGCGTAGACCGACTCCTCCCGGGGACGGCGGAGCGTGACGCGTCCACCGCCCGGCGGATGGGGGCCAGGACCGATAGCCCGTACTGGTCCACGCAGGTGATCGTGCCGGGGAGGACCGGGGGGTCGATCGGCCCCGAAATGCTGGTCCGGTACTCGATGGAGACCCGGCCGCTGGGCCCGGGGTTCGCGAACTGGCCCACCTCCCGGTCGAAGTAGACCACCGCGGCGCCCTCCGTCTGCCACGACACGATGACCCTGTTCCTGACATCCGGTACGACGACCTCCACGCGGCCGGTGAACGAGGTTATCGTCGCGAGGCAGGCGGTCGGGGCGACCGTCAGCGGAATCGTCGCGCTGCTGGCGTGGGACTGCTGACTGTCCGTCACCGTGAAGCTGACGGCGCAGGTTCCGGTGCTCTGCGGCGTGCCGCTCAGCCGCCCGGTGACGGCGTCGAGCTCGATACCGGCCGGAAGCGCGCCGGTGGCGACGGCCCAGGTGTACGGTGGCGCTCCGCCGCCGGCCCGCAACGTGACGTCGTACGGGCGCTGGTCCATCGCCGCAGGCAGGTCCGTGGTCGTGACCCCGAGTTCGCCGAGGACCGTCAGCGGCAGCGTGCGGGCGGCGTGGTTGCCGGCGTCGTCGGTCACCTCGAACTCGCAGGACGACGAGCCGGGCGAGGCCGGGGTGCCGGCGAGCGTTCCGGTCGTGGCGTCCAGTTCGATCCCGACCGGCAACGAGTCCCTGTCGACGGACCAGACGTAGGGCGGCGCTCCGCCCGTCGCCGCGAGTGCGGTGCGGTAACTGGTGTTCTGCTTCGCCGGCGGCAGCTCGGCGGTCGTTATCAGGAACCGGCCGGCCGGTCGGATGACGATGTTCAGCCACTTCCGCGCCGACTGCGGCGCAGGCTCCGCCGAGTCCTGGACACAGACCTGCACCGACAGGATCACCTCGGCCTTCGGCACCCCGGCGACCAGACCCCCGTCGTCCAGCGCCAGGCCGTAGGGAAGCTCACCGTTCGCCGTCGACCACGAGTACGGCGGGATGCCGTGCGCGGCCCGCAACTCCAGGTGGTACGGCTGACCGACGGTTCCCGGGGGAAGCGGATCGGGTGTCGTGATCTCGACCATGGTCACTGGCCGGGAGTGAACGCTGCCAGCCGGGCAAGGTCCTCGTCGGTGAACGGCACGGCGTCGGGGTGGGGAGCCAGGGCGGGGATGGCCGCGGTCGGGCTCGCGCTCTGCACCGCCAGGATCACGTCGATGGAGGAGATGCCGTTGGCGATGTCGACGCCCTGTGGGATGGCCACCGTCATCGAGGTGTCGTCGTCGAGTGCGTCGGACGGCTTGCGGAGCACGTTCAGGATGCGCGCGGCCGTGGTGCCGGCGCCACGTACGTTGAGGAGCACGATTCCGGCGAGGACGAGCCCGCCGACCACCGCGACCTGCACGGTGGTGTCGGACGCCTCGATCACGACGGACGGACCGAGCTGCACCTTGGCCCTCGGGGCGATGTTCTGACCGGACGCCTGGATCGAGATGCCGGTGGGGCCACCGGTGCCTACGCCGGCCTCCGCCTGCGCGCTGGAATCGTCCAGGAAGGGGGTGATGACCAGGTCGTCCACGTCGGCGTTGGCGTACTGCGTGAAGATGTCGCCGACGGGGAACTTCTGCATGCTCCCGAGAATGATCGACTCGGCACCGGCGCCACCGTACGGGTTCCCCGGGAAGAAGAGCGCGACGCTGGTGTCGGTCGACTGGTTGCCGACCATCAGCATGCCCGTCTGCTTGTCCCGCCAGAACACGACCTCACCGAGGTCGGGGTTGCTGTTGCCGACCTGTGCACGGCCGAGATGTACCAGGTCGCCACTGAGGGCCCCGCTGAGGGCCCCCGCCACCTTGCCGATCGTCGTCGCGACGGAGAGCGCCGTGCCGATGATGTCGAAAATCCCCACCGAACCCCCAGATTGATACGCAGTCAGGCAGCAGGTCGGTGATGGAAGTTCCATGGCTCGCCCGCGCCGTTGCATGACCATAAGGATCAAGACCACGAGGGCCGCGCTACTGTCACCGATGCGACTTGCAGGAGGGCTTTCCGCAGCGCCCTCCCGGCGGCGTGACACCGCGTGGTCAGGAGATCATCGGTGCACAGCGTGTGTGAACAGGTTCATTCGTTGCGTGTGGCTCTGGCGTTCCCTCGATCAGATGTCGGACGGGGTAGGGTGCGAAGGCTGAGCCGGGGCACCGACGGCCGTGGGTGGAGGGGCCTGCCTGATGCGTGAGGACTCCCCGCGCTGGGAGCAGATCAACGCCAGCTCCTATACGTGGGAACAGGACGGCCTGCGTGAACTGGCCAGTTACCTGCCGGACGCCGACCCGTACCACGTCTGGGCCAACGTCGAGTTCGTGGGCGTCGACGGCTCGATCAACGAGGTCGATGCGCTGGTGCTCACGCCCAGCGGGTTGCACGTGCTGGAGTTGAAGCACTGGCAGGGCGAGATCAGCGGGGACGGAACCCAGTGGGTGCGCCGTGCATCGAACTCCCGGCTCACCCCCGAGGACAATCCGTACATCCTGGCCAACCGGAAGGCGAAGCGGCTGGCCAGCCTGATCCGTTACTACGCCAAGCAGCACGGACGGCAGGACGAGGCGCCCTACGTCGGTGCGGCGGTGTTCCTGCATGCCCGGGCGATGCGGGCGGAGCTGGACGCGATCGGCGGCCAGCACGTCCACGGGCTGGACGGGCACGAGGCGGAATCCAACCTGCCCAGCTTGAAGAGGTTCCTGCTCGCGCTGCCGCGTAACCCCGACCACCTGGTGGACGCGGCGCGGGCTCGGCAGATCGTCGAGCTGGTGCGTGGGGCCAAGATCCGGCCGTCGGTTGCGGACCGCAAGGTCGGGCAACTGCTGCTGCACCCGAAGCCGTTCGCCGAAGGGCTCGGCTGGCAGGACTTCCTCGCCGGCCACGCGCTGGACACCGCGCTGGTGCGACGGGTGCGCTTCTACCTGACCAGCCGGGCCGCCGAGCACGAGGTGCCGGTTATCCGCAGGGCGGCGGAGCGGGAGTTCCGCCTGCTGCAGGGCATCCACCACCCCGGGGTGGCCCGGGCGCACGACCTGGTCGAGCACCCCTGGGGCCCGGCGGTCGTCTTCGACCACCAGCAGGAATGGGTACGCCTCGATCAGTGGCTGCTTCGGCGCGGCAACGCGTTGACCTTGGCCCAACGTCTGCAACTGGTACAGGACCTTGCGGAGATCATCGACTACGCGCACTCACGCCGGCTGGCTCACCGGGCCCTCTCGCCCCGGGCCGTCTACGTCGGGGAACCGGACGGGCCGCGCCCGACGCTGGTGGTGACCGACTGGCAGACCGGCGGGCGGTTGGCCGGCACCAGCCACCTGACCCGGCTGGGCCCGTCGAGCGACCCGGCGAGCCTGGAGCTGTTCTTCGACGACGAGGTCCGCCGCTATCAGGCACCGGAGGCGGGGGGCGCCACCCTGCTGCCGGGCCACCAGCTCGACGTCTTCGCGCTCGGCGCGCTGGCGTACCGGATCTTCGCCGGGGCGGCACCGGCCGCCACGCCGGAGGAACTGGTCAACGCGGTCCGCGACAGCGGCCTGCACCTGGACGCGGCCGTCGACGGCATGCCGTTCGAACTGGTCAAGCTGGTCTACGACGCGACCCGGGGCGACCCGGCAGCCCGGACGCCCGGCGTCTCGAAGTTCCGCAAGGACCTGGAGGAGGTGTGGAACGAGCTGACCGCGCCGGAGCCCGAGCCGGTGGCCGATCCGCTCTCCGCGCACCGGGGCGACCTGCTCGACGGGGGACTGGAGGTGAAGGACCGGCTCGGCTCCGGTGCCACGGCGGTCGCCCTGCTCGTCACCGGGGGCGTTGCAGTGTCCCGTGAGTTGGTCCTGAAGGTGGCCCGCGACGAGCAGCACGAGGAACGGCTGACCGCTGAGGCGCGTACCCTCGCGGGGTTGAAGCATCCCCAGGTGGCGGCGCTGGTGGACGGCCCGGTGCGGGTCGGCGGCCGGACGGCCCTGCTGATGGAGAGCGCCGGGGCGCTGACGCTCGCCGAGGAGCTCCGCGGGGGCCGGCTCGCGCTGGACCTGCTGGAGCGGTACGGGCGCGACCTGCTCGACATCGTCAACTACCTGGACGGCCAGGGCGTCTGGCACCGGGATTTGAAGCCGGCCAACCTGGCGGCCCGTCCCCGCCCCAAGGACAAGCAGCCGCACCTGTGCGTCTTCGACTTCTCGCTGTCGTCGACGCCGGCCGACCAGCTCGGCGCGGGCACGGTCGGCTACCTCGACCCGTTCCTCGGCTCCGCGCGGCGGCTGCGTTACGACGCGGCGGCCGAGCGGTTCGCCGCGGCCGTGGTGCTCTACGAGATGGCGACCGGCGCCCTGCCCCGCTGGGGGGACAATGCCAACCCGGTGGCGGTCAGCGACGAGGTGACCCTCGATCCGGCGGCGTTCGATCCGGCGGTCGCCGACCGGCTGGTGGAGTTCTTCCGCCGGGCGCTGGCCCGGGACGCGGCGGCCCGGTTCGACACCGTCGACGAGATGACCGACGCCTGGCGGGCCATCTTCCAGCAGGTCCCGCAGCCGGCCGTGACCCCGATCGGCCCGGTGCCGGCGACGGTGGGGCTGGCCAGGGAATCGCCGCTGGAGGTCACCGAGCTGACCGCCCGGGCCCGCTCGGCGCTGGAACGGCTCGGCCTGCACACCGTAGGCGACCTGCTGGACGCGGAGCCGTCAGCGCTGACCCGGGCGAAGGGGGTGCCCGACGCCACCCGCAAGGAGATCCTCGCCCAGGCGCGGGCGCTGCGCGCCGTGCTGCCCGACGACAGCGAGCCGGCACCCACCGAGGACCAGCCGGCGGCCCAGGGAGTCGAGGCGCTCTGCGAGGTGCTGCTGCCCGCCGCGACGTCCCGCAACCACCGGGCGCTGGCCGTGCTGCTGGGGCAGGCGCCCACCGGCGACGGCGTCTTCCTGCGCTGGCCGGCGCAGGCGGAAGCCGCCCGGGCCACCGACCGGACCCAGCCGCAGATCTCCAAGCTGCTCGGCGCGCAGGCCCGGTTCTGGCTGGGCCTGCCGGCGCTGGCGGCGGTGCGCAACGAACTCGTGGCGCTGCTCGAGACCCGGGGCGCGGTGATGTCCGCCGAGGAGCTGGCCCAGGCGTTGATCGCCGCGCGCGGCTCGTACACCTCCGGGCCGAAGCGGCTGCCGCAGGCGATCGGGCTGGTGCGCGCCGCCGTCGAGGCCGAGCTGAGCACCGGCGGGGACGCCCGAGTGGCCATCCACCGCTTCCGCGCGTCGAACACTGTCCTGGTCGGCCGGGAGCCGGACGACCCGGCGTCCGACGTCACGGCCGCCGACTTCCTCGCGTACGTGGTGGAGCTGGGCGGCCGAGCCGCCGAGCTGGCCGCCGCCGACCCGCTGCCGACCCGACAACGCGCCGTGGAGGAGTTGCGCCGCCTGCCGGCCCCCGCCGGGATGCCGGCGGTGACCGACCTGCGGCTGTTGCAGCTCGCGGCGGCCGGCAGCAACGACCGGGTCGACGTCAACGCGCAGGGCCAGCTATACCCGGTCAACATGCCGGCGAAGCGGGCGCTGCGGCTGTCCGTGGGCAGCCTGATCGGCCAGCGGCTCAGCGCCGCACGGATCCGCGACAGGGTGCACAGCCGCTTCCCCCGGGCGGAACGGGCACCCGACCGGCCCGACCTGACCGACCTGCTCGCGGCGGCCGAGGTCCCGTTGACCTGGCATGCGAACGAACAGGTGTACGGGCCGCCGGTCTTCCTGACGTCGGTGACCGGCACCCGGATGAACACCACGCACGTGCCGTTGCTCGGGCTCAGCGCGGCCGACGAGGTGGCTGACCGGCTCGCCTCGGCGATCGAGCGGCGGGCGTTCCTGGCGTTGCTGACGCCGCTGCGCCGGCTCGGCCCGGCCCGGCGGGCGTTGCTGGCCCGGCTGCCGCTGACCGAGGTGGACGTCACGGCGATCCTGCTGGAGCGGCTGCGCGCGCTGGGCGTCCCGTGGGAGGCGATCGTGGCGGCCGACAACGGCTCGCCGCTGGACGCGGACTTCCGCAGTCTGCTGGACCTGTTCCGGCACCAGGTGGTGCCGGCGGTCGGCGCGGCCATCGCCGCCGCCGACGGGCCGGTGCTGATCACGGAGGCCGCGCCGCTGGCCCGCTACGGTCAGCTCGGGCTGCTCCAGGAGTTGGCCGACCCGACCCGCCCCCGGCCGGCGGCCCGACTGCTGCTGGTCCCGGCGTGGCGGCCGGAGCCGGCGGTGCTGGACGGGGTGCAGTTACCGCTGACTTCCCCGGCCAGTCAGTCGCTCTGGCTCGCCGACGAGTGGATCGAGGCGGCCGGCGAAGAGCGGTCGAAAGCGCGCTGATCAGTCCGCAGTGCCGCCCGGCACCACCCACGTGGTGGGCTGCCCGGTGATCGCGGTAATCATGTCGTAGTCGCCGTCGTAGTGCAGCACGGTGGCCCCGTGGCGCTCGGCGGTCGCGGCGATCAGCAGGTCGGCCATGGACAGCGCACGGTGGTTGCCCTTGTGCAGCGCCCGCACCTGGACGTCGATCGCCCGGTCCCAGATCTCGTCAGGCATGGCCAGCCAGTGGAATCCGCCGAGCAGCCAGCGGGCGCGCTGAGCGTCCTTCGCCGTCTGGGCGCTCTGGATCACCTCGATCTCGATTGCGCCGCACACCGCCAGCAGGCCCCGGTCGGACAACTCGTCAAGCACCGGTGCGATCACGGGCTTGGACCAGCGAGCGAGAGCGGATTTGTCGAGGAGGTAGAACTCCCCGCTCACGCAGCGTCCGGCGCTGCCGCACGCTGCCCGGTGAGGCCGGGGAGACCGCCGCTCTTGAGCCAGTCGGCGAACTCCCGCCGCTTCTCCCGATCGACAGCTGCCTTCAGTGCAGCGTTGACGGTGGCCTTTTTGGTAGTGGTACCGAAGATCTTCGCTGCTTCCTCGAGCAGTTCGTCGTCGATGTCGATGATGGTTCGGGACATGTGGGCCTCCTCGCCTGGTAGCAACCGACCGAGGATATCAACTTCTCGCTGATCCGATATCAGGCTCGGTTCGAGGGGTGGTATGTCGTGTTTCTGACAGCCCTCGGGGACCTTTCCTGCCCAGAAGTCCTGCTAGAAACATGCGAATGCCCCTCAGCAAGATCGTGCTTGAGAACTATCGCTGCTTCCGGGAGCGTCAGGAGATCGAGCTGGCCCCGGTGACGGTGGTGCTCGGCAAGAACAACTCCGGCAAGAGCGTGTTGGCACGGGCCCCGCTGGTCATCGCCACCGGCTTCGACACCACCAGTACGGCTCCGCTCGATCTGGACCGGCTCGGCCCGGACATCGTGGATGACTTTCGCGAGCTGTTCCACGACCATCTGACCGGCCGGCCGATCAAAATCGGGTTGACGGTGGCGGGCATCTCACCGTTCGCCCTTGAGGCCGAGGTCCAGTACGTGGACAGCATCAACAGCGCGGTGGTGTCGAGCCTGGATCTCATGTCCCCGCAGTTCAAGGCCATGCTCGTCTCGTCTCGGCTGGTGGGAGCAGGTCGCCACGAGACGCCAGACATTGACGGGATCTCGGTCACGCCCCTGCCGCAGATCCGGCGCGGAGAGGAGCTGGAGTACGAGATCCGACGGGCCTGGAAACCTCCTGTCGTTCAACGGGTCGGCTTCCGTGGGTTGGTGCCCGACCTGACCGCCGTACGAGGACTGCGGGACGTCGGCAACCTCGACCTGAGCCCAGGGCCGATTCGGTATCTAAGCCCGTACAGGGAGCGGATCGCGCGGCACCACCGGCTGCCCCTGGGGGCACCGGCTCTGCTGGGCGTGCAGGGCGAAGGGATGTCGGGCATCCTCGCCGACGATTCCAAGCGGGCAGGTGGGGTGCTGGTCAAGCGGGTCAACGAGTTGTTGGCGTCGATCGTGCCGGACTGGCGGGTCGCGGAGATACCAGCTGGCCCCCTTTGGTCGACGGTGTTGACCCGCCGAGGCAGCGAGGTCCAAGTGAACCTGGCCGACGCAGGTACCGGCCTGGCCCAGGTGCTGCCCATCCTGGTGCAGTGTGCCCTCGACGAGTTGCGCGGCGAGCCGGAGCGCGCGCCCTTGCAGATCGTCGAGGAGCCGGAGATGCACTTGCATCCGGCCGCGCACGCCGAGCTCGCTGACATCTACCTGAAAACCGCTCTGGCGACGAAGACTCAGTTCCTCGTCGAGACGCACAGCGAGACCCTGCTGCTGCGGCTACGCCGACGCATCGCCGAGGCTGACAACGAATTTACGGCAGACATGGTCAAGGTTTACGTCGTGGAACAGCGCGACGGCGCGTCCGTGGTGCGCCACGTCGACATCGACGAGCTGGGAAATCTCGACGACAGCTGGCCGGACGGCTACTTCTCGCAGGACTACCACGAGGTGCGGGCACTCACGACGGCGCAGATGGAGCGGCTCGACAATGCTTCTTGACATCGACGTCGAGGTCTTCGACGGCAGCGACCACCTCCCGGTGATCGAGATCTTCAAGCTGGTCGCCCGTGGCCGCCACGACTGGCTGCCCTCCAAGTCGGACGCGATGCGGGCCGAGTCGTTCGTGGCGTCCTTGTACGCCGCGAAGGTCAAGGCACCGGACCTGAAGCTCTGGGCGCGGAAAACGATGGAGGCGGCTGCCGATCGCGGCGGATCGGCGTTTCCGCCATCGGGCGGTGCGCGGCCGGTCAGGGTAACTCCGGCCAACGTGGGGCCAGCCGCTGAAGACCTTGGTAAGCCGGCTGTCCTGGTGGTCGAGAACAGGATCGGCGATGGCGGGTTCGTACAGGCGATGGCAACCGCACTCAGAGACGAGCGCGTGGTGCACGCACTCAGGAAGCGGTGGCTCAAGTTTTGCCACAGTGGCGGCACCGGGCAGATGGCGGAGTTGGCAGTTGACGAGTGTCGCGACTTCTCGCTGATCGTCCGGGTGGCAATGCTCATCGACAGTGACCGTCCCGATGCTGCCACGCCCAGCCCAAATGATCAAAAAGTGCAGAAGGCCAGGCTGGGCGGGGTGCCGCACGTCCACATGCTCACCTGGCGGATGGTGGAGAACTACGTGCCGTTCCGGGTGTGGGAGCGGCACTTCCCGTACAAGGCAGCCAAGATCAAGGACCTCCGTGAGTGGATCCCGCAGCAGCGTGGCTACCGACACCTCAAAATTCACTTTATAGGCGAAAAGGGAAAGATGCCTTCGCCGCTGATGCCTGACGGCATGGCGTTGTCCGAAGCCGACTTCCACGAGTTGGGGCCCGATGTCGTCGCCGAACTGCGGCAGGTGCTCGCGATGATCCACGGAATTCTGTAGGACACTGGGTGCCATGTTGAGCGATCGGGCCGAAAGCCGACTGGAACCCGTGGTCCTGCATCTGGATCAGATCCTGGAGGATATTGCCCGCGGTGTGCTCAGGGTGCCCGCGTTCCAGCGGCCCTTCGTCTGGCGACCGGAGCAGATGCTCGACCTGTTCGACAGCATTGAGCGGGGATATCCCATCGGCAGCATCCTCGTGTGGGAGACGGCCGACAAGGTTCCGTCGCTCATCGAGGTTGGCGACATTCCAGTGCCGGAAGCGCCCTCAAGTCGCACTGCTTCCTATGTGCTCGA
Source organism: Micromonospora sp. NPDC001898 (assembly GCF_042891255.1). NCBI lineage: Bacteria > Bacillati > Actinomycetota > Actinomycetes > Micromonosporales > Micromonosporaceae > Micromonospora > Micromonospora sp. NPDC001898. Next base: position 41,108 of record NZ_JBIATC010000016.1, on the reverse strand, counting down.
CGGTCACCAGAGGCTGTCCACCCTGTTCGGCGTGCTGAGGCGGCTCGGTCGTCCACCACGCGCAGACGACCAGCGAGAGTGGAAGTGGCGGGTCTATCGCGATCTAACGCCACGGAGCGACGCTGAGCGCTACCGGCACCACCGTGCCGCAGGCAGTCCGCCGGTCCCTGCCCCGGACCACTTTCTACCGGTGCGGGCGGTAGCCGACACGCTCGACTTCCTCGCCTTCTCCAGGGGCCTCGAACTGCGGGTCGGGCGGGACCGTGCGGAGCAGTTGGTCCGGGAGGCGGACCGGGTCGCCCAACGCCTGAAGACTTGCAAGCTGTCGGTGATCCGGCTTCAGGGTGGTGACCTGGACCAGGCGGTGGAGGTCTACACCAGGCTCAATCGCAAGGGCGTGCGGATGGAAGCCGACCAGATGATCTCCGCACTCACCCATCGGCCGGGTCTACCGACCCTGGCCAGTCGGATCGACGCCATCGTGGAGTCGGTCGCCACGACCGGGTTCGGAGAGCTGCCTCGACTGGCTATCTTCCGGGCAGTGCTGGCCGTGGCCGACGAGCCGGACGTCATGACGCCGAGGTGGGAATCGGTTGCCGTCCGGCTCCAGAACAAGCTGGTCAACGCGGTCCCGGACGCTGAACGGGCGGTGCACGAGGCAGTGACCTTCCTCAAGTACGCCGGCCTTCAGCTTGCCAGGCTTCTCCCGTACGCACACCAACTCGTGGTGCTCACCAAGTTTTTCCACCGCTGCCGCAATCCGAGCCGCGAGCAGTTAGAGGAGCTGCGGCGTTGGTTCTGGGTGACGTCCTGGTCCGGTTCGTTCGCCGGCGCAAACTCCACGACGCTAAAGTCGGCATTGCGTGAGATGCGCGAGTTCGCGGAGAACCGCGGGACACTCGCGCTCGACCTGGCCGCAGTTCAGCCCATGCCGGATGCCTTCAACCTCAACAGTGCCCGCACCCTGGCATATGTGGCCTGGGAGGCTGGGGAGTTGCCTAAGCGACGTGATGTCCTCGGCCAGGAGTTCGATGTCGTTCAGTTGCTCGCGGCAGGGGCAACCCAGGCTTACCGGCCGGTCGTCTCAGGGGACTCCCGGCCTGCCAACCGGCTCATCCTCCCCACCATCGCCGGTTACGGCGTGGAAAGGTCATTGCTCGATTTGCCGTTGATCCAGCGTGGGTTCTTCGACGGCACCGTCCTCGGATCAGCGGGGGCGCAGGAAATCTTGGACAGCCACGGCATCCCGAGGGCGGCGTGGTTCCGGTTGAACGAGGGGCGCGGTGACCTGTTCGTTGAGGATCGGACCGCATACCTGGGCAAACGACTGCGGGTCTTTGCCGCTCAAATCGGGGTGCGGCTGGGTGACAACCTGGAAGGCGTGGCCGACGACGACTCGGAGTAGCGGTCGGGAGAACGACAGACCTTAGGATCTAGCAGTGATCGAGCTGAAGGCACTTCAAGCGCAGGTCAAGACCCTCGTGGATGACCTGCGCGGGCAGGTCGCGGAGGCACCGGGTCTGCGGGCGGAGCTGCGCCGGGAGCACGACCAGGCCAAGTCCGCCGAGCGGGTCGCGGCGAGCTTCGAGACCTGGCTCGACGACATGCTCGACCAGGCGGCGGTGGCCTGGGTGCTGGGCTGCGTGTTCGTCCGGTTCTGTGAGGACAACGAGCTGGTCGACGGGCTCTGGATCGGTGGCGCCGACCCGGCCGCGCCGGCCGACCGGGCCGTCCAGCACCGGCAGGCGTACCTGATCAAGAACTTTCGGAACAACGACCGCGACTGGCTGCGGGAGGGGTTCCGCTACCTGCGCGGCCTGAAGGCCACCGGCAAGATCTTCGACCAGCACAACCCCGTATGGCGGTTCGACATCTCCGGCCCGGCGGCCGAGGACCTGAGCGACTTCTTCCGCCGGGGAGCCGGCCAGGAGTCGCTGCGCCGCGACGACCTGAACACCCGCTTCCTCGGCGACCTCTACCAGGAGCTGTCGACGCACGCCAAGAAGACGTACGCGCTGTTGCAGACCCCGGAGTTCGTGGAAGAGTTCATCCTCGACCGCACCTTCGAGCCGGCGGTCAAGGAGTTCGGCCTCCCCGCGACCAGCGTCATCGACCCGACCTGCGGCTCCGGCCACTTCCTGCTCGGCGCGTTCCACCGGCTGTTCCGCAAGTGGCAGGACCGGGAACCCGCCACCGACGTCAAGATCCTGGCCGAGCGGGCGCTCGGCCAGGTGACCGGCGTCGACATCAACCCCTTCGCGGTGGCGATTGCCCGCTTCCGGCTGCTGATTGCAGCGATGAAGGTGTGCGGGCTGACGAGGCTGGAACGCACCCCGGCCTGGCCGATCCGGGTGGCCACCGGGGACTCGCTGCTGCCGTGGGGAGCGTTTAGGTCCCGCGCGCAGGGCGACCTGCTCAAGATGTTGGAGAGCCAGGCGGCGGAGGGCTACAAGGCGGAGGAGCAGAAGCAAATCTTCGCGTACGAGAGCGAGGACGCCGACCTGCTCAAGGACTTCCTGGCTGAGAACCAGTACACGGTGGTGGTCGGCAACCCGCCATACATCACTGTCTCCGACAGCGCCCGAAACCAGCTCTACCGAGGGTTGTACGACACCTGCTCGGGCAAGTACGCCCTGACGGTGCCATTCGCGCAACGCTTCTTTCAGTTGGCAAGACAGGGTGATCATGATGGCGATGGTGCTGGCCATGTCGGTCAGATCACCGGTAACGCCTTTATGAAGCGCGAGTTCGGCAAGAAGCTGATTGACAAGTTCTTCGCCGGCAGGGCCGAGTTGACCGAAGTCATCGACACCTCCGGTGCATACATTCCCGGTCATGGTACGCCGACCGTTATTCTGATTGGCCGTAACCGATTCGTCAGCGCACGTTACAGCGGCCCCATTCGCACGGTTCTCGGTATACGTGGTGAACCATCCACGCCTGATGACCCTGCCCTGGGAAAGGTGTGGTGCGCGATCGCCAATCAGGTCGATGAGCCGGGTTCTGAGTCTGAGTGGGTTACCGTCGCCGACTTTACTCGTCAGCAGCTCGCACAGCATCCTTGGAGCCTGAGCGGTGGCGGAGCCGATGCTTTGATGGACGCGGTCGCTCGGATGGCGGTGGCTCGTCTGGGTGAACGCGCGCCCCTGATGGGGTTCGTAGCCATCACCGCCGAAGACGATGCATTCTTTCTGACTGGCATGGCGGCCCGCAGAAAGGATATCGAGGCTACCCGGCCGATGGTGACCGGGGAGGTCGTTCGCGATTACGGAGTGGTGACCGAGGTGGTGACATCCTTTCCTTACACGGATGATCTCGCGGTGGCTGCTGAAGACCGAATTCCGAGCATGATGAGGCTTTTCTGGCCGAATCGCCGGGTGTTGGAGCGACGTAAGCGCTTCGGAACTTTTATCGAAGAAATTCCATCGCTTCGATGGTATGAATTTGGTGAATTGTATCGAGAGAAGCTGCGGACGTCGCTGTCGATAGCGTTCGCTTTTGTAGCGACGCATAACCACTTTGTGTTGGATCGGGGTGGGAAGGTATTCAAGCAGTCGGCACCGGTAATCAAATTGCCGGAGGCTGCGACGGAGGACGATCACCTGCGGCTGCTTGGGGTGCTAAACAGTTCGACCGCCTGCTTCTGGCTGAAGCAGGTGAGCCAGGACAAAGGTAATCGTGGCGGCGAACGCTCGACCGCCCGGTACGAGTGGGAACATTTTTACGAGTTCACCGGCACCAAACTACGGGAGTTTCCGCTGCCAGGAGCGTACCCGTTGGAGAGGGCGCGGGAGGTGGATGGGCTGGCGCAGCGGTTGTCCAGCCTGACCCCGGCAGCGGTTGCCGCCTCGGGGGTGCCCACCCGGCAGCGGCTCGCGGAGGCCGAGGCGAAGTACCACTCTGTCCGAGCGCGGATGATCGCGCTCCAGGAGGAGTTGGACTGGGAGGTCTACCGGCTCTACGGGCTGATTGACGAGGACCTGACGTGCGCCGACCCGCCGGAGTTGGCGTTGGGGGAGCGGGCCTTCGAGATCGTGCTGCACACCAGCGGAGCCCAGACCGAGTGGTTCAACCGGCACGGGTCCAAGCCGATTGACCGGTCGCAGCCGGACTGGCCGGCGGAGTACCGGTCGTTGGTGGAGCGGCGGATTGCCGCCATCGGGTCCAACCGGCACCTTGGGCTGATTGAGCGGCCGGAGTGCAAGCGGCGCTGGTCCACGGACGGGTGGGAGAAGATGCAGTCGGCCGCACTGCGGGACTGGCTGCTTGACCGGTTGGAAGCTCCCGAGCTGTGGGGTGGGACGCCTGCTCCGTTGTCAGTGGCGCAGCTCGCCGACCGAATCGGCGCCGATCAGGACCTCCGGGCGGTGCTGGACCTGTGGGTCGGACACGACACCTACGACCTGGCTCGAACGCTGGGCCAACTGGTCGCCGACGAGTATGTGCCTTATCTGCCGGCACAGCGGTACAAGCCGGCCGGGCTGCGCAAGCGGGCACAGTGGGAGCGAACCTGGGCGTTGCAGCGCCGGGAGGACGCGGGGGAGAAGGTCACGATCGAGGTGCCGCCGAAGTACACCTCGGCGGACTTCGCCCGGCCGTCGTACTGGCGGGCGCGCGGAAAGCTCGATGTGGCGAAGGAGAGGTTCATCTCATACCCACAGGCAGGGCGGGACAGCGACGGCAGCGAACTGCTCGGCTGGGCGGGGTGGGACCACTTGGCGCAGGCGCAGGCGCTCGCCGCCGTCTACCTGGACCGGAAGACGCAGGAGGCCTGGCCGGCGCACCGCCTGTTGCCGCTGCTCGCGGGGCTGGCGGAAATCGAGCCGTGGCTGCACCAGTGGCACTCGGACGACAAGCCCGGCTTTTTCGGGTCGCCTGCCAACTTCTTCACCGGCTTCATCGACGCAGAGTTGTCGCAGCTCAGCTCCGACCGCTCGGCGTTGACGCTGCTGCGCGGTGTGCCCGAACTGGCATGATCTGGTCGCCGAGCTGGGTCGGGGCGTGGCTCAGATGCAGTCGGCTATTGAATCGGCTGCACTCCAAGAACTGACATGGAAGGCATGTTGCTGTCGGGCTCCCGACAGTGATTGGTGGCGAGGCCCGGAAGCAACTACATTCGCTTCGCGACGGCCGGTTCCGCAGTGGGCGGTTTGGGCGGTGCTTCGATGTGGGCATCGCCGGGTAGATGGCGGCAATCGACATCCCAGTCTCTGCCGGCAGAGCCGGTCAGCTATTTTCATGCGAGGAAGACAAGTGACTTCGGGCCCCTTGAACCCTGAGCCTGCGAGCGACCCGTACCCCAGCGATGCCGAGATGAAGTCGATGAGTCCTGAGCAGTTGGGTGCGCTCGCCGAATCGCTTGGCGGACCCACGGCTCCCGCACCTGCTGCCCGGCCCGATTGGAAGTGGAAGCTCGGCCTTGCGGTCGTTGCAGGTGTCATCCTGTTCTGCACTGGCATCGGCGTGGGCGCTTTGATCTTCCGCTCCAACGACGACGGCGAGGGCGGGGAAAAGGGCGACTCCGCCTTGGTGCTTGCCAAGGATAAGTGCTCACTCAGCTCGGCTAATGCAAGCGTCGGAGACGGCGGAAACTCCCTCACCCTCAACGGCGCGGGCAAAGAAGGCTTCGGCCTCTCCTACACCAATATCGAATGCGTGTTGAAAGAGTTGAACACCCCCGACCATGTCATCTCTGAGATGTCGTCCACTCGCGCCCTCGATGGCAAGCAGACAGCTCAATGGGGCAAGATCCGAGCATCATGGACCTACCACCCAGATCAGGGACTCGACCTGATCCTCGTGTCGGAATAGGTGTAGGACAATAAGCGCCGCCTCCAATCCGACTTGGAGGCGGCGCGGCTGTGCGTTACCGGCCCAATTGGTGCCCGCGTCGGCTCAGAGTTCCCCACCGCCTGCACTCTTCGCGTTGCGCCTCCCAGAACCGAACGCTGGCGACTTGGGCCTCGGCAGGAACTCGTTCTCCGAGTGGGTCAGCTTTGCCATTGACGCGAAAGTAGCCAGCGCCAGGGAAACCAGCCCGAGGGCCGGCGACGTGGACAACCAGTGCGTCAAGCGGCGGTAGTTGCCGTTCCTGGCAGTTCCTGTGGAAGGACTCCATGAACTTGGTGACCAAGTGGGAGTCGCCGCCCATGTGCAGGTGCTGCGGGGCGGCGAGGCCAGCAGCACCGAAGACCCGTGAGTACGAGATCGTCTGTCCCCGATCCTCGGCACCACTCTTGGTTACGAAATCGATTGCCGCGTTCACCTGATCGAGAGTGAAATCGTGGGATTGACTCCTGACGGATAAGATACCCGGCGATCGAGCGGTGTCGGGAAGATCGCAGGCGGCGTGTTGCATGGCACAGCGCAACAACTACCATCTTGGCCATGGTTGGCGATGGATGGGCTTCTCTGACGGCCCTGAACGACGAGATGCCGGATCATGATCACGGCTCCACGGTGGACAACCTCGATCATGGCTTCCAGGTCAGCGAGCACCTGGAATGTTGGCGCAAGGAGTACGTCCGCACCGGTCTAGTGCATCCCAACCAGTTGATCGATGACCCTGATGATGTCGATGGACACATGAAGGTGGAGAGCATCGGGGAAACCCTGCGGGCGGGAGAGCCGCTGCCAGCAGTTGTCCTGATTCACCAGCCTGACGAGCGTGGGCATCCCTACCAGCTGATCGAAGGTAGACACCGTTACAACGCGATCCACCGCGAAGGTTGGCCGCTGATATTTGCCTGGGTCGCGCATGTCTCGTGCTGTGGAGGGCCGGGGCCGGACCTGTAGCTACGAGCAGCCCTCGGGCTGGGTCTTGACCAGGGCGCAGGGCTGAGTGCTGAGTGCTTTAGACCCTTACCCAGTTGCCGCAGCCGCGGCTGGTGAACATCTCGTCTGAGGACCGGATCGTCACTCGGACCTTCTTGGCGGCAGTGATGAAGTTGTTGGCGATGATCCGCCCGTTGGAGCCGGCACGCTCCCAGTAGCAGTCGGTCACCTTGCCCTTCGTCAGGTGCGCGGTGGTCTCGTATGTACCCGGCTTGACCTCCGCCCCGACCTCGAAGCTGCCTTCGTCCATGCTGTGCTGGGCCTTCTTCCAGGTCGGCAGAAACTGCGGGCAGTCCTTGAGTCGGTTCGCGTCGACGTAGTTCTTGTTCTCGATATAGACGTCAAGTAGGGCATCGGAGGCGTACGAGGCGTCACAGGTGTCGCCAGTGATGAAGTCGTCGTCGCACCCGCCTTCCCAGTGGCTCAGCGAAAGATCGCAGGGAGCCCACGCTGGTGTGGGGCTCGGCGGTGCTGGCGGACTCGTGCTTGATGCCGGCGAGGGGGAGTACGACGGCGACGGCGAAGGGCTGGCCGACGTGGCAACGACCGACGGTGTCGGGTCTGCGGCAGCTCGCGGATTCTCTTTCGCGCCGCAACCGGTAAGCATCGTCAGCGCAATTGCCGAAGCAGTCAGGTGTCGCCTCATGAAGCGATCATCATCGTTCAGCGTGGATCGCACATCGGCCGATCGACCGCGCCAACCAGAATTAGGGGTGTAAAAGGCAATCCGAGTGGTGCGAAATCAGTCAGCCGCCTCCGAGATATCTCGGAGGCGGCTCCGACCGTTGGTCAGCGGCTCAACGTCTGTGCCTTGACGTCTTGGACAAAGGCATCCCAGGCGATCCTGCTGTAGGCCAGCACAGGACCGGATGGATCCTTGCTGTCGCGCAGCCCGACAACGCCAGGGATGTTGTCGGCTACCTCGATGCAGTCGCCACCGTTGTTGCTGCGGGTGGACTTGCGCCAGACAGCATTGGTCAGGTCAGGCACGGGAGTACTCCTCTGCGATCCGGTGGATCAGGCTCTTGGACTGAGACGGGTTCAGTGCGCGGCTGGCCATGTCGGACCAGATGCTGTTGTAGGCGGTGATCTCGTGGGGCTTGTCGAGATAGATTGCGCCGGTGGCGGCCTCAAGGTAGGTCACCGGTGGCTCCACCTCCTTGCCGCCGCTGTCTTCAGGGAAGTCCATGATCGAAAAAGCTCCGGTCATCGCCCCGGCGTGCAACCCCGCAGAAAAATCCAGTACCTGCACGGTTACGTTCGGTAGCTCTGCAGCCTTCAGGATCTGGTGAAGTTGCTCGGCCATGATCGTGGCGCTGCCGACTGGACGGCGCAACACTGCCTCGTTCATCATCACGCTGAGTTGCGGTGCGGCGAATCGAGTGAGCAGCCCTTGCCGCTCTATCCGGAGCTGGATGGCGCGTTGTTGTTCCTCGTGATCCTCGGCATCGATGGAGCCGCCCGGCATGCGGAAGACCTGTTCCGCGTAGGCGCGAGTCTGAAGTAGGCCGGGGACCAGTTCGGGTTGGTACTTCCGAATGCGGGACGCGGCAGCCTCAAGCCCGATGTAGAGCTGGAACCAGCGTGGCAGGCCGGAACCGATGTAGTCGTGCCACCAGTTCTTGTTCTCCCGCGTGGCGGCTGCCATCGCGAGGACCAGGTCGGTGTCGTCGTCGGTCGCGCCGTAGAGGGTGAGCATCTCCCTGACGTCCGCAGCGCGGAAGCGGACGTTCTCCGCGCCGTTCTCGATTCGATAGAGGGTCGCCCGTGCCCGGTCCAGTTGTTCTGCTGCCTGCTCCATCGTCAACCCGGCCGCCTTGCGGAGCGCCTCGAGCTTCCTGCCGAGTTGCCGCCGGAGCATGGTCGAACCCGTTACCGCCTGTGACACCCGAGCCTCCGCTGGTCAAGTCCATGGTTGACGTGCGTCCGCCCAAGTAAACGTCAATCTCGTATCAGAAACAATAGACACGTCACTGCGTGTCGACTTTCCAATGTCAGGGCCAGGTAAAGCTCGTTTTGTTAGACGTTGCATTTAGGTGGGTGCGGTGCTTCACTGCCTGTGCGGTCGCTGTGGAGTTCTCGCTGCTCAGTGGCCATGTGTGCCCTGCTGTCGTACCGCTGATCAGAGCTGCGGTGGCAGGTGCCGGGGTGGGTCCGCCGGTGCGCGGCGGGCCGGTGGGCCCGCCCTTCCACAGGTCAATGTCGACGAGAGGCAGGTCCCGTCATGCGCGTCTTCTTCCACCGAATCCGGCATCGCCGCCGGTCGGTCGCTCGGCCGGTCGGCCACCGCTCGGCGGCCTGCCGTCCGCTGCTGCCCTGGCAGGTGCGCGAGCAGCGGTTCCGGCCCACGCAGTTCGGCCGGCGCGGGCTCGACCCGCAGGAGGTGCAGGAGTTCCTCGACCGGCTCGCCGGTGACCTGGCCGCCGTCTACGACGCGCTCGCGCAGAGCCGGCGGGAGGCCAGTCGGATCAAGCTCGCGCTGTGTCACCTGCAGTCCGAGCGGGCTCACGTCCGCAACGAACGGGAGTGGGGCCGGTGAGCGAACGCTTCGTCATCCACCTGCCGGTGGTCGCCAACGACATCGTCTCCGCCCAGCGGCTCGCCCGGGTGGTGGCGCACTGGACGCACGTCCTGCCGCAGACCGAACCGGGCGGCACCACCGTCTCGGCCGAGGACGACCAGAACGTACGCCACTGGGTCTTCTGTGACCGGCTCCTCTCCGGCGGCCGGCGCTGCCTGCTCCGGCCCGACCACGACGGCGAGTGCTCCCGCCGGCATCCGTGGCGGTGAGCGTCGGCGTCGGGCCGGCACGCGTCGGATGCCCGGCAGAGGCTGTCCGGACCGTCCGGACATAGGATCGGCGGGTCGCCGGTGACGCTGGCGTGACGGGGAGCGGCGGGTGCGAGGAGCGGTGATGACCCTGCTACGGGACGTGATCGACATTCCGGCCTCGGTCGGCGACGGTGACTTCGTCGTCCGCGCCGCCGAGGGCGCGGACCTGCGCCGGTACGTCGTCACCGACCAGCTCCGGGAGAGCTTCGCCGCAGCGCTGCGCCAGATCGGCCACGCCGCCACCACCGGCCGCTCCCAGGCGGTGTTCCTGCACGGCTCGTTCGGCTCCGGCAAGTCGCACTTCATGGCGGTGCTGCGGGAGATCCTCCAGCACAACCCGGCGGCCCGCGAGGTGCGCAACCTGGCCGAGCCGGTCCTCGCCGCCGACCCCTGGCTGCGGGACCGGAAACTGCTCACCCTCACCTTCCACATGCTCGACGCGCGCTCGGTCGAGCAGGCGATCCTGGAGGGGTACCTCAACCAGATTACCGCGCTGCACCCGGAGGCGTCCGTTCCCGCCGTACACCGGTCGGACGCGATGCTCGACGACGCCGCGCGGCTGCGCGACCGGATGGGCGACGAGGCCTTCTTCGCCGCGCTGCGCGACGGCGGCAGCTCCCCGGCGGCCGGCGACGGCGGGCTCGCCGCCCACCTGGCGCGGGCCGCCGGCTGGACGCCGGACACCTACGCCGCCGCCGCGGCCGCACCCCCGGGGACCGAGCGGCGCGACGTGCTGGTCAGCGCGCTGACCAGCACCTTCTTCACCGGCGCGGTCCGCAGCGGGGAGTACCTCGACCTCGACACCGGCCTCGCCGTGATCACCCGGCACGCCAAGGCCCTCGGGTACGACGCGCTGGTGCTCTTCCTCGACGAGCTGATCCTCTGGCTCTCCACGAAGATCAGCGACCCCACCTTCGTCAACAGCGAGGGCGCGAAGCTCAACAAGCTGGTCGAGTCCGCCGACGCCACCCGCCCGCTGCCGCTGATCTCGTTCGTCGCCCGGCAGCGCAACCTGGAGGAGTTCCTCGGCCCGCAGGTCGGCGGCACCGAGCGGGAGGCCCTGGCGCACGTCATGCGCAGCGTGCAGGGCCGGTTCGGGGAGATCGTCCTCGCCGACACCAACCTGCCCGAGATCACCGAGGGGCGGCTGCTCAAGCCGCTCACCGTCGAGGGGCGAGCGGTGATCGACAACGCGTTCGCCGCCGTGCGCGGCAACCGGGAGGTGTGGGACGCCCTCCTGCTCGGCGCGCAGTACGGCGACGCCGGCATCGGCTCGGACGCCGCCGCCTTCCGTAAGCTCTACCCGTTCTCGCCGGCGCTGGTGGCGACCCTCGTCGCGCTCTCCCAGGCGTTGCAGCGCGAACGTACGGCACTGAAGGTGATGACGGAGCTGCTCGTCGCCCGCCGGGACACCCTCCAGGTCAACGACCTGATCGGGGTGGCCGCGCTCTTCGACCCGCTGGTGCTGCACGGCGAGCTGCCCGACCGGCCGAAACTCAAGCAGCTCTTCCAGTCCGCCCGCGTCCTCTACACCCAGAAACTGCGGCCGATCCTGCTCAACCTCAACGGCATCGGCGAGGAGCAGGCCGCCGGGCACCAGCAGTTCCAGCTCGACGACAAGCTGATCAAAACGGTGCTGCTCGGCGCGCTGGTGCCGGAGGTGCCGGCGCTGCACAACCTCACCGCCGCCAAGCTGCACGCGCTGAACTTCGGCTCGATCACCTCGCCGATCCCCGGCTACGAGCGACAGATCGTGCTCAACCGGCTCAACCGGGTCGCCGACGGCGCCGGCGAGCTGCACCTGACCAAGACCCCCGACCCGGTGGTCACGCTCAAACTGCACACCGTCGACTACGACAGGCTGCTCGACCTGGTCCCCGACGAGGAGGCCAACACCACGGGGGTGCGGCAGCAGCTCATCCGGGACCTGGTCACCGCCGAGATGGGGATCGTCGGCACGGAGGGGCAACTCGGCGAGCTGCTGCACTTCCGGGACTGGCGGGGCCGGCGGCACACCGTCCAGGTGAAGTTCGGCAACATCCGCGACCAGGACACCATGCCCGTCTCGGCGCTGATCGCCACCGGCGAGGCGTGGCGGATCGTCATCGACTACCCGTTCGACCCGCTGGGTTACGAGCGCAGCGCCGACCGCTCCCGCATCGAGAGGCTGGAGCGCGGCTCGCGGACCGTCTTCTGGCTGCCCTTCTACCTCACCGACGAGATGATGGGCAAGGTCGCCCAGCTCGCCAAGATTAACTACCTGCTCGCCAACGGCAGCGGCGACCGCCTCAACTCGCTGGCCGCCGACTGGCCGCTGGCCGATCGCCAGCAGGGCCGGGTCTACCTCCAGCAGCGCCAGAGCCAGCTCCGCTCCACGCTGCTCGGCGCGCTCATGCAGGCGTACGGGACCGCCACCTCGCACGGCGCGGACGTGCAGGACGACAGCGTCGGCGTCTTCCACACCCTCGCCGACGGGCTGCACGTCGGTGACCCGCGCGGCGGCACCCTCGCCGAGGCGTTCCGGAACCTCACCGGGGAACTGCTCGCCTGGTCCTACCCCGGCCGGCCGGCCATGCCGGACGACGAGAAGCCGGTCACCCGCGGCGAGTTGACCAAGATCCTGGAGTACGCCCGGCAGGCCGCCGCCGACTCGGCCCGGGGGGTCAGCGTGCCCAACCCCGTCGACCAGCGCATCCTCCGCCGGGTCTGCAACAACCTGCGCCTCGGCGAGTACGCCGACGGCCGGTACGTGCTGAACACCACCACCTGTCGGTGGAGCCAGCATTTTCTCCAGGCCGCCGCGAACAAGGGCCACACGGCCGAGTTCCCGGTTTCCATGCTGCGCGGGCTCATCGACGAGCCCGCCGCGTTCGGGTTCGACCGGGAGCTGGAGAACCTGATCATCGCGGTCTTCGGGCTGGAGCAGCAGCTCGCCTGGTACCAGTTCGGCGGGAAGGCCGACGTGACCAACCTGGTCGCCATCCGGGACGAGGGTATGGAGCTGAGGCACCCGCCGATGCCCGACGAGCGGGCGTGGGCCGACGCGGTGCGGCGCGGCGGGGAACTCTTCGGCGCGGTGCTGCCCGTCTGGCGCACGCCGGCCAACCTCAGCAACCTCGCCGGCACCCTGCGCACGGCCGCGGTTGCGCGCAAGAAGGCGGCCGGCAACCTCGTCCAGGCGTTGGAGGCGCACGCCGAGGTGCTGGGCCTGGACCTGTCCGCCACCACCGGCCGGCTCGCCACCGCCCGCCGGGCGGCCCGTCTCGTGGAAGACCTGGCCGGAGAACGCGACGACGTGGTGCTGGTCCAGCTCGCCGCCCGCGCCGACGTCGGCGACATCGACGACAAGGCCGTCGGCGAGGTGCTCGCCCAGGCCGGCAACATCGGCGAGGCACTGACCCGGACCCACCAGTGGTCCCTGCTGCAGGCGATCGTGCCCCGAGCCCGCCACGACGAGCGGGCGCGGGCGATCCTCGACCGGCTCCGAGACGTGGCCCGCCACGAACAGCACGGCCAGGACCTGGTCGACGCCCTCCAGGCGGCCGTCGACGCGTCGGCGGCGCTGCTCGCCGCCGATCCACCGGTGCCGCGGCCGACCGACCCCCCGGCCACGCCGCCCGTGGTCGGGACGCCCGGGGCAGGTCCCGCCGGGGTGCCGCCGACCCGCCAGCCCGTCGATCCCGACCCGGCCCGGGTGCCGGCCGGCGACGGCCCACCCGCCGTGCCGGGCGGGGACGGCACGACCGCGTTGCCGGGTACGGAGGGCGGTGGCGCGGCCGGAGTGGGGACGCTGCCGGTCGCCCCGCAGCGCCGTGAGGTGGCTGACGCGGCGACCTGGGACACGGTCGCGGCCGAGATCGCGGCCGAGATCGCCGCCGGGCGGCAGGTCACAGTCACCTGGGAGGCGCGGTGACCCGCGCCGCCGCCCCCGGTCGCGGCAATTCCGAAAGGGCGGACTGGTGAGCGCGCCGATCGGCGTAGCGCAGCCGGACGCGGTCCGGCGCAGGGTCGAGGCCTGGCTCGCCAAGGACGACCAGGCGGACGCCATCGCGCTCGCCGCCCGACCCGAGTGGCCGGCCGAGCCGCTGCTCAAGATCGACGGAACGGCCGTCCGGGTGGTCCCGTGCCCCACCCCGCTGGCGGCCCGCGCCGCCCTGCACGACCGCGCCGACGGAGAACGCCTGGTGCTGCTGACCGAGCTGACGGACGCCGAGCTGGGCGACGGGCTCCTCGCCCACCTGAGCGGGCAGCGGGTTCGCAAGATCGACCCATGGGACCTGGTCCGGCAGATGTTCGGCGGGGTGGCCGACCTCGACCCCACCCTCGTGAAGGTGGGGGGCTGGGTCGCCGACGCACTCAGCGACCACTACCCGCCGGACGGCTGGCCCGCCCCACCCGGGGCGATCGTCACTCGCGATCACGCCCTACGCAGCCTCACCGCCGAACTGCTCGACCTGCCGCGGGGTGAAATCGATGACAGTGGGCTGGTGCAGTGGAGCACCGACGCCCTCAGGCAGCGGCGGTTCACCCTCCTCCCGAAGGCCGTCGCCGACGGCGTCACGACGTACCTGTCGGCCGTCGCCGGCCACGTCGCGGTCCCGGTCATGGCGGCCGTTCGGGCCGGTCACGGCGTGGACGTGATTCCGCTCGGGCTGCTGGCCGGACTGCTCTGGCCGGAAGGCGGTGGGCAGGCCGCCCAGGTGGAGGCCGCCGTCGGCCGCACCCGGCTGGAGCCCCGGTTCGGCGGGCTCCGGCTCACCGCCCAGCAGGCCGGTGCGCTGCATCAGGCCGCCGAGGCGTGGATCTACCGGACGTTCGACTCGGGCGGGGACGGCCGGGACGAGGCGGTGCGGATGCTGCGGCGCGCGGAGGTCGTCGCCGCCGAGATCGGCATCACCGAGCTGCTCGGCGCATCGGCCGTCCTGCCCAGCGGGTTCGTCCAGCGGCTGCGGGCCTTCGCTGGCGCCGTCCGGCTCGCCGTGCCCGCCGGCGGGTCGGCGCTCCCGGCGGCCGTGACCAGGGCGCAGTCAGCGCTCGCCACGGTGGAGGCGCACCGGGCGGCGGAGCCCCGCCGGGTGGAGATCGCCCGGATGGCGGTACGCCTGCTGCGCTGGCTCAGCACGACCGACGGCCCGCCCTCGGCCACGCTGCTCGACGCGCTGCACCGCCACGTCCGGCAGGACGGCTGGGTCGACCGGGCCAGGCTTGACATCTTCGCGGGCGACCCCGATCCGCAGGTCGCCGAGGCGTACCGGCTGTTGCACCGCGCAGTCGACGCCCGGCGGTCCCGGCACGACCGGCAGTTCGCCACGATGCTCGCCGAGGCGACCGCCGCCGAGGCCGAGCCGGGGGCGCTGCTGCGCGTGGAGGACCTGCTCGACCGGGTGGTCCAACCGATTCTCGACCAGGACCGTCGGGTGCTCCTACTCGTCCTGGACGGCATGGGCGTCGCCGCCGCCACCGAAGTGGCCGAATCGATCACCAGCAGCGGCGCCTGGGTGGAACTCACCCCGGAAGGCGGGCCGCGGACCGGGGTGCTGGCGGCCCTCCCGACCGTGACCGAGGCGAGCCGGTGCAGCCTGCTGAGCGGACGGCTCGCCGCCGGGGGGCAGCAGGCCGAGCGGAAGAGCTTCAACGCCCGGTTCCCGGCGGGAAGGTTGCTGCACAAGGCGGCCCTGCGGGCCGGAGCCGGCGCGGCGCTCGACCCGGACGTGCTGGCGGCACTCGAGAACCCCACCGTTCCGCTGGTCGCCGCCGTCGTCAACACGATCGACGACGCGCTCGACCGCAGCGACCCGGGCACCGCGGTCTGGGGCAAGGACACCACCATCACCGTCGTCGGCGACCTGCTCGCCTCGGCCGCCGACCGGGTTGTCGTCCTCGTCTCCGACCACGGCCACGTCGTCGACCGGGGACCCGACGCGGTCACCCTGCCGAGCGCCAGCAGCGAGAACCGGTGGCGCGCGGCGACCAGCCCGGCCGGCGAAGCCGAGGTCACCGCCACGGGCAGCCGGGTGCTGCTCGGCGGCGGTTCGGCCGTGCTGCCCTGGCGGGAAGAGGTCCGGTACGGGCCGCGCAAGGCCGGCTACCACGGCGGGGCGGCCCCGGCGGAGGCCGTGATCCCGTTGCTCGTGCTGACCGCCGGCGACGAGCACGCCGTACCCGGGTGGGGGGGCGCCCCGGTGGCCAGCCCGGACTGGTGGCGGGAGCCGTTGACGGAGAGCCCCACGCCACCCCCCCGTTCGGGTGGGTCCGGGCGGCGGCATCTCCGTCGGGCGGTGGAGCAGCAGCCGGCGAGCCTGTTCGACGTCGCGGCCGTCGCCGCGCCGGCTGCGACGCCAGAACCCGCCGCGACCCCGCCCGGCCTGGTGACGGCCCTGCTCGCCAGCGAGCGTTACGCCCAGCGCAGGGACCCCCGGACGCCGCTGACCGATGAGCGGGTCGCGGCGCTGCTGGATACGTTGCTGGCCGGCGGCGACCGGGCGACCCTCGACACGCTCGCCGCCCGGGCCCGTGTGCCGGCGCATCGGATCAGCGGTACCGTCACCGCGTTGCGCCGGCTGCTCCAGGTCGAGGGCTATCCCGTGGTCACCCTCGACCCGGACGGCCGCACGGTCCACCTCAACCGGGCACTGCTCATCGAGCAGTTCGGGTTGGAGTCCCAGTGACGCCGGAGATCTCCGCCCGTCGTCGCCGGGATGTCATCGACGCCCTGCGTCGCGGAGTGGTGCCGAGCAACGGGCTCGACGCGCTCGCGGTCGGGCTGGACCGGTTCACCGCCGCCCTCGACGACGACCTCGTCCGGGTCGGCAGCGGTGGCAGCGTCTTCAAGGCGGTCCGGGGTGAGTACGGCGCCGGCAAGACGTTCTTCACCCGATGGCTGGCCGAGCGCGCCAAGCAGCGGGGGTTCGCCGTCGCCGAGGTGCAGGTCTCCGAGCTGGAGACGCCCCTGCACCGGATGGAGACCGTCTACCGCAGGCTGGTCGAGCACCTCAGCACCGAACAGTTCGCGCCGAGCGCCTTCCGGCCCGTGCTCGACGGCTGGATCTACGCGCTCGAGGAGGACGTCCTCGCGCAGGGGGTGATCAGCGAGGACGACGCCGAGGCGCTCGACCGGGCGGTCGCCGACCTGCTTGAGCGGCGGCTGGGCGACATCTCCCGCAGTACCCCCGGTTTCGCTGCGGCGCTGCGCGGCTATCGGGCCGCCAACGTCACCGGTGACCACCTGACCGCCGACGGGCTCGCCGCTTGGCTGGGCGGCCAGCCGCACGTCGCGGCCTCGGCCCGGCGGGCGGCCGGCGTCAAGGGCGACCTCGACCACTTCGGCGCACTGAGCTTCCTGCGCGGGCTGCTCACCGTCCTGCGCGACAGCGGTCATCAGGGGCTGCTGCTGGTGCTCGACGAAGTCGAGACCCTGCAACGGGTGCGCTCCGACGCGCGGGACAAGGCGCTCAACGCCCTCCGCCAGCTCATCGACGAGGTTCACGCGGACCGCTTCCCCGGCCTCCTGCTGGTGATCACCGGAACGCCGGCGTTCTTCGACGGCCCGCTGGGCGTCCAGCGGCTCGCGCCGCTCGCCCAGCGGCTCGCCACCGACTTCGGGCCCGAGCCGCGTTGGGACAACCCGCGCGCCGCCCAACTCCGCCTGCCCGGCTTCACCGCGGACGCCCTGGTGGAGCTCGGCCAGCGGGTGCGTTCGATCTACGCGAGCCCGGCGGTGGACGCGCGGGTCGACGACGAGTACCTGGTCGCGCTGGCGCGGGCCGTCACTGGAGCGCTCGGCGGCAAGGTCGGGGTGGCTCCCCGCGTCTACCTGAAGAAGCTCGTGGCGGACGTCTTCGACCGGGTCGACCAGTTCGCCGACTGGGACCCGCGCCGCCACTACGAGCTGACCCTGCGGGCCGACGAACTGACCGAGGTCGAACGCAACGCCGCCGCCTCGGCGGACGACATCGAACTGCCGATCTGAGGTGCCACCGGACCTCGACCCGGTCGTGGTGCATCACCTCGTCAACACGCTCGGCTGGCGGGACCTGCGGCCGATGCAGCGGGCCGCGATCGTACCGGTGCGCGCAGGAGAGGACGCCCTGCTTCTCGCACCCACCGCTGGCGGCAAGACGGAGGCGGCGCTCTTCCCGCTGCTGACCCGCATGGCGCAACAGCGGTGGACCGGCACGTCCGTGCTGTACCTCGCCCCGCTGAAGGCGTTGCTCAACAACCTCCAACCCCGGATCGAGCAGTACGCCGGTTGGCTCGGACGCCGCGCGGCGGTGTGGCATGGCGACGTCAGCGCCTCCCGCCGACGGGCCGTGCTCCACGAGCGACCCGACATCCTGCTCACCACCCCCGAGTCGTTGGAATCCATGCTGGTCAGCACGAAGGTCGACCATCACCTCTTCTTCGCGGGGCTGCACGCCGTCGTCGTCGACGAGGTGCACGCCTTCGCCGGGGACGACCGTGGCTGGCATCTGTTGGCTGTGCTGGAACGGCTGACCCGGGTGGCGGGCAGGCCCCTGCAACGGATCGGACTGTCCGCCACCGTCGGCAATCCCGACGAACTGCTCACCTGGCTGCAGGCGTCGGGCGTGGGTAGCCGGCCGGCCCGGGTGGTGGCTCCCGACGCGAGCGCGGTGGCCTGTCTCCCGCCACCGGGCGACATCGAGCTGGACTACGTCGGCTCGTTGGCCAACGCAGCGACGGTGATCGCCGGGCTGCACGCGGGGGAGAAGCGGCTGGTCTTCTGCGAGTCCCGGCAGACTGTCGAAGAACTCGGGCAACTGCTGCGGGCGAAGGGGGTGCGGACGTTCCTCTCCCACGCGTCGCTGTCCGGCGACGAACGGCGGCACGCGGAGCAGGCATTCAGCGAGGCCCGGGACTGCGTGATCGTGTCGACCAGCACGCTGGAACTGGGTATCGACGTCGGGGACCTGGACCGGGTGATCCAGATCGACACCCCGGCCACGGTGGCCTCATTCCTGCAACGACTCGGCCGGACCGGCCGGCGCTCGGGTGGCATCCGGAACTGCCTCTTCCTGACGCTGAGCGGGGAGGCACTGGCTGAGGCGGCGGCACTGCTCGTGCTCTGGTCACAGGGCTGGGTGGAACGGGTGACCCCGCCGCCCGAGCCCCGACACATCATTGCCCAGCAGATGCTCGCGCTCTGCCTCCAAGAGCACCGCGTCGGCGACCACCAGTGGGTCCAGGCATGGAACGGGCTGGCCCCGTTCGACGAGAGCGCTTGGCCGATTGTTCGTCACCTGGTCGAGCACGGCTATCTCGACCAGGACGAGGGGATGCTGTTCATCGGGCCGGCGGCGGAGCAGCACTTCGGACGGCGTCACTTCATGGAGATGACGGCGGTGTTCACCGGGCCACCGGAGTTCATCGTTCTGCTCGGGCGCGACGAGTTGGGCCGGATCGACCCGAGTCTCCTCACCGAGAAGGTCCTTGGCGAGCGCCGGCTCCTGCTGGCAGGTCGGAGTTGGCGGGTCACGTACATCGACTGGCACCGGCGGCGGTGTTTCGTCGAGCCCGCCGACGGCGGTGGGCGGGCGCGTTGGCCCGGCAGCGGATGGGCGTACCTCGGCTTCGAGATGGTGCGGGCAGTACGTGAGGTGCTGCTCGGGGCAGACCCACCCGTGAAGCGGACCCGCCGTGCGGTCGAACGGCTGGCGCGGGAACGGTCCGAAATGATGCACCTCGTACACCCGGGCGGCACTCTCGTCGTGCGGGAAAGCAAGGGTGACCTGCGGTGGTGGACCTGGGCGGGATTTCGAGCAAACGCGACCCTGACTTCTACTTTGGGCGAAGTGGTCGATCCGGTCGGACGATTCGACGACTGCAGCATTCGGCTCCGGGAGGACCTGTCGCCGGCTGCTTGGAGGGCGCTCACGGCCGACGCCGCTGACCGGCTCTGTCTACCGGAAGTCAACGAGAAGGCACTCGCTGGCCTGAAGTTCAGCGCCGCCCTGCCGAAGCGCCTAGCTGCGACTACGCTTGCTGCCCGCCTGGCCGACCCCGACGGAGCAGCGGCGGTGCTCACCGAGCCGACCCGATTCGTGAATACCTGACCTGATCTCACTGCTTCAGTTCCCGGCTGGATGGCGTCACGCGGATACCCGGATGGTTCGGGCCGGCGTACTCCTGTGGATCATCCGCAGGTGGTGGCTCAGCGGCTGACTGCTGGGCGGCTGTCGGTGGGGCTCCTGAAGACGTCAGGCGGTCGGGGGGGGTGGGCAGGACGTCGACCACCAGCACACCGGTGCCGGGCGGGACCTCGGCGAGGAGTTGGCGCTGAGCGCTGCGGGTCAGCCGGATGCAGCCGTTGGTGACGTTCTCGCCGAGGGTGTCGTCGTTGTGCCAGCTGTGCACGCCGATGTGCGCGCCGCGCAGCCCGGCCGGGACGGCGTCCGGGTCGTCGGGGACCGCGCCGAGGGCGTAGACGTCCACGCCGCCGTACACCGCCTCGGGCGGGGGCGTGCGGCCGAGGACGAAGGTGCGGCCGAGCGGGGTGGACTGGCCCGGCATGCCGAGGCTGACCGGCCACGACTTCATCGCCCGGCCGTCCCGGTGCCAGGTGAGCCGGTGCTGCCGGCGCTCCACCACGATCTGGTCGCGCAGCGGCACGACGCTGCGGTCGTCGCCGGGTGGCAGCCAGGCGAGCCGCCGGTTGGCCGAGGGCAGCAGCACCGCCGTCCAGCCGGTCCGGCGCTCGACGATCGGCACGGTCAGCTTGACGCCGTTGATGGTGGGGGCGAGGAAGGCCAGCGGCCGGCCGCCGGGCGCGTCGTAGGCGGCGACGTTCCGGCTCGGCCGCAGCCCCTCGGTGAGCGGGGTGGCGTCCAGCGGGTGGGGGTCGGCCGGGAAGCCGGTGGGCGCCGGGTCGTAGTCGACGACCGGCAGGGTGGCGGGCGCGGGGGCCGCCGCCGGGACCGGCTCGTGGGTGGGGGCGGCGTTCCCGGTGGGCGCGGCGTTCTCGGCGGGATCGGCGGCGGGCGGGGGCGCTGGGCGGACCGGGTCGGGGGTCACGGCCCGGCCGGCGAGCAGGGCGGCGGCCAGCAGCAGCGGTACGCCGAGCGCGGCGGCCAGCCAGCCGAGCACCCACCGCGAGGTCAATCGGGCAAACAGCACAAACGCACTGTAACCATCTGTCCGGGGTGAGGGCCTCTCCTGTGCGAAATGCGCCCGGAGAGGGCCCTCTTCCGCTCAGTTCAGCTCAGCTTGGCGTCGACGTGGATGGCGACCGCGTCGTGGGCCGGGACGTTCGCGGCGAACCAGCCACTCGCGTCCACGGTGATCACCGGGCCGCTGCACGCCCCGCCCGAGAAGTCGCCGTGGATGACGTCGCAGTACCGGCCGGCGGGCAGCCCGGCGTGGTAGGAGCGCCCGTTGACCGCGCCGTCCTCATCGTTGACCGTCAGGTAGCCCTTGCCGCTGCGGCTGAACGCGATGTGGTTGTTGCCGTTGTCGTACCAGTTGGCGACGCCCGCGCCCTGGACGGCGTTGTTGAACGCGACCATGTTGGCCACCACCCGCCAGCGGTGCTCGCACTCCCAGCCGGAGTAGCAGGTGGTGTTCAAGGTCTTGTTGCCGCCGTCCGAGGGCGGGCCGGCCTCCCGGTTGCTGAAGGTGTAACTGGACATCACCGTCGGCGAGCCGTACGGCCAGGCCAGCATGAAGGCGTTGGCCAGCGCGTAGATCCCGCCGTCGCGGTAGGTCAGCACGCCACCCTCGCGCTGGGTGTCGTGGTTGTCCACGAAGACCGCCGCCGAGCCGCTGGGCAGGTGGCCCCACCCCTCGCCGAAGTTCTTCAGGTACGCCAGCTTCTCGCTGCGGAACACCCGGGCGAGATCCTTGCCGTAGCGGAACTCGTGCACGTCGCCGTTGCCGGTGTACTCCGGCGGCTGGATCGGCTCACCCGCGCCGTGGATGACCTCCTGCACCAGGTACGCCGACCGGGACAGCTTGCCCTTGATGGCGGCGATGTCGGCGGCCGGCATGTGCTTGCTGGCGTTCAGCCGGAACCCGTCCACGCCGAGGGAGAGCAGGTCGTTGAGGTATCCGGCGATCTTCGACCGGACGTAGTCCGACTCGGTCTTCAGGTCCGAGAGGTTGACCAGCTCGCAGTTCTGCACCTCGTACCGGTCGTTGTAGTTGGCGATGTCGTCGCCGCCGTTGCGCCCGCAGTGGTGGAAGTCCTGCGTCTGGTAGATCCCCGGGTAGTCGTAGTGGCCGTACGACGAGCCGGCCCAGCCGGTGCCGCCGGCGTCCTGGCCGGACATGTGGTTGACGACGGCGTCCACGATCACCTTCACCCCGGCCGTGTGGCAGGCGTTCACCATGGACTGGAACTGCGCCCGGGTGCCCTTGCGGGACTCGATGCGGTAGCTGACCGGCTGGTACGCCACCCACCACTGGTTGCCCCGGACGTGCTCCTGGGGCGGGGAGACCTGGACGTAGCCGTACCCCTTCGGGCCGAGGACGCTCGTGCACTCGCTGGCCACCGAGGGCCAGTTCCATTCGAACAGGTTGGCGATGACCTTCTTGCCGCCGGACGGGGCCGCGGCGGCCGGGGGTGCCGCCACAACGGTTGGGACGAGCAGGCTGGCGATCACGCCGAGGGCGAGGACCGCCGGGCGGCGGCTACGTCGATGCATCGGAACTCCTGACGGGGGTCGGGGGGAACCGTGGTGATGCTGCGGCGGGTGAGGGCTCGACTGACGCAATATTGCAAGCCGAGCTGAAATTTGCGGAGAGATTAAAGCGTGTTGCGAGGGCTGTCAATGCATGGACATGCGTCATTGTGTAGGGCGTTGGCCCGACGCTCCGTGCTCGATCGGGGAGCGGAATTGGCCTGCGGCTGGTCAGGGCCGAGTAGCGAGCCTCGCTGGACTGGTCGGAAGCCGGGGCGTCACAGCGCCGGCCTCTCCCGCCCCTCCCGCCGCCTGCTCCCGAAGGAAGGCGCGGTCTCGCAAGCCTCCGCCGGCTCATAGCGCCGCCGGACCGACCCGGTTGACGTGCCCACGCAGTCACCGCCCTGGCCGGCCGGCCCACGCACTCCTGAGCCTCGCGATCTTGCAGTTGCGGCCCCGACAAATGCCCCATCACGCCCTTATGGTGGGCCCAAAGTCCAAAATCGACGAGGGCGGGGGCCGGGGTGGCCCGCCCGGCCCGGGTGCCGGCGACAGAGGGCGGGGGCCACTCGGCCCCCGCCCTCTGTCGCCGTGGTCAGCGGAGGGGCGTCAGGCGGTCGGTGCCCACCCGGTCGCGGAGCACCTCTGGCACCAGCACCGAGCCGTCGGGCTGCTGGAACTGCTCCAGGATCGCCGGGAACAGCCGGCTGGTGGCCAGCGCCGAACCGTTGAGGGTGTGCACGAACCGGGTCTGCTTGCCGCCCGGCTCCCGGTACCGGATCGCCGCCCGACGGGCCTGGTAGTCGCCGGCCCAGGAGACCGACGACACCTCCTTGTACTTCCCGGTGCTCGGCATCCACACCTCGATGTCGAGGGTCTTCTTCATCCCCGCGCTGGCGTCGCCGGCCGACAGCAGGCTGCGCTGGTAGTGCAGGCCCAGCCCCTCCACCAGGCTCTCCGCGTGGGCGAGCATCTCCTCCAGCGCCGCGTCCGCCTGCTCCGGCAGGGTGAACTGGAAGATCTCCACCTTGTTGAACTGGTGGCCCCGCACGGTGCCCCGCTCGTCCGAGTGCGACCCGGCCGACTCACGCCGGTAACAGGGGGTGTACGCGAACGTCTTCAGCGGCAGCTTCGTCGTGTCCAGGATCTCGTCCTGATACGTTCCCAGCAGCGCCGTCTCCGCCGTGGGCAGCAGGAACTGCCCGCGCGGGGCGGACTCCCGGTCCAGGTGGTAGACGTCGTCGTAGAACTTGGGGAACTGCCCGGCCGCGAACCCGACGCTGTCCAGCAGCAGGTGCGGCGGGAGGAGGAACTCGTACCCCGCCGCGACGTGCCGGTCGATGAACCAGTTGATCAGCGCCCACTCCAGCCGCGCGCCCTGACCGGTGTAGATCCAGAAGCCGGAGCCGCCGAGCTTGACGCCCCGCTCGTAGTCGACCAGGCCCAGCGACCGGGACAGCTCGACGTGGTCGCGGACCTTCTCGATGGCCGGCGGCTCGCCGAAGGTCTTGACGACCCGGTTGGCCTCCTTGCCGCCGGCGACCACGTCGTCGGCGGGCAGGTTGGGCAGCTCGCTCATCTGGTCGCGCAGCCGGGACTGCACCTCGTCGAGCTGGGACTCCAGCTCGGCGAGCTGCTTGCGCTCCGCCTCCGGCGCGGAGACCTCCGGCGCGCTGCCGGCCCGCTTCGCCGCCGCGTACGCCCGGGCGTCCGCCTTGCGGCGCTGCCGCTCGGCGTCGATCTCCGTGATGAGGGCGCGACGTTCCTGGTCGAGCCGCTGGATCTCGTCCAGCGCCCGGTTGACCTCGGCGGGATCCAGTCGCTTCGCCAGCGCGGTCGCCACCGCCTCGCGATCCTTCCGGATCAACTCCATGTCGAGCATGCTGCTCCGTACGCCTCCGTCCGGGGGTCAGGTGGAACCCACAGATGTTACCGTCGCCGCCCCGTACCACCGGCCCGGCCCTGTGACCGCCCGCCGGGGCCGCGCGGGTCGACGGCCCCGGCCGGGCGGTCACCGGCGGATCGGCACCCGTGCGGCCAGGCGGATCGGCACCATGCCGGCCAGGCGGGTCGGTGTCAGGGCGGCGGTCAGGCGGATCGGTGCCCAGGCGGTCACAGGCGGATCGGCATCAGGATCGAGAACGCGTCGGCGTCGTCGGGGCGGCGCACGGCCAGCGGGGTGATCGGGCCGTCCAGCTCCAGCACGAGCTGGCCCCGGTCGCCCGCGTCGAGGGCGTCGAGCAGGTACCGCCCGTTGACCCCGACCCGCACCGCGCCCGGGTCGGCGGGCGCCCCGCCGTCGAGGACCCGGAGCCCGCCCGCGTCGTCCAGGCCCAGCACCGTCACCGGTACGTCGACGCCCTCGTGTCGGACCAGGGCCGGCTTCGCGCCCGCGAGCGCCGCGCGCAGCGCCGGCACCTCCACCTCGATCCGGTACGCGGGCGCGTCCGTGCCGCGCCCGCGCAACAGCCGCCCGTAGTCCGGGCAGTCGTACGGCAGGACCGTGTCGGAGACCTCGTCGTCGGCGACGGCGACGGAGACGCTCGCCCCGTCCAGCCGCAGCAGCGCCTCGGGGGCGTCGGTGTCGAGCAGCGCGCGGATCCGGTCCACGAGGGCCACCGGGGCGAGCGCCCGCGCTCCGGGCCCGTCGACCCGGCCGGGTACCCGGGACACCGCCAGCCGGTACCGGTCGGTGGCGACGAGGCGTACGCCGTCGTTGTCCGCCTCGAACAGGACCGCCGACAGCACCGGCAGCTCGGGGTCGGCGCCGACGGCGAAGCGGACGGCGTCGATCGCGGCGGCGAGGTCGACGCGGGACAGGGCAAATACGGTGGTGGTCATCGGATTCTCCTCGGGATCGATCAGGGCACGGACCCGGGAGAGCTCGCGGCGGGCGTCGGCGAGGCCGTCCTCCAGCCGGCGCAGGTGCCCGTCGAGCAGTCGGCCCAGCACGGCCGGCTCGGCGCGGTGCCGCACGGCGGCGGCGATCTCCGCCAGCGGCATCCCGACCCGGCGCAGCCCCGCCACCAGGCGGGCCGGGGCAACCTGGTCGTCGGCGTACCAGCGGTAGCCGGTCACCGGGTCGACCAGGGCCGGCACCAGCACCCCGGAGCGGTCGTAGAACCGCAGGGCGCTGATCGTCAGCCCGCTGGCCCGGGCCAGCTCGCCGATGCTGCGCAGTTCGCTCTCCACACCGAGGATCCTGTTGCCTCAACCTGGTCGAGGGTCAAGCCAGGGGCCGGACGGGAACGCCGAGCAGCCGCCCCATGCCCTGACAGGCGCGCGGCACCGCGCCCGCGTCCTGGCGCAGCCGTAGCGCCTGGTGTAGGGCCAGCGCCAGCCCGGTCAGCTCGAAGACCAACTGCTCCGGGTCGGTGCCGGCGGGCAGGTCCCCGTCGGCGACGGCCCGCAGGGCCTGCCCGCGCAGCTCGCGGTGCCAGCGGTCGGCGTACCCGAGGACGAGGTCGCGGACCGGGCCCGGCCGGTCGTCGAACTCGCTGGCGGCGGCGATGAAGAAGCACCCGCCGGGGAAGACGGGCCGGGCGAGGTGGCGTACCCAACTGCCGCAGACGGCGGCCAGTCTCGGCAGCCCGGCCGGCCGGTCCGCGACCGGGTCCCAGATCTCCCGCCAGAACACGTCGGCGGCGGCCTCGACCACCTGGAGTTGCAGGGTCTCCTTGTTGCCGAACGGGCCGAGCAGCCCGGACTTGCTCATGCCGAGGTCGGCGGCGAGCCGGCCGATGGTCAGCCCGGCGAGGCCCTCGACCGAGGCGACCGCGGCGCCGTGCGCCAGGATGGCGGCGCGCGTGCGGGCGGCGTCGGCAAGGGACGAACGGGGACTCATCGGGAGAGTGTAGCGACGCGCGCAGGCGATAACGTCCGAACGTTCGGTCGCTATAGTGCGAGGGACCACTCACTCCAGGAGAGTTCCTTGCCCCGAGCCGCCGCCACCGTCCGCACCGTGCTGCGACCGCTGATGCGGCTGGCCTGGCACCCCCGCATCGACGGGGCTTCGCACGTGCCCGCCACCGGTCCGGTCATCCTGGCCAGCAACCACCTGTCCTTCCAGGACAGTGTGCTCATCCCCCTGAGCGCGCCCCGCCCGGTGTCGTTCCTGGCCAAGGCGGAGTACTTCGAGGGCCACGGTGCCGGCGGGCTGCTGCGCCGCCAGTTCTTCGCGGGCCTCGGGGCCATTCCCGTGCGGCGGGGCGTCAACCGCGAGTTCCAGTCCTCGCTCGATGCCGCCCTCGCGCTGCTGGAGGCAGGCGGCGCCTTCGGCATCTACCCGGAGGGCACCCGCTCGCGGGACGGCCGGCTGCACCGGGGTCGCACCGGGGTGGCCTGGCTGGCGATGGCCTCCGGTGCCCCCGTGGTGCCGGTGGCGGTGGTCGGCACGGCCCGGCTGGGGTCGGCGGCGGCCCTGCTACCTGGCGCCGCCCGGCCGGCGGTCCGGTTCGGCCCGGTGCTGGAGTTCCCCGCACACCGGGGGAACGCCGGCTCCGCCCCGGCCCGGCGCCGGGTGACCGACCAGATCATGGACGCCATCGGTGCCCTCTCCGGCCAGCAGCGGGCCCACACGTACAACCCGCCGCCCGGCGACGAGCCGGGCTGACGTTCAGCGGGGCGCGTCCAGGACCCGGAACGTCATTCCCGCCCGCGTCAACCGGTCCAGCAGGGCGTCGCCCATCGCGGTCACCGGGGTCACCTGGCCGGAGGTGGCCGGCAGTCCCTTGTCCAGGGCCAGGCAGAGCGCGGACTCGCCGAGCATCTTCGCGGTCTCGTCGTACCCGGGGTCGCCGCCGGAGACCTCGGTGAGCACCTGCCGGCCGCCGCCCGAGCCGAGGAACCGCACCCGGAACCAGGACTTCGCCCGCTGCTGCGGGCTCGGCCCCTGCCCGGAGGCGAGCCGGCCGAGCAGCCAGCGCCGGGTCGGCGGAAGCTTGACCAGCCCGACGAGGCCGCCCAGCCCGGCCGCGCCGAGCACGATCGTCGGCAGCCGCTTCACGGCGGCGAAGTGCCGGTAGCGGAAGTCCGGGCCGTACTCCGGGCGGGCCGCCGCCGACCGGCGGACCACCTGCGGGTCGATGGTCGGCAGCGGCACGGCCCAGGTGCCCAGCTCCTTCGACCGGCCCACCTTCCCGGGCGTCGCCCGGACCCGGCGGCCCTCCGGCCGGGGCTCGACGGCCCGGCGCTCCCGCGCCGCCCGGCTCGCCTCGGCGGTACGTGAGAACGCGGTCAGCGCCGAGTGGTACGTCCCGGCGGAGAATCTCCCGCCGGCCCGGACGAACCCGTCCACGGTGATCGGGGCGTCCGCCGGGAGTTGCTTGACGGTGAACCAGACGCCCAGGTCGTGCGGGACGGAGTCGAAGCCGCAGGCGTGCACCAGCCGGGCCCCGGTGCGCACCGCCTCGGCGTGGTGGCGCAGGTACATCGTGTCGACGAACTCCGGCTCGCCGGTGATGTCGAGGTAGTCGGTGCCGGCCGCGGCGCACGCGGCGACCAGCGGCTCGCCGTGGTGCACGTACGGCCCGACCGTGCTGGCCACCACCCGGGCGCTGCCGGCGACCCGGCGCAGCGACTCGGGGTCGGTGACGTCGGCGGTGAGCAGCGGCAGCCCGGCCAGCGCCGGGTCGATGCCGGCCAGCCGGTCCCGGACGGCCGCCAGCTTCGCCGGGTTGCGCCCGGCGAGCGCCCAGCGCAGCCCGTCCGGCGCGTGCCGGGCGAGGTACTCGGCGGTGAGCCCCCCGGTGAACCCGGTGGCCCCGAACAGAACGACGTCGTACGCCCGGTCCTCACACATCCTGCGAGTGTCCCACCCGGGCCGACACCCCGCCCGGCCCGGAGGACGGCCCTCAGGACCGCCCGGCTCCCGAGGACGGCCCTCAGGACCGCCCGGCTCCCGGGGACGGCTCACGGAACGGCTCAGGGCGTGAAGACCGCGCGCAGGCAGCCGTCGGCGCGCTCGCGGAACAGGTCGTAGCCGTGCGCGCCCTGCTCCAGGGGAAGGCGGTGGGTGGCCAGGTGGCCGGTGTCGATCTCGCCACGGGCCATCCGGTCCAGCAGCATCGGGATCCACCGCTGCCCGTGCTGCCGGGAGCTGCGCACGGTCAGCCCCTTGTGCATCACCGCGCCGAGCGGAAACGTGTCGACGAACCCCGTGAACGTGCCGAGCACGACGACCGTGCCGCCCTTGCGGCAGGCGTGCACCGCCTCGCGGACCGCGATCGGTCGGTCCGGGACCGCACCGGCCCGCCCGGCGGTGGCGAACAGGTCGGCCAGCGACCGGGGTCCGGTGCCGTCCCAGGCCATTCCGACCGCCTCCACGCAGACGTCCGGGCCCCGTCCGCCGCTGCGCTCGCGCAACTCGGCCGCGACGTCGGTGGCCCGGTAGTCGAGGGTCTCCGCGCCGACGTGCCGCTCGGCCGACCGCAGCCGGTCGGGGTACCGGTCGATCACCACCACCCGGGCCGCGCCGCGCAACAGGGCGGCCTGCGCGGTCATCTGGCCCACGGCCCCGGCCCCCCAGACCGCCACCACGTCGCCGGGGCGCACCTCGCCCAACTCGGCGCCGAGCCAGCCGGTCGGCACCGCGTCGGACGCGAAGACCGCCCGGTCGTCGTCCACCGGGTCGGGCACGGCGAACGCCCCGACGTCGGCGTACGGCACCCGGACGTACTCGGCGTGGCTGCCGGCGAAGCCCCCGGCCGAGCGGGGCTGGCCGTAGCAGCCGCCGGTGGGCTGCCCCCACGCCTGCTCGGCCACGGCCGTCCCGGTGCTGCCGTTGTCGCAGCAGGCGTAGCGGCCCTGCCGGCAGTACCAGCAGCTCCCGCAGGCCACGACGGCGCAGACCACCACCCGGTCGCCGACCCGGTGCCGGCGCACCCCGGGGCCCACCTCGACCACGTCGCCGAGGAACTCGTGCCCGAGCACGTCGCCGACGGCGAGGCTCGGCCCCCGGCCGCCGAGCAGCGGCAGGTCCGCCCCGCAGGTGGCGCTGCGCCGCACCCGGACGATCGCGTCGGCGGAGTTGCGCAGCTCCGGGTCGGGTACCTCGCGCATCCCGAGGCCGTCCGCGCCGAGCCAGCAGAGCGCCCTCATCCGCGCGCCGACCCGTCGAGCGGGCCCTCGAACGGTCCGTCCGAGAGGTGGCCCGCCGGCCCGTCCAGCGGAGAGCGGTCCGAACGAAGCAGCTCACCGGTTTCGGCGAGTTGCTTGACCTGCCGCAGGGTCTCCCGGATCAGCAGCCCGGGGTCGTCCCCGACCAGATGGGCGGCCGGCCCGGTGAGCGGGCCGCCGCCGGCCGACCGGGCGGCCAGTTCGGTGCCCCGCCCGCCGGGTGCCGGGCGCAGCGTCACCTCCACCCCGTCGCCGAGGCGGCGCAGCGGTTCGGGTCGTCGCCCGCCCGGCAGCACCCGTTCCGGCGGCCGGTCGACGGTCACCACCTGCCAGCGGTCCTCCCGGCCGCCGCCGCCCGCCGGGCGGGACCGGTCCGCCCGCCCGGGTCCGCGCAGCGCACGCGCCGCCGTCACCGCGGCCACCGCGCCGGCCGTCACCGCCCCGGCGGTACGGGCCACCGCCCGCGCCCCCCGCGTCCCGCGTCCCATCCGTCCCACCCACCCCTCATCGTCGGCGGCTCCTCGTCCGGCGGCGGGCACCGGTCAACCCGCAGCCGGCCCCCACGGTGGCCGCCGGCCGGGTGAAGCGGGTTCCCCCCGAAGGGGTGAACCGGCCGGGGCCGGGTAACCGCCCGCCGCACGACCTGGGGAAGTGGACGCGTCCGTGGGGGGTGGGGCCGGATGCCGCAGCACGACGGGGATGCCACGGTCGTGGCCGCCACGAGCGCCGGGCCGGGGGTCCACGACGGGGACGCGGTCCCTGGCCCCGCCGCCGGGAGCGCCGGGGCGGGCGGACCGCCGCCGCTGTTGGCGTCCCGGCTGGCCCCTGCCCCGCTGGCCGGGCCGGTGCTGGTCCGGCCCCGGCTGCTGCGCCTGCTGGACGAGGGCACGGCCGGCCCGGTCACCCTGGTCTCCGGCCCGGCCGGCTGGGGAAAGACCACCCTGCTCGGCTCCTGGGCCCGTACGGTCGAGCCGGCCCCGGCGTGGGTGACGGTCGAGGCTGGCGACACGGGCGCGCGGCTCTGGTCGTACCTGGCGGCGGCGCTGCGCGGCGTCACCGACCGGCGGCCCGACCCGGCTCAGCCGCCCCCGCCCGCTCCGCCCCCGGCCGACGCGCCGCCCCGCCCGGACCAGCTCGAACTACTGGCCGCCACGCTCGCCGCCCGGGAGAGCCCGGTGCTGCTCGTCCTGGACGACCTGCACCGGATCGCCGACCCGGCGGCGCTGACCGGGCTGGAGTTCCTGCTCCGCCACGCGGGACAGCGGCTGCGCCTGCTGGTCGGGGCGCGCACCGACCTGCCGCCGGGCCTGCACCGACTGCGTCTGGCCGGGGAACTGACCACCGTCGGCCCCGACGAGCTGGCCTTCACCGACGACGAGGTGGCGGACCTGCTCACCGCGCACGGCGTGTACCTGCCGGCGGCGGTGGTGCCCCGGCTGCGGGAGCGCACCGCCGGCTGGGCGGCCGGGCTGCGGCTCGCCGCGCTGGCCGTGCGGGACCGGCCGGACCCGGTGCGCTGGCTGGAGCAGTTCGGCGGGGACCAGCCGGACGTCGCCGGCTACCTGCGCGAGGAGGTGCTCGACCCGCTCGACGGGGCGGCCCGGGACTGCCTGCGCCGGGGCGCGGTGGCCGACGCGTTCCGCGCCGACCTGGTCGACGCGCTGACCGGCCGCCCCGGCGCCGAGCCGGTGCTCGCCGCGCTGGCCGCGACCGGGGGATTCGTGCGTCGCGACGACAACCGGCCGCCCTGGTACCGCTGCCATCCGCTGCTGGCCGACCTGCTCCGGGCCGAGCTGGCCGGGCTGCCCGCCGAGGAGCTGCGCGACCTGCACCTGCGGGCGGCCGGTTGGTACGCCGGGCACGGGCGCCCCGCCGAGGCGCTGCGGCACGACCTCGCCGCCGGCCACTGGGACCGGGCGACCGAACTGCTGGTCACCCGCTGGCCGGAGCTGATCCCGTACGACCGCGAGGGCGCGGATGGGCCGCCGCCGGCCGCGCCGCCGGAGGAGGCGGTCCGGCGGGACCCGGAGCTGGGGCTCGCCGCCGCCGCCGAGCGGGCCCACGCCGGCGATCCGGCCGCCGCCGCCGCGCAGCTCCACCGGGCCACCGCTCACGCCCGGTCGCTGCCCGTGCCGCGCCGGGACCGGTTCCGCCGGCTGGCCACCGCGCTGGAGGTCACCCTGGCCCGGCTGGCCGGCGACCACGACGAGGTACGCCGGGCGGCGCACCGGCTGCTCGCCACGCGTACCCCCGGTGGGTCGGCGGACGATCCGCGCACCGGCGCGGCCGACGACGCCGACGTGCGGGCGGCGGCCGGCGCGGCGCTCGGCCTGGCCGCGCTCGCCGAGGGCGACCTGCGCGGCGCGGCGGCCGAGTTCGGGCCGGCGCTGGCGGCGGCCCGGGAGGGCGGCCGACCCCGCACCGAACTGCTCTGCGCGAGCCGGTCGGCTCTGCTGCACGCGGCCCTCGGCGAGCTGCGGGCGGCCGAGCGGACGGCCCGGGAGGCGTTGGCCCTGCCGGCCTGCCAGGGCTGGTCCTGCCGGGTCGACTGCGCCCACGGCCACCTGGCGCTGGCCCTCGTGGCGCTGCACCGGGACCTGCCCGACGAGGCGGCGGCGCACCTGGCGCTGGCCGCCCCGGCCACCGGCGGCGACGCCCCGGGTGCCCTCGGCGCCCCTGGCGGCCCCCGCGAGTCCGGTGACGCCGGGGAGCCGCCGGTCGCGGCGCTCGCCGCGCTGTGCCGGGCGGAGCTGCTGAACGACCGGGGCGACCCGGCCGCCGGCCTGCGTCTGCTCGCGGCGGCGCGGGACCGCCTCGGCGGGGCGGGGGAAAGGGCGGCCGGGGCGCGGGAGCTCGCTGGCTGGCTGCTGGCCGCCGAGGCGGAGCTGCGGGCCGCCCACGGGGACCTGGGAACCGCCCGGGAGTTGTTCGCCGACGGGCTGTGCCAGTCTGACGGGCCCGCGCCGGCGGTGGCGGTGGCGCTGGCCCGCATCGAGCTGCGCGCCGGGGACGCGCGGGCCGCCGGGTACGCCCTGCCGGACTGGGACGGCCTTGACGCCGCCGCCTGGCCGCTGCCCGTACGCCTCGACGCGGGGGTGCTCGACGCGCTGCTGGCCCGGCGGGCCGGCGACGAGCGGCGGGCCGGGCGGCTGCTGGAACGGGCGCTGGAACTGGCCGAAGCGGACGGGTACCGGCGGGTCTTCACCCGGGCCGAGCCGGGGGTGCGGGACCTGCTCGCCGCGCACCTGGACTCCGGTACGGCGCACTGGCCGACGGTCAGCGACCTGGTCCGCGCCCAGGAGCCGACCGATCGGCCGGACCCGGCGTCGGGGCGGGCGCTGGAGGAGCCGCTCACCGAGCGGGAGCTGACCATCCTGCGGTACCTGCAGAGCATCCTGTCCAACGTGGAAATCGCCGGCGAGCTGTCGCTGTCGGTCAACACGGTCAAGACGCACGTGCGCAACATCTACCGCAAGCTGGACGCCACCCGCCGCCGGGAGGCCGTCCGCCGGGCCCGGGAGCTGCACCTGATCTGAGCCTCGCGGGCCCGGCGTCGTGGGCCCCGCGAGGCTCAGATCAGGTGCTGCGGGTTGCTACGGACGCCGGGCCAGCCATACCGTCCGGGTCGCCCGGACGGTGAGGTCGTCGCGGTCGAGGACGCCGGCCGCGAGCGTGTCGAGGGCCGCCAGGTCGTCGGCACTGAGCCGCCCGTCGAGACCGTGCCGCAAGCGCTCCAGGCAGAGCTGCGCGTAGCGGCCGGTGGCCGGGGGCAGGGGTGCTCGCAGGGCGATGTCGAAGTGCCGCTGCGCCTCGACGGTGAAGCCGGCCGCCGTGAGGTGGGCCGTCCAGTCCTGGCCCATGTGCATTCCCGCCTCGGCGCGGATCTCGGCCATGCCGGCGTTGCCGCGTTCCTCCAGCGCGGCACCGGCGTCGTCGGGCAGGAACCGGGGGAGCGAGTCCAGCTCGGTGGCCACGAGGATGCCGCCGGGGCGCAGCGCCGCGAGGGCCTGGGCGAGGGTACGGACGGGATCGGCCATGTGGTGCAGGGAGGCCGACGCCCACACCAGGTCTGCGGGCCCGAGGTCCGGCCACGGCTGGTCCAGGTCGGCCTGCACGGTGCGGACCCGGTCCGCGACGCCGGACGCCCGGGCCTTGTGCCGGAGGTGTTCGAGCATCTCGTCGGAGAGGTCCACCGCGACGACCTCGGCGTCCGGCAGGTGTCGGGCCAACGCGAGGGCGCCGGTGCCCGTGCCGGCGCCCACGTCGATGATGCGTGGCCGGTCGGGGACCAGCGAGCCGGCCCAGGCGATCACCTCGCGGTGGAACTCGTGCAGAACGTCGGCGTCGAGGTCGAGCATTTCGCCCAGGTGAGAATGTGCCATGCCGACGACCGTACCCGCCCATTGCTGGGATGGCATAGAGTCTTGCGTATGACGCAAGACAGTGAGTTGGACGCCCTGGTTCGGCAGCGGATCCGGGGGCTGCGGGTGGCGCGCGGCTGGTCGCTCGACGACCTGGCAGCTCGCTGCTTTCTGAGCCCGTCGACGCTGAGCCGGATCGAGACCGGCCACCGGCGGATCGCCCTGGACCAGTTGACGCCGATCGCCCGGGCGCTGGGCACCACGCTCGACCAACTGGTGGAGTCGGGCGCCGACGACGACGTGGTGATCCGCCCCCACCGCGACGAGGCAGGCGGCGTCACCACCTGGCTGCTGTCCCGCGAGGGCGCACCGCACGGCGTGACGGTCGCCAAGATGCGGATCACCCGTGCGGTCCCCGACGAGGGGCGGGTGCATCCGGGCCGGGACTGGTTCACCGTGCTCTCCGGCACGGTGGTGCTGCGCCTCGGCGAGCGGACCATCCTGGTCGAGGCCGGTCAGGCGGCGGAGTTCTCCACGATGGTGCCGCACGCGTTCGGCGCACACGGCGGTGCGGCCGAGATCCTGTGCATCCTCGACCACGACGGGGAACGCACCCACCTGGCGCCGGCAAGGCCCTGACCGGGCCCGGGGCCGCCCACCACGGGGGACCGGCAAGCGGCACCGCCCGAAGCCACGGCAGGTCCCGGTCAGGCGGTGGCGGCCTGGTCCACGGCGGCGAGCAGCTCGGGCAGGGCGTGCCCGCCCTCGTACCGGACGTCGTTGAGGAACAGCGTCGGGGTGCCGTTCACCCCGCTGCGGATGCCCCCGACGAAGTCCCGCCGGACCCGGTCGGCGTGGGCGTGCCGCTCCAGCTCGCCGCCCACCTCGTCGGCGGGCAGGCCGAGCTGCGCCACCCCGAGCCCCAGGTGCACCGGGTCGAGCTGGTCCTGGTGCTCGTACAGCCAGTCGTGCATCTCCCAGAACCGGTCCCGTCGCCCGGCAGCCTCGGCGACCTCGGCGGCGCTCTCGGCGTACGGATGGACGTTGGCGATCGGGAAGTGCCGGTAGACCAGCCGGACCACGTCGGCCCGCTGGCGCAGCAGCTCGGCGAGGTTCGAGTGCACCGCGCCGCAGTGCCCGCACTGGAAGTCGCCGTACTCGACGAGGGTCACCGGGGCGTCCGCCGGCCCCCGGGCGTGGTCGGTCCCGGTCACCGGCACCCGAAGCCGGGCGGTGACCTGCAACGGCGTGGTCATCCGGCCACCACCGTGAGGCGGTTGCGCACCTCGTGGACGCCGGGCGCCGACCAGACCGTCCGCTCCACCGCCTCGCGTTCCGGCACCGAGTGCACCGTGCCCTCCAGCAGCACGGCGTCGCCGTGCACCCGCACGGTGATCTGCTCGCCGTCGACCGCCGCGGCGCGGGTCAGCGCGTCGACGATCCGTTCGGCGAGGTCGCCGGTGTCCGGCCGGACCGCCGGCCGCACGGTGACCCCGTTGCTCAACCCGCGTACGCCGGTCAGCCGGCCGACGACGCGTTCGGTGGCCCGGCGCTGGTACTCCCACTCCACCTCGCCGTGCAGGGTGACCCACCCGTCGGCGACGGTGACCTCCATCCGCTCGACCGGCACGAACGCGTCCCACTCCAGCGCCCGCCCGACGGCCGTGGCCAGCTCGGCGTCGGTGCGCTCCGCCGAGCCGGGCAGCCGGACGGTGAGGTCGTTGGCGACCGCCCGGACCCGGGCGACCCGGTGGGCGGCGCGTTCCGCCACCCACTTCTTCGCGTAGCTGTCCACCCAGCCGGTCAGGGTGACCACGCCCCCGGTGACGGTCACGCCGATCTCGTGCGGCTGGACCCGCGGCTCCCAGGTCAGCTCGTCCAGCACGTCGGACTGGATGTCCTGGTCGGTGCGGGTGGTCGTCGCGGTGGCCATCGCTGCATCCTCCCGAATGTCGACGAACGGTCGGCGGCGCGCGCGTGGGCCCGCCGGGGCCGATCCTGCCGCCGGAGCGGGTGAACCGGACCCACCCCGGTCGGGTGAGGGGGGTCGCGCACGGCCGCCCCGGGGCGGCGGGAGGCGGCCGGGCGTCGACAAGGACCGGTCGGGTCCGGCACCATCTGTGGGCGGCGTGACTGTCGGCGGCGGGGAGTAAGCGATGGGTGAGGTTCGCGCGGCGGCTCCGGTCGCCGCCCCGAAGTGGTGGGGCCCCGGGCGGGGCCGGTCGGCGGCCGTCCGGCTGGGCCTGCTGGCCCGGCACGAGTGGACCCTCGCGGTGCTCGGCTCGCTGCTGCTCGCCGCCCTGCTGACCTGGCCGACGCTGCGCGACCTGGCCGGCACCATCCCGCAGGACACCGGCGACCCGACGCTCCAGGCGTGGCAGGTCGCCTGGGGCGGGCACGCCCTGCTCACCGACCCGGTGCACGTCTGGCACTCGAACACGTTCTGGCCGGAGCCGTACACCTACGCGTACTCCGACACACTGCTCGGCTACGCCCCGTTCGGGATGATCGGGCACGGACCGGTCGCCGCCGTGGTCCGCTACAACCTGCTGTACATGCTGGTGCACGCGCTGGCCTTCGTCGGGGCGTATGCGCTGTCCCGGCAGCTCGGCGCGGGCTGGGCGGGCGCCGCGGTGGCCGGGGCGTCCTTCGCGTACGCGCCGTGGAAGCTGGCCCAGGCCGGGCACCTGCACGTGCTCAGCATCGGCGGGATCGCGCTGGCGCTGGCCATGCTCGCCCGGGGGCACGGCTGGTCGCTGCGGCACGGGTACCGGCCGGACCGGGCCCGGCCGGGCTGGGCGGGGGCCGGCTGGCTGGTCGCCGCCTGGCAGGTCAGCCTCGGCTTCGGCATCGGCTTGCCCTTCGCGTACGCGCTGGGGCTGCTCTGCCTCGGCGCGGCCGTCGGGTACGGCTGGTCGTGGTGGCGGCGGGCGCGGCCGGCGTTTCCGCGCCGGCTGCTGGTGGCGGACCTGGCCGGCGGCGCCTTCTTCGCCGGGGTGACCCTGCTGATGGCCGCGCCCTACTTCGAGGTGGTGGCCCGGCACCCCTCCGGCCGCCGTACGGTCGAACAGATCGCGATGTTCTCCCCGCCGTTGCGCGGCTTCCTCACCGCGCCGCCGGAGTCCTGGCTGTGGGGGGAGCGCCACATGGCCGCCCGGGCCACCCTGAGCTTCGCCGGGGAGATGACCCTGCTGCCCGGGATGGTGCTGATCGGGCTCGCCTTCGCCGGGCTGTTCGTCTCGGCGTGGCGGTTGCGGCACCGGCTGGCGCTGGCCGCCGGGGTGCTGTTCAGCGCGGCGCTGGCCGCCGGCACCACGCTGTTCGGCGACGGCGACCCCGGCTACGTCACCCTGGTGGAGCACGTGCCCGGCTGGGACGGCGTGCGCACCCCGGGCCGGCTGGTGCTCTGGACGACGCTGCTGCTGGGCGTCCTCGCCGCCGGGGCGCTGACCGTCCGCGAGCCGGATCCGGAGCCGGGGTCGCCCGGCGGCCGGTGGCGGCGCTGGGGGCAGGCGGCGCTGGTGCTCCCGATGCTGCTGGTGCTCGCCGAGGGGGTCAACCGCACCCCGCACGTGCCCGCCCCGGTGCAGCCGGCGGCGCTGCACGGGCTGCG
This sequence comes from Micromonospora sp. NPDC001898, assembly GCF_042891255.1. Lineage (NCBI taxonomy): Bacteria > Bacillati > Actinomycetota > Actinomycetes > Micromonosporales > Micromonosporaceae > Micromonospora > Micromonospora sp. NPDC001898. Next base: position 3,720 of record NZ_JBIATC010000016.1, on the reverse strand, counting down.
CGGGCCGGCGTTGGTGCTACCCAGCGACGGCATCCGGGAGTTCCACGTGATGCTCTGGTCCACCGACGGCTTCCCGAAGGTGGTCAACGGGCTGGCCTCGTTCACCCCGGCCGGTCAGCAGCAGATCCGGGCGGCGAGCGGGGGCTTCCCCGACGCGGCGTCGGTGGCGTACCTGCGAGGGCTCGGGGTGCGCACGGTGGTGCTGCTGCCGGCGTACGCGGCCGGCACGCCGTGGGCCGACGCGGCGGCCCGGCCGGTGGACGGGCTGGGCATCCGGCGGGAGACCGTCGGCGACGGGCTCGTCTACCACCTCGACTGAGCCGCCGACGCGGTGGGTGGCCCGGGCCGAGCCGCCCACCGCGTCCCGCGACCCCGCCCGGGCGGGGCGTGGTCCATGCCGGTCCACCGACTTTTTGGGAGCGCTTCCAAACCGGTCGGGGGAGAGGCTACTGTGAATTCCTTCCTCGGCAGCGGGAGCCACGCATGCCGGTGGGGAGCCTGGGCCGCTCCCCCCACCTCGACGCGCCAGGGCGCGGCCGTACGTCGACCGGCGCGTCGTGCTCGTACCCCACCCCCACGGGCATCCCGAGAGGAACCGCAGATGCGGAGAGGTCTCGTCGGCGCGGTCACCACCGTGCTGGCCGCCGCCACGGCAGTCGTGGCCGTTCAGTTCACCGTCGCCCCGTCCGCCCCGGCCGCCGCCGCGGCGGCGGAGCCGTACTCCTGGAAGAACGTCCGGATCGACGGCGGCGGCTTCGTCCCCGGCATCGTGTTCAACCAGACCGAGAAGAACCTGATCTACGCCCGCACCGACATCGGCGGCGCGTACCGCTGGGAGCAGGCCAGCCAGTCCTGGACGCCGCTGCTCGACTGGGTCGACGCCGGCAAGTGGGGATACAACGGCGTGGTCAGCCTGGCCACCGACCCGGTGCAGACCAACCGGGTGTACGCGGCCGTCGGCATGTACACCAACGACTGGGACCCGAACAACGGCGCGATCCTGCGCTCCGCGGACAAGGGCGCCACCTGGCAGGTCAGCGCGCTGCCGTTCAAGAACGGCGGCAACATGCCCGGCCGGGGGATGGGCGAGCGGCTGGCGGTCGACCCGAACAGGAACAGCATCCTGTACTACGGCGCCGAGGGCGGCAACGGCCTGTGGCGCAGCACCGACTACGGGGCGACCTGGGCCAAGGTGGCGAACTTCCCCAACGTCGGCAACTACCGGGCCGACCCGAACGACAGCAGCGGCTACCAGAGCCAGAACCAGGGCCTGACCTGGGTCAGCTTCGACAAGAGCACCGGCACGGCCGGCACTGCCACCCAGACCGTCTACGTCGGCGTGGCGGACAAGGAGAACCCGGTCTACCGCAGCACCAACGGCGGCACGACCTGGGAGCGGATCGCCGGCCAGCCCACCGGGTACCTTGCCCACAAGGGCGTGGTGGACCCGGTCGGGGGCTACCTCTACATCGCCACCAGCGACACCGGCGGCCCGTACGACGGGGCCAAGGGCGACGTGTGGAAGTTCAACCGGGCCACCGGCGCGTGGACGCGGATCAGCCCGATCCCGTCGTCCAGCGCCGACGCGTACTTCGGCTACTCCGGGCTGACCATCGACCGGCAGAAGCCGAACACCCTCATGGTGGCCACCCAGATCTCCTGGTGGCCGGACGTCATCTTCTGGCGCAGCACCGACGGGGGCGCGACCTGGACCCGGATCTGGGACTGGGGCAGCTACCCGAACAAGACCAAGAAGTACACGATGGACGTCAGCTCCGTGCCGTGGCTGACCTTCGGCAGCAACCCGTCCCCGCCGGAGGAGACCCCGAAGCTGGGCTGGATGAACGAGTCGGTGGAGATCGACCCGTTCGACTCCGACCGCTTCCTGTACGGCACCGGCGCGACCATCTACGGCAGCACCGACCTGACCAGGTGGGACACCGGCGGCCAGCTCACCATCAAGCCGATGGTCAAGGGGCTGGAGGAGACCGCCGTGCTCGACCTGGTCAGCCCGCCGTCCGGGGCGCCGCTGGTCAGCGCGCTCGGGGACATCGGCGGCTTCCGGCACACCGACCTCGCGGCCGTGCCGCCGATGATGTTCACCCAGCCGAACTTCACCAGCACCACCAGCCTCGACTACGCCGAGACCAACCCGTCGGTGCTGGTGCGGGCCGGCAACTTCGCCGACGCGGACCGGCCGGGCGACAGCCACGTCGCGTTCTCCACCGACGGCGGGGGAAACTGGTTCCAGGGCGGCGAGCCGTCCGGGATCAACAGCGGCGGCACGGTGGCCGCGTCCGCCGACGGCAGCCAGTTCGTCTGGGCGCCCGGCGACGCCGGTCAGGCCGTGGTCCGCTCGGTCGGCTTCGGCACCTCGTGGGCCCCGGCGACCGGGATCCCGGCCAACGCGGTGGTCGAGTCCGACCGGGTCAACAAGAACAAGTTCTACGGCTTCGGCGGCGGCAGGTTCTACGTGAGCGCCACCGGCGGGGCCAGCTTCGCCGCGTCGGCCGCGACCGGCCTGCCGACCACGGGAAACGTGAAGTTCAAGGCAGTGCCCGGCAGGGAGGGCGACCTCTGGCTGGCGGGCGAGGGTGGCCTGTGGCACTCCACCGACTCCGGCGCCACCTTCACCAGGCTCGCCAACGTGTCGTCGGCGGTGAACGTCGGCTTCGGCAAGGCGGCCCCCGGGCAGGCGTACCCGGCGTTGTTCACCTTCGGCACGGTCGACGGCCAGCACGGCGTGTTCCGGTCCGACAACGCCGGCGTGAGCTGGGTCCGGATCAACGACGACAAGCACCAGTACGGCAACGCGGGCGAGGCGCTGACCGGCGACCCCCGGGTCTACGGCCGGGTCTACCTGGGCACCAACGGCCGGGGCATCCTCGTAGCTGACCGGCTCGGCGGTACGACCAGCCCGTCGCCGACCACGCCCGCGCCGACCACGCCCGCGCCGACCACTCCGGCGCCCACCACGCCGCCGCCGACGACGCCCCCGCCGACGACGCCGCCCCCGACCACGCCGGCCCCGGCCGGCGGCTGCACGGCGACGTACAAGGTGACCACCTCCTGGTCGGGCGGCTTCCAGGGCGAGGTGACCGTCAGGAACACCGGGTCACCGAGCAGTGCCTGGTCGGTGGCGTGGAACTACGCCGACGGGCAGCGGCTCACCCAGCTCTGGGGCGGCTCGTTCACCCAGACCGGCACCCAGGTCGTGGTGCGGGACGCCGGCTGGAACGGTGCCCTCGGCACCGGTGCCAGCACCAGCTTCGGTTTCCTCGGCAGCTTCACCGGGGCGAACTCGGTGCCGGTGCTGAGCTGCACCGCCACCGTCGCCCGCTAGTGCCTCGTCTTTGAACGTCGGTCGGGTCACCCCTGGTTTTGGTCTGGCCCGGCGTCGACCCCGACGTTCGGGCCCAGACCGGGCCGGCTCCCGCGCGGTTCTCGGCGGGTCGGTCCGGTCCGGCTCTCGGCCGGTCGGTCCGGTCCGGCTCTCGGCCGGTCGGTCCGGTCCGGCTCTCGGCCGGTCGGTCCGGTCCGGCTCTCGGCCGGTCGGTCCGGTCCGGCTCTCGGCCGGTCGGTCCGGTCCGGCTCTCGGCCGGTCGGTCCGGTCCGGCTCTCGGCCGGTCGGTCCGGTCCGGCTCTCGGCCGGTCGGTCCGGTCCGGCTCTCGGCCGGTCGGTCCGGTCCGGCTCTCGGCCGGTCGGTCCGGTCCGGCTCT
>NZ_JBIATC010000015.1:0-125984 GCF_042891255.1 Micromonospora sp. NPDC001898 | reverse complement strand
GACGAAGCCACCAACACCATCGTCCCCGTCTCCCAAATCCACCGCACCCCCACACCACACGCCCTCGCCCACTGGCTCACCACCGCACCCCGACGCCCCAGCGTCGAACCGGAGCCACCCGTGACCGGACGCCCCGGCCCGGCCCAGCCCGTCTCGCTGGCCCTGTCCGTCGGCAAGTTCGTCTGGCTCCCGCTCGACCTGGTCTGCCCGACCACCTGGTGGATCGAGGGTGAGCTGGACCCCCGAGCGTTGATGACCGCCCTCGGCGACGTGCACAAGCGGCACGAGGCCCTGCGCGCCCGCTACCGACGCACCGACCCACCAGTCGCGATCATCCCCCCGAACCCCGGCATGCCCCAGCTCCGCCTCCTCACCGACGCCACCACCGAACAGGACGCACTCCACCAACTCACCGACGCACTACAACAACCCCTCGACTACACCCAAGGCCGCAACTGGCGCGCCGCCCTCATCCGCGAAAAATCCACCAACCGCATCCTCCTCGGCATCGGCATCCACCACATCGCCTTCGACGGCTGGTCCCACACACTCCTCACCCACGACCTCAGCCACGCCTACACCGCCCGACTGGCAGGCAAAACCCCGGAATGGAACCGACCCGCACCCACACTGCGCCAGTTCTACGACGAGCACACCCGCCTGCGCGACGCAGCCGACCTCGACGCACAGCGGGCCTACTGGCGCGAGCAACTGCGCAGGCTCTCCCGCCAGGGTGAAGGCCGACCCCAGGAGCTGCTGGTGGAGACCCCGATGTGGGGCCCCAAGGCCGGACACATCGTCAGCGTCACCCCCGACGTGCTGGAACGCTGGGACCGCGCCGCCCGCGAACACCGGTTCAGCCGCTCCAGCTACTTCGCCGCCGCCTACGCCTCCGCGCTCCGCGCCCTCCACCAGCAAAACGACATCGCCATGCTGATGATCGTCGCCCAGCGGGGCAGCCGGATCCTCGACTCCACCTTCACGAGCCGGGTCAGCTCCAACTGCCTCCGGGTCCGGTTCGACGGGCCGGAGAAGAACCTGATCCGGGCCGTCCAGCGGAGCGTCGACGAGCTTATGGCCGCCCAGGACGTGTCCTTCCTGGAGATGACCACCGACCCGGCCCTCGACATGTCCCCCGAGGTGGCCAACAGCTTGCCCTCCTTCGCCTACCAGGACAACGTCGTCCTCCCGCTGGAGCTGCCCGGCTGCCGAACCGAGGAGATCGTCGAGCCGTACGCCCGGGAGTGGTCGGGCGCGTGCCTCGCCGAGGTGCTGCCCAGCGACGGGGACACCCTCCTGCGCGTCACCGTCCGCACCGATCTGGTCCCTGCCCCCGTCGCCGAAGTGCTGGCCACCGAGATGCTGCGCTTCCTCGAAGCCGGCCCCGAGGGCGTCGACCAGGCGCACTGAGGGTCCGCCGGACGCCGCCCCGGCCCGGCAACGCCACGCCGACGTTGGCGGGCCGGTCGCGGATCCGGGCCGGGGAGCGGAAGGGGGCGCTCACCGCGTTCCGACCCGTACCGGAAGTGCCACCTCCACCGAATCAGTGATCGGCTCGGGCCCAGAAATCCGCTGGCCATCAGCCCGGCTCGCGCCACCTCGGACGATCGGTCGGCTGCGTACGACGATCGGCTGTTCCCATGTGCGCGCGTCTGCTCACGACGGCTATCAAGTACGGATGACCAACGAAGTAGCCGTTCCTCTGTTGCCCTGCGCCTCCATCGAGGAGATCGCCGCCTTCTACGAGGTGCTCGGTTTCCACACCACCTACCAGCAGCGCAAGCCCAACCCGTACGTGGCGTTGCAACGCGAGGACTTACAGCTGCACTTCTTCGAGATCGCGGGGTTCGACCCGGAGAAGTCCTACGGCTCGTGTCTGGTGTTGACCTCGGACACGGGGGAGCTCTACCGGGCCTTCGCGGCAGGCATGCGGGCCGCGTACGGCAAGGTGTTGGTCTCCGGGACGCCGCGGATGACCACGCCCCGGGCGCGGAGGAACCAGGACGGGCTGAGCGGGTTCAGCGTCATCGACCCGGGTGGCAACTGGATCCGCGTCACCCAGAACGCGGCTGCCGAACCCCCGTCGGCACCCACCGGTCGCCTGGCCAAGGCGCTGGCGAACGCCGTCGTGCAGGGCGACTCCAGAGGTGATGCCCGGCAGGCCGCTCGGATCCTCGACAGTGCGCTGGCCCACGCCGAGGCAGGTGACGACCCGGTCGCGTTGGTGGAGGTTCTCGTCTACCGCGCCGAGATTGCGATGGTGCTGCACGACCCGGCCACGGCAGCCGAGATGCTGGCCCGCGTCGACGTTGTCGCCCTGAGCACGGAGGAAGCCCGACGGGCCGCTGCTGCACTTGAGACCGCAGCCGACCTGGCGGTAGCGCTGACCTAGAGCCTGGTCGACCGTCGGCGTACCTCGGCTCGGTTCGGCGCTGTCGGCTCTCGGCACGGGTGAGAACGGGGTGGGATTCGCCGGGGCCGGCCCGCTCCGGGCGTTCAGGCTTGCTTCCCGCCTGGGGCCAGGCCCTGGCGAACCCCTGACGTGGTCTGGGGGTCGGGGTCCGGACGAGCGCACACGATCGCGCTGGATCAGGCACACGATCGCGCTCGATCAGGGAAGGTGTGGCCTCGTTGCGGGTAGGAGGCCACGCTTTCCGGGATCGATCATGATCTTGCACGGCTGGGCGGTCGCCGGCGGTTCCCGGGAGGCCGCCCCGCCCCGGAGCGCTCCGGGACTGGTAGACGTCCGCTCATCGTCAGCGCAGCGGTCGGTGCCGGCTGGTGGCGATCGTGCTTGCCTGCCGCCGGAGACGTAGCCGTGCGTCTCCCGCCCTCCGACACACGCCCCAGCCGCAACCGCGCGGGTCAGGTGGCGAGGGCCGCCGGGCAGTGGGCCAGCAGGTCGCCCGGGGCGTGCGCGACCACGTCCGGGCCGGCGGCGAGCAGGGCGGCGAGGTCCCCGCCGTGCCAGGTGGTGGCGACCGTGGTGGCGCCGGCGTCCCGGCCGCTGAGCAGGTCGATCACCGCGTCGCCGACCATCATGGCCTGGGCCGGCGGCACGTCGAGATGCCCGAGCGCCTGGAGCACGATGTCCGGGGCGGGCTTCGGGCGGGCCACCTCGTCGGACCCGATCACCTGGTCGAACAGGCCCAGCACGCCGAGCGTGTCGAGCAGCGAGCGGGCCCGGGGGCCGCTCTTGCCGGTGGCGATGGCCATCCGGATGCCCCGGACGTGCAACTCCTCCAGGGTCTCCCGGACGCCGGGGAACAGCGGCACCAGGTGCGCCATCCGGTAGCTCTCCCGAACGAAGGGCTCCTCCATCTCCAGCGGCAGCCCCATCAGCCGCATGATGTCCGGGAAGTACCGGCCCATGTGCCGGTTGTACTCCTCGAACGGCGCGGGTCCGTCGCCCACCACCTCCGCGTAGGCGATGCTGAACGCCTCGCGCATGACGGCCGAGCTGTCGACGATGACACCGTCGAGGTCGAACACGACCGCGCGGATCGGACCCCGGCCGGGCGCCGGGAGAGACACGTCGACGGCCGGGAGGGGCACGTCGACGATGGGCGGTGGTTGGCTCATGGCTGCTCCCCGGAGCGAGTGAGGTCGCCGGTGGTTCTCACCGGTCGCGATGGCCCGCCAGCGCGTGTTCCCGCTCCGGCTCGGTGGGCCGGGCGGAACAGTAGATCCGTTCGATGATGTCGATGGTCCGACGGGCCTCGGCGGCGGCCACCCCCCGGCTGGCCGGGTCGGCGAGCAGGCCGGGCAGGGCGTCGAGCTGGCGGTCGTACTCGGTGCCGATCGGTTCGGCGGGCACCGGCAGCGGGACGGTCTCGCCGGCGCGGGTGAGGGTGAGCACCGGCGTGGGCTCCCGGTTCGGGCTGAACCCGAACGTGCAGCTCAGGGTGGCCGACCCCGCGATGCCCTGCACGGTGATGGTGGTGCGGTCCAGGGCCTCGTGCGACGCCCAGCAGGCGTGCAGGGCGACCGAGGCGCCGCCGTCGGTGAGCAGGAACCCCCGGGCGGTGTCCTCGACGTCGCCGCGGGACCGGCCGCCGGTCCCGGCCTCGCTGCGCCAGGCGGCGTGCGCGGCGCTGTCGTTGACGAAGTCGTCGGAGACGCTGCCGATGGCGTGGCTGACCCGGGTGTCCGGGCCGAGCATCGGCAGCACGGTGTCGAGCAGGTGCCAGCCGAGGTCGACCAGCGCGCCGCCGCCGGAGAGGTCGCGGCGGGTGAACCAGCCGCCCGCGTCGGGCACCCCCCGGGCGCGGACCCAGGCCACGTCGACGTGCCGGACGGGGCCCAGCTCGCCGGCCACCTCCGCCAGCGCCCGGACGTCGGCCCGCCACCGGGCGGCGCTGCCGGCCAGCAGCACCGCGCCGCCGTCGCGCTCCGCGCCGTCGAGCAGCTCCGCCTCGGCGGAGGTGAGGCAGACGGGCTTCTCCAGGAACACCGGTACGCCCCGGCGGAGCAGCCCGGCGGCGACGGCCGCGTGCAGGTGGTTGGGGACGGCCACCACCACCAGGTCGACGGCGCCGACGGGCAGGTCGTCGACGTCGGCGTACGCGAAGGGCACCGCGTGGGTGTCTCGGGCGGCGTCCCGGACGGCCGGCTGCGGGTCGATCAGGGCGGTCACCTCGAAGGCCGGGTGCGCGGCGAGCCGGGGCAGCCAGATCTCCCGCCCGGCCCACCCGAGGCCGGCCACCGCAACCCGGACCGGACGGTCGGGCGCGGCGGCCGGGGGCAGCCCGGTCATTCGGCGAGGATGTCGGCCAGCACGGCGGCGATGTCGTGCATCTGCTGCTCGGTGCCGAGCAGGGTGCGGTGGTGCAGCCAGACGCAGTCGGAGTGGATCTGCTCGACGTTGGGGCAGCGGGCGGCGATCGCCTCGATGCTCTCGTCGGGGGCACCGGCCTCCCAGAAGCCCTCGCACCGGTAGATGGCCCGGAACGCCACGAACGCCGGGACGCCCCGGGCGATGAGCGCGTCGACCACGGCGCGGCGGCGCTCCAGGGTGATCCCCGGAATCCGGAACATGGCCATGTAGTGCGGGTTGCGGTCGGTACGCGGGTCGATGCCCTGCGGCACCACGCCGGGGATCTCGGCGAGCAGGCTGGCCAGCAGCGGCCAGCGTTGCTCGCGCGCCTCGATCTGGCCGTCGAGGCGGGCGAGCTGGGCGCGCAGCACGGCGGCGGTGAACTCGCTCATCCGGTAGTTGGAGCCGGTGGTGCGGTGCAGGTAGTCCCGGTCGGTGCGGGGCCGGCCGCAGCTGTGCACGAGGAATGCCCGCTCGCGGGTCTCCTCGTCGGGGAAGAGCACCGCGCCACCCTCACCGGCGGTCATCAGCTTGCCGTTCTGGAAGCTGAACGCGGCCACCGATCCGAGCGCGCCGGCCCGCTTGCCCTGCCACTGGGCGCCGTGGGCGTGCGCGGCGTCCTGGAGCAGCGCCACCCCGGCGTCGGCGGCGATCTTGTCCAGCGCGTCCATGTCGGCGAACTGGCCGGCCATGTGCACCGGCATGATGACCCTGGTGCGGTCGGTGATCGCGGCGACGACGGCGGCGGGGTCGACGCAGTAGGTGTCCAGGTCGACGTCGACCGGCACGGCGACCGCGCCGAGGCGCTGCGCGGCGAGCGACGACGAGATGAAGGTGAAGGCGGGGACGATCACCTCGGTGCCGGCCTTGACGCCGAGCACCTCCAGTGCGACCTCCAGGGCGTGGGTGCCGTTGGTGACGGCGAGCGCGTGCGGCGTGCCGTGGTACGCGCCGAACTCCGCCTCGAAGGTGTCGACCTCGCTCCCGCCCATCCGCCACCACTGACCCTGTTCCAGGGCGCGGATCAGGCCGGCTCGTTCCTCGTCACCGAACTGCGGCCACTCGGGGAACTCCGGCACCGTCGACGGCTGACCACTCATGACTTCCCACTTCCCAATCCAGGAGGACCAGCGGTTCCCGACCGTCCCGCGGCGGCTTCGCGCGTCCCGCGGACCCGGGCTCGCCCACCGCGGCGGGCCTGCGCCGGTCGGCCGGTCGAGCGGGGACGCCGCCGTCGGATCGGCCAGCGTCATCGGCTCGCGGTGGACGCTAACCGACCCGGAAGGACGCTCACCTCCCCTAACGGCCCCTACCCACCCCTTAGTTCGACGGCGGGCCGGCGACGGTCGGCGCGGACAGGGCCGGCGGCGTAGTAAGACTGCGGGGAATCTGTCGCCGGCCCGGCGGGGGCCAGCCACGCGAGGTGGCCGTACCCGGGCTGTTCCCCGCGAGGTGAGCTGTGTCCGACGTGCTGCTGTTGAACGGTCCGAACCTCGGCATCCTCGGCCGACGCGAGCCGGAGATCTACGGCACCGACACCCTCGCCGACATCGAGCGGGCCGTCGGCGAGGAGGTCGCGGCGCGGGGCTGGCGGGTGGTCGCGGTGCAGCACGACTGCGAGGGCGCACTGGTCCGCACCGTGCAGGAGCACTACGACACGGTGGGCGCGATCGTGAACCCGGGCGCGCTGATGATCGCTGGCTGGAGCCTGCGCGACGCGCTGGCCAACTATCCGCGGCCGTGGATGGAGGTCCACCTGTCCAATGTGTGGGCCCGGGAGAGCTTCCGGCACGACTCGGTGCTCGCCCCGCTGGCCAGCGGGATCATCGTCGGGCTGGGCTCGCTGGGCTACCGGCTGGCCGCCCGCGCGCTGGTCGCCACCGTCGACTGAGGACGCCACCGGCCCGGCCCGCCGCCGCGCGTACCGGCCACCCGGCCGTTTGGCCGATAGGGTCGGCCCGGCCCTGACTCCCTCCGAGAAGGAAGAAACCGTGCAGATTCCCATCATCGTCCTCAGCGTCATCCTGGCCACCGTCTTCGCCGCGCTGGCCTACCCCAAGCTCACCGGCCAGGCGCAGATGCGCGAGCGGATGGCCCACCTCGGCGTCTCCCCCGGGCTCACCAAGGTGATCGGCAACCTGGAGCTGGCCGCGGTCGTCGGCCTGATCTTCGGCCTGTACTGGGCACCGGCCGGGATCGCGGCGGCGATCGGCCTGACCCTCCAGATGATCGGCGCGGTGATCTTCCACCTCCGCGCCCGGGACCCGATCTCGGTGGCGGCGATGCCCGCCGTGTTCGGGCTGGCGGCAGCCGCGGTCGCGGTGCTGCACGTGCTGCGGGGCTGACCGCCGGTGCCGGAGCGGACCGACACCGCCGTGCTCGGGGTCGACATCGGGGGCACCAAGGTCGCGTTGCGGGCCGAGCGGTGCGCGTCCGCGCCGGGCCTCGACCCGGGGGCGGACGAGCAGCTCGGGGCCGCCGCGTCGCGGGCGTACGAGCGGACGTTGACCTGGCCCGCCGGCGGCGACGCCGAGGCGGACGTGACTGCACTGGCGGGCGCGGTCGACGCGCTGCGCGCGGAGTCCGGTTGGCGGCTGGCGGCCGTCGGGGTGGCGATGCCCGGCACCACCGACCCGACCGGTCGGGTGACGGTCTGGCCGGGCCGGCCGAGTTGGGCCGGGCTGCGGCTCGACAAGGCGCTGCGCCGGCTCTTCCCCGGCAGCCGGACCGCCTGGGCCGACGACGGTGACCTCGCGGCGCTCGCCGAGGCCCGGCACGTCGGCGCGGACGACGTCGTCTACCTCGGGGTGGGGACCGGGGTGGGCGGGGGCGTGGTGCTCGGCGGACGCCCGCTGCCCGGGGCCGGCCGGGGCTCACCCGAGGTCGGGCACATGGTCGTCGCCGTCGACGGGCCGCGCTGCGACTGCGGCCGGCACGGCTGCCTCCAGGCGATCGCCTCCGGGCCGGCCACGCTGCGCCGGGCCGCCGCCGGGCGGGGTGGCGCGGTGAGCTTCGCCGAGCTGCGCGACGGGCTGGCGCGGGACCGACCGTGGGCCCACGACGCGGTCCGGCCGAGCGGTACGGCGCTCGCGGCGGCCGTGGTCAGCCTCGGCGAGCTGGTCGACCCGTCGGTGGCGGTGCTGGGCGGCGGGTTCGCCGCCGGGCTGCCGGGCTTCGTCGGGCTGGTCGAGCGGGAGGTGGCCCGGCTGGCCCGGCCCGGCCGCGCGGCGCCGGCCGTGCGGGCCGCCGCCCTGGGCGGGCTCTCCTCGCTGCACGGGGCCGTGGCGCTGGCCCGGAACCTGACCGTGCCGCCGCCCGCGTACCCCTGAGCCGGCCCGATCACGGCCCGCCGGGTATCCGCCGGCGCCGTGGTCTTCGCGACCCTGCTCGCGGCGGCGCTGTCCTTCCTGGACCGCGTGCACCGGCTCACCCCGGCCCGGCTGGTCGCAGCTGGTGGCCGGGGTGCGCGGCGTGCTCGCAGTGGCCGGCTGGTCCCCACCAGGCGGCAGACCCTGCGGTACACGCTGCCGGCGTACCGGGCGCCGATCGCCTTCGTGGTCACCCCGAACGGGCTGGGGCTGCTCTGCGGCGCAGGGCAAGGGCGGCTTCACCGCCCCGCTGCCGGTCGAGGCACTGGCCGAATCTAGGACAACTACACGCAGGTCGTGGTGCGGGCCGACTCCGGGTTCGAGAACGGCAGCGTTGACGGGCTGTCCTGGTCCGGTGACCTGCCCACGAACGGGATAACCGACCTGTTCAGGACCTCGGGAGACAAGGTACGGTTCAGCGACATCAGCCCGCTGTTGCCGCAGCTGGCGGGGCTGAATCCGGCATACCAGGCGGGGGCGATCGGCAAGGACACCTATCGGACGGGGACCGACACCCCGACCATCGTGATGCCGAACGTGCTGCTGATCCGCACGGACCTCGACGCGAACGTCGCCTGCGCGGTGACGAAGACGCTGTTCGAGAAGAAGGACACCCCCGCCCAGGCCAGCCCCGCCGCCGCCGCCGGAATCAGCCTGGACACCGCCCGCCGCACCGACCTGGTGCCGCTGCACCTGGGCGCCGCGGCGCGCTGACCACCCTCGGCGCGAGCTGACCCCCGCAGTCGGGCCCGGCCACCACGCCGGACCCGGCGCCGCCACACCCGTCACCCACCACTACCACCGCTGCCCCACCACCGCCCCGGAGGCCCGCGTGCCCCAGCCCGGCACCGCTGACGTACGCCGGCACAACCGTTCCACGAACCGGACCAGTCGGTTGTGGTCGGTGCGGACCCAACTGGTCGCGCCGATCCTGATCGCCACGGTCGGCCTGCTCGTGCTCGGCACCCTGCAGACCCGCACGGCACTGGCCGCCACGGCCGACGCCGAGCGCGCCCGGGTGCTCGCCGGCACCGCCACCGCGACCGTGCGGCTGGTGCACGAGCTGGAGCGGGAGCTGGCCGAGACGGTCGCGCTGCGCCAGCGCGGCGGCGACTCCGGCCGGCAGCTGGTCAACGCCCAGCGCCAGCGCGTCGACTCGGCGGCCGGGCGGTACCGGACGGCCCGGGACGACGCCCGACGGGCCGCCCCGGCGCTGGCCGGCGCGCTGGACGGCGCGGACGGCCAGCTCGCCAAGCTCGACGACGCCCGGACACTCGCGCTGGGGGTCCGCCCCGCCGACCAGCTCTACGTGAGCCTGGTCGACACGCTGCTCGGGGTCGCCGACGCGCTCCCCGCCCAGCTACGTGACACGGACCTGGCGAACTCGGCCCGCGAGGTGGCCTCCGTCGCCGCCCAGGAGCACTTCGCCGCGCTGGAGCGGGACCTGCTGCGGGCGATCTTCTCCCGGGGCGCGCTGAAGCCGGGCGAGCTGGCCCGGGTGGCCCAGTTGCGCGGGGCACAGGAGCAGCGGCAGGCCGAGTTCTCCCGGATCGCCAGCCCCGCCTCGTCGGCGACGTACAACCGGCTGCTGGACGGCCAGGACGTGGCGACCGCCCGCCGGATGCGCGACGGCGCGCTGGGCGCGGACGCGGTGCCGGAGGCACTGAGGACCGACGGCGACGCCTGGTACGTGGCGCAGAGCGGGGTGATCCGCCGGTACAACCTGATCAGCCGGGACCTGTCCGAGCAGCTCGACCGGCAGGCGGCCGGGCTGGCCGCCGCGGCCCGGCGGGACGCCCTGGTCAGCGCCGGGATCACCCTGAGCGTGGCGGTGCTCTCCTTCGTCGCCGCCGGGCTGCTCGCGATGCACACCAGCCGCCGGCTACGCCGGCTGCGGGTGGCCGCGCTGACCATGGCCCACCGGGAGCTGCCCGACCGGATCACCGCCATCGCGGCGGGCGGCCCGGCGGACGGACGACCCGGCGGGCCGGCCGACGGGGCGGATTCCGCGCTGGACCGGACCGCCGGCATCGCCCGGGGGCGCGACGAGATCGCCCAGGTGGCGGACGCGTTCGACACGGTGAACCGGTCGGCGTTGCGGCTGGCCGGGCAGCAGGCGGAGCTACGGGTCGACGTGACCCGGATGGCGGAGGCGCTGGCCCGGCGGATCCGTACCCTGATCACCCGGCAGTTGCGCCTGCTCGACGAGTTCGAGCGGGAGGAGACCGACCCGGACGCGCTGGCCCGGCTCTTCGCCCTCGACCACCTGGCGGCCCGGATGCGCCGCAACGGCGAGAACCTGCTGGTGCTGGCCGGCGGCGAGCCGGGGCGCGGCCAGCACGGCGCACACCTGATCACCGACGTGGTGACGGCCGCCGCCGCCGAGATCGAGGAGTACACCCGGGTCGAGACGGACCTGCCGCCCGTGGCCATCGACGCCTCGGTGGTCGGCAACCTGGTGCACCTGCTGGCCGAACTGCTGGAGAACGCGACGGCCTACTCCCCGCCGCACACGATGGTGGGGGTCGACGGGCGGCACACCATCGACGGGCTGGTCCTGCGGGTCCACGACCGGGGGATCGGGATCAGCGACAGCCGGCTCGCCGAGATCAACGAACGGCTCGACAGGCCGGGCAACCTGTCCAGCGCCGCGGCGGGCAGCATGGGGCTGCACGTGGTCGCCCACCTGGCCGCCCGGCACCACATCCGGGTGTCGCTGCACAGCGCCGGCGGGGGCACCACGGCCACCGTCGAGATCCCGGAGAGCGCCCTCACCCTGGTGGAGAAGGTGGTGGCCCGGTCGGGTTCGGCGACGGCCGCCAAGCCGCCGGGGACGCCGCCCTCGCCGCCCACCTGGTTCGCCACCGGCCGCGCCCCCGCCGCGCCGCCGGCCTGGTCGCCCGCCCCGGCCGCCGCGCGACTCACGGCGGTCTCGCCGCCGGTGCGCTCCCAACAGGCCCCGGCCGTCACGCTGCCGGGGTTCGGAACGCAGCGCCAGCCCGGACCGGCCGCACCTGCCTGGCCCGCCGGGCCCGCGGTCGCCGGCACCGGGTCGACCTGGGGCGGGACGACGGACCACGGTGGAACGACGGACCACAGCGGGACGACGGACCACAGCGGGACGGTCACGCCCGGCGGCGGGGCGCTGCCCCGACGCGCCCGGGGCGGCCAGCTCGCGCCCCCGTTGCCCGCCCGGCGCCAGCCGGACGACCTGCTGGACCCGGAACTGGTCCGGGCCCGGCTCTCCGCGCTGGCCGAGGGCGTCGCGACCGCGATGCGCCACAGCCAACAGAACGACGCCACCAGGAGAACCACATGACACCGCAGCCGAGCACAGGCCTCGACTGGCTGTTGGCCAGCTTCGCCACCCAGGTACCGGACGTCGCCCACGCCCTCGCGGTCTCCGGCGACGGCCTCAAGCTGGCCGCCTCCCCCGGCCTCTCCACCGATCAGGTCGACCACCTGTCCGCCGTGATCAGCGGCCTGGCGAGCCTCACCGTGGGCGCCGCCCGGTTCATGAACGCCGGCCGGGTACGCCAGCAGATCGTCGACATGGACGGCGGGGTGCTGCTGGTGATGGCGGTCGGCGACCGGGCACTGATCGGCGTGCTGGCCGCCCCCGGCTGCGACCTGGGCCAGATCGGCTACGAGACGGCCATGCTGGTGCAGCGGGTGGCCGAGGCCCTCGAACCGGCGGCCCGGTCGTGACCGCCCGCCCGACCCCGCCGAGTCGCGGGCGGGCGGCGACGGCACCGGCCGGACGTGCCGCGACCATCGCGGCCACACCGCCCGGCCCCGCGCAGGCGGTGCCGGCGCGCCGCCCCGGCGGACCCGGCCGGGTGGCCGCCGCCCTGGTCGCGCTGCTGTCCGTCCTGCTGGCGGCCGGCTGCGGTGACGACGCGGCGCCGCAGCCGGCACCCTGGCACGGCGGGCGGATCTTCCTCGCCACCGGCAACACCACCGGCGTCTACTACCAGCTCGGCGGCGGGTACGCCGACCTGATCAGCCGGTACCTGCCCGGCTACGAGGCGCGCGCCGAGCCGACCGGCGCCTCGGGCGAGAACATCACCCGGGTCACCGGCGGCGACATGGAGATCGCGTTCAGCCTGGCGGACACCGCGGCCGACGCGAACGCCGGGCGGGGCGCGTTCCAGGGCCGGCCGCAGCAGGTGCGCGCGTTGGCCCGGGTCTACCGCAACTACACCCACGTGCTGGTACGCGTCGACGCGAAGATCACCACCCTGTCCGACCTGCGGGGCAGGCGGGTCTCCACGGGCTCCCCCCGGTCGGGCACCGACGTCATCGCCGGCCGGCTGCTCACCGCGGCCGGGCTCGACCCGGAGCGGGACGTCCGCCGGGCCCGGCTCTCCCTGCCGGACACCGCCGACCGGATGCGGGCCGGCACCCTCGACGCGATGTTCTTCTCCGGCGGGCTGCCCACGCCCGGCATCACCGACCTGCTCGCCGCCGCGCCCGGCAGGTTCCGGTTCCTGCCGATCGCCGACCTGATCGAGCCGCTGACCGCCGCGTACGGGGCGGTCTACACCACCGCCGACCTGCCGAAGGAGGCGTACGGTACGCCGACGGCGGTGCCGACGGTGACCGTGGCGAACATGATCCTGGTAAGCGCCGACATGCCGGACAAGCTGGCGTACGACCTGACCGCGCTGCTCTTCGCGCACCAGACCGAACTGGGGACGGTGCACCCGGAGGGGCGCAACTTCGACCGGAGCAGCGCGGCCGATACCGACCCGGTCCCGCTGCACCCCGGAGCGTCCCGGTTCTACCAGAACGGTTGACCGGACGGCCGGGACCGGGGCGGCCCGTCGGTGGGGCCAGGCCGAATGGCATGGGGCCGGGCGGCATGGGGCCGGGCGGCTGCACGCGGCGAAAGCCCGCACTTCGCCGCGTGTGACCGCCCGGCCCGCCGGCTCAGGGGATCGTCACCCCGTACGCGGCCAGGATCTCGTTGATCGGCTGGTAGTAGGTGGTGCCGCCGCTGGTGCAGTTGCCGCTGCCGCCCGAGAGGATGCCGAGGATCCGGCCGCTGCCGGCGACGTAGAGCGGGCCGCCGCTGTCGCCGGGCTCGGCGCAGATGTTGGTGCGGATCAGCCCGGAGACCGAACCCTCGGCGTAGTTGACCGTGGCGTTGAGGGCGGTGATCGTGCCGCACCGCACGCCGGTGGTGGAGCCGCTGCGGCAGACGGCCATGCCGACGACCGGCGTGGCGGTGCCGGTGATGGTCAACGTCCCGGGGTACGTGTAGACGGCGCTCGGGTGCGGGACCGTCGACGAGGTGTAGCGGACGATCCCGTAGTCGTTGCCGGGGAAGCTGGTGCCGGTGCGGGTGCCGAGGACCGTCGTGTTGGCGCTGTCGGCGTACCAGGTGGTGGCGATCGACGTGCAGTGGCCGGCGGTGACGAAGTAGTACGTGCTGCCGCTGCGGACGTTGGCGCCCAGCGAGCAGCGGCCTCCGGCGGCGTAGATGGCCTGCCCGCCGGCGATCAGGGTGCTGAGCCGGCCGGGCTCCCGGCGGACCACGGCGTCGGTGCCGGCCAGCCGGGTGCGCAGCGCGGCCAGTTGGCTCTCGCTCACCGTGTCGTCCACCGCGACGGTGGTCCGGCCGGTGGCCGGGTCCACGGCCCACGCGGTGCCGGCCGGAGCGGCGGCTGCCATGGCGATCGACGCGACGGCAACCGGCGCGGCGGCTGGCGCGGCGGCCCGGGCGACCGCCGGTGGTGCGGCCAGGGGGACGACGAGCAGGAGTGCGAGCAGGGGGAAGCGACGCATTCGAGCCTCCACACATCGGTAACAATGGATTCCCTACAGCATCCGCGCCCCGCCCGTCCCGTTCAATACGCCAAGCCGAGTCGATACACCGAGGACACCGCCCAGCAGGCCGGCCCACCGGGCGGGCGCCCCGGGACACCACTAGTTCCCGGAATCAGCGCGGGCGGCGCCGGCCGGCTGCCGACGCCGCCGGGTGGCGAAGAAGAGCGCGGCGGCCCGCCGGACGACGGTGGGTCGGCGCGGATCGACGGCGACCTCGCGGAGCAGGTCCCGGTTCACCGTGGCGGCGGTCAGCGTGGTGAGCAGCGCGAAGCACTCCTGCCGCACGTCGCGCACCGGCAGCGGGTCGACGCCGTCGACAGCCGGGCCCGGACGGGGCGACCAGTGGGTCAGCAGCGCCGCCAGCACGTCCGAGCGGACCACCGGGCCTGCGGCGCCGCCCGCGGCCAGGTAGTGCCCGGCGGCGACCGCCCCGGCCGGGTCCCGGGCCACGTCCTGGAGGAACCCCGGCGCGACCGTGGCCCGGCTCATCGCCCACAGCCCGACGCCCCGCTGGGGGGTGCTGGTCATCGCCGTGATCCAGCGCTGCGCGCTCCAGTCCCGGGCGAGCGGGCCCGCCGCCAGGTGCTCGACCAGGCCGGGCCAGGTCGCGGCCAGCGCGCCGGACGCCGGGGCCGGCCCGCCCGCCGCACCAGACCGGGCGGCGGGCACGCGGCCGGCCCCGGCGTTGGAGAACAGGCCGGTGGCGAGCAGGACCAGCCGCACGTGCCGATCCCAGTCCGGCAGCACCCGGTCCGGCTGGTACGGCGCCTGCCCCGCCGACCAGTCGACCACCGCCGCGACCGGGTCGGCGCCGGTCACCGCGGCAGCCGCCGCCACCTCGACCAGCTCGGTCTGGCGCCCGGTCAGCCAGTCGGCGACCGGCCCGCCCCGCACCGCCCGGCGCAGCGTGTCGCACGTCGTGTCGAAGCTGGCCCGCCCGCCGCCGAGCAGGGCGCCGACGAACCGGTCCAGCAGCACCGCCGGGTCGGCCACCGGGTCCGGGCCCGCCAGCCCGGCCTGCCAGACCGCGGCGGCGATGGTGGCGGTGAGGGGGTTGCGCAGCGCCGGGCGGGCCCGCTGGTGATCGACCCAGCTCAGGAAGCGCCGCGCGGCCACCGCGTTCGGGAACCAGCGGTGCGCGAACCGCCCGACGTCCGGGTCGGTGAACGGCGCCAGGTGATACGCGGCGTACCCGGGGCCCAGAACCGCCAGTTCGTTCTCCGCGAGCTGACGGGTCGTCACCAGGACCCGCCACGGCCTCGCCCCCGACGCGGCCAGCGCGGCGAGGCGGTTGAGCACCTCCGCCCGGTCGTCCGGGTCCGCCACCGCGTCGACCCCGTCGACGCAGACCAGCCACGCCCGGTCCGGCGCGGGCTCCCGCGCGAAGTCCAGGCCGGGCACCAAATCGCGGTACGCCTCGGCGAGCGCGGCGGGCAGCGGTTGGTGCACCAGCGCGGTCGCCGGCAGGCCCACCACCACCGGCCCGGGAGGGGTCCGACGCAGCCGGCCCCGCCCGGCGAGCCACCACCGCGCCGAGCTTGCGCACGCCTGCCGGACCAACGCCGACTTCCCGCTGCCCGGCTCGCCGATGAGCAGCACGTGCCCGGGGCCGGTGAGCAGCGACTCGGCGGCGACGGGGCCGACGGCGGGGTCGAGCCGGGAGACGACCCGGCGGGCGACGTACACCTCAGACAGGGGGCGGACGTACCCTCCGGCGATCCGGTGCGGGTGGACGATCGCCTCCTCCGACTGGGCCCTCCACAGCGGGCTCAGGGCGGCCCACCAGCCGCGCCCGCGCCGGCCGCTCAGGTGGCGGCGGACCGCCAGAATCGCGGCGGCCAGAGCCAGCGAACCGCTGACCACGCTGGCCACCTTGTCGAAGTAGTCCCAGGTCACGCGCCCACCCGGGCCGGCCCGCCCGGCGAGTCGTGGTGGGCGCCGCACCCGCCGCAGTACGGGCGGGTGTGCAGTTCGCCGCAGTGCTCCCACGGCGGCACCCGCTGCTCGGGGGCCGGATGCGGCGGCGGGTCCGACCGCCCCGGGCCGCCCCCCGGCTCGCCGGACACCCAGGAGGACGTCTGCGGCGCGACCGCCGCCGAGTACTGCCAGCGCCGCAGGTCGACGTGGGGCTTGAGGCGTACGTCGCCGGCGGCGGCGTCCCGCACGTCCACGATCCGGTCGAGCTGGCGCAGCTTGTCGTCGTGGCCGCCGGCATGGGCGAGGGCCACCGCCCGCCCGAGGTGGTGCTCCGCGTCGGTGAGCCGGCCGACGCCGGCCGCCGCCAGCGCCAGCGCCACCTGTTCGGCGTACCCCTGCTGGTGGGTGTAGTGGGCGACGGTCTCGTGCACCCGGGAGAACAGCTCGATCTCGTCGGTCCACTCCACGTCCACGGGCACCTCGGCGGTGTCCGGGGCGGCGTCGACCCGTACGCCCAGCCAGCCGATCCGCCGCCGCGCCTGCGGGGTCATCGGGTCCACCTCCAGGGCGACGTGGTAATCGCGCCGGTCGGCCGGGCTCCACGCCCCGATGGGGAAGTCGGTGGTGAGGTCACCGGCGGCCACGCCCCGACCGGTGAGGTCGGCGATGGTCGGATACACCTGCTTGACGAAGCGGATCCGGGCCAGCGCGCTGGTGCGTACCCGCAGCTGGGCGTCGGCGGCCCGGCGGTTCAGCGCGCGGTCCAGCACCGCCGCGAACTCGGCGGCGAGGCCGTCGAGGTCCTCCACCGGCACGACGGGGTTGGCGCCCAGCGCGTCGGCGATGCCGAGCAGTTCCGGGCCGTCCCAGTCGTGCACCCCGTCGGCCGAGCCGATGGCCCGGCAGTCCACGGTGAACCGGCCCGCGCAGGCGTCCACCGCCGCCTTCAGCTCGGCGGGCCGCTGGGACTCGTTGCGGCCGTCGGTCAACAGGATGGCGTGCCCGATCGCGTCGGGCCGGGTTCCGAGCAGGTCCCGGGCCAGCAGCAGCCACTTGCCGATGGCGGTGCCGCCGTGCGGCGACGCCCTGCGTACCGCGCGCCGGGCCGCGGCCCGGGTGCCCTCGTCGGCGACCGCGAGCCGCCGCTCGCCGGGGTAGATCATCTCGGCCCCGCTGGTGCCCTCCACCACGGCGAACGCCACCCCGTCGGGCAGCGCGTCGACGGCCGCGAGGGTGGCCGCGCGGGCGGCCCGCATCTTGGCCTGCGGCGCACCCATCGAGCCGGAGCAGTCGAGCAGGATCACCTCGGCGAGTTCGTCGTGACGCGTCTCGCCCCCGGCCGGTCCGGCCCGCACCGCGGCGACGACGTCGACGGTCCCGCCGTCGGTCGGCAGGTACTCGCTGTGGTGGGCGGTCAGGTCGAGCCGCAGCCCGTCCGGTGCCGTCACGCGGGGCTCCTTTCGTCGGGTCCGCCGGCCGGAGGCTGACCGGCCACCGGCTCGGCACGCCTGCCGGAAATCACCACCAGGTCACCGGCCGGTGCGCGTTGGCCAGGTCCACCAGCGCGATCCGCTCCCGCCGGTCGCCGGTGTGCCCGGCCAGGGACCGGCAGGTGCGTTCGAAGACGCGGCGCAGGGTGTCCGGGTCGAGCCGGTGACCGAACAGTCGCCGGTCGGCGTACCGCCCGTCGGCCAGGTCACTGCCGAGGGCGATCCGCAGGATGTGCGCCTCGACCAGGTCGCGTTCGGCGAACGGGGGCAGCTTCTCCACGACGGCCGCGGCGTCGAGCGCGGCGTCGAGCCGGTGGCCGTCCTCCGGCGCCTCCAGCAGCATCCGTACCGCGCAGGTCGCCGCCACCGTCGAGGCGCGGGACGACTCCGGCACGGTGAGCAGGACGGCGGCTGCGGCGCGCGGGCCCTCGGTGACGAACAGGCAGCGGGCCAGCCCGAAGGCGGCGGCGACCACGCCCTGGTCGGTCTCCCACACCCCCCGGTAGTGCGCGGAGGCCGTCGGGTGGTCACCGGCGACCTCGCAGGCCACGGCGTACGCCAGGCGCGCGGACACCTCGCCGGGCAGCCACCCGTACACCCGCCCGAACCGGTCCCGGGCGACGGCGCCGTCGGTGCCCACCAGGGCGACCAGCCCCTGGTGCCACCACAGTGACCAGCCCCGCCGGTCGTCGGGGATGCCGGCGAGCAGCGGCCCCGCCTCGTCCGCCCGGCCGGCGGCGAGGTACGCCCGCACCATCCGGTAGGTGACCTCGGCGGTGTGCTCCGGCGCGGTGCCGAGCAGGGCGATCAGCTCGGCGGGCTCGGCCGGGCCGAGCGAGGCGAGGAAACCGGCCGCCGGGTCGTTGCCGTCGACCAGCGGCATCGGCAGGCCGAGCACGATCTCCACCATGTCGAGGGCGTCGACGTCGGCGTGCAGGGCGAACGCGCACGCCGCCGGGCTGAACAGGGTGGACCGGGTGGGTCGGGGGATGCCGTCGGCGGCCGAGCGCACCTGCCGGCGCACCCCCCTGACCTGCTCGCGCATCTCGGCGGCGGAGCCGAACCGCTCCTCGGGTTCGACGGCGGTGGCCCGGGCCAGCAGCCGCGCGAACGGGTCGAGCGGGGCGGGCAGCGGCAACCGCAGCAGGTCCTGCCCCACCGGCAGGGGCCGCAGGTCGGTCGCGCTGACCGCCAGGGTCAGCGCGGCGAGGGTACGGCCGACCGTGTAGATGTCGGAGCGGACGCTCGGCCCCGCCGGGCCGAGCCGCTGCACCTCGGGGGCCTCGAAGCCGGCCGTGCCCCAGGGCGGGCTGACGGTGTTGTCGATCCGCCGGGCCGCGCCGAAGTCGACGAGCTTGAGCGGGCCGTCCGGGCCGTACCCGCCGATCAGCATGACGTTCTCGGGCTTCAGGTCGCAGTACAGCCAGCCCTGGTCGTGCAGGTACTCGAAGGCGTCGAGGATCTGCACCCCGTACCCCAGCGCCTGCGGCACGTCCACGGCGGACGGGCCGCCGTCCGGGCCGATGGCGCGGCGGGCGTCCTCCAGGGTGCCGCCGTTGACGTACTCCATCACCAGGTACCCGACGTCGGAGTCGGACTCGGGACGCAGCGCGTGGGTGATCGTCACGATGCGGGGGTGGTTGAGCGCGATCAGGGCCTGCCGCTCCCCGACGAACGCCGCTGCCGCCTCCCGGTCCTCGGGGTTGCGCTGCCCCTTCAGCACCCGCCAACTGCCGTCCATGTCCTCGTCGCGGGCGAGGAACACCCAGCCCACGCCGCCGTGGCCCAGACAGCCCTCGATCCGGTACCGGCCGGCCCGCACGTCGCCCATGGCCAGCGGTGGGGTGAACGAGTAGCGGGAGCCGCAGTTCGGGCAGTACCCGCTGACCCGGGGCACCCTGCGCCGGCACGTCGTCTGCGGGCAGTAGCGGGAATGCTCGGGCA
Organism: Micromonospora sp. NPDC001898; assembly: GCF_042891255.1. Lineage (NCBI taxonomy): Bacteria > Bacillati > Actinomycetota > Actinomycetes > Micromonosporales > Micromonosporaceae > Micromonospora > Micromonospora sp. NPDC001898. The sequence goes on along the minus strand of NZ_JBIATC010000015.1, from coordinate 106,617 downwards.
CGACGGCCTGGGACAGCACCGCCTCCAGCGGGTCCCGGGCCCGGGCCGGCGGGATGAGCGCCGGGCTCTCCCACGGCCGGCCCCGGGGACGCCACGGCTCGCGGGACTGCACCGGGAAGGGCCGGGGGACGCGGGACGACGGCTGCGGGACCACCGACGACGACGGCCGGACCACCGACGGTGGCGGGTCCGCGCCCGGCGGGCCGCCGTCGCACGGGTGGCCCCACAGCCGGCAGAAGCCGTCCTGGTCCACCGTCCCGGGGCAGTTGCGTTCCGCGCAGGCGCGGCTCGTCGGCGTCATCGGGTCACCTCGTTCACGGCCTGCTGGTAGGCGCGGACCGCCCGGCTCGCGGCGGTCACGGCGAAGCGATCGGGGCGCAGCCTGTCCCGCGCCTCGCGGTAGCTCTGCTCCAGGTCGGGGTGCTCGGCCCGGTCCTCGTCGGCGGCGCGCTGCCGGTACGCCTCCAGCCGCCCGCCGAGTTCCAGGTGGCAGCGGCCGCGCAGCCGCCGCCGGGCGGCGTCGACCTGGTCGGCGGCCCGGTCGAGGGCGGCCTCCAGTTCGCCCACCGAACCCGCCGAGCCGGCCGAGCCGGCGGGGTCCGCCGAGCCCGCCGGGTCGTCGGGCGACGCGGTGCGGGCCGCGGCGGCACGGGCGAGCAGCCCGTCGACGTCGACGGCGGCCACCGGGTCGCCGCCGTCGCCAAGCCCCTCACGGGCCGCCTCGGCCGCGAGCTTCCGCAGTCGCTCCACCGACGAGCACAGCCGCCGCTCCCTGGGCGTCCGCCGGTCCGGGTCGTCGATGGCCGGGGCGTGCGCCCGGCGTACGGCGGCGAGGTCGTCCGCGAGACCGTCCAGCGCGTCGCGCCAGGGGCCGGGACGGGCGCAGCCCACCGGGTCCGCCGCGGCCTCCCGCTCCAGCCCGGCGAGCCGGACGGCGGGCGCGTCCGGCGCCGTCGGGCCCCGGTCGGCCGCCCCGGCCCGGTGCCGCGGGTCCGCGACCTCCTTGCGCAGCCGGTCGAGGTCTGCCTCCACGAACCGCACGGCCGCGCGGTACGCGTCGACGAGCCGGCGGATCGTGGCCCGGCGTTCCCGGGCCGCCGCGACGATCTCGTCGAGGCACAACCGCTCGGTCCAGGGCGCCTCCCCCGTGGCGGAGGTGAACGTGACCTCGATCGGGTCGGTGAGCAGCCGGGCGAGGCGGTCGTTGCGCCCCGCCGCCGGGTCGGGGCCGTCGTCCATCGGGTCGAGGGCCAGCGACAGGCAGCCGAGCACGTGCAGCTCGTCCCAGGCCGCGTTCTCCGTCCCGGCGGTGACGCCGGCGAGCGGGGCGCGGAACTCCCCGGTGATCAGCGCCTGCGCCTCCAACAGCCACTCGGCGGCCAGGCCGTGCGCGGCCCGCACCGCATCGAGGCGATCACCGTCCGGCATCACGCCCCGCCCCTCACCCGGGCGGCCACGACGTGACCGGCGGGCCCGGTATCGGCTGCCCCCGGTCGGGGTGGTCGGCGAGCCACTGCCGGTGGGCCGCCGACCACACCCCGGAGGCGCGGGTGGACTCCAGGACGTGGTTGACGAACCGGGCCAGCTCGAGACTGTCCGGGTTGTTCCGGGCGAACGCGAAGGAGTGCGGCTCGTCGGTGAACCAGGTGCACGGCCACCTGCCGTCGTGGTAGCGGCAGAACTGGGCGTTACCCCGGGGCGGCTCGGTGACCAGCACGGTGTCGGGCGCCATCCGGGTGAAGCCGAGCAGGATGTTCTCGTCCGTGCTGACCGCGTCGACCTGACCCTGGCGCAGCATGACCAGACAGTCGATCACGTGGGCGGCCTGCACCGGCACCGGCAGTGTGCCGTCGGTCGTGCGGTAGGCGGTGATCGCCGCGAGCGAGGTGGTCCGCGCCGCCGCGCAGACCCGACGGCCGCCGAGCTGCTCGATGCCCGCGTACTCCGGCCGGCCGCCGACGCGTCGGACCAGCGCGGTCTGCCCGGAGTCGAGGTAGTCGTTGGAGAAGACGACCTGCTTCGCCCGCTCGCAACTCGCCGTCAGCGAGGTGGCGATGAGGTCGACCCGGTCCGGGTGGTCCGGCGCCAGCATCTCGAAGGCGCCCTGCCCGGGCGGCACCACCTTGAAGGTGATCCGCTTGCGCGGCTCCTCCCCCGGCCAGATGGCCCGGACCACCGCCAGCAGGAGGTCGATGTTGAAGCCCTCGAACTGCTGCGTCTCGGCGTTCCAGTGGCTCATCGTGGCGTCCGAAGGGTCGACGCCCGCGACCAGGCCCTGCCCCGGCCCCCGGTCGCGGATCACCCGTGGCGGGGTGCCGCTCGGGGCGAAGCTGCTGCGCACCGTGCAGAAGGCGTTGGCGGGCTCACCGCCGGCGGCGATCCGCTGCACGCCCGGGGGCGCCGCGGTGGGTACGGCGGCGGAGTCCGGCGGGACCGCCGTGCACGCCGCCACCGCCAGCAGCAGGACGCCGGCCAGCGCGGCCCGGGCGGCCACCGGCCCGCCGCCGGGGCGGGCCGCCGAGCGCCTCGTCACCTGTGTCGTCATCGATTCCCCCGCCCGTCTCACCGGTACTCGGCCAGGCGTTGCCGCAACCCGACGACGACTGCGGCGCCGGCGAGCAACACGACCCACGCGGCGGGCCCACCGAACTGGCGCGGCGTCGCCGGCAGGCCGTTCACGTGGCCGGCGACCACCTTGTCGCCCTCGTCGAGCCGGTTGGTGAGGGCGACGGTCGCCGCGTCGAAGGACTTCCCGGCGGGCCCGGCGTCCAGCACCGCGTCCATGGCCCGGCGGAACGCGTCCGGCTCCTGGCTCTGCCGGGCGGTCCACACGGCGGTCAGGGTGGCGCAGTCCACCCCGTCCGGGACATCGCAGAGCCGCCGGTCGTCGAAGTCCTCGTGGTGGCCGGCCGGGTCGACGCTGGCGCCGAGCCCCAGGTACACGTCCGCGCGGCCGGCCAGCAACGTGCCGAGCCGCTGCTGGGTGGCGCTCTGTGCGTCCACGGCCCGCTCCAGCTCGGGGAACCGGCTGTCGGCGGTTGGCCAGTGCGACCACGAGGCGACGGCCAGGGCCAGGACGGCCACGACGCCCACCGAGGCGACGAGCAGGCCGGCGTTGAGCCGGCGACGGGTACGCCGCCACAGCCACCACTGCACGGCCCCGAGCGCCGCCAGGGTCAGCAGCGGCATCAGCAGAGAGGCCGCCACCCACCACCGGGCGTCGACCCGGGCCTCCCGCAGCAGCCTGGTGTCGTAGTCCCACAGGCTCTGGGCGGCGGTCAGCAGCTGGGTGGACAGGTAGTGGGACGCCTCCCGCGCGTACGCGGAGGCGAGCACCCCCTGGTTGGCGACCGTTCCCGGCCCCTCGGCCACCGCCAGCGCGTCGAAGATGATGCGCTGGTAGACCTGCAACCGGGCGGCGATCGCGGCCAGCTTCGCCAACCGGGCCGGGTCGTCGACCGCCGCCCCCATCGAGCCGTTCAGCGCGTGCTCGACCTCGTGGATCTTCCGCTGGTAGTCGGCCTTCAGGCCGGCCGCCCGGTCCGCGCCGGGAGGCAGCAGGAAGACGGCGCTGGCGGCGACGTCGGCGTCGGCCAGGCCGACGTAGATCTGGCGGGCGCTCGTGCCGGTCCGCGCGGCGGACGCGGCGGACCGTTCGCCCAGCGTGGTCGCCGGCCCGCCCGCGCGCAGGGCCACCACGGCCGTGGCGATCAGCAGGGCCGCGAGGAGGAGCCCGTGGAGCACGATCCGCGCGGGGGTCGTGCGGAGCGGGTCGCGCCAGCGCGACAGGCCGCCCCGATCCGGCTGGGCCGCGCCCCGGGTCAGCGTCGTGGTCGACGTCTCGGCCCCGCGTCCAGCTTCCACACGTACGGTCATCCGCGCCCCCGTCCGCCCCCGCCGCGCGCCGCCTCCGGCTCGCCGGCCGGGTCTGGCCGGCGCGAATGGTCGCCGGCGGGGAAGATCCAGGATGGCAGAGCAGCCGGGTGGCCAGCCGCACCATGTCCGGTATCCGACCGGACCGACAAAGTGGACGTCAGCCGGCGCCGCTATCCGGCGGCGGCAGGGCCCGAGCGGTCCGGTTCGGCCGCGGCCGAACGCTTGGCGACGATGACCGCGACGCCGTCGAGCACCCGCTGGAGGCCGAACTCGAACGCGTACTCCGGCCCGTACGCCGCGCCGTGCGCCTCCCCGGCCGCCGAGCCCACTCGGGAGGCCGTCGGGTAGCTGCCCGGCTCCATGAACCTCTCCAGCCAGGGGGCGTGCGACTGCCACCACTGGCCGTCCGTCATGCCGGTCTCGCGCTCCAGGTCGACCACGTCCAGCGCGGCCCGCGCCGCGCTCTTGACGTGCCCGAGGACCAGGGTGAGCACGGAGTCCATCTCCACGTCGTCGAGGCCGATGCCGGCCACGGCGCCCAGCTCGTAGTCGTACTTGGCGAGCAGGTTCGGGCCGAGCACGGGCCGGCTGGTCTCGGCGCGCAGCAGCCACGGGTGGGCGCGGTAGAGCGTCAGGTTCTCCCGGGCGACCCGTTCGAGCCGGGCCCGCCAGCCGCCGGGGACGTCCGCCGGGCGCCTCATCTCGCCGTAGACCGTGTCGACCATGACGTCGAGCAGCTCGGCCTTGCCCGGCACGTACGTGTAGACCGACATCGTCCCGACGCCCAGCGCCTCGCTGACCCGGCGCATGGTGAGCGCGTCGATCCCCTCGGCGTCGGCGATCTCGACCGCCGACCGGACGATCCGGTCGACGCTGAGCCCCGGACCGGCGCTGCGGCTGGTCGGTTCCCGGGTGCGCCAGAGGATGGCCAGGCTGCGGGCGGGGTCGATCTTGCCCTTGCGCTCGTTCGGCATAGTGCCGCCATCCTAACGAGTGGATACCGTACCGCGTACGGGCCGATCGATATGCAAGTCACCTGCATATCGAGGCGGTCTACGGTTAAGGCCATGACGAAGAGCCGGCTTCGACCCGCGAACGCGGCAACGTCGACCGGTGGAGTCGCCGAGCACTCAGGGCCCCGGCGAAGTCGCGGGGTGTCCGATCCCGCCCGAGGTTCATGCACCTCCGGGCATCCCGTTCCGCTTCTTGCGGATGACCCGAGATCCAGGCCAGGGCCTCGGTCTCACCGCTCCTCAGCCATGTCCCCTCTCCCGCACCTGCCCCGGGGGGCCGCCGCTACGCCGCCCCATACACCGGGCAGTCGGTGGCGGCCTGACGAATGCCCCCACCTGGCCGGGGACCCACCCTTCGGTCCCTATGGAGCTGCCCCGTCCACGCTCCCGCTCCATCGACCGCACAAACGGGGCAGCTCCATAGGGACCGAAGGAGGGCAGGCCGACCCGGCAAAGGCCGACCCGGCAGGGGCCGATGGTGTCGGCCGCGCGTGCATCCCCTGGGGCCTGCCAAGCCAGAGACCCTCACGACTCTGCCGGGGCCCTGGCCGAGCACTGAGCCGGAATTCCCGCTGACAGGGTCAGTAGCCTTCGGATTCGCTCACAGCGTCGGGGTGGGCGAAGAAGGCGCCGGGATAGCGCGGCGGGCACCGCAGGGCGACGTCGCGGTCATCGGGCGGAAAGGCCCGATTGATGCCGAGTGCCACCTCGTGGCCGCCGTGGATAAGTAGCTCTTTCGCTCCCGGAATGTACTCGTTCTCGACCAGGTACCGCAGCTCGGTGAACTTGGCCCGTACCGCGTCGCCGAGCGCCACCAGATTCAGTGCCTCGGGACCGCCGTCGACCCCTACCTGAAGCGCTCTGGTGAGGGTGCTCGTGAACGGGTCGATCTCGCTCCCGAACAGCATCACCCGGCCAGCGCCCAGCAGCGACAACTGTGCGCCGGCCGGACCCACCGGCCGGGTGAAGTGCCGCGCGGCGATCTGCGCGGAACCGCAGTCCAGCAGGACGACGAGTCGGGTGGCCGCGCTGTCCCGCATCAGGTCGGCGACCCTCCCGAGCACGGACCGCCGGCTGTCCGGATCCTCGGTCCACTGCTCCGCGCCCTCGGGGGTCTCCCAGCGTTCCGGGCCGGTCGCGGCGTAGGAGAACAGCAACGTGTCGGACGCCGCTGCGGCGGCCCGGCGCACGGCGTCGATCACCGCCTCGGGGGACTCCGCGCGCACGAGCTGTTCGGTGTGCGCTTCGAGGAAGGGCGTACCGATGTTCGGGGAGACGAGGGTACGGGCCAACGCCCTGGTCGCCTCCACCGCCGACTCGTAGCCGTGGCCGAAGCCGTAGTCGGCGTCGGGGTCGGGGGTGTCCCGGCCGACGAGGACGGCCCGGGAACCGGCGAGGACGGGCAGAAGCGGATGTCGCCGGGGAGTCGCGTCGGCTGTCATCACTCCATTCTGAAGACCGGGAGCCGGCCAGTCGATGTCCCCGGCCGCGGCATCGCCGTCGAGAGTGAGCGCGGACTGCGTGACGGCGCCGAAATCCGCGAACTCACCGGCCTGGCCGACGCCAGCGGCTTCCCGGCCGTACCGCACCTGGGCGTCGCGGCCGATGGTCCACCGGTTACGCCAGCTCTTCACCTCGGGCGGAGCGCCGTCAGCCTCGCCCGCCTCGCGCAGCGCGTCGGTGGCCCGGGCGACCACTTCCTTCGGCGGGCTGAACACCGCGTCGACGGCGTCCACGCCGGCCGCGTACTCCCAGGCCCTGATCGCCCGGGGCAGCTCGGCCGCCCGGCCGCTGGCCTCGCCGAGCCGCTTCGCCGCCCGGGAGCGGGGCATCCGGGCGGCGAGGCGCACCGCGTCCTGCCAGGCGTCGGGCTCCGGGGAGAGCACCTCGTCGGACGTCGCGGCGAGCAGGTACCGGGCCCGGGCCGCCGCGTCGGCGGCGAGCACCCCCAGCGCCTCGGCGTCGATCCCGGCCGCCTCGTGCCCGGCGAGCAGCGGAGCCAGGGCCATCGGCGCACCGGACGCCGGCCTGGGCGGCTCGGGCAGCGGGGCCGGCGGCGCGGCGTACGCCTCGGCGGCGGGCGTGCCGGCCAGGTTGTCGTCGTCCGTGGCGGCGACCGATCGGCGGGAGTTGCGCCGGCGCAGCTCCTCGACCAGTTCCCCCTCGCCCCGCCCGCGCATCAGCAGCAGCACGAACGGGTCGCGGTCGAGCAGCCATCATGGGGTAAGTGCGGTAGCTGCGGCTTGATCGATAGATCGCGGCGAAACCCTGACCAATGTCGTAGACCCTGGCCGATGTGGGTGGGCGTGCGAGGTGGGACAGCGGGGCCCGCCATCCAGCGGCTGGGGTGCCGGGCGGGTGATGCCCCCTCGCCCCCTTTGCTCTGCTGCCGCCACCGCAACACCAGCACCGCCCGCACCAGCACCAGCACCAGCACCAGCACCAGCGTGGCGCAGCCGCCTCGCGTCAGGTGCCGGCAGTGAGAGGTCGGCGGAACTGGCACGCTCCGCGAGCGTTGCGCCGGCGGCAGCAGAGCAAAGGGGGCGCTGCGGGGTTGCCCGCCGGTCGGCGACGACACCTGCGTCGACGTTCCCGCCCCCGCCCTGGGTGGGGGCGGGCTTCACGATCGTCTGCTGATTCTGGAGAACCCGCCCGGCGTGTCGTCTTACGAATCAACAAACGATCACGCCACGACAGGCTGCCACGACACCGCGCACATCGTCGCGACCAAGGGTGGTGGCTGCGTCGACGACTTCGACGCAGGCCCTAGGCTAGCGGCCGATGGCCGCGTAGCGGGCCTCGGTGTCGGCCTTCTGCGGCCCCCACCACCACTCGTTACCCCGGTACCAGTCGATGGTGGCGGCCAGCCCGTCGGGCAGCTCCGCCCAGCGGGGCCGCCAGCCCAGCTCCCGGCGGAGCTTCCCGCTGTCGCAGGCGTAGCGCAGGTCGTGGGCGGGGCGGTCCGGCACGCTGTCGAAGTCGTCGGCGGGCCGGCCGAGCAGCGTCAGGGTCACTTCCAGCAGGGCCCGGTTGCTCCACTGCGCGCCGGAGCCGATCAGGTACGTCTCGCCGACCCTGCCGGCGTCGAGGATCAGCAACACCGCGTCGTTGTGGTCGTCGACGTGGGTCCACTCCCGCACGTTCTCGCCGGTGCCATACAGCTTCGGCCGCCGCCCGTGCAGCACGTTGGTGATCTGCCGGGGCAGGAACTTCTCCACGTTCTGGTACGGCCCGTAGTTGTTCGCGCAGTTCGACAGCGTCGCCCGGACCCCGTACGACCGGGCCCAGGCCCGGACCAGCAGGTCCGAGGCCGCCTTGGTGGCCGAGTACGGGCTCGACGGGTCGTACCGGGTCTCCTCGGTGAACGCCCCGCCGCCGTGCAGCGGCAGGCTGCCGAACACCTCGTCGGTGGAGACGTGGTGCAGCCGCCGGTCGTGCCGGCGGACCGCCTCAAGCAGCACGAAGGTGCCCTCGACGTTGGTCCGCAGGAACGGGACGGGGTCCTGGAGGGAGTTGTCCACGTGGGACTCGGCGGCGAAGTGGACCACCGTGTCGCAGTCCCGGACGAGGGCGTCAACCAGGTCGCCGTCGCGGACGTCGCCGTGGACGAAGGTGATCCAGTCGCCCACCTCGGCGAGGTTGTCCCGGTTCCCGGCGTAGGTGAGCGCGTCGAGGACGGTCAGCCGCAGGTCCGGCCGGGCGGCCAGCGCCCGGTGGACGAAGTTGGCGCCGATGAACCCCGCACCCCCGGTGACCAGCATCTGCTCCATGCCGCGACGCTAGCCGACGCGTCTCGAGGCCGGGTCGAAGTCCGTCACCTGCCGTGGGCGGGCCGGTGACGCGGCCCCGCCGCGCTGCCCATCGCGACGACGGCGACCCGGGGTCGTCAGGCCGCCGGGGTGCTCGTGCTGCGGGTGTAGCCGTTGAGCAGGGCGTAGTCGCGGCACTGGCCGCCGCCCCCACCGGCCCCGTCGAGCGCGGTGCCCGCCGTCCGGCAGGTGGCCCGCAGGCTGATCACCCGGCCGGCGCGGACCTCGATCGGCGACACCATGTGGTAGTCGAGGTCCCGGAAGTTGTTCAACGCCACGGTGAGCACCGTCGTCCCGTCCACCACCAGCTCCAGCCGTCCCTCGTCGCCCTGCGGGTTCTGCAGGAAGATGTCGGTCAGCACGAAGACCCGGCGGGACGCCACGGTGTACTGGTCGGTGCGGGTGGCGCCCTTCGCGGCGGTGACCGCGAGCCGACGGCTGAAGGACTGCCCGCCCGCCGGGATGCCCGGCACGGGGGCGCTGGGCGTCGCCGACGGCGGCAGCGGCGGGTTGCTCGGGGTCGGCCCCGCCGGGCGAGGGCTGGCGGACGCGCCGCCGAGCGCCCGCTGGGCCTTGTCGTCGGCCTGCTGGGCCCGGCTGTCGGCGGCGCTGGCCTGCTGCGCCACCGGGGCCACCTGCTCCTGGGCGACCTCCTCGGCCAGGGACTTCACCGTCGGCCGCAGCAGCGCGTACCACAGGCCGGCGCCGAGCAACACGAGGACCACCAGCGCGGCGATGATCCGACCCACCCCCTGCGGAAGCAACGGCTCCTGCACGGTCGCCGCGTCCAGGGTGGCCGGGGGCGTCTCCTCCGAGGCGACCGCGACCTGGAAGGGCAGGGTCACCGGGTGACCGCGCCACCGCAGCCGACGCGCGCGGACCCGGACCTGGACGAAGGCCGCCTCGCCGGGGGCCACCGCGAGCTGCGGCGGGCGGACCGTCACGCGGAGCCGATTGTCCGGGTCGCTCCCGGCCAACGCCAGCCCGAGCGGCGTGTTGCCCAGGTTGGACACCGACAGCTCGTGCCGGCCGCCCCAGCGCCCCCGCGAGGTGCGCGGCAGGATCTCGGGGGCGATCTCGGCGAACGGCAGCACCCGCACCGTGGCTTCCGGAATGACCTGGCCGTCCGGGTTCTCGGCCGGGGTGACCCGCACCGCGAAGGGCCGGTCGCCGGCCACCACCTGCGGCGACCGGGGTGGCTGGAAGCGGATCGCGACCGTTTCGGCCGAGCCGGGGTAGACCGAGACGGTGGGCGGCTCGGCGTGGGCCCAACCGGCGGCGTCGCCCAGCACCTCAAGCACGTACGACTCGACGATCGGGCCGGCGTTGCGGACCTCCAGCCGGCAGCTCGCCTCGCTGCCCGGGCTGACCTCGACGAGGTCGGTGTCCAGGTTCGCGTCGGTGGTCATGGCGCGACTCTAGGTGGATGCCCGCCCGTTCAATCCGCCGTGGAGGAAGACCTTGGGGCAACGCGGGAGGGCCGTTAAGCCCACGTTGACTGCACGATTGGTGCGGCGGGCGATACTCGGCGTCACCGATCGTCCCAGCGCACCGGGGGTGCTCATGCGACGCGTACCAGTCCACCTGTCCTCCACCGATGTCATCTCGCGCGCCGGGGTGGTCAGTCAGCTTCGGCCCCGGCCGGAGGTGCTGCTGCTCGACGACGCCGAGGCCGACCGGGCCGAGGTGGCGGTGATCATCACCGACGGCATCGACGAGTCGTCCCTGCGGACCCTGCGCGCGACGCGCAGCCGGGGCACGCCCGCGCTGGTGCTGGTGGTGACCCAGGTCGACGACGCCGGGCTGGTCGCCGCCGTGGAACACGGCGTCGCGGGGATCGTCCGCCGGTCGGAGGCCAGCGCGGACCGCCTCGTCGCGGTGGTCCGGGCCGCCGCGGCGGGCGAGGGCGCCGTCCCGCCGGACCTGCTCGGCCGGCTGCTCCAGCAGGTCGGCGCGCTGCAACGGGAGGTGCTCGGGCCGCGCGGGCTGACCTTCTCCGGCCTGGCCGACCGGGAGGTGGAGGTGCTTCGCCTGGTCGCCGACGGCTTCGACACCGCCGAGATCGCCGCGAAGCTCTCCTACTCGCAGCGGACCATCAAGAACATCCTGCACGACGTGACGAACCGGCTGCACCTGCGCAACCGCTGCCACGCGGTGGCGTACGCGCTGCGCAACGGCCTGATCTGAGCCGCGCTGCCCCATCGGGCAGGCCGCATTGCCCGCAGGCCGGCACCGACCGCCGCTACCCGCCACGCCGGGGCTCGCCACGGTGGGAACAGGGGTGACCACGGGGAGGTGTCGTGCGCTGGGGCAACCGCCGCTGGGGAGTCATGGTGCTCGGCCTGGTGGCCGGGTCGGCGCTCGCCGTGCCCGCGCCACCTGCGCCACCCGCCCCCACGCCGCCCGCCCCGGCGCCGGCCCCGCCAGCCGCCGAGGTGGGCTACCGGCTGGGCTACCGCAGCGAGGAGCGCCCGACCCCGGTGGTGAGCGCGGGCGCCACCGCCGGGCCTCGTCCGCTGCTGTCCGAGGGCGAGCGCGGCGACGCCGAGCGGGACGTCGACGCGCGTGCCGGCCGGCTGGTCTGGGTCGGGCGGCGGGCCGACCCCGGCGGCGCCGATCGTGGCGGGGGGCTCTACCTGCGCCGCCCGGGCGGGTCGCCGGTGCGGCTGGTCGGCGGCCCCGGCACGGTCGCCCACCCCGCCCTGTCCCCCGACGGCCGGCAGGTCGCGTTCACCAGCGACCGTGCCGGCAACGCCGACATCTGGCTGGTCCGGGTCGACGGCTCCGGGCTGCGGCGGCTCACCGACCACCCGGCCGAGGACAGCTGGCCGACCTGGTCGCCGGACGGGGCCCGGATCGCCTTCGGCAGCACCCGGGGCGACCCCGCCGGGGACGTCTGGGTGCTGCCGGCCGGGGGCGGCGCCGCGGTCCGGGTGACCGACGGCCCGGCCGCCGAGGGGCAGCCCGCGTGGTCCCCGGACGGCGCGCGGATCGCCTTCACCACCGCCCGGTTCGCGCCGGCGGGCGACCCCGCCTTCCGCACGGTGGCCACCGTGGCCCCCGGCGGCGGCCCGGTGACCCGCGCGGTGCCGGGCCCCCGGGACGCCGCGCAGCCGGCCTGGTCCCCCGACGGTGCGCGGATCGCCTTCACCTCCGTCCGCGACGATCCCGCCGGGGACGTGTACGTCGCCCGGGCCGGCCGGGTGACCCCGGTCGCCACCGGCCCGCTGCCCGAGCACGAGCCCGCGTGGCGGGGCGGCGATCTGATCTGGACCGCCACCGAGCTGGCCGACACCAGCGACGTGTGGACCGCCGACGCCACCGGCGGGGACCGCCGCGACCACACCGCCCGGCCCGGCCTGTCGGAGACCGGGCCGGCGTTCAGTCCCGACGGCACCCGGCTCGCCTACAGCGCCGACCAGCCCGGCGGCGGGGCCCGGGTCGTCGTCGCCGACGCCTCGGGCGCCGACCCGCGCGCCCTCGCCCCGCCGGGCACCGCCGAGGAGGACCGGGACACCGACCCGACCTGGTCCCCGACCGGCGAAGCGGTCGCGTTCACCCGGCAGCCTCCGGACGACGACCCCTCGCGGATCCTGGTCGTCGCGGTCGCCGACGGGAGGCTCCTCGCCGAGGTGCCGATGCCCCCGCACCTGATCGGCCGCGACGCCGAGCCTTCCTGGTCACCCGACGGCCTGCGGCTCGCGTTCTCCCGGCTGGCCACCCCCCGGCGCAGCGATCTGGCGGTGCCGAGGGTGGATCGGCCGGCGCGGCCGGGCACCTCGTTCACCGTGGAGCAGTCGCTGCCCACCCCGCCGATCCCGCCCCGCCCCGACATCGTCTTCCTCGTCGACGACACCGCCTCGATGTCCCAGCCCGGGGAGGGCGGGGCGAGCGTGATCAGCCAGCTCAGAACCCGGCTGCCCGATGTGATCGAGAACGTGCGGGCGAGCCAGCCGGACGCCTGGTTCGGCCTGGCCACGTTCAGCGGGCGCGGCGGCGAGGGGGAGTACGACCCGGACATGTACCTGCCCCGCCAGTCGCTGACCAGGAACGACGCGGCCATGGACGCCGCCGTGCAGCGGCTCGCCGCACAGAGCCCGTACGGGACGGAGAACTGGTTCTACGCGTTGCGGCAGCTCGCCGGCAACGACCGGATCGGGTTCCGGCCGGACAGCAGCCGGATCGTCGTGCTGATCAGCGACACCGACAGCGTGGACAAGACCCTCCCGCCGCCGGAGGAGGGCGCGATCGACGAGGGGGACCTCACCAGCGCGCTCCAGGCCGCCGGGATCGCCCTGATCGGGGTGCCCATCGCCGGCGCGGACTTCGAGCGGGGGCTGAACTACGACGGCGCGGCCGGCCGGCTGGCCGAGGCCACCGGCGGCCTGCTCACCGCCAACAGCGACCCGGGGCAGATGATCACGGCCATCATCGAGGCCATCGGGAAGCTGAAGGTCACCGTCAGGCCGAGCGCCATCTGCGACGACGGCCTCTCCGTCGCCTTCGACCCGGACCCGGCCAGGGTGGACGCCGGCACGCCGGCCAGGTTCACCGAGACCGTCTCCGTCGCGCCCGGGGCGGTCCCCGGGTCCGTGCTGCGCTGCACGCTGCGCTTCGACCTCGACCCGCCGGAGGCCGGATCGGACGCCGTGCAGGAGCTGATCGTCCGGGTCGCCCAGCCCGGCCTGCCGCTGGTCCGGGTCGACGACGTGCAGGTCGCCCCGACCGGGCCGACCGGTGCCCAGGTGACCTACCAGGCCACGGCCGTGGACGAGGCGGACCGGCCGCTGCCCGTGCGCTGCGAGCCGCCGTCCGGCTCGCGGTTCCCGATCGGGCAGACCGTGGTGACCTGCCGGGCCACCGACCAGGCCGGCCGCACCGGCGCCGACACTGCGCTGATCATCGTGTCCGACCCGCAGCTCACCGGCACCCGGATCTGGCTCGTCCGGCTCGACGGCACCGGCACCGGCACCCTGACCATCACCGACCAGACCGACCTCAGCGCCCGGATCGGCGACGGCTGCCCGGCCCGCGAGACGGACCGGTCGCCGGCCTGGTCCCCGGACGGGGCCTCGATCGCGTTCGCCGACAGCAGCCGCCCCGCCGACCTGTGCGTGGTCGCGCCCGACGGCTCCGCCGCCCGGCACCCGCTCGCCGCCGGGGACCGGGACGGCCGTTGGGCGGCGGACCCGGCGTGGTCCCCGGACGGCCGGCGGATCGCGGTGACCCTCCAGGGGTCCGAGGAGCCGCCGGACATCGTCGTCCTGCCCGGCGCGGGCGGTGCGCCGACGACGGTCGTCCGGCAGGTCGGGTCGGAGCCGGCGTTCCAGCGCCTGCCGTCGCCGGACCTCGCCCTCACCGTCTCGGTCGGCAACCAGCCGGCCTACCTGGGCGGCGACCCGGTCCCCGTCACCTTCACCGTGCGCAACGCCGGCCGTCTGCCGGCCGACAACGTCTGGCTGGACGTCACCCCGCCCGCCCCGCTGCTGCCGCCGGTCAGCGCCGACCCGCGCTGCGGGGCCGGCCGCCAACTCTGCCTGCTCGGCACGCTCGGCCCCGGCGGGCAGCAGGTGGTCAGGGTCGTGCTGCCCGCGCGGGCGGCGATCGTCGCGGCGGTCGCCGGGCGGCTCACCGCGACCGTACGGGAGGTGTCGGCGACCCGCACGGCGCGGGCGTCGGTGCAGGTGATCGCGCCGCAGCTGCGTGTCGACCCGGCGATCGGGCCGCCCGGGTTCGTGACCGCCGCCGTGGGCACCGGCTTCCCGCCCGGGGCGACGGTGCGACTGCGCTGGCAGCCCGGCATCACCGCCACCCCGGACACGGTGACCGTCGACGCGGACGGCAGCTTCCGTACCCAGGTCCTGGTGCTGCGCAAGGACGAGCTGGGCCCGCGCAACCTCGCCGCCGCGCGGGTCTCGGGAGGCCGCGCCTTCGGGCCGGTGCGGGCCGCCGAGCCGTTCCTGGTGGTGCCGCGCGGGCTCGACCCGCCCTTCCGGGGCAGGTGGTGAGCGGGTGATCCACGAGATCGACGACGCGCTGCGCCGGTTGGTCCGCGACGAGGCCCTGCCCGGGTCCGGCGTGGACATCGTGCTCGAGGCGCCGACGAAGGAGTGGGCGGCCCGGCGCAACGCCCCCACCGTCAACGTCTACCTCTACGACATCCGGGAGGACCTGCGCCGCCGGTCCCGGGGCCTGGTCAACGAGTACGACGAGCGCGGCCAGGTGGCCCGGCGGGTCGCCCCGCCCCGCTACATCAAGCTGTCCTACCTGGTCACCGCGTGGACCCAGCGTCCCGAGGACGAGCACCGCCTGCTGTCGTCGCTGCTGCTGTGCTTCCTGCGCCTCGACGCGCTTCCCCCGGCGGTGCTGGCCGGCTCGGTGGCCGCGATCGGCATGCCGGTGCCGATGACCGTGGCGCTGCCGCCGCCGGAGGACCGGGCGTTCGCCGACGTGTGGACCGCGCTCGGCGGGGAGCTGAAGCCCTCGCTCGACGTCGTGATCAGCACGCCGGTGGACAGCGGCCGGGTGGTCGAGGCCGGTCCGCCGGCCCGCGAGGGGATGGCCGCCGAGGTCGGCGACCGCACCCGCGACGCCGCCTCCGACCGGGTCCGGCACCGGTCGACCCCGGCCGGGAGCTGAGCCGTGGCCCGGGGGTCGCCAACGCTGCTGCGCCGTCTCCAGCGGGTGGAGCTGGCGGTACGCGCCGCGGTGGCGGCCCGCCGGGAGTCCGACCCGCAGCCCGACGACCCCTTCCGGGGGCTGTACCTGTCCGACGAGGCGGTCGACGCCGCCCTCGCCGCCGGCCGGGAGCCTTTCCACCCGTGGCCGGGCGATCCGGCCGACGCCTCGGCAAGGGCGTCGGCCGGATCGGGGCCGGCAGCCGGGCCGGACCGGTTGGCGGAGCTGGCCCGGGCGGCGGGGCTGACCCCGCTGGACGAGGCGCTGCTGCTGGTGGCCCTCGCCCCGGACGTGGACAGCCGGTTCGAGCTGTTCTACGGGTACCTCAACGACGACGTGACCCGCCGCCGCCCCTCGGTCGGGCTGGCGCTGCGGCTGTGCGGGCTGCCCGAGGCCGCCGCGCCGGCCCGGCTCCGGCTCGCCGCCGGGGCGCCGCTGATCGACCTGGCGCTGCTGCGCGTCGACTCCCCCGACCGGCCGGTGCTCAGCCGCGGGCTGTGGGTGCCCGACCGGGTGGGCGGCTGGCTACTCGGCGCCGACGCCCCCGAGCCGTCGCTGGTCGGGTTCGCCGAGCCGGTCGACGCGGCCGGGTCGCCGCCGCCCGGCGCCGAGCAGCTCGGCCGGTCCGGGGCACGGCTGGCGTACCTGCGGGAGAAGCCGGGCGGCAGCGCGACGGCCCTCGCGGTGGCCGCCCTCGACCGCGCCGGGCGCGGCGCGCTCGCCGTCGACCTGCCCCGGCTCGCGGCCGACCCGCAGGCGGCGGAGCTGGCCACCGTGCTGGTCCGGGAGGCCCTGCTCACCGGGGCGGGACTGGTCGTCGGGCCGGTGCGGGGCGACGAGCCGTGGGCCGTCTGGTCCCGGCTCACCGCCGGTGAGGTTCCGGTACTGGCGTACGGGACGCAGCCCTGGGACCCGGCGTGGACGGCCGGCGCGCCGATGCAGGTCGACGTGGTGCCGTTGAGCGCCGCCGAGCGGGCCGAGGTGTGGCGGGCCGCGCTGCCCGGCCCGCTCGCCGATGGGCTCGACCCGGCCGCCGCCACCGCCCAGTTCGTCCTCGGCGCCCCGGCGATCCGGCGGGCCGCCTCGGTGGCCGTCCAGCTCGCCGCCGCCACCGGGGAGCCGGTCGGCGCGGCGCACCTGCGCGCGGGCGCGCGTACCCAGAACGCGGCCGGCCTGGAGCGGCTGGCCCGGCGGATCGTTCCGGAGGTCGGCTGGGACGACCTGGTGCTGCCGCCGGGCACGCTGTCACTGCTGCACGAGCTGGCCGGCCGGGCCCGGCACCGGGACCTGGTGTTACGCGACTGGCGGATGCGCCCCGGCGGTGGGCGCGGGCACGGGGTGGCCGCCCTGTTCGCCGGGGACTCCGGCACCGGCAAGACGATGTCCGCCGAGGTGGTGGCGGGCAGCCTCGGGCTGGACCTCTACACGGTCAACCTGGCCACGGTGGTGGACAAGTACGTCGGCGAGACCGAGAAGAACCTGGAGCGGATCTTCGGCGAGGCCGCCGGGGTCAACGGCGTGCTGCTCTTCGACGAGGCGGACGCGATCTTCGGCAAGCGCTCCGAGGTGCGCGACGCCCACGACCGGTACGCCAACATCGAGAGCGCGTACCTGCTGCAACGGATGGAGACGTTCGACGGGCTGGCGGTGCTGGCGACGAACCTGCGGGCCAACCTGGACGAGGCGTTCACCCGCCGGCTCGACGTGGTGGTCGACTTCCCGGTCCCCGACGAGGCGGCCCGGAGGGCGCTGTGGGACCGCTGCCTCGGCGACCGGGTGCCCCGTGCCCCCGACGTGGACCTGGGCTTCCTGGCGGAGTCCTTCGAGCTGGCCGGCGGGCACATCCGCTCGGCGGCGGTGACCGCCGGGTACCTGGCCGCCGGGGCGGGGCGGCCGGTGGGGATGGCCGAGCTGATCGGCGCGGTGGGCCGGGAGTACCGCAAGCTCGGCCGGCTGACCCTGGAGAGCGAGTTCGGCCCGTACCTGGGGCTGGCCGGGTGAGGCCGCCACCCGGCGACGGGAGATCGTTGCCGGGCGCGGGGGCGTCACTCCCAGACGGTGACCCGGACGGTGAGCTGCTTCTCGACCGCCCTGGTCACCACCAGCAGCGCGTAGCGCCCGGCCGAGGTGACCACGCAGATTCCCCGGCCCTCCAGCAGCCGATCCCCGACCGGGCGGGCGGACGGCTGCCCGTACCCCGCCTGGACGCAGTCGGCGCGCTGCCAAGGACCGGTGCCCGGCAGCGACGCCGCGTACCTCGGGTCCGCACGGCTGACGACGGCGTCGTTGCTGGCGTCGGGCCACCACGAGGCATATCCGACGTCGCGGCTGGAGCCCCAGTCGCCCTTGGTCGGATTCCAATCGGCGGCCGTCGAGTCCAGGTCGTACGCCGTGTAGTCGGCCATGGCCAGCGTTCCGCTCCGCCGCACCCGCGCGGAGACAGCCGCCTCGTCGCTGGGCGGGGGCGGTTTCGGCTTCGACGTCGGGGTGGGCCTCGACGTGGGTCCGGCGGACGGGGGGCCGGTCGGGTCCCAGATCGGCTCGGGAGGCAGCGGCGGAACGTCCGACGGCGAGCCGTCCGGAGCCGGGCCGACCGGTGAGGGGCTGGCCGACGGCCCCGGGGCCTGACCACCGGCGGACGCCACGGGTGTCACGGGCGTCACGGACCCGGAGGCGCTCGGGGTGGGGTTGACCCAGCGATCCACCAGTCCGGTGCCCTTCGCCCACAGGGCCGCGACGACGAGCGGGACGACCGCCGAGATGACGGCCGCCTTGAGCCCCCAGCCCTGCATCCAGGACCGGCGACCCGGTTCGCGGGCGCCCGGGCGCGGTCGCCGCGACGACCTGCGACGCTCCGATCGGCGTAGGAGCATGAGCCCTCCCGTCCAACGTAGACAGTTGCCCGGACCGCCGATGTTAGGTCCGTCCGGCAAGGCGCGGCCGGCCCCGCGACCGCATCTGGACCGTCTGCCGCGATCGGTGTCCGTGAGTGCGCCGACGTGGGCCACCAGGGCGCGACGGACTGCCCGGGTGGGCAGTCCGCGCTGCCTCTACGGCTGGCCCGGCTCGCCCTGTACCGGGGCCACCCGACAGGGGACGGTCGAGACGGGAGACCCTGCCGTCATCGCGCCGGGTCGTTCCGGCGAGGAGGCCGACATGCGCGGACATCGCGAGTTCGACTCGGACGCGGCGGCACGCCCCGCCGGTGACCGGCCGTCCGGCCCCGAGCGCGACACCGACCACCTCATGTACGCCGCTGCCAGCGCCGGGCGCCCCGATGTCCTCGGCGCGTCCGGGCTGCTCGGGCTGCAACGGGCGGTCGGCAACCAGGCCGTCGGGGAGTTGCTGGAGCCGGAGCGTTCCCCGGTGCACAACGTGGTCAACTCCGGCGGCGGGACGCCGCTCGCCCCCGACGTGCGCGCCGACATGGAGTCCCGGTTCGGCGGGCAGGACTTCGGCGACGTCCGGGTGCACACCGACGGGGCGGCGCACGAGTCGGCGAAGTCGGTCAACGCGCAGGCGTACACCGTCGGGTCGAACATCGTCTTCCAGCGCGACAGCTACGACCCGGCGTCGTCGGCCGGGCAGCACATGCTCGCCCACGAGCTGACCCACGTGGTGCAGCAGCGCAGCGGGCCGGTCGACGGCACCGACCACGGCGGCGGGGTGAAGGTCAGTGACCCGTCCGACCGGTTCGAGAGGGAGGCCGTCGCCAACGCCGACCGGCTGATGTCCGCCCCGGCCACTCCGGCCCCGGTCACTCCCGCCCCGGCTGCCGCCGCCCCCGTCCAGCGGGCGGTCGAGCACGAGGGGCACGACCACCCCGAGGTGCAGCGCGCCGAGGAGATGTCCGAGGAGGACGAGTCGGCACAGACGTACGTCCAGCGCCAGGAGACCGGCGAGGAGGAAGAAGAAGCGGAGGCCTCGGCCTCCTGACCTCGCCGGCCGTCCCGGTCGCGCCGGTCGTGCGCAGGCCCGTCAGGCGACCCGGAAGGGGTACGACTTCGCGACGTAGCTCTGCTTCCCGTCGGGGCGCACGGCGTACACACTCACGGTCTTGAACCCGCGTGACGTCGGGGTCCAGGTGACCGAGGCGGTGCCGTCCGGGCCCGCCGCCACCGTCTGGTACGCCGAGCCACCGGTGAACTTGTACCGGTACTCGCTCACCTCGTCCCAGTTGGACGGCGGCGAGAAGACGAACGTCCCCGGCACACCGATGCCACCGGAGGGCTGCCCGTTGGCGGGGTAGACCGTGGAGGAGACGCCCGGCGGCTGGTGGTTGAAGCGCAGCGACCACGACCCCTCCGAGGAGACCCAACCGTTCGCGCTGCGGCTGCGTACCGTGAGCTGGTAGCCCGTCGGTTCGTCGGCGGTGAAGGTGACCGTGGCGCTGCCGTCCGGGCCGGCCGGGACGGTCTGCTTCGCGCTCCCGGTCAGCACATACTCGTACTCGGTGACCGGAACGACCCCGGCGTGCGGCGTGATCCGGACGGTCACCTCGTCACCCCAGTCGGGCTGGTCGCCCACCACCGTCACGGTCGGGTCGGTGTCCGGCACCCGGATCTCGTAGCGGGTCTCGGCTGACCGGTTGCCCGCCCGGTCGAGCGAACGCACGACGAGCGTGTTGAGAAAGTCCCGGGGCGGGTTCAGCGTCAGCGTCGCCGAACCGCCCGGCACGCCGGTCTGCACGGTGCCCGGCACGGTCACCGGATCCGGGCAGACCAGTTCGCCGAGGTCGCCGTAGGCGCACCCGGACACGGGGATCGACTCCCAGGCGTACGCGAAGCCGACCACGTCGGGGTCGCCGCCACCGGAGAGGGTGAACACCCCCGGCTCGCCGACCGGGGTCGATCCGGTGTCCGAGGTCGGATAGTTGGCCGAGGTGACCTGGGCAGCCGGCGGCGCCGTACGGTCGACCGTGAAGTAGCAGGTCCGGGACCAGGCGGAGGTGTCCAGGCCGTCGGAGGTGCGGGCCTGCCAGGCGTACGTCGTGCCGTCGACCAGCGCGGTGTCCGGCACCTGGACCGTGGTGGCCCGGCCGGACTGACCGTGCTCCTGGCTCAGTTCGACCCGTGCCGCCGGGTCGCCGACCGGCCAGACGCCGACGTCGAGCCGCACACTGTCCCAGCCGTCGGCGTCGTTGCCGACGGCCTGGAGGGTCGCGCGCTGGGCCGGCAGCGTCGGGTAGGGGGCCTGCTCCCGGCACGGGAAGCCGCCGTTGTAGAGGTGGTCGCCGTCAACCGCCGGCAACGAGTTGTAGGTGACGCTCAGCTGCAACCGCTTGTACCAGTAGAGCTGGCGGCCGTAGCTGAGGTCGCTCTCGTGCTGCGCCGACACCCGCAGCTCGACGGTGATCCGCCCGTCGTCCTCGCGGGCGTCGTCGAGGGCCGCCGCCGAGACGTCGAACGCCAGATCGGCCGGGCAGTACGTCGAGTCGCCCGCCTCGTCAAGCTTCTCGATCCCCGCCGGTGCACCCGCCCAGGTCGGCGTCTGCGTCACCGCTGCGGTACGCCAGACCTCGACGGCCCGCTTCGGGCACTCGGCCGCACTCTGCTCGCGGAGGTACAGCTTGCCGCCGATGATCTGCCGCGCGGCGAAGCCGGTCAGGTCGAAGGTGGCGTAGACCCGGGACGTGTGGAGCTGACTCGCCCCGTCCTGCCAGGTGCCCAGCGGGGCGTTGGTGTCGCCCTCCCACTCGTGGGCGACCTGCGCGTCGGTGGAGTCGGTGTAGCCGATGTGCATCGGTATCTGACTCTCGTGGTAGGGAGCCGCGGAGGCCGCCCCAGCGGCCGACACGACGGCGAGCCCGCCGGCACCGACCACCGCCACCAGGGCAGTGGCCAAGCTCCGGCCCGTTACTGACCATCTCAAAGTGACAACCTCTCCCCGTATGCCTGCGAACCCCGAAATGACGCAGCGCATCGACGATCGTATGGATCTTCGGTTATGTCGTCCACGCTTTTAGCCGTCGGCCGACACCTCGCGAATCTGCCTCCCCGGCCTCCTGCCGGAGCGGACAGCCGAAGGTCCGACCAACCGAGCGCTGCCCCATCGGGCAACTTTCGCGGCACTCCCAAGAGGCCGCACGGTCAGTGACCGGTGCCTCCGAGTATCGGACGCTCATTTCCACGGTGAACTGACGGTGGCGTGCCCGGCCCGGGAGGTACAGCGTGAAGGCGCCGGCCGAGGAACGAGGTGCGGAACGCGCTCCGGTACGCCCGGCAGCGCCTGCACCGGCCCGGCCGGTTGATGACTCGGACGCCACGACCGCAGCGCACCGAGGCCCCGGGGCCCGCCCATTGAGCCCGGCCGTGGCTCAGCGGTTGCAGGCGGCAGCCGGCAACCGGGCGGTGTCCGCCCTGGTGGCGCAGCGCAGGGCGGCTGGATCGACCGCGCGTCGATCGCCGACCACCCCCCGATCGACTTCCGGCGGCAGGGCACCGAAGACGGGTTCGGCATCGTCGTCCTCCTCCTCGGCAACGGTCCAGCCGACGACGGCACCAGCGGCCGGTGACACCGGTCCGGAGGTTGTCGACCCGTCGGTCCACGTACCGGTGCAGCGGCTGGCGACCGACGCCGGTCCCGTCCACCGCCCCGGGCCGCAGGCCGACCCGAAGTTCGCCGCGCTGAAGGCGGACGTGCGGGGCAAGCAGCAGGTGCTCGGCGCGCACCCGCCGGCAACGTCGGAGGCGGCGAAGGCGCAGGGCGCGGCGAAGGCGCCGCAGGACGACAAGGAGGCCCAGGGCAAGGCGGCGAACGCGGAGAAGATGAACGCCGCCAAGCCCGGCGAGTTCGACAAGGCCGCGTTCGTGCGCGCGGTCAACGAGGCGATCGCGGCGCAGGCGCCGAAGAACCTCGACGAGGCCGACAAGTTCGGCGACTCGGGCAAGGCGGACGCGGTCAAGGGCCAGGTGCAGGGCCAGGTCACCGACGGCAAGAAGGCCTCGGCGAATGCGATCGAGACCACCACGAAGGCCCCGCCGGACACCTCTCAGGCGGTCGACAAACCGGTCACGCCGCTGGTGGCCGACAAGCCCCCGGCCGCGCCGGGCGCACCCGACCCGGCGAAGGCCGTGCCGGACAGGGCGCCTGCGGCGGCGACGGACCTCTCCGGCGGGCCGAAGCAGGTCGACCAGCAGATGGCCGAGGCGCAGGTCACCGAGGAGCAGCTCGCGAAGTCCAACGAGCCGGAGTTCACCGGGGCGCTGAAGGAGAAGGACGCGGTCGAGCAGCACGCGGCCACCGCCCCGGGCCAGGTGCGCGCCGCCGAGGCGCAGACCCTGAGCGGCGCGAAGGCGGCTGCGGGAGCCGCCGGGGCGACGGCGATGACCGCCCTCGCGGGCGATCGCAAGCAGGCGGGGCAGGCGGTCGGGGCGGGCAAGGAGCAGGCGAAGTCCGCCGACGAGACCAAGCGGGCGCAGGTCACCGCGACGTTGCAGAAGGTCTTCGACGCCACGAAGAAGGACGTCGAGGAGATCCTGTCCGGCCTGGACAAGAAGGTCGACGAGAAGTTCACCGCCGGGGAGAAGGCGGCCCGGGACGCGTTCACCGCCGAACACACCCGGCTCATGGACGCCTACAAGGACAAGCGGTACTCGGGGCTGCTCGGCAAGGGCCGGTGGATCAAGGACAAGTTCGCCGGGCTACCCGAGGAGGCCAACCAGATCTTCGTCACCGCCCGCAAGGGCTACGTCGACCGGATGCAGCAGGTCATCTCCGGCGTGGCCGACGTGATCGGCGCGGAGCTGACCCGGGCCAAGCAGCGCATCGCCACCGGCCGGGACCAGTTGCAGGCCGAGGTGAAGAAACTCCCCGCCGATCTCCAGGCGATCGGCAAGGAGGCGGCCGGCGAGTTCGCCGGGAAGTTCGACGAGCTGACCGAGTCGGTGAACAACAAGGGCACCGAGCTGGTGCAGACCTTGGCGACGAAGTACAACGAGGCGCTCAAGTCGGTCGACGAGGAGATCGCGGCCGAGAAGGAGAAGAACAAGGGCCTCGTCGCCAAGGCCGTCGACGCCGTCGCCGGGGTCATCAAGACCATCATGCAGCTCAAGGACATGCTGATGGGTGTCCTGGCCAAGGCCGCGCAGGCGGTCATGGCGATCATCAAGGACCCGATCGGGTTCCTCGGCAACCTGGTCTCCGCCGTCGGGGCGGGGCTGCGAGGGTTCCTGGCGAACATCGGCGAGCACCTGAAGAAGGGCCTCGTCGGCTGGCTCACCGGGGCGATGGCCGGGGCCGGGCTGGAGCTTCCGGCGAAGTTCGACCTGCGCGGCATCGTCATGATGATCGGCTCCCTGCTCGGGCTGACCTGGGCGTCGATCCGGGGCCTGATCATCAAGCGCGGCGTGCCCGAGCCGGCCATGGGCGCGGTCGAGAAGTCCGTGCCCCTCGTGCGGAAGGTGCAGGCACAGGGGCTCGGCGGCCTGTGGGAGGAGATCCAGGACAAGGTCGGCGACCTCAAGGCCAACCTGTTCTCGAAGATCAGCGAGTACCTGATCCCGACCGTGCTGATGGCCGGCATCACCTGGATCATCTCGCTGCTCAACCCCGCGTCGGCCTTCGTCCGCGCGGTCAAGATGATCATCGACTTCGTCACGTTCATCGTGACCCAGGGCGCGCAGATCCTGGAGTTCGTCAACTCGGTCCTCGACGCCATCATCGCGATCGCGGGCGGCGGTACGGGCGGAGTGCCCGCGCTGATCGAGAAGGCCCTGGCACGGTCGGTGCCGGTGCTGATCGGCGTGCTGGCGGCGGTGCTCGGCGTCGGCGGGATCGCGCAGCGGGTGCAGAAGTTCTTCAAGGGGCTCGCCGCGCCCGTCATGAAGGCCGTTGGCTGGGTCGCCGACAAGATCGCCGCGATCGGCAGAAAGCTCTGGAGCAAGTTGAAGGCCAAGGCTTCGGCGATCCGGAAGAAGGTCGGCGGGCGCGGCGGACGGGACGACGCGAAGACCGCCCGCAGCGAACGGGTCCGGGCGGGGGTCGCGGCGGATCTCCGCGCCCGTCTCGGTGGCGGAGCCAGCCCTCCGCGCATCAAGGACGCGACTGCGGCCGTCTGGAACAGCTGGCGCGGCCAGGGACTCAAGGAACTCCACGTCGTCAGCGCCGACGACAAGGCCTCCAAGTTCAGTTTCCTGGTCCGCGCGAGCGCGAAGAAAAAGGTCCTGGAGGTAGCTTGCGACCTGAGCCAGGACCCCCGGGTTGACGGGCCGGATCACTTCGAGACCGGTCAGCCCTTCAGGATTCCGGTGGACGTGGCGCTCGACAAGAACATTGCCACCCGCGCGCAGGCCAACCTATCCTGGCCGGCAAGACTGGACAATCTTGCCACGCTGAGAGGTGCCGTGCTGCGGAGTGGAGATCGACTCTGGCTGACCAACGAGGACGGCAGCCGGGAGTTGGTGCCGCGCCGGACGCTCGGCACCTGGGTGAAGAAGGGCAAGATCAAGCAAGAGCAGGTGTCCGAGAAGGGCGCCCATGCCGAGGTCACCGTGCTGGAGCGGCTCAAGGGTAATTGGGACGCGCTCCCCCAGGTGCAGGAATTCAAAGAGCTGATGCAGTACGACCCGATCTGCTGGTTGTCCCTGCACATAACGAGAAGCCCGTGCGGGAGCTGCGCCGACTCCATCCTGGGCACGATCGATTTCGCCAGCGGCAAGAGCTGGACGATGAAGACCAAGGTCTCCGCTCTTTCCCTCTTCCACTCCGAGGGCATGGACAGCTCTGAGGCGAAGGCCGCCCTGGCCAAGCTGGCTGGCCGCAGGGTGCAGCTCTCCGTCATCGCGATGTCCGACAAGGACAAGAAGAAACTGTTGGACAGCGACCCGGAACTGGCGCGTCGCATCGCTGACAAGCAGCTCACCCTCGGCCAGGCCATCGAGGAGGCGAAGCGGACGGCCGAGAAGCGCTATACCAGCTAGGGGCCTTGCCCTACCCGCGATCCCAGTGGGTGAGGCCGAGCAGGTTACCGGCAACGTTCCTGATGTTCTCACCCGCTTCGGGGGATTCGCTGACGCGCTCGACCAATGGACTGAACTGCTGCCATCGAAGGTGGAATGCAGCAGCGAGGGCCGCGAGCCGCACGAGCGGATCCGAGTCCTCAAGGCCGGCGCGTACCGCGTCGTAGATGGTCTGGTCGAAGCCGGCTACGCCGGTCGCCGCCACCAGTCGGAGTGCGGCCCTCCGATCCTCGTCGGAACGAGCCTCGGACAGCCGTTCGACAATTTCGGCGAGAGCATAGGAGGGGAATTCCTCCCGGACGGCATCCGCCGACGGACCCGGTTCGTCACCGGCGACGACCAGGTAACTGTGGTCCAGGCTCGCGCTCTGCACCAGCCTGACCGTGACGTCGCCGCCGGCCCGCCACAAGAACTCCGGAGACTCCTCGTGGCGGGCCGCCCGAACCGATCTCTGATCAATCTCCCAACCGCGTCTCTGCGCGAACTGCGAGAATTCTTCGAAGGACACCGCGTCTCGAGGAACCAGATTGATCTCGGCCATCTGCCACTCCTCAAGATGATCGACACCTCTGAGTAGGTTTTCAACATATCCCAGCCGTCCGCGAAAACCTCCCGCGAAGCGCCGCCCGGGCCCTTCTGCCCCATGAGGCAGGGGACCTTTCCCGATCAATCGGCCCGGCGGACGTTCGGCCCCGCACCCGTAGGCGGGACGCTCGACTCGATCCCCGAGGGACGAGGAGGCGGGATGCCCAACTACCTGGCGCCGGGCGTGTACGTCGAGGAAGTGGCCGGCTCCCGCCCGATCGAGGGCGTCGGCACGGCGGTCGCCGCGTTCGTCGGCTTCGCCGCGCAGGGGCCGTTCAACACCCCGACCCTGGTGACGAACTGGAGCCAGTACTCGCAGACCTTCGGCGAGTTCGCTCCGGACTGCTACCTCGGCCACGCCGTGTACGGGTACTTCATGCAGGGCGGCGGGGCCGCGTACATCGTGCGGGTCGGCGGCGACCGGGCCAGCGACCAGGCCCTGCCTGCGGCGCCCGAGCCGACGGCGATCCTGGGCACGTACCGGGTGGTGGCCCGCGCCCTGCCCGAGGGCATGCCGGACGACGTGACGGTCGAGGTGGCCGACCCGCCGGAGGGCGCGGGCGAGGACCGCTTCAACCTCGTCGTCAAGCGCGGCGGCCAGGTGGTCGAGACGTTCGAGTCGGTGACCACCAAGCGCGGCAAGGACAACGTGGTGACGGTGGTTCGCGAGCGGTCCAAGCTGATCACCATCGAGGAGGCCGCGCCGACCGGCCAACTGGCCCGCCCCCGCGGCGGCGAGGTGGCGCTGAGCGCCCCGCCCACGGTCAGCGCACCGGAGTCCGTGTCCGCCGACGAGTACGTGGGCGACGCGGCGGAGCGGACCGGGTTCGGCGGCCTGGAGGCGGTCGACGAGGTGACCATGGTCGCGGTGCCCGACCTGATGGGGGCCTACCAGCGCGGCGCGATCGACCTGGAGTCGGTGAAGGCCGTCCAGTCCGCGATGATCGCCCACTGCGAGCTGATGGGCGACCGGATGGCCATCCTGGACCCGCCGCCGGGGCTGTCCCCGCAGCAGGTCAAGGAGTGGCGCACCGACCAGGCCGGCTACGACTCGAAGTACGCCACGCTCTACTACCCGTGGATCAAGGTGTTCGACCCGGTGACCGGCACCAACCGGTTCATGCCGCCGTCGGGTCACCTGGCCGGGGTGTGGGCCCGCAACGACGCCAACCGGGGCGTGCACAAGGCCCCCGCGAACGAGACGATCCGGGGTGCGATCGCCCTGGAGACGCAGCTCACCCGCGCGGAGCAGGAACTGCTCAACCCGATCGGCGTCAACTGCATCCGCTCGTTCCCGGGCCGGGGCATCCTCGTGTGGGGCGCGCGGACCCTGTCGTCCGACCCGGCGTGGCGGTACCTGAACGTGCGGCGGCTCTTCAACTACCTGGAGGAGTCGATCCTCAACGGCACCCAGTGGGTGGTGTTCGAGCCCAACGACCACATGCTCTGGGCCCGCATCCGCCGCACCATCAGCGCATTCCTGGTCAACGAGTGGCGACGGGGCGCGCTGTTCGGGCTCACCCCCGACGAGGCGTTCTACGTCAAGTGCAACGAGGAGACCAACTCCGCCGAGAGCATCGACGCCGGCCAGGTGATCTGCCAGATCGGCGTGGCCCCGGTGAAGCCCGCCGAGTTCGTCATCTTCCAGCTGGCGCAGATGTCCGGCGGCACCAGCCTGGTCAACGAGTAGTCCCCAAAGCGTCAGGAGGCAGTCGTGCCGCTCCCCGATTTCGACTCCGCCGTCGGCCACTCGTTCGGCCTTGAGGTGGACAGCATCGTCATCCGCCAGATCACCGAGGTCTCCGGCCTCAAGATGGAGCAGGACGTCATCGAGTACAAGTCGAACACCGCCGACGGCAAGTTCGCCGTACGCAAGGCGCCCGGCGCGCCGAAGGCCGGCGAGGTCACGTTGACCCGGGGCCTGACGGCGGACAACAGCTTCGAGCGGTGGGTCAAGGACTGCCGCTTCGGGAAGATGGGCTCCGCCCGCAAGGGCGGCGCGATCATCGTCTTCGACTACGAGGGCATACCGATCAAGCGGTACAAGCTCACCAACGCGTGGGCGAAGAGCCTGGAGATCAGCTCGCTCAAGGCCGGTGACACCAGCGTGCTCACCGAGAAGCTCGTGGTGACGTACGAGTCGATGGAGGTCGAGTAGCCCCATGCGCCGCACGTCGTCCCTGGTCCCGTCGCCCGGCCCGGAGCCGCCCGCCGTCGCCCCGCGCCGCGAGACGCTGCGCACGGAGTTCCCGTTCGAGCTGCCGCGCGGCTACGTCGACGGCTCGGGCACGGTGCACCGGGACGGGGTGATGCGGCTGGCGACCGCCCGCGACGAGCTGGTGCCGTTGCGCGACGACCGGGTGCGGGAGAACCCGCCGTACCTCACGGTGGTGCTGCTCAGCCGGGTGATCACCCGGATCGGCACGGTGTTGGACGTGCACCCGGGCGTGGTGGAGGACCTGTTCGCCTCGGACCTGGCGTTCCTCCAGGACATGTACCGGCGGATCAACAGCGAGGGGCACACCCGGGCGAGCGTGGTGTGCCCGGAGTGCCGGCACCGGTTCGCCGTCGACCTCGCCGGTGGGCGCCTGGGGGAATCGTGACGTACGCGGCCGACCGCATCCACACCGAGGTCGCGTACGTCGCTTACCACTTCCACTGGTCGCTGGACGAGATCCTCGACCTCGAACACGGCGAGCGGCTGCGCTACGTGGCGGAGATCGCCAGCATCAACACCCGCATCAGCCAGGGACGGTGACCCGATGTGGCCGTGGCGCCGGCGTACGCAGGGGGCCGTGCAACGGTCCATCGCGGACGCGCCACCCGGAGACGGCTCGCCGGCCCCCACCCGGAGCGAGCCGCCGGCGTGGCAGAGCCTCCCGCCGCTCCAGCGGGTCATCCCGGACGAGCCACGGCTGAACCTGCCCGACACGTTCACCGGGTCGCTGGCCGCGTGGCGCGACCCGTCGTACCTGGCGCCCCTCGGTCACCTCGTCGGTGCCGCCGAGCCGGCGGGGGTGCTGCACGAGACGGCCGTGCCGGTGAGCGAGCCGCCCCGGCCCGTCCCGGAGCCCGCCGGCCGGACGCACGGCGACGACCCCGGGCCGCTGCCGCTCGCGGCGCCGTCGGCGGACAGCCGCCCGCCGGCGCCGTCCCTGCAACGGCAGGCCGCCGGCCCGCCGGGAACCACACCGGCGCCGGAACATCCGCTGGCCGTGTCGGCCCGGGGCCGGGCGGTGCCCGTGGAGCCGGTGCCGGTCAGCCGGCTGCTGACCGCGCCCCCACCGCCGGAGGAGCTGCTCCTACCGGCCGTCGACCGACCGGCCGACCCGACGCCGGAGGCTCCCCGACCCGACGCCGCCTCGCCCGAGGCACCCACCCTCGGACGGGACACCCCGGCGACGGGTGACACCGACGCGACGACCCCGGCCGATATGACGGGTCCCCTCGGCGGTGACGTCCCGGGTCCGGCGTCGGACGCGTGGTCGGCGGCGGCAGCCGGGCCCCTCACACCAGGCAGCGCCGGGTCTCTCACACCGGGCAGCGCCCGGTCCCTCACACCGGGCAGCACCCGGTCCCTCACACCGGGCAGCGCCGGGCCGTCCGCACCGGACCTGCCCGTGCAGCGGCTCGTCGGGGACGGCCCGAGGCCACCCCGCCGGCTCGGGCTGGGCGAGCCGATCGTGTCCCCCGTGCTCCCCTCGGTGCCCCGCCCGGCCGGCGACGCCGCTCCCCCGTCGGTGCAACGCTCCGCGCCCGGACAGGATCCCGAGCAGGTGCGACGCTTTGCCGCCGGAGAGGGCCGGGCGGGCGGCCCACAGTCGACGGCCGCCGCGCCGCTGGTCCAGCGGTCGCCGACCGGCGGGAACGGGCCGGTCACCGAGCCCGCATCGGCCGGACGACCGGCCGACGCGAGTGACGCGGGAGATGCAGGCGACGCGGGCGACGCGGCACCGGCGGACGATTCGACCACGCTCGTGGGCTCCGGGAGCGTCACCGTCTCCCGGCTCGACACGCAGGCCTTTCCCACCGGTCTCGGCCCCTCCCCCGTGGGGCCGCAGGCCGGGGCGGGGGCCGCCGACGGGGGCGAGAACCCCGTCGGCGGTCCCCCGCCGCCCGCCGAGGGCCTGCCGCTCGCCGGTACGCCGCGCGGCGACGCCCCACCCACCCGTTGGGCCGGGGGCGTGGCAGACCCGGGCACAGGCCGGCCGGCACCCGTCCAGACGTTCGTGCCGCCCGCCGGAGAGACACCACCCGCCGGGGGGAAGTCACCTGGCGGGGAGACGGTCGCCGGCGGGGAGACGACGGCCGGCGGGGACGTGCCGGCCGGGGCGGGCATGGCCCCGCTGCTGGGCGGGCCGCCCACGTCGACGCCCTCGGGCTGCGCCTCCTCAGCGGGCGGGCCGGCGGCGGGCGCTCAGGCGGTGGATCCGGCCGGCGGTCCGGGGGCGGGACAGGAGGGCTCCGGCGGCACCGACCTGCCGGTGGTGGCGCGCCTGGCGACGTCGGCCACCCCGACCGGCCCCGGCGTCGAGGGGCCGTCGACCGGAACCGGGCCGGCCCCCCACGCCGAGGCGTCGACCGGCACCGACGGCCCGTACGACGGTGGAACAAGCCCGGTCGGTGGCGCCACGGCCGGCGGGGAGACCGGCACCGACGGCGGACCGGGCGTCGCCGGTCTCGTCGGCGGGGACGGCGGCACGGCGGACCCCACCGGCGACGCGGCCGGGCCGGCCGGCCCCGCAGGGGTGGACGCGGGCGGGAACCCGTCCCCTCCCCTGCCCCTGGTCGTGGCCCGGCTCGTCGGTGACCGCCCGTCCCCGCTGCTGACCGGGGCCGGGCCGGTCGCGCCGTTGCCCGACCGGCCGGCCGTGCAGCGGGTGACCTGGCAGCGGGACGAGCCACCGGCCGGCGGCGGGCGGGCCGGCACCACAGCCGACCCGGAGCGGGCCGTCCCCGTGGAGCTGTCCCCGACCCCGGCCGCCGCGTACCCGGGCGCCGCGCCGGGCCCGGCGACATCGACCGACGCAGCCGGCTCGCCCGGCGCGGAGGCCGGCGGCGGGCTCCCGCCCGTCCAGCGGTGGGTCGGCACGCTTCCCGCAACGCCGTCGGCCGGCCGGCCCCAGGGGCGGGACACCGCGCCACCCGGGCCGCCGCTGTCCGCGTACCCCCTGGGTGAGCTGTCGGGTCCGGTCGTGCAGCGGGCCGACGACGCCGCCCCGCCGCCCCCGGTCGACGCGCCCGCGTCGCCTGCCGCCGCCCCACCGCCCGACGGTGGCGGGGCGGCAGCCGGTGGGCCGGCGGCGCCGGGCGTCCCGCCAGCCGGCGGGGCCGAACCGGAGGAACTGCTGAAGAAGCTGTACGACCCGCTGCTGCGCCGGCTCAAGACCGAGC
This sequence comes from Micromonospora sp. NPDC001898, assembly GCF_042891255.1. NCBI lineage: Bacteria > Bacillati > Actinomycetota > Actinomycetes > Micromonosporales > Micromonosporaceae > Micromonospora > Micromonospora sp. NPDC001898. The sequence goes on along the minus strand of NZ_JBIATC010000015.1, from coordinate 75,303 downwards.
TGCGCCTCGACCGGGAGCGGCACGGGGCGCTCGGCGGGCCGGGCTGACGGGGACCGGGAGCCACGCCAGGGACCAGGGGAACACGCGCAGGACCAGGAGGGACGAATGGCCAAGGATGAGGTCGCCGTCGCGATCGCCTTCGTCGTCAGGATCGACGACCAGGATCTCGGCGCGTTCAACACCTGCGACGGGCTGGGCTGCGAAGTCGTCGTCGAGCAGCGCGAGGAGGGCGGCAACAACGGGCACGTGTGGCAGTTGCCGACCCGGATGAAGTTCTCCAACGTCAAGCTGTCCCGGCCGGTCACCGCCGACAGCACGAAGCTGATGCGCTGGTTCTCCGGGATGGCGAACGGGATCACCCGCAAGACCGCCACCATCGAGGCCCGCACCCTGGAGGGCACGGTGATCGCCCGGTGGGGGCTGCTCGACGTCATCCCCGTCAGGTGGACGGGGCCGCAGCTCAGCCCGGACAGCCCGAAGGTGGCCGTCGAGACCCTCGAACTGGCGCACCACGGCTTCTTCGGCCCCGGGACCGGGGGGTGACCCGTGAGCGCCTCCCCGGTCACCTTCACCGCCGCCGGCAGCCCCGCCGGGCGGGGTGGCGGCGCGCCGCCGCAGCTGACCCACGCCTACCTGCAACTGCACGAGCCGCCCCGCAACGGCGGCACCGCCGCTCCGGGCCCGACGTTGAACCGGATCCCGTTCCAGTTCAACCCGAAGGAGCTGGCGCTGACGAAGACCGCCAAGTGGAAGCGGGACGCGCAGCGCAACGCGAAGAAGAGCGGCGTGCCGGAGTTCACCGGCTCGGACCCGGCCAAGCTGACCCTGGAGATGTTCTTCGACGCCACCGGCACCATGGACAGCTCGGTGGTGAAGCGGGTGGAGGAGCTGTTCGCCTGCTGCGTGCCGACCGACGCGAGCCGGCAGCAGAAGAAGGGCTCCCCGCCGTGGGTGGTGTTCCACTGGGGCGGAATGGTCGGCTTCCCGGCGTTCGTGGCCAGTGTCAACGCGAAGTACACCCTGTTCACCCCCGGCGGCACCCCGGTGCGGGCGCTGTGCACGGTCACCCTGGAGGAGATCTCCGGGGAGCAGCCCGGCCAGAACCCGACGTCGGGGGCGCTCGCGGCCCGGGACGTCCACGTGGTGGTCGCCGGGGACACCCTGCACTCGGTGGCCCACCACGCGTACGGGCGGGCGGGGCTGTGGCGGCAGATCGCCGAGGCCAACGACATCGACGACCCGATGCGGCTGCGGCCCGGCACCACCCTGCTGGTGCCCGCCCTCGAGGAGCTGACGGACGGTGCCCGTGGCCAATGAGCAGTTCGCCAACGCGCTCCTCGTCGAGGTGGGCGGCAGCCCGCTGCCCGCGGAGATCGCCGCGCTGCTGACGTACGCGGCGGTCGACGACAGCCGCAACCTGCCCGACCGGTTCGTGCTGCGGTACCGGGATCCGGGCCGGACGGTGCTGGCCAAGGGCGGCTTCACCATCGGCGCCCCGGTGAGGTTGACCGTGCAGACCTCCGACCCGGGCGGCCCCGCGCCGCTGCTCGCCGGCGAGGTCACCGCCGTGGAGTGCGAGCTGGACGCCACCGGCACGTTCACCGAGGTCCGCGGCCTGGACCTGGCCCACCGGCTGCTGCGCGGCCGGCGGGTGGCCGCGTACCCGGGGATGAGCGTGCCGGACATCGTGCGGAAGGTGGCGCAGCGGGCCGGGCTGAAGGCGGGCCGGATCGACCCGGTGACGGGCATCGGCGGCGAGCCGGAGGCGCAGATCAGCCAGGACAACGTCAGCGACTGGGTCTTCCTGCACCGGCTCGCGGCGCTGGTCGGCGCGCAGGTGATGGTGCTCGACGGCGCACTGCACCTGCGGATGCCCGAGCCTCCGGCGGGCGCGCCGGACCCGTCCGCGCGGGCCACCCAGGACCCGCTGGTGCTGGAGGTCAACCGGAACCTGATCGCGTTGCGCGCCGGGGTGACCGCCACCGCGCAGGTGCCCGAGGTGGCCGCCCGGGGCTGGGATCCGGCGACGAAGCGGGCGGTCAGCGCGACCGCCACCCCGAAGGTGCCGGGCGCGGACGGCATCGGGGCCGACCCGGCCGAGCTGGGAAAGAAGGTGGGCAGCCCGCCGTACCTGGTCGCCGACCCCACCCTGGGCTCGGACGCGGCGGTGCGGGCGGTGGCCGGCGCGCTGGCCGGCGACCTGGGCGGCGGCTGCGCGGAGATCGAGGGGGTGGCGAAGGGCAACGCCCGGCTGCGCGCGGGCGCGGCGGTGGCGCTGGCGAACATCGGCGAGCCGTTCCAGGGAAGGTACGTGCTGACCAGCACCCGGCACGTGTTCAGCGAGCAGGCCGGCTACACCACCGCGTTCACCGTCTCCGGCCGCTCCGACCGCTCCCTGTACGGGCTGACCGCCGGTGCGGCCACGGCCGACCGGGCCGGCGACGGACTGGTCCCGGCGGTGGTCAGCGACGTGAAGGACCCGAAGAAGCTGGGCCGGGTCCGGCTCACCCTGCCGTGGCTGGACGAGAGGTACACCACCGGCTGGGCGCGGGTGGTGCAGCCCGGCGCGGGCGCCGGCCGGGGGGCGGTGCTGCTGCCGGAGGTGGGCGACGAGGTGCTGGTCGGGTTCACCGGCGGAAACCTCGACGCCGCGTACGTCCTCGGCGGGCTGCACAACGGCACCGACGCGCCGCCGAAGCTGGACACCGATCCGGTGGACGGCAGCAGCGGCCGGATCGCGGCGCGGGCCCTGGTCTCCCGCACCGGCCACCGGCTGGAGCTGTTGGAGGCCGGCAGCGGGCCGGACGGGATCCTGCTGGCCACCGGGGACCGGAAGTTCACCCTGCGGCTCGACAGGACCGGCCGGCAGGTCGAGATCGTCAGCGACGGCAAGGTGAGCGTGCGCGCCAAGGACGGGATCAGCCTGGACGCCGGCTCCGGGCCGTTGGAGCTGGCCGGGCAGCGGGTCACCGTCACCTCGAAGGGCGACGTCGGCATCGAGGGTCAGGGGCAGGTGCGGGTGAAGGGCACGGCCGGCGCGTCCGTGGAGGGCGCGACGGTGAAGGTCGCCGGGCAGGGCGGCGCGGAGCTGACCGCCGGCGGCGCGGTGACCGTCCGCGGCGGCGTCGTCCGGATCAACTGACGGTACGTGAGTGAAGGGAGAGCGCCGTGCCACCAGCAGCTCGCGTCGGTGACCCCACCGCGCATCCGGGAGTGGTCGGGGGCCCCGGGGCACCCACCGTCCTCATCGGCGGGCAGCCCGCCGCCACCGTGGGCACGATGCACGCCTGCTCCTTCCCGGGCACCCCGCCGCACCCCCCGTCGCCGCTGCTGCCCCCCGGCTGCCCGACGGTGCTCATCGGTGGCCGGCCCGCCGCCCGGATGGGCGACCTGACCGGCTGCGGGGCGCCGATCCTCGCCGGCTGCCCGACCGTGCTGATCGGCGGGTGACGCCGATGGCCACCGACTTCGTCGGCGCCGGTTGGGCGTTCCCGCTGCGCACCGATCCCACCGGCGGGATCGCCCTGGTCCGGGGGGACCGGGAGGTGGTGGAGAGCATCCGGCTGATCCTCGGCACGGCCCCGGGCGAGCGGCCGGGCCGCCCCGAGTTCGGCTGCGCGATCCACGAGCTGGCGTTCGCTCCGGCCGACCCGTCCACGGCCGGCCAGGTGGCGTACCAGGTGCGGCTGGCGCTGGAGCGGTGGGAGCCGCGCGTCGAGCTGGACGACGTGCTGGTCGACTTCGCCGATGCGGCCCGGGGAACCCTCTACATCGACATCCGCTACCGGCTGCGCCAGGACAACGACCCGCGCAACCTGGTCTTCCCGTTCTACGTCATCCCCGCGCACGACCCGGGAGCCGAGTGATGGCCCTGCCCGCCCCCCACCTCGACGACCGCCGCTTCCAGGACCTGGTGGACGATGCGAAGCGCCTGGTGCAGCGGCGCTGCCCGGAGTGGACCGACCACAACGTGTCCGACCCGGGGGTGACCCTGATCGAGACGTTCGCGTACATGGTGGACCAGTTGCTGTACCGGCTGAACCGGGTGCCGGACCGGCACTACGTGAAGTTCCTGGACCTGCTCGGCATCGTCCCGTTCCCGCCGGCGGTGGCGTCGACGGACGTGACGTTCTGGTTGTCCGCGCCCAGGGACGCCCCGGTCGTCGTCCCGGCCGGCACCCACGTGGCGACCGTGCGCGCGGAGAGCGCGGAGCCGGTGACCTTCGAGACGCTGCACGAGCTGGCCGTTCCGCCGTGCCGGCTGGTCCGGGTGCTGACCGTGCCGGCCGGAGGGCGGGCGACGGACCGGACCGGGGACCTGGGCGGCGCGGACCGGATCCCGGCGTTCGCGGACCCCCCGGTGGCCGGCGACGCCGTGCTGTTCGGCCTGGACGGGGCGGTGCCCGGCAGCGCCGTGCTGCTCACCATGGACTGGGTGGTCGCCGGGCGCGGGGTGGACCCGACGAATCCGCCGCTGGTGTGGGAGGCGTGGACCGAGGGCGGCTGGGAGGAGTGCCCGGTGGAGCGGGACACCACGGGCGCGCTGAACCGGGCCGGCGAGGTGGTGCTGCACGTCCCGGCGCGGCACGCGGCGTCGGTGGAGGCCCGCCACCGCGCCGGCTGGCTGCGCTGCCGGCTGCGCGAGCCCGGCGCCGGGCAGCCGTTCTTCCACGCCCCGCCCCGGCTGGGCCGGGCGGAGGCGGTCACCATCGGCGGCACGGTGAGCGCCTGCCACTCCGAGCTGATCGGTGGGGAGACCCTGGGCGCGTCCGAGGGGGTGCCGGGGCAGCGGTTCACGGTCCAGCGGGTGCCGATCGTGGCCGCCGACGGCGCGATCGGGATCGAGGTGGGCACCACCGAGGGCTGGCAGACCTGGCGGGAGGTGGCGAGCTTCGCCGGCTCCGGGCCCCAGGACCGGCACGTGTGCGTCGACCGGTCCACCGGTGAGATCGGCTTCGGCCCGGCCGTCCGGCAGGCCGACGGCACGGTACGCCGGTACGGGGCGGTGCCGCCGAAGGGCGCGGTGGTCCGGATCCCGGCCTACCGCACGGGCGGGGGTCGGCAGGGCAACGTGGCCGCCCGCACGCTGAGTGTGCTGCGGGATCCGGTGCCGTTCGTGTCCACGGTGACCAACCGGGCGGCGGCCACCGGCGGCGTCGACGGCGAGTCGCTGGCCGAGACGTCGGTACGGGGGCCGTTGAGCCTGCGTACCCGGGAACGGGCGGTCACCGCCGAGGACTACGAGCAGTTGGCCCGGGAGGCGGCGCCGGAGGTGCTGCGGGTGAGGTGCGTGCCGGCGGGCGACGGCTCGGCGGCGGTGCGGGTGCTGGTGGTGCCGGCGCTGGGTGAGCACGGCGACGCCGAGGACGACGCGGCCCGGTTCGCCGCGCTGCGGCCCCGCGACGAGGTACTGGACCGGATCAAGGCGTTCCTCGACGCGCGCCGCTGCGTGGGCGCCCGGGTGCTGGTGGAGCCGCCGTTCTACCAGGGGGTGACGGTGGTCGCCCGGGTCCGCGCCCGGCCGCGGGTGAGCACGTCCGCCGCCGAGCTGCGCCGCCGGGCGCTGCGGGCCCTGTACGACTACCTCGACCCGGTGCGGGGCGGTCCCGACGGTGACGGGTGGCCGTTCGGTCGGCCGATCCAGTCGGGCGAGCTGCACGCCGTGTTGCAGCGGGTCGACGGGGTGGACCTGGTGGAGGAGGTCCGGTTGTTCGGGGCCGATCCGACCACCGGGGAACGCGGCGAGGCGGTGCAGCGCATCGAGTTGGACGTCAGCGCCATCGCCTTCTCGTACGCCCACCAGGTGCGGGTCACCGGATGAGCGGGCACGTCGTCGAGGTCAGGAGGGGATGATGCGGGGTGCGGTGCCAGGGCTGGCGAGCCCTCACCCGATCGGGCAGGAGCTGCCCGCGGTATACCTGGAGGACGACTTCGCGCAGCGGTTCACCGCCGGGCTGGACGAGGTGCTGGCACCGGTCCTGCTGACGCTCGACTGCCTGGACGCGTACTTCGACCTGGACCTGGCCCCGCCGGACTTCCTGGACTGGCTGGCCGGCTGGGTGGCCGCGCCGGTCGACGGGGACCGGGCACCGGACGTGCGCCGGGAGGTGGTCCGGCACGCGGTGGAGGCGCACCGGTGGCGCGGGACGGCCCGGGGCGTCGAGCTGGCGGTGCGGGTGGCCGCCGGGGCACGGGTGGAGGTCACCGACAACGGCGGGGTGACGTGTTCGGCGACGCCGACGGGCGGGCCGCCACCGGACGAGGTTCCGGAGGTCCGGGTCCGGGTCGTCGGGGAGGCCGACGAGGCGCTGGTGCGCCGGGTCGTCGCGTCCGCCGTGCCGGCCCACGTCCGGCTGACGCTGGAGATCGAGTCGTGATCACCTGTGCGAACTGCGGCACCTCCAACGCCGACGGCAGGCAGTTCTGCGCCGCCTGCGGCGAGTACCTGTGGGACGAGGGCAGCGCGCGGCCCGCCTCCGGGCCCGCCGTCACCCGGGGCCGGCCGGAGACCGACGCGCCGACGGATCCGGTCGTCCCGGCCCCGCCGGGCCGTGGGCCTTCCACCGCCGGCGGGCGGCCGCCCGTCGTGCGGCCTCCCGACCCGGCCGAGCCCGACCCGGCCGAGCCCGACCCGGCCGAGCCCGACCCAGGCGGGGGCGAGCCGGGCGGAGCCAAGCCGGGCGGAGCCAAGCCGGGCGGGGACGAGCCGGTCCGTTCGGGCGACGGCACACCCCAAGCGCTGCAGCCCGGGCCGCCGAGCACCACCCGGGAGGCCCCGAGGCCGGTCGACCCGGTCGTTCCGGTGCCCCGACCGCCGGAGCCGACCTGCCCCCACTGCGGCCGGATCAACCCGCCCGGCCGCCGGATCTGCCGGTTCTGCGGGGAGACGCTGACCGCGCCGGTCGGACCGGAACCGGAGCGCGCGACCTGGTGGGAGCGGCTGCGGGACCGGTGGCGACGGATGTGGGACCGGGTGCGCCGCCGGGGGCCCCGCCGCTCCGCCCCGAAGGACCGCCGGGCCGCCGGGGCAGCCCGCCGGCTGCTGCTGCTCGTGCTCGGGCTCTGCCTGGTGGTGGTGCTGGCGGTGGCCGGGCCGCCCCTGGCGCGGCGGGCCGTGGAGGCGGTGCGGGACTGGACGGAGGACCCGGCGGCGCTCGTCCCGGCGGCGGTGAGCGCGTCGTCGGAGAAGCTGGGCGCCGGCGCGGCCCGGCTCACCGACGGGGCGAGCAACCGCTACTGGGCGCCGACCGGCACGGCCGCCGGAGCCTGGGTGGAGGGCCGCTTCACCGAGCCCGTGCGGCTGCTCGTCGTCATCGTCACCCCGGGGGTCGGTGAGCGGCGGCAGGAGTTCCTGGAGGCCGGGAGGCCGCGCGGGCTCACCGTGGTCACCGTCGACGGCAAGGGGAAGCAGACGGAGACCGACATCGAGCTGCGCGACGAACCCGGGGAGCAGCAGTTTCCCGTCGAGGCGTCGAACGTGGTGCGGATCAGGCTGGTGGTCCGGTCGACGTACGGGCCCGGCTTGGATCCGGCCGTGGCGATCGGGGAGGCGGAATTCTTCGGCCGACGTTGACCGTGGCCCCCGGTGGCGTGGTCTCCGCGGGTGCCGGGTCCAGGCCGAGGGAGACCAGCACGTCCGCGTACCGGCGGCGGGCGTGCTCGGCCGCGGCGGCGTTGCCGGCCCGGTCGTGCGCCGCGATCAGCAGCCGCCAGCCGGCGTCGTGGCACGGGTCGATCTCGACGCAGCGGGCGGCCGTCGCGACCGCCGGATCGGCGTGGGCGCCGCCCAGGGCTGCCTCGGCGAGCTGCGCCGCCGCGTCCGCGGCCTGCCGGCGCAGCGTCTCCCGCTCGGCTACCACCCATTCCGCCGGGCCGTCCTCCGGCAGCAGCTCGCCGGTGTACGCGGCCACGGCCACCCGCAGGTCGTCGAGCGCGCGCGGGGCGCGGCTCGCCCCGGCGCGGGACGCCCGTTCCAGCGCGAGCCGGAACTCGGTGACGTCGCACCAGCTGCCCGGGGGCAGCGCCAGCAGGTACGCGTCGCCGTCGCGGTGCAGCAGGCTCTCCCCCTCGCCGGCGGGCAGGTGGGAGTCGAGGAACCGGCGCAGGCTGGACAGGGCGACGTGCAGGGTGCGGGTGGCGGTGGCCGGATCGGTGTCCGGCCAGAGCGCGTCCAGGAGCCGGTCGCGGTGCACGGCCCGGCCCGCGTGCATGGCGAGGATCCGGGCCACGGCCCGGGCCCGGGGGCGCAGCGGCGACCAGTTCAGCGGCTCGCCGTCCAGGCAAATCCGGAAGCCGCCGAAGCAGCGTACGGTCAGCGGCGCCGTGTCCGGCGCGGCCGGCGCCGGGCCCCGCTCCGGGGTGACCCAGGCGGTGACCGCCGGCCGGGGCAGCCCGGCCTGCTCGGCGGCGGCGTGCACGGCGGACAGGCCCACCGCCCGGCCGGGCCCGGCGGGCACGCCCGCGGCGAGGGCGAGCGCCCGTGCCCCCGGCACACCGGCGGCGCGGGCGGTGCTCTCCGCCCGGCGCACCTCGACCTCGGCGTCGGGCAGCCGGGCGCGCACGGCGGCCAGCGCGAGCAGGGACTGCACCCAGGCGGCGAGCACTCCGCTGTCCACGTCCCGGGCCCGGTCGAGCAGTCGGCTGGCCTCCTCCACCTCCGGGCCACCGTGCAGGGAACGCGCCAGCGCGGCGCAGCCGGCCGCGAGCAGTGCGCCCCACCGGTCCCCCAACCGGTCGCACTCCTCGACGACGGCGGCGGCCTCCTTGAGGTCGACTTCCGCGCCGGCCAGAGCGGGCACGGCCCGGGCGAGCCGGGCCAGCCAGGGCAGGCCGGCCCGGTCGGCGTCCAGCCCGATGGCGGCGGCCACGGCGGGTGCCTGCGGATCCCCGCCGGCCGACGCGACGGCGGCGCGCAGCAGCCGGCAGGCCAGCCCGACGAGACCGGCCTCGGATGGGGTCGGCCGGTCCAGGACGCGCGCCGCCTCGGCGGCGTGCCCGGCCAGCAGCAACGCGCCGGCCCGGACCAGGACGTCGGCCGCCCCGGTCAGCCGCTCCGCCTCGCCGACGACAACCATCGGGTGCCGGTGGGTGGCGGCCCGCAGCCAGCCGGACCAGTGCCCGCGCCAGTGCGGGCCGTCCGGCAGCCAGGCCGTCACGGCGGCGCGCAGGGATCGGCACCGCGACTGGGCCGGCTCGCTGTTGAACATCTCCTCGGCCCGGCGCAGCAGCGGCACCGCCGCCGCCAGTTGGCCCTCGTTGATGTGGTGCCGGGCGTCGGCGAGCACGAGCCACGGGTCCTCGGCGATGAACCACGTGGGCAGCAGGTCCGACCAGGGGTCGAGGCCCCGCACCGCGACGTCGCTACCGGCGGTGTCGAGCAACCGGTGCACGTCGGGCCACTGCTGGGCCCGGGCGAAGCACCGGGCCGCCTCCAGCGCCGCGCCCTCGGCGGCGAGCAGCCGGCCGGCGCGGGCGTGCCAGGCACGGGCCGCGGTCTCCCCCAGCTCCTCGGCGAGCGCCGCGATCAGGTGGGCGCGCAACACCTCGTGGTACGCGAAGGTCCGGCCGCCGTCGTGTGAGACGGTGAACGCCTGCCGGCGCTCCAGCTCCTCCAGCGCGGCCTGGGCGTCGCCGCCCAGCAGCAGGTCGCAGCGCTCGGCGGTGAGGACCTCGAACACACAGGTGCGGACGAGGAACTGACGCAGGTCGGGGGCGAGCTCCGCGAGCACCGTGCGGGTGAGGTAGTCCCGGGACAGCGCGGAGCGTGCGCCCAACGAGGCGACCGCCCGCCGCCGGTCGGCCAGCGGTTGGCCCCGGGTGGAGAGGTGGTAGAGCTTCAGGCCGGCCGCCCAGCCGCCGAGCCGCCGGGACAGGGCCGCCACGTCGTCGGCCGGCAGCGGCTCCCGGTAGATGTCGCGCAGCAGCCGTTCGACCTCCCAGGTACGGAAACGTAGTTGCTCGGCGTCGATGACGACGCTGTCGGAGAACTCGTGCCGGGTCAGGATCAGCGGCGGCATGCGGCGGGTGCCGACCAGCACCCGGACGCCCGCGCGGACCAGGGTGAGGGCCCGGTCCAGCAGCACGGACTCCCCGGGCGTTCCCTCGACCAGGTGCAGGTCGTCGACGACGAGCGGGCCGGTGCCGGCGTCGGGCAGCGTCGCCTCCACCCGCTCCAGCGCCCGCGCCGGGTCCGCGTCGGACGGCACGACGCGCAGCCAGCCCCCGGGCCCGCGACCGGTGGCCGCGTACTGGGCCAGCAGGGTGGTCTTGCCGGATCCGGCGGGGGCGACGACCAGGCCGAGGGATCGGGGCCGGACGTCCAGCGCGGCGATCAGCCTCGACCGCGTGAGGCTCAGCGAAGGGCTGCGGGCGGGTTCCGTCGGCATCGCGCACACCTCCCCGAGGTAGACGGCCGTCGAGCCGGCCCGGGACGAGCGACACCACTGATGGTAGTCATCAATACGCCCTGGTAGCTGCCCGTGATCGGACACCTCGGTCGGATTTCGGCAGGAGGCCGGCCACCCGTGGGGACGGGCCATCCCGTGACCCCGCGCGTTCCTCCGGCAACCGCTTGCCACCAATCGAAGGGTGTGGTTGCCTACTCACGTGTCCCCGACCACGCGCGCCAGGACGCTCTCCACCGCCGAGGAGCGGCGGGAGGACGTCCTCTCCACGGCCATCGGGGCGTTCGCGGCCCGGGGCTACTTCGGCACCACCACCGTCGAGGTCGCCAAGCGCGCCGGCATCTCCCAGGCGTACCTGTACCGGCTTTTCCCGGACAAGGAGTCGCTGTTCGCCGCGGTCACCGAGCGCTGCTTCGAGCAGTTCCGGGAGAGCCTCAGCGAGGGTGCGGCGGGGGCCCCGGGCAGCTCGCCCGAGGCGGTCCTGTCCGCCATGGCCGGCGCCTACACCCTGCTGATCCGGGACCAGGACCTGCTGTTGGTGCAGCTGCACGCCCAGTGCGCGGCGGTCTCGGTGCCGGAGATCCGCCGTGCCGTCCAGCGGGGCTACGCCCGCCTGGTCGAGTACACCCGCAGCGTCTCCGGCGGCAGCGAGGCGCAGGTGCGGGAGTTCTTCGCCAAGGGTGCGATGTGCAGCGTGGTGGTGACCATGGGCGCCGAGCAGGTCGACGCCCCGTGGGCCAGGACGCTTGTCGACGGGCCCGCGGGCACTGACGGGCGCGCCGGCCCACCCGACCGTCGCGCGGTCACCCCGGCAGTAAGCGAGTAATCAACCATTCTCCTGGCGGGCAACGTGATCGGGCCGGCGTCCGCGCCGCCCGGACCGCCGGTACGGCATCGGGCCGGGTAGGCGCCGCGCTGGCCGACGCGCACTCCGCCGAGAGGGCCGGTTCAGCCCTCCCGGACCGTCCACAGCGCCTCGTACAGCGCGCCGGCGACCAGGGCGGGCACGTCCTCGGCCCGGGCGCTGTCGATGTACACGACCCGGTACCCCTCGGCCGTGTACAGCGTCCCGCCGCCCTCGACCAGCCGGCGCTGGCTCTCCCCGGACATGGCCTGGCCGGGGTTGGCGACCAGCCAGCGCAGCGCCGGGTCCGCCCGGAAGGCGTCCCGGACGCCGGGGAGCAGGACCAGGTAGGAGTCGCCGCCCTTCGGCTCCGGCGCGGAGAACGGGTAGATGGTGATGATGCTCTTGCCGCCGGCCGCCCGCACCAACGGGGAGTCGGTGACGAGCCGGGCGTGCTCGGCCCGGGACAGGAGCACTTTCAGCATGGTGAGCGCGAACCCGGCCTGCCGGGTGGCCGGGTAGCTCTTGACCGTCTCGGCGTCGGGGATCAGCCGGCCGAAGGGCTGTCGGGTGCCGGCCAGCGGCGTGGTGTCGAGGCTCTCGTCGTTGCCGATCAGCGGATCCAGCAGGTACTCCTCGCCGGCGGGGACCCGGGGCAGGGCCGGACGGATGTCGGGGTGGCCGTTGTCCCGGGCCCAGGCGAGGAACGCGGCGATCTCGACCCGCATCGCGACGGTGGCCCTGGCCGACGCCGCCTCGTCGTCGTACGCCATGGTGTTGGTCCGGACGAAGCGGTACGCGCTGCGGTAGCCGGCGAGCCGGTCGGCCAGGACACCGGCGGTGCCCGGCGACGCGCCGGACCCGGCGGTCGGCAGGGTCGCGTCCCCGGCGGGCCGCGCGGCGTCGCCGCCGCATCCGACGAGCATCCCGGTCAGGCCGGCACCGGCCAGCCGGAGGGCGTGGCGCCTGCTCAGCGGCCGGCCGGCGGGACGCCCGGTCACCGGTCGCCGCCGAACTGCCGCCGGATCAACGCGGCGTACGCGGCCTCGGCGAGCACGGCAGCCCGGCGGCGGGACACCCCCACGCCCGGTGCGCCGGCCATGATCGCGTCGCGGACCGTCTCGGCCTGCTCGACGAGTTCGCGGGGAATCACGACGTCGGCGGGCCGGCGGCGGCGCCGCCACCGATCGGACAGCCGCCGCCAGCCCCGCTCGGCGGCTGGGACGACGAGCGGGGTGAGTGCCGCTGCCAGCACCGGGTAGACGACCGTGACCAGCAGCGGCGCGTCCAGGCCGAGGCCGATCGCGGCACCCCGCCGACGCCCCCGCCGGCTGGGCCCGGCAGCGAGGTCACCGGCGAGCCAGGCGGCGGTCACCTCGGGCAGCAGGCCGGCCTCCTCCGGCGCGGCGGCCTCGATCACCTCCCGGGCGAGATCGCTGAGGCGGAGCAGGCCCGACTCGGACCTGGCCGTCGATTCCACCATGGCGCATCACCGATCCGTTCGTCCGCTGTGGAGCGGGAATCCGTCGGGTACCTGGAACCTGTGTAGCAGAACAGTCACAGCCCGCTGACCGGGATCGGCCGAGCGGCCGGGGCGGGTGGCCGTCCGTACGCACCCGAATGCCCTCAGGAGTCGAGGGCGTTCACGATCAGCCGGGCCGCCACGACCGCGAGGTCGTCGAGCAGGCCCTGCTCCTTCGGCTCCAACTGGTCCCGGAAGGGCCGCCCGTACGCGATCTCCGCCACCGCCACGTTGTGGCCGATCCCCACCACGACCAGCGCCCCGCCGGCCACCACGGGAAGACCGGCGACGGACGAGGACTCGGTGATCCTGGTCCGGCAGTTGTCGTACGGCAGGTCCGGCGCCGGCATGGCGACGACCCACCGGCGCGCCACCCCGCCGTCGGCGAGCGGGGACGGCACCGACCAGCGGGGGCAGGCCGCCACGGTGTCCCCGGCCTCGGCGACGACCTGCTTCCCCGCGTCGGCGGACGGGTACGACGTCAGCCGCAGGTGCAGCGTGGCCCCCAGCGGTGGCAGGACACCGGCCGGCACCTCCAGCCTGACCTCGCGGGTGGTCACCGCCGCGCGCCGGTCCTCGGCCAGCCGGACGGCGGCGAACCGGTCCGCACACGACTTCGGCCGCACGGTCGCCGGGTCGTCCGTGCCGGTCCACGCCACCGTGCGGGTCGGCGGCCAGCCCGACGGCAGGCCGCGTCGCGCCTGCGCCAGCACGGCGTCCGCTCCCTGCCGGGTGAGCGGCCGGCCGGGCGCGGCGCCCGCGGGACGGCCCCGGCCGCCGTCCGCCGCGGCGGGGATCCACGCGCGCCGCCAGGAGCCGCGCCAGGTCGCCCTGCCGTCCGGTGACCGGCACGGTCCAGCCGAGCGCCACGACGCAGGTCACCGCTACGGCGCCGGCGAGGGTCGCCACGGGTACCGGCCAGGCCCGGCGAGGCACCGGCGGGCGTCCGACCCGCTCCCGCCGCGCCGCCACGACGTCCCGGACCAGCACCGCTGCCGGGGTGGAGAAGAGCACCAGGGCCGTCAGCAGCCACCACGGCCGTTGCACGAAGGTGAGCGGGTGGGTGGGGCCTCGGCCGGCGAGCACCTCCCCGGCGTACCGGACGATGCCGCTCACGGCCGTGACACCCGCGCCGGCCAGCCAGGCCACGGCCACCCCGCCGTCGGGGCCGCGCGCCCCCAGCGACAGCAGGAGCGCCAGCGCCACCACCCATCCCGCCGCCGCGCACGCCCACCATCCGGTGGACAGCAGGAAGAACGCGGCGTCGTCGCCGACGAGCCGGTCGGCGAGCGGCGCGGCGGCAACCGCGCCGACGAGCCCCGCCGCGATGCCGGCGACCGCCACCAGCAGGGCGAGCCGGCGCACCGACCATCCGCCACCTCGGCCGTCCCCCCCGCCCGGGGTTTCCCCGCCCGGCACCGCCCGACCCGGGACATCCCCGCCCGGGGCCTCTCCACCGGGCGTCCCCCCATCCGGCGGGGCGGCGGTCGGGCGGGCCGGGGCCCTCGCGAGGACCGGCAGGACGCAGGCCGCCACCAGCGCCACGGCGGCCCAGCTCCGGAGGCGACCCGGCGTGCTCCACAGGACCCGGTCGATGGCCACGCTGTGCCACGCCCAGTGGCCGTACAGCAGCAGCGTGGCGGTGAGCGCGACCGCGGTCAGCAGCACCGCCGCGCCGAGCACCGACAGGAGCGCCGCCACGACGCGGCGGGCGCCACCGGGCAGGGCCGCCACCGCCTCGGCCAGCCCGGCGGCGAGCGCGGCGACACCGGCGAGCGCCAGTACCAGCCAGGCGAGTGCGGCCGGCCCGAACCCGGCCGTGAACGTGGCGTAGATCGACGCGGTCGTCCCGACACTGGGCAGGGCACACCCGGCCGCCAGACCGACGGCGGCGCCGAGCACCCGGGCCCACCAGCGACGCCGGGTGGGCGCGGGATGGCGGATCCAGATCGGAATGGTCGCCGCCGCCCAGACGAGCGCGGCGATCCCCACCGCGAGATCCTCCTTGGCCACGCCGAGCGGCAAGGGCGTGTCGGGGGTGTGCAGCAGCACACGGCGGGCGCTCTGCAGGGCGGACATCGCCGCCAGCCCGATGACGGCCGCGACGGCGAAGCCGCCCTCCCACCGGTCGTCACGCCCAGCGCCGCGACCCGGCCGGACGGGTCCGGATGGGTCGCGAACAGCCGGCCCGGCCTCCACCGCGCCGGACGGTCGGTGGGCTCCCCGTCGTCGGCGGCGGCGACCAGCGCGTCCCGCAGGTCCCCCCGGGCAACGGCGAACCGGTCGGCGGCGTGCTCGCGGCGGCGCAGCACGGCGGCGCGCAGGATCAGCATCGCGGTCGCCGCCCCGGCCGCGATCGACAGCGAGACGGCGTACGACCCGGTCACGGCGGCCGGCGCGACCAGCACCGGGGCCATGGCCGAGAGGAACGCCGGGACGACGAGCCACCCCGCCCACCACGTCGCCGACGCCCACGACACCTCCCTGGCCCTGACGTGGGCCAGCTCGTGCAACACCACCAGGTCGAGGATGTCCCGGCGGCCGTACGCGTGGGCGACGGGCACCACGACGACGGCCCGGCCGTACGGGACGGCGGTCGTGTACGCCTGCGCGTCGGCTGCCCCGACCGGCGCGACGACCACCCTGGGGCGGGCCCGGCCGCGCAGCCCCAACTCGTCGCACCAGAATTCGAACCGCTGCCTGATCCGCGTCGACGCGTCCCCGTCCGGGGGCCGACGCCGACCCCGGCGGGACAGTCCCAGCCGCACCGACAGGCCGTCGAGGAACACGACCAGCCCCGCCAGCGCCAGCATCGCCGTCCCACCGGCGAGCTGCGCCGCCTGGCGGGTGGCCTCGAACCCGGCGGCGCAGCGGTCGTACTCGGCGCTGCGGCCCACCAGGCGGGCGACCTGCCCGCCGTCGGGCGGCAGGTCGTGCAGGGCCGCGCACGCCTGCACCTCGCCCCAGTGCCCGAGGTTGTGGACGACGAACACCATGTCGCCGACGCCCACCCCCACGGCCACGAGGGCGAGCAGCACCAGCAGGTGCAGCCAGCGCAGACCGGGTTCGGCCCCGGTGGCGGCGGAAGAGGGTTGTCCCACCACGCTTCACCATCCGCTCCGCTGTCGACGGTGGTCGGCTGAGCGTAGGTGGACGAGGGCGCGAAAGCTGTCGGGTCGGCGATCCCCGGCGGCGGGGGTCTCAGTCCTCGGCGCGCCAGCGGTAGAACTCCTTGGCCACCGCGTCCTCCGGGCCGCGCCAGGTCTCCGGGTTGTACGGGGTGATGAACGTGTTCAGGTCCTCCATGATCTTGGCGAAGGCCGGCTTGGCGTGGCTTTCCCGCATGGCCTGGGCGAACGCCGCGTCGGTGCGCTCCAGCAGGTGCAGGTAGACGTCGTCGATGGAGTACAGCCAGCGCCCGGTGACGCCCAGCTCGACCGGCAGCGATCCCGCGTCGGACTCGGCGAACACCCGCGCGACGTTGGGCTCCGCCCCGGGCTTGATCCGGGCGACGATGACGGTCATGTTCCCGTCGTCCGACTCCGACGCGGGCACCGAGCCCTCGGCCGGAACCCAGCTGTAGAACTCCTTGGCGACGGAGTCGGACGGGTTCTGCCAGTTCTTCGGATATGGCGTCACGTACGGGGCGATGGCCTCGGCGATCTGCTGGAACGCGGGCAGTCCCCGGGCCTTGCCCAGCGACGCCTTCGGGTCCACGTTGCGCTCGATCACGTGGATGTACAGGTCGTCCAGCGACAGCAGGGTCCGGCCGATCACGCCGAGATCCTGCGGTCGGGTCGTCTTGTCGTAGTAACCGAAGACGTCGCCGACGGTGCCCTCGCTGCCGGGGACGATGTGGCAGACGATCACGGACCGGTAGATCATGGCTGCTCCTCAGGTGGATGGACGTGAACCGGGCGGCATGGACCGGTGGGCGTGGATCGGGCGGACGCGAACCGGGCGGCCAGGGATAGGGCGGACATGGGGCGGGGCCGGGCGGCGGGGCGACCGGGCGGGTCAGACGGCGAACCGGACCGGCAGCTCCAGCAGGCCACGGAACGGCGACGCCGCCGGCAGCCGGCGCAGCTCCTCGACCGGCACCCCGAGCCGCAGCCCGGGTAGCCGGCGCAGCAGCGTCCCGATGCCGATCTGCGCCTCCATCCGGGCCAGCGAGACGCCCAGGCAGTAGTGCACGCCGTAGCCGAACCCGATGTGCGGGGCGCGCTCTCGGCGGACGTCCAGCCGGTCCGGGTCGGCGAAGTGCTCCGGGTCGTGGTTCGCCGAGTTGATCGCCACGCCGACGACCGACCCGCGCGGGATGCGCACCCCCTGGTACTCGACGTCCTCGGTGGCGATCCTCGGGCTGGCCACCGGCAACGGGCCGTCGAACCGCAGCAGCTCCTCGATCGCCGACGGCAGCAGCTCCGGCCTGGCCCGCAGCAGTTCGAGCTGGTCGGGGTGGGTGAGCAGGGCCACCGTCGCGTTGCCGATGAAGTCCGCGGTGGTCTGGTGCCCGGCGAACAGCAGCAGGAAGGTGGTGGTGACCAGTTCCTGCTCGGTCAGCTCCCCGTCGCGGTCGCAGGCGTCGACCAGCGCGCCGATCAGGTCGTCGGCGGGGTGCGCGCGCTTTGCCTGCACCAGGTCGATGAGGTAGTGGTGCAGGCGCAGCTGGGCCTCCTGCACGGCGGCCCGGTCCTTCTCGGGGCTGCGGTTGGCGGACCCGGACGTCCTGATCACCTGCGTCCAGTCGAGGACCCGCTCGTGGTCGGACTCCGGAAGCCCGAGCAGGTCACTGATCACCAGCATCGGCAGCGGGATGGCGAAGTCGCGCATCAGATCGCACCCACCCTGCGGGACGATCCGGTCGAGCAGCGTGTCCACCATCTCCGCCACGCGGGGGCGCAGCGCCTCGATCCGGCGCGGCGCGAACGCCTGCGACACGATCCGGCGCAGCCTGGTGTGCTCCGGCGGATCCGAGTTGAGCATGTTCTTGTTCAACCCCTCCGAGTTCGGCCCGAAGATCCGCAGGTAGTGCTGGCCTGGCCCGTAGAGGTCCTTGGACAGTCTCGGGTCGGTCAGCGCCGTCCGGGCGTCGTCGAACCTGCTGATCAGGTACGAGTCGAAGCGCGGCGAGCTGACCGGGCAGACGGGCCGGTCCGCCCGCAGCCGGGCGTAGCTGGGGTACGGGTCGGCGGCGAACTCGTCGGTGTACAGCTCCGACGCGGGGACGGGGTGCTCGGTCATCGCGACTCCTCGGGCTCGCTCCGCAGGACGTGCAGGACCTGGTACGTGTGCCGTTGTGCGGACTCGCGAAGCTCACGGACCACGCGCAGCAGCCGGTCCCGTTGCTCGCTGCGGCCGAAGGCGTCCAACCGCTCCCGGTCCGCCCAGTCGCTGATGATCAGGTAGCTGCGCGGATCCTCGGCGTCGCGGACCAGGTCCTGACGCAGGCACCCGTCGAGGGTGCGGATCTGTTCGGCGGCCGAGAGCCACTCGGCCTCGAACCGCTGCTCGCAGCCCTCCCTGGTGCGCATCGCGAGTACCGTGCGCACGCCCGTCATCCGGTGCCTCCGGGCACCCGCCGCATTCCGATCATGAGGTCTCCTTCGCCGGCCCTGTGCGAATGGAGTCTGCGGGGCCGGGCGTCACCCCAGCGTCACGGTGCGCCAGAAACTGTGGGCTACCGGTGACAGTCCGTTGACGCCCGCCCCGCCCGGCCGCCGCACGCTCCCGTCGCCGGTTCGCGAATCAGTGACCGGAGCAGCGGTACGCGGGCCGTTCCCACCCGCCTGGGCCGCCCCTCACCCCCGGCTGGGATAGCGGCAGGCGGACCCGGCCGCCTCGGCCTGCTGCCGTTGGTCGAGCGTCACCGGCACCGCCCCGTGCGGGTCCTCCGGCCGAACCTGACGGGCCCGCACCAGACCGGTCGGGCTGTCCCCGCCGAGACAGGCGGCAGCGACCAGGACGACCGGCCCACGGGCCGAGGGGCCCGGCATCGCGTCGAGCCGGACGCTCGCCCCGACCGTCGGATCCCGCACGTCGGCCAGCCTGACCTGCCGCCAGGTTCGCTCGCCGGACACCCCCGGGTCCCCCTCGGAGGTGGCGAAGCCCACGACGTACAGGTCCCTGCCGGTGGCCCGCAACGTCACGGTCCCGGAGCGGCCCGCCCCGGTGACGACGGACAGGTCGAGGCTGGTCGAGGTCGGACGGCCGTTGCGACAGTCCGACGCCCGCAGGTCACGCGGCGGGTTGCCGTGCACGACCGCGGAGGAGACGACCCCGCCGCCGGCCACCTTGAACCAGCGCACGTCCGGCATGCCGCCGGTGTTGTCGTAGACCTTCTCGCCGACACAGAAGCCGGTGAAGCCGACCGTGCAGTCCGGCGGGATGGTGGTCAGCACGGATTCGTCCCGGGCCGCCCCGTCGCGCACGTGGGCGCCGCCCCCGTAGGTCACCCCGGTGAAGACGGCCCCGTCCGGCACGGAGGGACAGCGCGCCGTGCCGGGTGCCGTCGGACCCTCGTCGGGCAGCTCGACCACCGTGACGATGGTGACGATGGTGACGATCGTGGCGGCGACTGCGACGACGGGTACGACCCATCGCGGGCGCGGCGGCCGGGGCGGCCCGTTCCCGGGCCGCCGCACACCGGACGGCGCAACCGCCGACAGTTCGGGGCCCTCCGTGCCCGCGCCGCCGCCCTCCTCCGGGTCGCCGTCCTGTTCTCCGACGACCTGCCGAACGGGCTCCGCCGGGCGCACCCGCTCCGCCGTCTCGTGCCAGCGCCGCCGCCACTCGTCGGGATCGCCCCCACACGCGCCGACGTAGGCCAGCAGCACCTCCAGGGTCGGCAGGCGGGTTCCGCCGGCCGCCTCCGACAGGGTCGTCGCGCCGTAGCCGGCGGATCTGGCGAGCTGACGGTAGGTGGGGTTGCCCGCCTCCACGCGGAGCTTGCGCAGTTCGTAGGCGAGGGCCTGTACCGGGCCGGCGGTCGGATCGACGGGTCTCTCCTGACGAGCCACTCAGTTCCCCTTCACCCAGAACGCCGAGCAAATCCGATTCATCGTTACCGACGCTGTCCAGCCGGCCGGGCGGCTGTCGCGTTTCCGCTGGTGAACACGCATTGTCCGGAATTGATTGACCCAGGTCCGTGGGTGTCCCGATCAAGCGGGCCGGCGACTAGCAATGGAACCGGGACGTCATCGACGCTCCGCACCCGTTCCCGAAACGAAGGAGAAGACGATGAAGGCACGAATGGCCACCATGGCCGGTACGGCCCTCGGCACCCTGGGCCTGCTCGGCACGTTCGCCGCACCCGCTGCCGCAGCGCCGCAGCGCAATTGCGCGGTCAACCTCGACACCGGGGCGGTGACCTGCGCGACCAGCGAGGACCGGGCGCTGCGCGCGGTCGGCGCCCAGGCCAGTCTGGTCATCGCCCGCACCTACACCGGGGCGAACTACACCGGCACGGTGCTGGCCTGGGTCCAGAACCAGGAGTGCACGCCGGCCTACGACGCCGAGTTGCAGTGGGACGACCTGCGCAGCACCGCGGCGGGCGACCTGAACAACAAGATCAGCTCGGTGCACACCTATCACCAGTGCGACGTGAAGCTCTTCGACGGGATCAACTTCACCGGCGCGTCGTCAACCTGGATCGACCAGGCGCCCGTGCTCGGCAACATCGGCGACGGGTGGGGCAACCGGGCGGGTTCGATCAAGTTCTCCTGACCGGCAGCCGGCCGGTCGGCAACCGCTGAAATTCGCACCACCACCGACATGTCGGCTGAGAGGGCTCCCGGACGGATTCGACTCCGTCCGGGAGCCCGTCCCACGTCCGCCGTCCGTCAGGTCCAGTCGTCGGGGCTGAACGTGGCGAGGGGGGAACGCGTGGACGAGGCGACCGGCATCACCGAACGGTGCGTCGCCATCAGCCGGGCGGCCTTCGGACGGGGTGACCTGGACGCGGCGATCGCCGACCTGCACCGGCTCCCCGCCGGGCCAGCCGTCCGGGGCGTCCTCGCGGCCGACCTGCTGTCCGCGGTCCTGCGCTCCGTCTCGCCAGCGGACCGGGACCGGACACGGCAGATCGCCGACCTGCTGGAGATCGCCGAACGGCACCCGCCCGACACGACGGAGTGGCCACAGGTGCGCGCGGCGGCCCGCGCCGTGGTGCTGCTGCGGGCCGGTGTCGACGGGGAGGCGGCGGACGACCGGGCGATGCTCACGGAACTGGGCTCCCTTTTCGACCAGGTCGGCGGTGACGACAACCCGGCGACCGCGCCGATGGTCGGCTCGGTCCGGGCCATGCTCACGTACCTGCAGGCTCTCGAGAGCGGCGACGAGGCCGCGCTGCGGCGCTTCCCGGACGAGGCGCGCCGGATCCGGGACGGGCTGGCCGGCAACCCCGCCATGGCGCACCTCGCGGACATCTTCGCCGGTCTCGTGGACGTCCTCGGGGCGAGCCATCGAAACGAGGACCTGCGGCCATCCATCGCCCAGCTCGGGCAGGCCGTCGAGCACCTGCCACCGGACGACCCGCTGCGTAGCGCCTTCGAGGAGATGGCGGTCATCGCCGGTCCGCTGACCGGAATGTACGGCGACAGCCCGGACGCCCCGGCGCCCGCCCTCACCGACGTGCAACTCGCCGCCATGACAAACCTGACGCTGCGGCCGGAACTCGGCGCGGAGGGCCGGGCGTCGTACCACGGGAGCGTCGGCAGCGCGGCCGTGTACTCCGGCTGGGGGGTCGACCCGGCCCGCGTCGAGCAGGGCATCGAGCATCTCCGCACGGCGGTGGCCCTCGCCGGCTCCGACAGCCCCAAGCGCCCGCTCCACCTGCTGGGGCTCGCGGTCGCCCTGTACCACCGTGGCGAACTCACCAGCTCCACCGGGGACGTCGAGGAGGCGAACGAACTGCTCGAACAGGCGCGAACGCTGGCCGGCGGGCCGGCGCACCCGATGTGGGCGGGCATCAACGAGATGCTGTCGTACACCCGGCGGCGACGCGGAGCCGTGCCGGACCCGCACAAGGCGGCCCTGGAGGGACTCCAGGAACACGCCTGGAGGGTGTTGCTCCAGTCCGACCTGCCGGCCGCCAACCTCGCCGCGCGCCGGGCGGCACGGGACGCGGTCGAAGCCGCCCGGCAGTGCCTCACGTTCAACGAGCCGGCCGACGCCATCCGGGCCCTCGACGCCGGCCGGGGACTCGCCCTCCACGCGGCCACCGAGGTCCGCAACATCCCCCGCCGCCTCGACGACGCCGGCCGGCCCGACCTCGCGCGCCGCTGGCGGGAGGCCGCGGCCACCGGCACGGCGGAGAGCCTTCCGACCGACCTGCGCCACGAGGTGCTGACCGTGCTCGCCGCCCCGGATGGCGGCGGGGCACTGCTCGACGCGCCAGGCCTCGACGAGATCCGCACCGCGCTGGCCGCCCTCGACGCCGACGCGCTCGTCTACCTGGTGCCGGGGGACGGGCCGGTGCCGGGTTTCGCGGTCATCGCGCCGCAGCGGGGACCGACCGGTTACATCCCCCTGGCCAACCTGCACGTCCGCGACGACCTCGACGTCGAGCGGTACCTCAGGGCCCTGGCCCGGCGGGACGCGGCCGTCGCGGACCCGGGCCGGGACCTGACCGCCCTCGACGATCCGACCGACTTCGCCGCCAGCCTCGACTCGATGTGCGACTGGGCCTGGCGGGCGGCGATCGGCCCGCTGGTGGAGCGGTACCTGCCCACGCTCGCCCGTCCCGATGCCGGCCGGCCGCCACGGGTGGTCCTGGTGCCGATGGGGGAACTCGCCCGGTTCCCGTGGCAGGCGGCCCGCCGGTCGGACGGCACCTACGCGGTGCAACTGGTCGCGTTCTCGCAGGCCGCCTCCGCGCGCATGCTGTGCCTGTCGGCCGCCCTCGCCCCCGTGCCGCCCGCACCGGTCGGCCTGGTGGTGGGGGACCCGGACACCGGCCGGGCGGCGCCGGACCTGGTTGCGGCCCGGGCCGAGGCGTACGCCATCCACCGGTCCTTCTACCCCGGCGGGAAGTACGTCGGCCGGCGGATGGACGGCTCGACGAGCAGATCCGGGCCCGGCAGCGTCGACGAGGTCCGGGACTGGCTGACCAGCACCAGCCCGGGCTCCGGTGCCACGCTGCACCTCGCCTGCCACGGCGTCATCAACACCGATCCGGAGTCCGCCACCTCCTACCTCCTGCTGGACGGCGGCGGGCGGTTGACCGCCGAGGAGCTGGTCGAGCTGACGGCACGGTCGCCGGACCGCGACATCGGCCTGGTCGTGCTCGCCGCCTGCCGCACCGGCCTGGCGATCAACGGGTACGACGAGGCGTACAGCCTGGGCACCGCGTTCCTCGCCGGCGGCGTCCGGTCGGTGCTCTCGACCCAGTGGGCGATCCCCGACCGGGCCACCTCGGTGCTGATGTACATGTTCCACCACCACGTGATGGCCGAGGGGCTGCCCGCGTGGGAGGCGCTGCGGCGGGCGCAGATCTGGATGCTGGACCCCGAGCGGTCGCTCCCGGACCGCATGCCGGCACGGCTACGCCAGCAGTTGCACCACGAGGAGCTCGCCCACGTCGCCGCCTGGGCCGGCTTCGTCCACTGGGGATGGTGAGCCGCCGGATGGCGGCCCCGAGCAGGAGAGGAAGACCGTGGCAGAGGAGACCGAGAAGGAGCTGCGGGCCCGGCTGGCCCGGCTGACCGGAGCCGCCCGTACGCGCCCGCTGATCGAGCTCTTCCAGATCCTCGCCGACCGGTACTGGCGGGCCGGACCCGGGCGGCCGGCCGCCCTGCCCGCGCTCGACGGGGCGATCGACTGCCTGACCGAGGCGTACGGCTATCTCCGGCCCGGCGACCCCATGCGGGCACAGGTCGCCAGCCAGCTGGGCTGGTTCATCGGCACACGGCAGATGGCGCACGGCGGGCCGGAGAGCGACCGGCAGCGGGCGGCCGGACTGCTGGAGGAAGCACTCGCGGCGACCAACCTGCCACCCATGTTCACGTGCATCGCGCGGATGACCCTGGGCCAGCTCCACCTGACCTCGGTGGTCCGCGGGTTGCAGTCGCTCGACATGCCGACCCTGCTGGCGGGAGGGGGCCACCGGCCCGCCCGCACGGAGGCGGAACGGGCCATCGACTGTTTTCAGCGGGTGCTGGCCGATGACCTGCTCGGCGCGGAGGTGGCCGAGGGAGTGCGGGCCATGCTGACGTGTGCCGAGACGGCAGGGGACCTGTTCGCCGGGCTCAACGCCGGCACCAGTATCGGCACCAGTATCGACTTCGGGCCGATGATGCAGGCTATGGCCGCGCTCCAGGAGATGCAGCGACGGCTTGCGGACGGGGCGGAAGCCGGCACGATGCCGCGGCTGCCGAACCTCCTCGCCGAGACCGTGGACCCGCTGGACTTCCCCGTCACGGTCCTGCACGGGCCGGAGCCCGTGCCCGGCGACGGCAACCGCGTCAGGCGGTCGGCGGCCCCCGTCGACCTGGCGGCGCTGCGGCGCGCCCTGCGGGAACGGGTGGCGGGCGACGGCGACCCGTACGCCACCCTCGCGGCCCTGCTGCGCCCGGACACGCCGCCGCCACCGGTCGGGCTGGTCGACGACCTGGTGGGACTGGCCACCTCCGTCACCCACGCGGCGGGCGCCGCCGCCACCGCCGCCGACCGGGTCGTGCTGGCCGTGGCGCTGTACCTGCGCGGTCGCGACGACGCCGACGACGGGTGGGGGGACGCCGACGACGACGTCCGGGCCGCCGCCGTGGCGTTGTCGGCCGCCACGGACGACCTGCCCGCCGACCCGTCCGGCGCCGTTCCGCTCGCCGTCGACCTGGCGGGGCTCCTCGACGGGCGCGACCCCGAGGGGCGGATCGGCGACGCCCTCCACGACCGGTTCGTCCCGGTGGCGCAGGCGCTGCGCGGCGTGCGGGTCCAGGCGCTGGCCTGGTCCCGGCCGGACGGGCCGCGCCTGCTGCTGCACACGGACGACGGCAGGTTCCGCGACGGCCGACCCGACGGGGCCCTGCCGCCCCGGGTCGTGGTCGTCGGCGCCGAGCCCCTGCCCGACGACGACGCCGTCATCTCCCACGTCGCCTCCGCCAGGCAGGCGGGCGAGCTGGCCGGGCGGGTCCCGCTCCGGGTCACCGAGGCCCCGGTGCTCGTGGTGGACCCCCGGGGCGGCCACGACGAGGCGGGCCTCGTGCGCCTGTGCCGCCGCCTCTACCCCCGGGCGGTCGTCCTGGGCCGCGCGGACGGGGGCAGCGACGGCCCCGGCACGCCGGAGGAGGTGCGCCGCCGCCTCGACGCCTCGATGCTGCACCTGACCTGCGGCGTCAGCGCCGCCGGGGCGCTGGAGCTGGCCGGGCCGGCCGACCTGGACCCCGCCGCGATCACCGGTCGGACGACGCGCGCCGCGACCGAGGGCGGCCTGGTCGTCCTGCCGCCCAGCGGTGACGGGTCCGGAATGCTCGCCGAGGCGTTCCTGGCGGCCGGCTTCACCGGCGTGGTGGGCTGGACCCGGCCGGTGCCCCGCCCGGTCGCCACGCTGATGCTGGCCGTCCTGCACACCGGGCTGGTCCGCGGCGGGCTACGGCCGGCCGCCGCCGTCCGCGCGGTGCGCCGGTGGCTGGCGTCCCCGGACCGTACGACGCCGGCCGGGCTGGCACCGGCCCCCATGGACGTCACCGGCCCGGCCCTCGCGGACCCGGCGTACCGCAGCGCCATGGTGTACCACGGGATCTGAGCCGGCCGACGCCGCCGGCTCAGTTCCCGGGCCCGGGAATCTCGATCACGAGGGGGACGGTGACGGTCGCCCAGTCGTACGCGCCGTCCGCGGCGGACGCCGCCAGGTCGCGGTGCTGGACGGCGCGACCGACCCGGTCGAGGAAGCCCCGGACGGCGAGCGGCCCCCGGGCCACGCCGCTCGGGTCGCCCAGCGCCGGCATCTCGAACGGCTCCGGGCTGAACTGTTCCTCCGCCACCACCAGCTTCAGCCATTCCCGCGCGCGCCTCCCCGGTTCGACCACGGAGCCGGCCGGCAGGGACGCCACCACCCGGCGTCCCCGTAGGGCCCCCGTACGCCCACCCGGGGCGACGTGGTCGCCCGGAAACAGGTCAGCGTGGACCCGGAACCGCTCGGTCAGGTCCAGCAGGACGCAGAACAGCCGCCGGTCGCTGCGGTTGTGCAGCCGGACGAAGAACCTGGGCGGCACCCACCCGGTCGGGCCGGGCTCGTAGCGGAGCCTGATTACGCCGTCCCCGTCCGCCTCGACGGGCGCGCGGGTGAGCGGCACGATCCTCTCCCCCGGTCGCGCCGCGACCACCTCGACGGCCATCGCGCCCGCCAACTCGGTCACCGGGTTGGTGAGGTCGCGCAGCTGCCGCCACCGGGCGATGTGCTCCAGCGCCCGGACGGCCCGCCGCGCCCCGCCGCCGACGACGCCGGTCAGGTCCCCGGTCAACCGGACGCCGTGCCGGTCCTCCACCCGGGCCACGCCCGGGCTCGGTGTCCGTACCCGCAGTTCCGGGACCGTGTCGGTGCCGGCCGGGTCGACCGGACGCAGGTGCGCCGACGGCCCGCCGTCCGGCCCGGCCGTGCCGAGCGCGGCGAGTACGGCGGCGACCGTGGCACGGTCCTGGTCCGCGCCGCCCACCGCCACGGTGGTGGCCGGCAGCGGCACCCGGCTGAGCACCACCCGGTACTGCCTGTCCGGCTCGGGCCGCCACCCCACCGGTTCCACCAGGCTCCGTTCGGCGAGCACCTGGACGACCTCGGCCTCCCGCGCCGGCGACCCGCCGACGACGGCGACGCGGACCGCGTCCGCCGTGGCGTCGGGGGGCGGCAGCAGCCCGTGACAGCCTCCGGCGTTGACCTCCCACCCGTCGCGGGCGTACCGCAGCACCAGGCCGGACGGCGGCGGCGCGAGGCGTCCACCGAGGAAGGGCCGGTCGGCGATGCCGCGACCGGGCGGAACGAGCTGCGGCACCTGCTGGTACGCGTTCTGCTCCACCTCGGCCTGCGCGGCGATCAGCAGGTCCCGGTACGTCGCCGTCGGGCCGAGCCGACCGAGGGCGCGCAGCAGCGCCCAGCTGAACAGCCCCCGCCGCCGGCCGCCCAGGTCCATCTCCTGCGCCGCCTCGTGTGATCGGCTGGCGGCCAGGACGACGTGGTCCGGCGCGGGCGGTGACGGGGGCTCGTCGTCCGCCAGCTCCGGCAGCAGCAGTTCCCGCCCTGGCGACGCCGGCATCGGCTCCACCGCGCGGGCCCGCGCGCCCGGTTCCCGCTCCTCAAGTTTCCGGGTGGCGCCCGCGGAGTGGCAGCTGTCGAGCACCACGGCCACGTGTCCCGCCCGGCGGGCGACCTCGTCGAGCAGGATCGACAGCTCCTTGTCCAGCAGGTCGGGCACGCCGCCGTCGCGGCTGTCCGCGCAGACCAGGGTCTGCACCAGGTGGGACGGCTCGGCGTACCACCACTGTGGGGCGGGAGCCTGCGACCCGTGTCCGCTGAACCAGAACAGGGCGGTGTCCACGGAGCGGGCCCGACCGAGATGGGACCGCAGCGCCCCGATCACCGCCGCCCGGGTGGCCTGCCCGTCGGACAGCACGAGCGCGTCGAGGTCGACGCCGGGGGCCGTGCGGGTCTGCAGGTAGGCCAGGGCGTAGCCGATGTCGGCCCGGCACCCGCGCAGGTCGGGCACCGCCGGTGAGCGGTACCTGTCGATGCCGACCAGCAGGGCGTACAGGGTGCTCATCCGGCCTCGTCCGGGCCGACGTACAGCCAGCCGTGTTCGACGAAGTCCTTGGCCGGCAGGTCCACCGTGACCGGGGCGAAGTCGGCCGGCAGGGGTGGTTGGGTCGCGTGCGCGATGACGTCCTGGAACAGCACGTCGGGCAGTCCGAGGACGAAGTCGACGGCCGGTCGGGCGGCCAACGCGTCCCGTAGGGGCGGGCTGTCGAGGATGCGGTGCACCGCGACGGCCGCCACGCCGACCCAGCCGTTGGCCGCCGCCTTGACCAGTCCCCGGTGCAGCGCGACCCTCAGCCGCAGCCGGTCCGCCGGTGCCCGGCCCGTGTTCAGCTCCCGGAGGTGCCGCTCCAGGCCGCACACCAGACGGGAGATCACCACGGCCTCGTCGATGCCGACCGGCAACACGGTGAACTGGCCGTCGCCCTGCGGCTGGGGGGTGACGTCGGAGTCCGACACGCCGGCCGCCCGCCGGGCCAGGGACAGCAGCGCGACCAGGTCCCGCTGGACCTGCTCGGCGGCGGTGGTGCTGCGTCTGCTGTAGCCGGACACGTCGGCGGCCATGCACAGCCGGACCGCCGCGCCGTCCACGGGGCAGCCCGGGGAGAGCGTCTCGTCGAACCTCACCGACTCGCGCAGGCCGGCGCTGTACCGCTCCCGGCCGCTGGCGACCCGCACCCGGACGTCGAGGGTGCCGGCGACCCGCGTCGTCCCGGCGGGCAGCTCCAGCAGCGCGTGCATGCCGTGGGCGCGGGGCACCAGCAGCTCGCCGCGTGGGTCCTCGTACGTCCAGCCGAACTCGTGGTGGTGGATTCCGAACACGTGGGCGCGGGGCGTGGCCGCCCGGCTCGCCAGCCGGCGCAGCCAGCCCGGACGGGACCGGGTCGCCGCCAGGACGTGTGCCGCGGTCGCCGACGCCGGCTCGGCGTCGTCGGCCGGACAGGTCAGGCCGAGCGCGCCGCCGTCGCCGTCCAACCGCGCGGCCAACGCCCGCACGTCGGCCAGCGTCACCTCGAAGCACGCGGCCGTGTACCGCTGCCCCCTCGGCAGGGCGTCGAGGTCGAAGGCGAACAGCGCCCCGACGTACGACCCGCCCGTCGCCTCGGCCCGGCGGCGCAGGTACACCGGCAGGTCCCGGACGGGCACGGGGTACAGCAGGGGCCGCCCGCAGCGCACCGGGATCGGGGCGGCGGCCAGCCCTCCGTCCGGGGCCCGGTCCCCGGTCGGGACCAGTTCGCCGTGGGCGAGCAGGTCGGCTTCCCGCAGCTCGTCGACCGCGCCCTCGCACCGGTCGTCCGCGCCGGTCACCGGGCCACCCCCGGGACGCTCGCTACCCCGCCGCGTCGCACGGGCGCGGCGTGCCGCCAGGTGAACGCCGCGCCGCCCAGTTCCACGGTCTCGCCCGGGCCGCAGGTGCCGTCCTGCCGGCCGGCGGCCGAGCCGTCCGGGGAGTAGCGGATCACCAGGCGGATCTCGGCGGACGCGGCGGAGCTACGGGACGCGGTCACCTCGCCGTACCCGGGCAGCCCCGCCGATCCGGCGGTGAGCGCGGCCCGCCGGCCCGCCAGCGGCAGCTCGCGCTCCTCCCCGCCGGGCGCGCGGACCCGCAGCGTCCCGGCGAGGGGCGGGGCCAGCCGCCGCCGGCGCCACCACCATCCGACCCCGGCCAGGGCCAGCAGCAGGACCCCGCCGGCGGCCCACCACCGGAGGCTGCCGCGCTCGGCGGAGAGGGACAGGCGGGTCGCCCCGCCGTCCAGTCGCGGCGCGAAGGTCAGCCCGAGTTCACCGGTCAGCACGTCCGCCCACGGTGAACCCACGTCGCCGCTGAGGGTCAGCGTAGGGCCCGCCGTGACCTGGGACAGCGGCGCCACCCGGCGGGGTCCGGCGTCCCAGTCGACGGTCACCGGCACGGTCGCGGTGCCGCCGGCCGGCAGCTCGACCGGGCCGCCCGGCACCGTGACCCGGAGGTCCGGCCGGTCGCTGCGCACGACGAGGCGATCGACCACCAGCGGGATTCTCGTGGTGGTCGACCGGAGCCGGACCTCCAGCCGGGTCCGGCCGGCGTCCAGCCGGCTGGCGGCGGCGGGCCAGGTCACCTGGACGCCGTGGGTCACGTCGTCGCCGAGCACGCTGCGGGCCTTCGCCGCGCGGGCTGCGGACTTGGGCTTCTCCAACTGCTCGCCCAGCCGGTCGATCGACGCGGGTGCGAGAATCCGGGCACCCGGGTAGACCCTGGCCAGCAGCGGCGCGCCGGTCGACCCCGCCAGGGGCACGGCGTACGCGTTCAGGGAGGTCTTCCGCAACGACCGGCCGGTCCCGGCCAACTGGTTCCACGCGTACCCCTGCTCGAACGGGTACGCGCTGCCGGCCGGCGGGTCGTGCCGCCCGTCGGTGAGCATGACGACCGTGGCGATCTGCGGCGTGCCCTGGCGGTTCAGCAGCCGCAGGCTCGCCTCGATCGCCGCGCCGATGTCGGTGTGCCGCCCGTCGGCGGTGCGCGGCAGCTTGCCGACGACCTGGTCGGGAGAACGACCGACCGGGCCGTCGTGGACCACCCGCGCCGAGTCCGCGAAGGTCACCAACGCGATCCGGTCGTCCGGCGCGAGCGCGGCGAGGAACGACCGCAGCGACGCCTTCACCCGCTCGTACCGCCCGCCCTCGCGCATCGAACGGGACACGTCCACCAGCACCACGTAGTCGCCCGCCACCCGGTTGACGCCGAGCGCCGCGTACACCTCGTCACCGGTCGCCGGGGCCGCCGTCACCGGGCCGCCGGGCAGGCCCACGGCGGCCAGCGCCGCGAGCGCCGCCAGGAAACCCGTGGCCGTACGTCGAACACTGCCCACTGATCGTCCTCCGCCCGTGCCGTCCGTCGACTGTGCCTGACGGACGGGACCGCCCGACGCCGACGACACGGTCCGTCAGACATGACCGAGACGCCCGCCGCGGCAGCGGAAGGGCCCAGGGAGGGAGCACGGGGTGCACGAGGAACCGCAGGGTCCGGCCGAGGAGGAACCCGCCGTCGGGACGGGTCCGCAGGCGGTCGCCCCGGAACCCGCCACGGGCCCGGACCGGCTCGACGAGCTGGCGCAGCGGCTGGGCGACGAACTGGCCGGGCTCCGGGCCGAGGTCGCCCGCGAACACCACCGCGCGGCGGCCCGCGAGCAGGTCATCGACCGGCTGCACGACGAGAACCAGCGGCTGCGCGCCGGCGAGCGGCTGCTCCTGCTCCGCCCGCTGCTGACCGACCTCCAGCGGCTGCGCCACGACCTGCTGCGCACCGCCACGGGACTGCCCGCCGGGTTCGACACCGCCGCCGCGGCGGACCTGCTGCGCAGCTATGCCGCCAGCATCGAGCTGACCCTCGAACGGGGCGGTGTCACCGTGCTGGTCCCCCAGGCCGGTGCCGCGTTCGACCCGTCGACGCAGCGGGCCACCGGGGCGGTGCCGGCCGTCGACCCCGGCCAGGAGGGAACCGTCGCCGAGGTCGTCCTGGACGGCTACCACGACGTCGAGGCCGGGCGCACGGTCGTGCCCGCCGCGGTCAGGGTCCACCGCTGGCTCCCCGACCCGGATCCCGCCCCGGCCGGCACCGGGCCGGAGCCCGCGAGCAGCACCCAGCCCACGCCCAACCCGTGACAGCCCAGCGAGACAGCGGAACAGCGGACAGGAGCACCATGTCGGACGAGAACCTGACCTTCTTCGGCATCGACCTGGGTACGACGTACTCGGTCGTGTCGTACATCGACGAGACCGGTCGGCCCGCCGTCGTCCGCAACGTCATCACGAACGACGAGACCACCCCGTCGGTCGTCTACTTCGAGGAGGGCACCGGCGAGGTGGTGGTGGGCGAGGCCGCCAAGCGCGTGTCCCGGCTCTACCCCTCCCGGGTGGTCGAACGGGTCAAGCGGAGCATGGGCAGGGAGGCGCAGTGGGAGTTCGACGACACCACGTACACCCCTGAGTCGATCTCCGCGCTGATCCTCAAGCAACTGGCCCAGGACGCCGAGTACTACACGAAGCGCCCGGTGCACCAGGTGGTGATCACGGTGCCGGCGTACTTCGGCCTGCTGGAGCGGGACGCCACCCGCAACGCCGGCAGGATCGCCGGACTGGACGTCGTCGAGGTCGTGCCCGAGCCGGTCGCCGCCGCCCTGCAGTACGACCTCGGCGGTGCGACCACCCGGACGGTGCTGGTGTACGACCTGGGCGGCGGCACCTTCGACACCACGGTCATCCGGATCGACGCGGACGCCGTCGAGGTGCTCTGCACCGACGGCGACCAGCAGCTCGGCGGCGCCGACTGGGACGCGCGCCTGGTCCAGTACCTGGTCGACGAGTTCGTGGGCGACGCCGGGCCGGCCGACGACCCGACCCTGGACGAGGAGTTCATGCAGGATCTCGCGCTGACCGCGGAGGAGGTCAAGCAGCAGTTGTCGACCGTCACGTCGCGCCGGGTGCCGATGCGTTACGCGGGCGTGTCCACGTCGGTGGAGGTCACCCGGGAGACGTTCGAGGAGATCACCCGGGACCTGCTCGACCGGACCGTCGAGTACACCGAGCGCACCCTGCACACCCTGGGCGACAAGCTGGGGACCGCCGATCCGGCGGCGGCCGTCGACGAGGTGCTGCTGGTCGGTGGCTCCAGCAAGATGCCGGCGGTGGCCCGGCGGCTGGCCGAGAGGTGGGGCTGGACGCCACGCCTGCACGACCCCGACCTGGCGGTGGCCAAGGGCGCGGCCCGCTTCGCGCTCAGCCGGGCGCTGTGGGCGTGGGACGGGCAGGGCGCGGCGCCGACCGCCGAGGAGAAGCAGCAGCGGGCGTCGGCGCTGGCGCTGGCGCTCGGGGTGGACGAGGAGTCGCTGACCGCCAGCGCCAACAGGCGGATCGTCACCGTCCTGCCGAAGTCGTTCGGCGTGAAGCTGCAGGACACCTCGGCGCCCGACTGGCGGTCACAGCCGGAACAGATGTACGTCGAGCACCTGGTCCACGCGAACGAGGCGCTGCCCATCGAGGGCCGCGAGCTGGACGCCCACACCATCGAGGACGGCCAGACCGCCGTGCGGATCGAGATCTACGAGCAGGCCGGCGCCGCCGAGAGCCCCGACCTGGCGGCGAACAAGCCGGTGGACCGGGGCGCGGGGGTCATCGGCGGCCTGCCGCCGCTGCCGAGGCACTCGCCCGTCGCCATCAGCATGGGCGTGAGCGTGGGGGGAGAGCTGAGACTGCACGCGGTCGAGCCGAGCTCCGGGCAGGAACTCACCATCGAGGTCCAGGTCAGTGTGCTCAGCGAGGACGAGGTGCACCAGGCCCGGGAGGTCGTCGCGGCGCTCACGGTACGGGGCTGAACTGATGGCGTTCGACCAGCGCGCGTACCTGCGGGACGTGATCATGCCGCTGCGGGACCAGCCCGGCGGGCTGTCGCCCACGGACCTGGCCCGGCACTACGCGGTCACCCCGGACATGTCCCAGGACCAGCTCCGGAAGCACCTGACGGCGATCCGGCGGCTGTGGAACCAGCGTTCGGACGGCGTCGACGCGGGGGCCCGGGTCTGCGCGCAGCTGTTCAGCCGGGACGAGCAACTGCGCGCAGAGCACGGCGCGGACATGTTCGAGCCACGGTGGTGGCGGGAGCGGGCCGAGGAGCACGACCGCGGGTCCCGCGCCGAGTCCGAGCGCTTCGCCCGGGACCTCGCCCGGGCGTACGGCGCGCTGGGCCGGATCACCCGGGGCCAGCTCAAGGAGATCGCCGGGCACTGGCCGGGTCTGGACACGGGCCAGATCGACGAGGCGGTACGGCGCGCCGGCCTGGCGGTGGTGGATCCGGTCGAGCTGCCCACCAGCTCCGGCATGGACCGCACGGCGTACCGCGCGCTGGTCCGGCTCCAGGACCTGCTCGGCGTGCCCACCGTCGTCCAGGTGGTGCACCCCGACGGCGCGCCGTTCCGGCTGCTCGGCCCGGAGGCGGTGGCGCTCGACGCGGCCACGGTGCGCGCCCGCGCGCAGGAGGCGAACCGGTTGGCCGACGCCACCGCGGTCCGGACCCGCAAGGAGGCCCTGGGTCTGCTGGAGCGGGCCGTGAGCAACGGCGTGGACCTGCGGGCGCTCGCGGTGTTCCAGGTCGTCGAGCGGCTCCGGGCCGGGCGGGCCAGGGGAATCGCGGACGGCATGCTGGTGCCGATCGCCACCGACGCCGGACTGGCGCAGGGCGACGCCCAGTCGGTGGTCGCCAGCCTGCCGATCGACGCGGACCCCGAGGCCGGCCCGGCGGACAGGATCCGTGACCTGGTCGCCGACGGGCAGCTCCTCGCGGCCCGGCAGGCCCTGGCGGTGCTGCCGGCCGACGACCCGCGCCACGACGAATTGCGTAGTCAGGTGGACGCCCTGTTGGGCGAGGTCGAGTCGCTGCGGCGGGCGGCCGACGAGGCGGCCCGGACGGAGCGCGAGGAGGAGGCGGCCCGGCTGCTGCGCTCGGCGCTGCGCATCGCCGGTGACGACGACGGTCTCGCCGACCGGCTGGGCGCGCTCGCGCCGCCGCCCCCGCGCGACCTGTCGGCCCGGGCGGTGGACACCGGTGTCCGCCTGACCTGGACGGCACCGCCCGCCCCGGCGGCGGAGGTGCGTTACCGGGTGGTCCGCGCCGACCGGCCGCCCCGCTCGTCGACGGACGGCGAGACGGTGGTGGAGGGCTCCCTGACGGAGGCGACGGACGGGGCCCCGCCGCCCGCCCGGACCCTGCACTACGGCGTCTTCGCGAGCGTCGGCGGGGACTGGTCACGACCGGCGACGGTGCGGATCATGGTGGTGCCGCCCGTGGCGGCCGTGCGGGTGTGGGTGCGCCCCGACGAGGTCTCCTGTGCCTGGCGGGCGCACCCGGCCGCGGAGGGCGTGCGGGTCCGGCGCACCCTCGGCCGGCCGCCGACGTACCCGCAGGACGGGGAGCCGGTGACCGCGGGCCACACCGGGCTCTCGGACGACACCGGCGACGGCAGGACCGACCGGTACTACGGCATCGTCACGGTCTACCGCGACGAACACGGCGAGGAGGTCGCCTCGCCGCTCGTGGTGGCCCACGCGGCGCTGCGCGACACGGCCCCGCCCCACGTGGAACGGGTGCGGGCCCACGTCACCGCCGTCGACGCGCAGACCGCGACAGCCCACCTCGCCTGGCTCACCCCCACCGGTGGCACGGTGTCGGTCCGCCGGTCCGAGGTGGCCCCGCCGTGGGCGGCGGGAGCGCGGATCCGCCGCGACGAGATGGAGGAGTACGGCGAGGCGCTGGTCAGCGACCGGCTGGAACAGGGGGCGGAGACCCTGCTGGAGGTGACCGTCCCGAGCGGGCGGTTCGTGTACGTGCCGTTCACCGTCGACGCGGCGACCGGCACCGCCGTGGTGGGCGAGCCGGTCCTGCTCGGGGTGACCGAACCGGTCGGGCAGCTCGTCGCCCGCCGCACCGGGGACGAGGTCACCGTCGCCTGGGTATGGCCGCCCTCGGTGCACCTGGCGGAGGTCACGTTCACGCCGCCGCACGGCCCGCCGGTGGTCCGGCGGCTGACCCGTGGCCAGTTCACCGATTCGGGCTGTCGCATCCCGGTCTCCTCCGGCGGCGGCCGGGTCTCCGTCCGGGCGGTCGAGCGCGGCCCGGCCGGGGAGACGTTCTCCGTTCCCGAGTCCGTGCCGGTCGACCGCGTCCCCGTGGCGGTCGGGTACCACCTCCAGCGCGTCGGCGGGCCCTTCAGCCGCAAACGGCTGTTGAGCGTCGACGTCGACCGGCCGTGCGAGGGGGTGGAGCTGCTCCTCGTGGCCGCGCCGGGCCTGGCCATGCCGGTACGGCCGGAGCAGGGCACCGTGCTGGCCCGGGTGACCGGCCTCTCCCTCCGACCGGACGCGCCGTGGCAGCTGCCCTTCACGATGCCCGGCCTGGCCAGGCCGTACTGGCTGCGTTGTTTCGTGATCCAGCCGACCGGGGCCCGGGTCACCGACCCGATCCACGAGATGAAGGTGTCCTGACATGCCCACCCCCTCCTGCCCGTACTGCTACGCCAAGATCGACCTGCGAGCGCCGTGGTTCCGGTGCACGGGGCGCCGGTCACCGGGCAAGGACCCCTGCAAGCCGCAGTGGGACGAGGCCAGGGATCGGGAGATCGGCATCAAGGAGCTGGTGCTGCCGTCGTTTCCGGGAACCCGTCGCACCCTGCGGGCGGTGACCGCCTCGCCGTGTCCGCACTGCGGCGCCGAGTCCGCGGTGAAGGTCTGCCCGACCTGCCACAGCCGGCTGCCGGCGACGTTCGGCGAGGGGCGCAGCCCGCTCATCGCCATGGCGGGCGCGCGGCACACCGGCAAGAGCGTGTACCTCAAGGTGCTGTCGTACCAGTTGCGACACGGCATGGGGCAGCGCTTCGGCGCCGACGTCCGGCTGGTCGGCGACAGCCAGTTCCGGGCCGAGACCGGCGGCGGCAGGGACTTCCTCGACCCGGCCGGCGCGCTCTTCCCCGACGGCGGGCTCTACCAGCGCACCGGCCAGGCGGAGTTCGGCCGGCGCGAGCCGATCGTGTTCGCCTGGCGGCAGAACCGGGGGATCACCGGCCACGAGACCACCTTCCTGTCCTTCTTCGACACCGCCGGGGAGGACCTGATCGACCAGGAGACGGTCGACAACCTGCGCTACCTCGGCGCGGCCGACGCCCTCATCCTGCTGCTCGACCCGTTCATGATCCCGCAGGCGCGGGACCGGATCCGGCTGCCGGCGTCGGCGGTCGACACGCACGCCAGCACCATCGACGTGGTCAGCCGGGTGACCGAGAACCTGCGGATCAGCCACCGGCTCGGTGGCCGCCGGAACATCACGATCCCGGTGGCGGTGGCGTTCGCGAAGATCGACGCGTTCTTCGACGTGCTGGGCCCGGACCATCCGCTGGTCCGCCGTCCGGCGCCCGGTCCCTTCTACGACGAGCAGGCCGGGCGGGTCACCCACGAGCACGTCCGCGCGTTGCTGCACGAATGGGGGGCGGACGACATCGACACCCACCTCACCCTCAACTACCGCCACTTCCGCTACTTCACCGTGTCGGCGCTCGGGGCGGAGCCGGACTACGACGAGAACAAGGTCGACGCGCGTGGGGTCCAGCCGTTCCGGGTGGACGAGCCGCTGCTGTGGCTGCTCAGCGAGTTCAACGTGGTACCGCGCACCAGGGCAGCCCGATGACCGGTCGGTTCGAGACGTTGGTCTACACCGACTGTCGCCCCGGTCAGGGGCTCAAGGGCGGCGCGGGGTTGCAGTTCCAGGCCCGGTCCTCCGACGAGGCCGCCGCCGGGGAGGACCTGGTCAGGAACAACCTGCTCTACGAGCCGCCGTCGTCGTGGATGGCCGACCGGCGGCCCGTCGCGCAGTACCCGCCCTCGTTCGCGCACATCCGGTCCGGCGGCCTGCTGGCCACGGCGTCGGGGGTCTACCTGGGTCGCGAGGCCAACGGCACCCGGGAGGGCAACCAGCTCACCCACGCCGTCGTCACCACCGACCCCGCCAGCTACGACGACCTGCGGCCGGCGCAGCTGTTCCGCGCGGCGTTCTGGTCGGCCGAGCCGGCGCCGACGACCCGCAGCGCACCGGTGGAGCTCACCGGCGGGGTGGGTGCCGCCCTCTCCCCCGCCCACGCGCGGGACTTCGTGCTCGCCCAGCCGGACGGGCCGCTGACGCTGCTCGCCCTGGTCTCCGCCCTCGCCGAGGCCGGGCGGCCCGGCCGGCGGCGGGTGCTCTTCGTCGGCGACGACACGGCGTCGGTCGTGTCGTGGATCGTCGCGGGCACCCTCCTCGTGCCGCGTGAGCGGGCGCTGGAGTTGGGGTTCAAGGTGTTCTCGACCGATCCGGCGCGTTCCGCGTTGCCGATCGTCGCGGTGCTGCCGGAGTTCGCCGGCCCGGCCGCCCGGGTCGACAACGAACTCGGCTACGCGGTGTTCGACCTGTGCCGGCACGCGCACACCCCGGTGGCGCCGACCGCCGCCGCCCGCCGCTGGGTGGACCTGTTCCTCACCGAGGACCCCCGGGACGTGGTGGACGCCCTGCACGTCGCGACCGAGTCCGGGATCACCGTCGCGGGCGGGCAGTCGGACGAGGCCGCCGCCGCGCTCGGACTGGCCGCCATCCTGCACCGCAGACCGGACCCCCGGCACGCCGAGGCCATCGTGGGCTGGTTGCGCACCGGGCCGGCGGGGATGCGCCGCGCGTACGGCATCGACGTGGCCGACCTGTTCGCCGAGACCCCCGAGCGGTGGCCGCAGGAGATGCTGGTGCTGCTCGACGAGGTCGGCTGCGACGGCCTCGTGCCCGGCCGGGCCGCCGAGGTCCGGCTCGCTCTCATGATCAGCGAGGTTGAGGCCGCCCGGACCCGGGGCGTGCTCACGGATCGGCCGCTGCCCGCGCTGCCGGCCGGCGAGTGGAACGCGGACCACGACGAGCATGCTCGGCAGATCCTCACCGAGGCCCTCACCTCAGGGGTGCCGCCGCTGCGGTTCGCCGCCCTGCTGCAGGTGGCCGCCCGGTTCAGCGTCGACGTGCGGTGGAAGGACATCCGGGACGCCGCCGATCCGTTCGTCGGGTACTGGGCGGATCATCCCCGGGAGATCCGTCCTCGCGGCTGGCCGTGCGCCGACGTGCTGTACGACCGGCTAATCGCTGTGCTGGGCGAACGCGCCCTGCTCGGCGAGGCGGTCCAGGCCGAGATCGGCGACACCTGGCGGGAGTCGCTGCTCCCCCACGTCAGCACGTTGCAGCCGCGGCTGGCGGAGGCGGTGCTGGGCGCGACGGTACGACACGGCGAGAACCGTGTCGCCGTCGTCGAGCGCCACCTCCGCGAGGCTCGGCACGAACCCGGGTGGTTCTCCTGGACGGCGGGGGCGTTGTGGAGCCAGGCCCCACCCACGACCGCCGAGCTGGAACTGCTGCGGGACCTCGCGCCGGCGGGCGCCCGGCCGCCCACGCGGGTGTACCGCCGGCTCCTCGCGCAGGTCACCGGCAGTGCGGTGCCGACCCCCCGGCTGCTCGACCTCTGCCGGGCGCTACTCGCCGACGGGTTGATGACGGCCAGCCCGCAGGTACGCGGGGAGCTGGAGGACGACGACGCCCTGACAACCGTCGTCGCCGAGCTGCGCCGGGGCCCGGACGGTGAGCGCACCGCGACGCTGCTGCGGCACCTGCGCGGGTGCTCGCCGCGCCTCGTGGAGATGCGGCAGGCCGACATCGCGTCGGTGCTGGCGCGGGTGGTCGCCTTCCGGGCCCTGGACGCGCTGCTCGACCGGCACCCGGCCCTGCTGTCGCCCCTCGTCTCCCGGCTGGCCGGGGCGCTGCACCACGAGGACGCCGTGGCGCCCGCCGTCCTGTCCTACTACCTGCTCGCGGGCGCGGGCGGGCCAGCGCCCCCGCAGGCGACGCTGCTCGAACAAGCCCTCGGGCACTGGCTGACCCGGGCCCAGGACGAGCAGCTCGAACGCGCCGGCCGGCACTTCGGCCAGCTCGACAGCGCCTGGCGTGACGGCTGGCAGCGACACGTCGAGGCGTACCGCCACCGGCGCCGCCGCTACCGGCTGACCCACCCGTTCGGGCGGCGGTGACCGATGCCGTACATCTGGCTCTTCATCTACGTGGCGGCCTGCGTGGCGTGCCTGGTCTTCGTCTCCGCGCCGCTGGCCATCGTCGGGGTGGGCGCCGGACTGGTCGGCGGCCTGGCCGTCGCGCTCGGGCTGGCCGGCGCCGTCCTGCTCGGCCGGGCGTCCTGGGCCCGGGTGCTCACCCCGGAGCAGGTCCGCCGGGGCGCTCTGCTGGGGCGGGTGGCGCCGGCCTTCGTCCGCCGCGACCGGGCCTGGCCGCAGTACTTCGCCGCCCAGGTGCTGCTCGACGTCCGCGCCGTGGCGGAGCGGGCCCTCGCGATCACCGGCCAGGTCTGGACCCGGCCGCTACCGTGGGCGCGGGCCCACCCGGCCTGGTGGCCGCTGTGCGTACCGGTCGTCGCCGTCCAGCTCGGCGTGTCGCTGGGCGTCACCGCCGGGGTCCTGGGAGTCGCGCTGGTCGCGGCGGGTGTCACGGCGGCGGCCTGGCTGGTCGGCGGGGCCGTGGTCCGGCTGCTGCGCGGGGTGGACGCGGGCTGGCAGGCGGTGCGGCGCTCCCGGGCCAGTTGCCGGCACTGCTACGAGCTGGCGGTCGTGCCCGCGTACCGGTGCCTCGGGCCGCACCCGACGGATGACCGGCTGGCGGGCGACGACCTGCACCGGGACCTGCGGCCCGGCCGGCTCGGCGTGCTGTGGCGGCGCTGCGCCTGCGGCTGGCGGCTGCCGACCACCGTCCTGCGCGCCGCCTCCAGCCGCCGGCTGGAGGCGTACTGCCCGAGCTGCGGGGAGGCCCTGCTGCCGGGCGCCGGGGTGGTCACCGACGTCCGGATGCCCGTGTTCGGTCCCGCGTCGGCCGGCAAGACCCAGCTGATCATGTCGGCGCTGGTGGGGCTGCACCATGGCGGGGAGGATGCCGGCGGCGAGGTGTCCCTCCCCGACGAGCGCGACCGGCAGCGGCACGAGATGTACGCCCGGCTCATGCGGGACGGCGGGTCACCGGCGAAGACGGACGCCGGCGGCCCGCCCGTCGCCGTCACGCTCCGGCTGGCCCTCCGATCGCGGGTCGTGCTGGTGCACCTCTTCGACGCGGCGGGCGAGAACCTCGTCGACCGCGAGCAGAACGCCCGGCTGTCCTACCTCGACCACGCCCGCTCGCTGATCTACGTCCTCGACCCGTTCTCGGTGCGGCGGGTGCGCGACGAGTACGCCGAGGGCGCGCCGGACGTCTTCGCCGCGGCGAACCCGGCGACGCACGACCCCGAGGACGCGTACAACGCCACCGTGCAGCGGTTGCAGGACTACGGGGTCCGCACCCGCAGCCGGCGGCTGGCGTTCGTCGTGTCCAAGGCGGACCTGCTCGGGAAGCTGTCGGCCGGCCCGGGGGGCTCGGACGGGGTGCGGGCGTGGCTGCTGGACACCGGGCTGAGCAACCTTGTCCTGGCGGCCGAGCGCGACTTCGGCGAGGTGCGGTTCTTCCTGGTCTCCGGTCGATGCCCGGGCCGGGAGGGCGGGTTCGGGCCGGCGAGTTGGATCCTGGCGCGGGAATGGGGCGGCCTTGACTGACGGCGGACGACAGCAGCTCCCACCGGCCCATCGTGCCGCGCGGCTGGCGATCCTCGTCGCCCTGGCCGGCGTACTGGTCGCCGCCCTGTTCACGGACGGCCTGACCGACGTCGTCGGCGCGGCCTGGCAGCGCGGCGCGCGCGTCATCGCCCAGCTCTGGGCGCCGCTGCACGACGGCGACGACGGGGCCTGGTCGTAGCCCTCGGGGGCACGGTCGTAGCCCTCAGGCACGCCGTCGCCGGCCGCGCCCACCGGCAGGGATCCGGCTCCCACCGGCAGCCGGCCCCGGTGCGGTCAGGCGTCCCGGATCAGCGTGCCGTGCGCCCCGACCGACAGGTGCAGGGAGACCTGCCCGGGATGGTCGAAGACGTGCCCCACCAGAGGGTCCCGCACCAGGCGGTCCAGGACGTCGCGGATGCTGCGCACCCCGAGCCGCAGCGCCTCCGGCCGACGCATCACCTCCTGCACCCGCAGCACGACGGCCTCTTCGTCGACGGTCAGTCGCACGCCCTGGCGGCCGGCGCTGGCGGTGAGCTGCGCCAGTAGTTTGCGGACGATGCGATCGACGAACTCCGGTCGCAGGATGTCGAAGACGGTGATGCCGCCGCCCAGCCGGCCGAGCAGCTCGGGCCGCCCGAGCCTGGTGGTGAAGTGCTCGCGCACGGCCCGTTCGAAGTGGGTGGTCACCGTGTCGTAGTCGGGCAGTTCACCGCCGTCGAGCCAGCCGTACGTCTCGGCGGCCCCCAGGTTCGACGTGAAGATGATGATCGTCTCGGAGAAGTAGGCGGTGTTGCCCAACGCGTCCGTGAGCCGACCGTCGTCGAGCACCTGGAGGAACTTGTCGAACACCGAGGCGTGCGCCTTCTCGATCTCGTCGAAGAGCAGCACGCTGAACGGGCGCTGGCTCACCCGGTTCGTGAGCTCCCCGCCGCGCTCGTGGCCGACGTACCCGGGTGGCGCTCCGGTCAGCCGCTCCGCGGAGTGCGACTCGGCGAACGTCGACATGTCGAACCGGGCCAGCGCGGTCTCGTCGTCGAAGACGAACTCGCTCAGCGCCCGGGCGAGCTCCGTCTTGCCGACGCCGGTGGGCCCGACGAAGAAGAAGATCCCCTTGGGACGCGACTCGGAGCTGTGCGGGTCGGCCACGAAGTCGATGCCGACGGTGGCGGCCGTCAGCGCCCGGCGGACGCGTTCGACCGCCACGGGCTGGCCGACGACCCGTTCCCCGGCCACGGGGACGAACCGGGTCAGCCGGTCCCGGACCTGCCGCCAGGGGTCCCGACGGGGGCCGAAGAGGGTGCGCTTCATCAGCGTCCGGGGCTCGTCCAGCGGGATGCGCTGGAGCTTGCTCATCCGCCACAGGCCGTCCAGCTCGGTGACCGCCATGCCCTCGCTGAGGTTGGCCAACACCCTCAGATCGTCGGAGGCCCGCCGGGCGTCGGCCGCCTGGTGGAAGTGGCGGGCCTGCTGGTGCAGGTACACGTGCCGCTCGTCGAAGGTCGGCAGCGCCGCCTCGACCACCTGGACGTACGGCCGGTCCCGGTAGAGCCAGGCCGGCAGGGTGCCCAGGTCGTCGGCGACCAGCACGAGCAGGTTGCGCACCGGGCCGGTCTGGGCCGCCTCGGTCATCGCCTTGGCCATGGTGCCCAACAGGCGGCGCTCGGCGTCCCCACCGCGGTCGGGCGGGGCGAGCATCAGATCGACCATGTCGACGATGAACGCCGACGAGGTGGCGCCCTGCCGCAGCACCGTACGGATCGCGGCCAGCGCGTCGTACGGATTGCTCAACGTCGGCGCCGGGGCGTCGCGCAGTGCTGCGGCGAACCGGTTCCGGACCGCGCCGGCCCGGCCGGTCGACGCCGGCGGCTCGGGCTCGGCGGACCGGTCGCCGGCCGTGGCGGTCAGCCGCTGGAACTCCCGCTCGTCGTCCGGGCCCGCGAAGCTCAACCCGTCGATCAGGTCGTAGTAGCCGGTCAGCTGGTAGCCGAAGACCGACAGCAGCCCGGTGACCGCATGGCGCAACGGCTGGAACGACCGGTCCCACCGGACCAGGTCGCGGACATTGCCGTGGATGATCACATGCCGGCCCCGGGCGATCTCCGCGGTGACCCGCTCGAGCCAGGCCGCGGCCGGTCGGGCCGTGGGCCGACCCGGCGAGCCGTCGCTCACTGCCGGCTCCGGTCGTCGTGGCCGGCGCGCTCCTGGGCCTGTCGGGCGGGTGGCCTGGGCCTGCCGGGTTTGCCCTCCCAGTGCAGGCCGTCGGCGGCCACACCCTGCCGGTCGAGCTGGGCGTGGAAGCGTTCGAGCAGTTCCTCGGTCAGGTCGCAGCGGAGAATCTCGCCGTCCGGCGCGGTCTCCACGACCGTGTCGACCCCGTCGCTGCGGTACTCCAGCCGGTTGCCCTGGCCGTCATCGGCGTGCACGGTGAGCTCGATGGCCGACCCGTCGGCGCGCTGGGCGACGAAGACCACCGTCGTGTCCCGCTCCGTCAGGCTGCCCGGCACCACCCGCAGGCCGGCGGCAGGCAGCGCGGCGCTGGCCGCCTCCACGATGACCGCCATCCGCTCCAGCTGGTCGAGGCGGGTGTCGACGTCGGCCGTCACCACCTCGACGCGTCGGCGCAGCCCGGCCACCCGGTGCTCCCAGCGGCTCAGGTTCCCGGCGTCCCGTTCCCCGCGCAGGTCGGCCACCTCGGCGCGCAGCTCGGCCGCCTCGGTCACCGCGACCCCCGCCGCCTCGGCGTCGGTCAGCACGGCGGTCAGCCGGCCGGCGAGCTCGTCGGTCTCCGTGGCCAGCCGCAGCAGCTGGCCCTGCCGGTCGCGGACCGTCTCCAGGTGCGCCCCGACGGCCTCGCCGAGCCGCCGGTGGGTCTCGGCGAATCTCCGGGCGTCCCCGGTGCGGTCCTGCGCCTCGGCCCGCAGCGCCGCGACGGACCGGTGCCCGGCCGGGTCGAGGCGTTCGCCGTCGACCAGCTCGCGCAGCGGTCCGAGGATGAGGTCCAGGGCGCGGCCGTGCTCCCGGCGGGTCAGCTCCCCCGCCACGGCGGCGGTCAACCCGTCCGCGCGGCGTTCCGCACGGCGCAGCTCCGTGCCGGTCCGGGCGAGCCCGGCCTCGTCGGCGGGCCGGGGCAGCGCGGCGAGCCGGGCGATCTCCGCGGTCACCTCGGCGCCCTGGGGCAGCGCCCCGGACGTGTCGGCGAGGTGGCGCAGCCGCGCCGTCAGGGCGTCCCTGCGCGCGGTCGCGGCTGCGATGCCGGCGGCGAGCCGCCGCCGTCGGGCCTCCTCCCGGCGTCGCCGGCGTTCCTCCTCGCGCCGCCGCCGGGCGGCCTCCACCTGGGCGCGGCGCGCGGCGTCGAGCGCGACGGTCGTGTACTTCGGGCTTCCGGACATCATCGGCCTCTCTCGTCGGTCGGCGCGGGATCGCCGGGCGGTGGCGCGGCACCGTCGGGCGACGCGAGCACGACTCCCCGGGCCGCCATGGCGGCCTCGAACCCGGCGCGGAAGTCGGCCACCGGCGGTACCCCGATCCACTCGACGCCGTCGCCGGTCAGGTGCAGCTCGATCCCCGCCGAGACGTCCCGGTCCGGCGGCGCGTGCCGCTCGGTGAGGAGGTGCAGCCGCTGGTTCGCGGAGCCGCGCCACCTGAGGTCGGCGTGCCGGGCCGCCACGTAGGGACCGTCCACGAGGATGTCGAGCTGTCCCAACAGCCGCCGCTGGCCCGGGTCGCCGTGCCGGCGCAGGTGCTCGATCGGGTATCCGCTGAACGACATCACCGACCAGTCGCGGCCGGCCCGGATCCGGTCCACCAGCGCGCTGAGCCCCGCCGCCTGCGCCATCGGCTCACC
This sequence comes from Micromonospora sp. NPDC001898, assembly GCF_042891255.1. Taxonomy (NCBI): domain Bacteria; kingdom Bacillati; phylum Actinomycetota; class Actinomycetes; order Micromonosporales; family Micromonosporaceae; genus Micromonospora; species Micromonospora sp. NPDC001898. Next base: position 30,783 of record NZ_JBIATC010000015.1, on the reverse strand, counting down.
GCCGGAAAACGTCACACCGGTGATCTCCGGCGGCAGGCCGCCGAGCCAGCCGGCCAGGTCGTCGACGGTGCGGGTGGTCCCGCCGGTGAAGGGCAGGTCCTCGGGCGCGACGCAACCCGCGCACCGCAGCGGGCAGCCCCGGACCCAGACGACCGCGCGCAGACCGGGACCGAGCACGGCGGTCCGGTCGGCGACCCGGCTGATCCCGATCGTCGTCGTCATCGTCCACCTCCGGGGAACGGGTCGGGTGCTCCGGCCCCGACCATCCGGCACCAGGGGCAGCGCCGGGCCTCGCGCGGGTACACGTGGGTCGCCACGGCGGGGCAGGGCGTCAGGCCGTCCCTGGCGTACGCGAGGGCCGCCGCCCAGGACTGCGGGCCGGGGCGGGCGGCGGGCGCGGTGTGCCCGGCGTCGAGGGCGTCGCCGAGCCGGCGGCGCAGCACCGCCGGCAGGGCCTCCGGCGGGACGGCGGCGGCGGGCACCCGGACGTCGGCGCCGAGCAGCCGGCACCGGTGGAGCCGGACGTTGTCGACCTCCTCGACCGGCCCGGCGGCGTCGCGGGGCACGCCCCCGAAGGGGTGGAAGCCGAGGCAGGTGAGCTGAGCCACCAGCACGGCCAGGGCCCAGTGGTCACTGGCCGGTTCCCGCCTGCGCGGCGGCTCGTCCAGGTGCTCGGGCGCCGTGTACTCGGGCCGGGAGAACGGGCACGTCAGGTCCACCCCGGTCGCCGGGTCGCGCAGCTGCCAGCCGTCCGCGTCGATGAGGCAGACGCCCCCGGACGCGGAGACGAAGACATTCGCCGGCGCGAGGTCACCGACCACGTGCCCGCGCTGGTGCACGACGTGGACGACACGGGCCAGCTCCTCCGCCACGGTCAGCCACCAGGACCACGTCGCGCCGGGCAGTATCCGGGCCCGGACGGCCGGGTTGAACAGGGCCGGCAGCGGGGCGAAGCGCGGGTGGGCGAGCCGGGGCGCGGCGTAGCCGAGCAGCCGGCCGTCGTCGCGCCGGTGCACCGCGGCGCTCGGCCAGGCCACCAGCGGCTGCCCGGACCCCCCGACCCATCCGGTCGGGTCGGCGAGCATGACCCGCAGCCGGTCGGCCAGGTGCACCCGGTCCGCGCGGTGCAGCACCTTCACCACCGTGTCCGGCCGGTCCCGCAGCCCGAAGACCCGCCCCTGGGAGCCGGCCGACCCGACCGGGGCGCCCAGGCTGGCGGCGGACCGGTGTCCGTCCGGGGCGGTCAGCCACACGTCGAGGCTCATCGGGGCACCGCCAGCACGAGGGTACGGTCGTCGTCGGTGAGCGCGCCGACCCGCCGGCCGCAGAGCAGCCGGGTCAGCGCCGTCGGGTCCGGGTCGGCCGCCTCGGCCAGCGCGAAGAGCTGCCCGAAGGCGGCGGCGCCCGGCCGGCTGGGCCGCGTCCCGTCGTACTCGACGAGGAGGCTGTCCAGGCCGTCGGTGCACACGGCGAGCCCGGTCAGGTCGGGCAGCCGCGCGACCAGCCGGCGGGTGTCCGCCACGGCCCGCGCCGTCGGCAGCAGCGCCGTCGCGCCGGGTGGCCGACCGGCGGCGTCCGGCGGGGCGGCCAGCAGGGCGAGGTCGCCACCGCCGGTGCGGACCACGACCACACCGTCCCCGACGGCGAGCACGCCGACCCACGGCGGGTGGGCGACCACCACGGTCACCGTCGTGGCGAGGTCCTCGGGGCGGAACCCGCCGGCGGCCCGCGCCAGGGCCCGCGCCGCCCGCCGGAACCGCCGCAAGAGCTGGTCCCGTGCGGCGTCCAGCAGGGCGGACCAGGCGACGGCGGTCCCCGGCGGCCGGTCCCGGACGAGGGCGACGAGCACCTGCGTCGCCAGTGTGACGACCAACGACGCGCCGGCTGCGGCGCAGCGGCGCCCGCCGGCTCCGTCGGCGACGACGAGCAGCAGGACGCCGTCGACCTCCCGCACCGCGTACGCGTCCTGGCCGCTCACCCCGGCGCGGGCGTGCGCCCCGCCCGCGACACTTCCGGCCAGGACCGACCACCGCGCCGTCACCAGGGCTCGTCCCCGTACACCTGGCTGCGCACCTGCTCGAAGTCGACGTGTTCGGACGTGGCCACGAGGATCAGGTCGAGCAGCTTCCTCAGGTCGAGGTCCGCCAGGGGGAAGAAGCCGCTGGGGGTGGCGAGTGCCCGCATCACCTCGTCGTCGACGCCCGGCACGCCGAACGCGAACAGCCGCATCCGTCCGGTCGAGCGCCACTGTTCCAGCCGTCGGGCGAGCGGTTTCCAGTCGTCCGTCGGGTTGCCCTCGGCGTCGGTCGGCGCGCCGTCGCTGACCAGGATCAGCCGCGGGCCGCCGGTCTGCTGGGCGTGGACCGTCTGCACGTGCCGCCGCCGTTGCTCCACGAGTGTCAGTGCCAACTCCACCGCCTCCACCATGGGCGTCGCGCCTCCCGCCACCAGCGGTGCCAGCTCCAGCCGCGACGCGGGTACGAAGGCCCCGCCGTCCTCGGCCGACGGCGTGCCGTCGCCGGACACCACGCTCACCCCGCCCGCGCCGAAGGTGACGACCACGAACTCGACGTCCCGGAGCGGACCCCGGCCCTCGGCGCGCAGTGTCGGCAGCCAACGGGCCAACTCCCGGTTGAGCGCGTCGATGGCCACCACCCCGTTGCTCTGGGTGGCGGCCATCGAGCGTGAGGTGTCGATCAGCAGGGCCACGAACCGGCGTCGGTGCGTGTCGGTGACGAACTCGACCTCGTCCGGCTCGTCCGTGTCGTCCTCGAACAGCGCGAAGGGGTTCACCGGGGGGCCGCCCCCTCGGCCGGCTCGGGCGGCGTCGCCGTGGGCCGCCGGACCACGTCGCGGGTACGGGGCCCGCCTGCCCGCGACCGGGTGGGAAAGCTCTCCACGTACCTATCTGACGGACCGCGCCGCCGTCCCCCCCGCACGTCGTCGCCGCCCGGACGCCGCGTCAGCCGTCCGGGCCGGCGGCGGACCAGGCCACGCCGTACGCGTAGCCCTGTTGCAGGCCGTCGAAGGCGGACGACACCTCGCCGATGCCGTCCGGGCTGAGCCGGTCCCCGCCCGGCGCGCGGTCGTCCACGGAGCGCGGCGGCACGCCGTCCAGACGCCAGACCAGCGCGGGGCCGTCCCCCGGCGGGAACCGCAGCCGTACGGTGCAGCGGGCGCACGGCGCGAGCGGCTGGAAGACGTAGTGCTCCCGGATCGGCTGGCCCGCCGGAACGCGGTAGTGCAGGCACAGCTCGTGCCGCTCCCCGGGTGCCAGGATCCGGGGCAGGGTGAGGACGAGCCGGAAGAACTGCCCGTCGTTGTGCCGGGTCACCTCCCGGATCCGGGCTCCGTAGAGGACGTCGACGACGACGTCGTGCTCCGGGCGGTCGTCGCCCGGTCGCCGGGGCAGGCTGAACTGCACGGTGATCTCCCCGATCGACCGGATCGCCACGACGTCCCGCGTCTCGTAGAGCTCGGGTGACGGCGTGTCGAGCCGCAGCAGCGCGTGCATGCCGTGCAGGTGCCACGACGGACCCGTGTCGGACGGGGCGTCCGCGACGGCGGCGCCGACCAGCCGGGCCACCGCCTCGTCGATCCGACGGCGCGCCGTGCGCTGCTGGCACGACAGCTCGCGCGCGAGCTGGTCCGTCCGCCGGTCCAGCCGCAGGTAGGAGTGCTCGGGATCGAGCGCGTACGCCAGCACGAGGGCGCGACGCAGGTCGGTGGGCAGGTCGGCGGAGAGCGCCAGCAGGGTGGCCCGCACCTTCGCGCGTACCACCGGGTCCGATTCCGCCGGCGAGATGTCGCACAGGGCGGCCAGTCGCGGCCCCAGGCGACGGAGCAGGGGGCTGCTCTGCAGACCTGGTCCCCGACGCAGCTCCAGCAGTTCCTGCCGGAGCCCGTCCTCGTACGAGGGGCGGGGTTCGCTCCCGGGGCGCAGGGTCGTCTCCTCTCTGCGGGTGGTCCGTCAGGACGGTGGGGAGGCTACCGGTCCGCAGCCGGCGGCGCGGCCCGTCCGGCTCCGGCTGTCCACTTCACGACCATTATCTGACCAGCAGATTGGCAATCGTCTGGCCAGTGCCGATCGGGAATTGGCATGAGTATGGGCGCGTCACGTCGTATTCGAGCGAGGAGATCGTGGTGCCACCCGGCGGGCGCCGCAGGCATTTCTCCCCACCGGCCGTTCGATGCCCCGGGCCGCCGTCGGCCTGAGTCCACAGCGGATCGGAAGCGTCGTCCGTGGTTCACGAACCGCCGCTTCGCCGGCCGAGGGACAACGCCCGGCGCGCACATCCGACACATTGTTATCGATCACCGACAAACCTCTTTCCATCTGCGGATTGCAGATGGAAAACCCCCGTAGCCCGGTACCTGTTCCGGGAGGAGCGTCATGACGAACGCGAATGACACGGCCTCGCTGCCGTCCCCGCGCGCCGCCACCGATACCCCGGCGGCGGGCAGGCCGGCCCGCGCGCTACTGCCGTCCCGCCCCCGGTCGGCGGTGAGGGAGCTGTGCGACCTGGCCCGTCGGGGGGACCTGGCGTCCCGCGCGGCCTCCGCGTCACCCGCGGCCCGCGCCCGGCTCGTCAGCGCCGCGTACGACATCGTCTGGCCGATCGTCTTCGCGCGGGTGACCCGGCCGGTGGAACGCCGGCGGGGCCACTGGGCCTGCGCGACCGCGGTCCAGATGCTCGCCGACGACTGCCTCGACCGCCACCACGACGACGTGGAGGCCGTCGTCACCGACCTGATCGCCAACGCGAGGGTGCCGATCATCGACGTGGAGCGCTGGGTGTCGGCCCGGCTCACCGCCGCCACCGTCGACGGTCACCGCCGCCGGCGTGGCCGGCGGGGCGCGCTGCAACGCCCCCGGGTGCCGGGCTGGCTCGCCGCCGAGCTGGGCGAGGACCCCTGGCTGACCGACCTCGCCGTGCAGATCCTCACCTGGGTCGGCGTGGCCACCACCGCCGGCACCCAACTCTGGCCGTTGGACAGTTGGGCGCAGCGGCGGGAGTCGGTGACCGGCGACCTGACGGGCAGCGACGGCCCGACGGTGTCCCGGGAGGTCGACCAGGTGCTGGCCGCCATGCGGAGGCGACCGCGCTGGTACGCCGACTACGTGGAGCGTCCACTCGGCAGCAAGCGCCCCCCGGTCCTCGCCGCACCGGGCGACGGGGTGGCGGACCCCCGCCCGCTGCTGCCCGTCGGCCCGCAGGAGCGCGCCGAGGCCCAACTGGCCGACCTCGCGTCCGCCGCCGTGTCGGCGATCACCCGGGGGCTGCGGTCCGGAGCGGACCCGGTGGCCACGGTGGTGGGGGTCATCGGCACCGTGTTCGGCACGGGCACCGGAAGCGACGAGATCGACCGGACGCCCGACGGCGCACCGCGCCCCGACGAGTGGGTCTCAGCCCTGCTCGACGACGCCGATGCCGTCCGACGCGTCGTCGACGAGGTGCTGCGCGTCATCGGTGAAGCCCCCGAGTAGCCAGAGCGTCCGGGCCCGGTCGCTCACCAGGGCCGCGAGGGCGGTCGGGGGCACCCCCGCCGCCTTCGCGGCGCGCCACGCCTCGGTGAGCTCCCGCTCAAGGAGCCGCCGGAGGCTCTCCCGGCGCCGGGGCGAGAGCTCCCCCGGCACCGGGGCAGGTGCGAGGCCCACCAGATCATCGGGGCTCACCGGCTCACCGCCCGCCGGCCGGTGACCCCTGCCCGCAGCCGCCGCCGGCCGGCGTGCCCCGGTCCGGCCGCTCGGCCGGGCGGTCGGACGGTCTTCGCCACTTCTCCTCCGATCCGTGCCACACCAGCCCGCGTCATCACACGCCCTCATCTGACGGACGGCCGGGCGCACGGGCGCAGACAGCCGGCCCGCCGGTCCTCGGGCGTGTCCCGTGACCGGCGGGCTGACGTGCGACAGGCTGTCAGCGGCAGGACCGCCCTAGGTGTGACTCCACGTCCCCTCCCCTCGACGTGCCGGACTGTCCGATGCAGGTATTGCATCCCTGTCCGGCGAGCGGTATTCCGGGAAAGGACGGGATCTCTCCCGCCATGCCTAGGAGGACATCGCATGTCTGCCGCACCGCCGGACGACGACGCCGCCTGGTCCGCCGGGTCGTTCATGGACCAGGTCGCCTCCACCACGCGCCGGGAACTGCTGGCCCTCGGCGTCACCCGCACGGTGTCCGCCGGCCGACGCCTGCTCACCGAGGGGGCGCGGGACACCCACGTCGAGGTGATCCGGCGCGGCTTCGTCAAGGTCACGGCGGCCGTGGACGGGACGGAGCGGCTGCTGGCGATCCGCCTGCCCGGCGACCTCGTCGGCGAGTTGGCGGCCATCACCGGGCATGGCCGCACGGCGACCGCAACCGCGTGCGGCGACGTGGTGTCCACCGTCATCAGGCAGGCGGACTTCCTCGCCTACCTCGGCTGTCACCCCACGGTGGCCGCCCAGGTCACGGCCACCGTGGGCGAGCGGCTGCGGTGGGCGAACACCCGCCGGGTGGACTTCGCCGCCTACCCGGTGCACGTCAGGCTCGCCCGGGTGCTCGCCGACATCGCAGCGCACTGCGGCCGTGCCGACGACGACGAACTCGTCATCGGGGTCGAGCTGAGCCACACCGAACTCGCGACCCTGGTCGGAGCGGCGACGGACACGACCCAGCGCGCGTTGCGGACCCTGCGGGCGAAGAGACTGATCCGCACCGGGTACCGCCGGATCGCGGTCCTCGACCTCACGGGCCTCCGCGCGCTCGCCGCCCCCCGATGAGCAGCCCTCCCGACGAGCAGCCCCCGACGAGCAGCGCTCCGGCGTGCGGCCGACGTGCAGGGGCCCTTCCCTACCCGGTCACTCCCGCCAGCCGGCCAGTTCGACCCCCTTGGCGAGTTCGACCCGGAAGCCCATGGTGATCTCGCCGCTCTCCCCCGGCGCGAGCCGCAGCCGCCAGGTCAGCTCGCCCAGCTCGGTACGCTCGGCCGGCGGCGGGGCGAGGGTGGGTTCCCGTACGACAACTGCCTCGTCGCGGGACACCGGCAGCTGGTCGCGCACCTCCACGCTCGCCGGCCGGGGCGTGTGGTTGGCCACGCTGATCCGGTACTCCACGTCCCGCCGCCGGGTCGACCCGAGCGTGGCCCGGGTGTCGGCGCGCCGGCCCAGTTTCCGTTCCACCCGCACCCGGTCGTCCACCCCGAGCGCCAGTTCGGTCTCCTCCCCGGGCGCCCACATCGGCAGCCGGGTGGCCGCGACGAAATCGGCGCCGTGGAAGACCGCCGCCGCGCCGGGGAGCAGCGTGTGTGCCGAGGTGTTGCGTACCGTCGCACGCAGGTGCGCCTCGGCCGCGCGGACCGGCACGGTCACATGGTCCAGCCGGGCCGGCAGGTCCAGTACGGCGATGGTGGCCCGGTAGGCGCTGCCGTCCGCCGGCACCGCGACCGGGCGGGCCGGCCGGTAGGTGGCCGCGGTGACCCCCTGCTCGACCGCGGCGACGCTCTCCTGCACCTTGGGGCGCGGCGCGCCGGACCGGGCCGCACCGCCCGTGAAGGCCGGTGCCGCACCCGGCGGCGGCGGTCCCGGCCGCGCGTCGAAGCTGGCCATCGACATGGGCATCTGCGGCGGCACCGGCCGGACCCGGTCGAGATACCAGGGCGACAGTTCGGGTACGCCGGCCGCCGCCGCCGGGCGGGCGGTCGAGAGCTGGAGTACGCACTCCGGCCAGTCCTCGCCGGTGTCCTGGCTGACCAGGCCGAACCAGGTGACGTTCATGGTGTCGTCGACCAGCCGCAGGTCGTAGGAGGGCTGCCAGCGGGCCCCGTCGACCAGGTAGGTCAGCTCCAGGTCCAGCTCGGCGTCGTCGGCGTCCACCGACACGGTCACCTCGGCGGCCAGCCGGTCCGGTTCCCGCTTGCCGTTCGCGGCGTCCAGCTGCCGCCCGACAGCCGCCAGTTCCTCGGTCAGATCGTTACGCTGCCGGGCCAGCCCGCGCCGGCGGCTCTGGGAGTCGGCGAGCTGACCGGCCATCGAGTCGGCGAAGGTGGCCACGTCGGTCGGGCCGGCGTCGCCGGAGGCCAGCGCGCGGGCGTACGTGCTGCCGGCCCGCTCGGCCAGCCGGGCGAGGAACTGCCCCCGCTGCTCCTCGACCTCGTACGTGTCGTTGACCTCGGCCAGTTCGTCGGCCAGCTCCCGGCGCCGCTGCTCCAGTTCGCGGACCTGCCCGTCGGCGCTGCGCGCCTGCCGCCACGTCGTCACGTCCACACCGAGCACGGTGGCGGCGCCCCGGCCACCGACGCGTAGCGAGTCCCGCCGCAGGCCCAGCGGCAACGGTGCGATACGTACCCGGTGCTCACCGGCGGCCAACCGGGTGCTGCCCCGGCGGGTGACCCGGGCCCGGTCCGGATAGACGGTGACGCCGACGATGGGTGCTTCGATCTCCATTGCCTTCACGGCGGCGAGGGTAGTCGGACCGTGCTCGTAACCCCGGCGCCCGGTCACGGGCTGCGAGGTCACCCCGGCCTTCCTCGTGCAGCAGCCGGTTCGGCACTGACAGTTGGTCGGGTACGGCGATTGCGGTCAGTTCGCGTCCCACTCGGTGCCGAGCAGCCCGAGAACGACCTGATCGGCGAAGTCCCCATTCACCCAAGCCGCACGGCGCAGGGTGCCTTCGGGCACGAACCCTACCTGGGTGGCTGCTCGGATCATCGCGGCGTTGTCGGCCAGCGCCTCGACCTGCAACCGATGCAGGCCCCGCACCACGAGGCCGTAGTGGCACAGCACCCGGATGATGTCGGTGCCCAGCCCACGGCCGCGGAAGGCCGGCCGCAGCGAGATCCCGATGTGCGCCATTCTGTTATGCAGGTCGATGCCCCACAACAGCGCCTCGCCCACCAGTTCGTCATCGGCGAGCTGCACCACCGAGAAGCACGCGGCATCGTCGGTGGGGCCGGAGACCGTGTATGGCGACGCGGCGGAGCCGGGTGCGATCGGACGCCATGGACGGGAGTCGGCCTTTGACCGGGTCGCGACGTCGTCGTAGAGCTCAGCCTGCAGGATGGGAACGTCGGTTTCGTGTCGGGCCCGCAGCCCGATCTTGTCGCCACGTAACATGCCGTGTTCCTACCCGACGTGACCTGCCCCTATCAACCTGGTTGTTCGCTGGACACCTCACGAAGGGTGCCGGCTCGGGCCGGACGCCGGGCAGCGGCCATGGTTGCCGCGATGGGTGCGGCGTCGCGAACGACGTTCCGCACCACACCACGGCCACCCAGGCGATCGCGTCGACCCTACGCGCAGTCAGGGTTCGATCGGGCGGATCCGACCGTGGTACCGCTCCAGAAGGTCGGCATTGCGCGCGTCGCCCGAGGCGAGATTCGCGGATATGTACACCGGCGGGTTGATGCCGCGCTCCAGCAGGCGGCGGCAGACCAGTTCGGTGAGGAGCTGCGCGATGAGCACCCCGGTGAACGACGAGATCGCCCCGATCCGAACCTCTGGGGTGATCTCCAGTGCCGCGTCCCCGGCCGGGGCATGGTTGTCGATCACCACATCAGCCAGGTCGGCGAGATGCGCTCCCTGGGTCGTACGTGCCCCGGCGGAGCGGGTGTGTGCGAGTGAGGTCACGGCGATGATCGGATGCGCCCGCGCACGGGCCAGCGCCGCCATCTCGGTTACCGCGGCGTTGATGCCGGAGTTGGAGACGATCAGGAAGACGTCCTGGGTGGCGGGCGCGGCGAGCTCGTAGATCCGCTCGGCCAGACCGGACTCGCGCTCGTACGTCGGGTCGAGGATCGGTCCCGGGTCGGCGCCGCCGAACATCACGAGGTCCTTGACCGCCAGCATGCTGACGGGGACGAGACCGCCGGCGCGCGCCGCGAGTTCGAGGGTGACGATCCGCGAATGGCCGGTCCCGAACGTCTGCAGGACACCACCGGCGGCGATCGCGTCGGCAACGAGCGTGGCCGCCGACTCGATCGCACCGAGTTGGGTGGCGAGGATCTGTTCGAGCGCGCTCCGGGCGATGTTGGCGTAGGCGGGTTCAGGCACTGTTCCTCCTGGAACGGTCACGGTCACGGTCGCGGGCGGCCTCGACGGCAGCCTCGACGGCGGCCTCGACGAGGATCTCGCCGCTGCCGGCGCTGACCGGGCTGGCATAGGTTTCGTAGCAAGGTGGTGTGTCGCGGGCGGGCAGATAGCCGAGGTAGCCGTTCGTGTAGCCGAGGACGACGACGTCGGAGACCTGGTCCCCCGCCCCGGAGCGGATCGCTTCGCCCAGTTCCAGGAACATCTCGCCGGGCACGCCGACGATCGTGACCCCGTCGAGGTGTACCGCCGCGACCTCGGCCACATACGGTTCGGTGCGTCGGCGGGCGGCCTGCTCCTCCGCGATCCGCAGCCCCTGTTGCAGGACCAGACGGATCCGGCCGTCTCCGACCTGCGGGGTCGGGCGGGCGGACGCGTCGAGCTCCGCCGGCTGTTTGGGCCGTAGTCGGACGTTGCGCGGGACCGGTGGCCGCACCGGTGCCGCCGGGTGGTGGCCGACATGTGGCGACGGCTGCACGCGGCCGGCTACCAGGGCGCCGAGCCGGTCCACTTCGGGCCGACCGGAGCCCTGGCGGGTGTGCCGGGTACTGATGTCGCCGGCAGCGCCGGTGGCGACGACCACCCATCTGTCGGGTGCGGACAATGCGCGGCGAATGCCGCCACTCAGGTCCGCGCTCACCTGGTTGTTGTCGGCGGGCAGGACGGTCGGGTGGACCGGGGAGATCACTATCAGGCCGACCACGTCGGTGCCCGCGGTGACCACGATGGTGTCGACGGGAATGTCCAACGCTGGCGGGTCCGCGAGGTTGCGGCGACCCGCCAGCCCGGAAACCAGGGTGCGGGTGGTGCCGAGCCTGGCTGCCCGCTCGGATGCCATGGCGTGGCGCGCGGCCGCGAGTGACGCGGCCACGAGCCGGTCGCCGACGGGCCGTGGCGTGGCCCCACCGCCGGGGAAACAACCCGCCTCGGGGCTCGCGTGCGTGTGCGTGGCGGCAACCCAGCAGGAGGAGACACCGATGCCCCGCATGGCGGTCCGGATCCGATCGACGACGTCGACATTCACGCAGATCAGGTCCGCGACCACCAGCGCGAACCGGTGGCCGTCGTCGGCGAAGGTCACCACGTGGACCTCGATCGGGTCGAGCACGCCCTGTACGCCCTGGGATCGGTCGATGTATCCGCCCATGGGTTCCCCGGGCACGACCGCGAAGCGGGCCGTCCCGTGTCCGACCCTCACGCGTCCCCGCCCGGGTTCTGGTCCGCCAGCAGGCGGGCGTAGGGTCCGGTACCGCGTAGCAGCGTGGGGCCGCCTTCGAGCGGCTCGGCCTTGGGGCTGACCAGCGACAGCCCCCTGGCGTCGAGTTCTGCGGACAGCGCCTGGTGGAGGACGTTCCCCCGGGCCAGTAGCCGTCCGCTGTACGACACCTGGCGTTCCGCTTCGCTGAGGCGGAGTCGGTTGGTCGCCGTCTCCGCCGCGTCAGCGAGATCAGCTGCGGCCGTGGCGCAGATGCGGCCCGCCACCGGGTCGGCCTGGGCTGCCGCGTCGAGGACGTCGAGAGCGAAGGCCGCCGTGCGGGGGATCAGGGCCGGGTCCCGGTAGTACCGCTGGAGCGCCGCCAGGTCGGTGCCCCCGAGCGCCGCGCCGAGACGGTCGGCCAGCGCGGTTTCCGGCCCGACCCGGTCGTACGACGCCGTCGCGGCGCGCATCCCGGCCAGCCCGATGGCGTACGCGCTGCCGCGGTCGCCGAGATGTGGACCCCACCCGTCGAGCCGGGCGTAGTTGCCGTCTGCGGCCACCGCCAGAACCGTTGTCCCGGTTCCGACGCACAGGACCACGCCGGCGCCGTCGAGGGCACCGGCGTGGGCGAGGAGGCTGTCCTCCACGACCGCGGCGGGACCGCCGAGGAGCCGGGTGATGGCGAGGGCGAGGCGTCGACGCTCGACCTGGTCACCCGGCACGCCGGTCAGACCGGCGAGCACACCTGTCACCTGGGTGGGCAGCGAGAGGGTGTCCGCAGCGCCGCGGACGGCATCCAGGATCCGGGCGACGCCGTCCTCGCCTGGCTGGTAGACGAAGCCGGGCCCGATCCCGAGCTGACGACCGGCTGGAGTGCTCAGCAACATCCTGAGCTGTGATTTCCCGCCGTCGATGGTGATGGTAGCTGTCATCGCGACATCCCCGCGGTCAGGCCGGCGACGATCTGCTTGGTCGCCAGTGCGAACACCACTGCCAGCGGGACCAGGGCGATCACGAGCCCGGCGAACAGGGTGCCGCGATCGGCGGCGAACTCACCGAAGAACCGGGTCAGCCCGACGGGGATGGTGTACTTGTCGCCGCTACGCATCAGGACCAGCGGATAGAAGAAGTCGTTCCAGGTCGGCGCGAACTGAAAGACCGTGACCACCGCGAGGGCCGGGCGCATCAGTGGCAGCACGATCGAGACGAACAGGCGTCCCTCGTGTGCTCCGTCGATCCTCGCGGCCTCCTCCAGTTCCCCGGGCAACCCCCGCATGAATCCCATGATCACGAAGACGGAGAACGGAATGCCGCCCGCCGCGTAGAGCAGCACCAGCCCGATCCGGCTGTCGATCAGGCCCAACGACTGGAACATGTAGAACACCGGCAGCAGGCCGAGCTTCGCGGGAATCATCAGGCCCGACAGGAAAAACGCCGCCAGCAGAGCGCGTCCCCGGAATCTCCACCTGGCCAGGGCGTAGGCGGCCAGCGCCGACACGCCGACACACAGCACCACCGAGGCACCCGTCACCGCCAGAGAGTTGATCAGGTACGTCGAGATCGACGCGGTCTCCCAGGCGCGGACGTAGTTGCTCACGTCGAACGAACTGGGCAACCCGACCGGCGCGCGAAGGATCTCCGCGTTGGAACGGAACGAACCGATCAGCACCAGCAGCAGCGGGCCGAAGGCGATGCCGGCGTACGCCCACAGAATGACCTGGATACCGATGCCGCGGGTGAGCACACGCCGGCGGGTACCGTCCGTGCGCGATGACCCGCTGGTGGTTTCCGACGTCGTACGAGGGGTGGTCATCAGGGCGTTCACCTACGTCACCTCCCGGCGGCGCAGCACCCGCTCCAGAACGACGGATATCCCGAAGATGAACACGAAGATGAGCATGGCCAACGCCGAGGACTCTCCGATCGCGTTGCTGCCGCCCTGGAAGGCGGTCCGGTAGTAGAGCAGGCCCAGCACGTCCATGGCGCCTCCGGGGCCGCCGTTGGATCCGCCCAGCGCGTAGACGAGGTCGAAGATGTTGAAGCACCCGATGAACGTCAGAACGGTGATCACCCCGACGGCCGGCATCAGGAGGGGGAACCGGACTTTCCAGAAGGTCCGGGCGGCTGATGCGCCGTCGATGGCGGCCGCCTCCTCCAACTCCCGTGGGACACCGGCCAGGGCCGCGCCGAAGATGAGCATGGGCCCACCGATCCACTGCCAGGCGTTGACCAGGATCAGCACCGGCAGCGCGATGTCCGGCTCACCGAGCCACGGGCGTGCCCATGAGTCCAGGCCGACACCTCTGAGCACGTGGTTGATCGGGCCGAAGGTGGGGCTCAGCAGGAGCGACCAGATATAGCCGACGATCAGCGGGCTGATCAGGTAGGGAAGCGAGAAGAGGGTCTGGAACAACCGCTTCCCCCATGGGTTCCGGTGCAGGAGCACGGCCAGGCCCAGCCCGACGGTGTTCTGGATCGCCATGGTGCCGACGAAGAAGAGCACGTTGTGCCCCAGCGCGGCGGCGATCTCGTCGCTCAACGGGTAGCGGGTGAAGACCTCCCGGTAGTTGCCGATCCCGACGAAGTCCGCCTGGCGGGTGCCCTCCCAGCGGAACAGCCCGTAGTAGAAGGCGGTGACCAGGGGTACCACGACGAAGAGGCCGTAGATAGCGAACGCCGGTAGGCAGAATGCCGCGATCCACCCCGGTGAGGTCCGTCCTGCCTGGCGGCGACGCCGCCGGGCAGGACGGACATTCAGTTCTTGGGCCTGAACCACTGATCGACCCCTCGCTGGACGTGTCCGGCCGCGTCAGCGGCGTCACGTCGCCCGAGCAGATAGTCGGAGAAGGCCGCCGAGGCGAGGTCCCAGGCCGTGGGTGACCCACCGGAGAAGTACGCGTAGGTGACGTACGGGCTCGGGTTCTCCTGGTACGCCTGCAGGGCCTGGGCCAGGAGCTTGTCCTGGGGCTGGACCTTGGGTACCGCGGAGATCTGACGCAACTCGTTGGAGTACGCCCGGCCGAACTCCTCCGACGCCATCCACCGCACCAGGTCCAGCGCGGCCTTCTGCTTGGGGGACTTCGCCGAGACCCCGAACGAACCGTCGACGTAGCCGGGAACGAGCGTCTTGTCGACCGCCGCGCCGGGCGCGGGCGGCACGTTGAAGATGCCCATCTTCAGGTCGGGGTTGGCCTTCTCGAACACGCCGAGTTCCCAGATCCCGCCCGGGAACATCGCGGCGCGGCCGGAGGTGAAGAGCGCCTGCGCGTCGGCGTAGCTCACCCCGGACGACTGCGGTGGCCAGTACTTGTTGGTGCCCTTCCAGGTCTCGAGCGACTTCACCCAGGGACCGTCGGTGAACTTCGCCCCGCCGGTGGTCATCTTGTTCAGGTAGTCGGTGCCGCCGTACGTCGTGGCCCCGAAGATCTCGTGCTGGATCGGCAGCATCCAGGTGTCGGTGACCGTGCTCGCCAGCGGGATAATCTTGGCGCCCTTGAGCTTCTCGAACGCCGCGATCATGTCCGCCCAGGTAGTGGGGGCCTTGATGCCGTTGTCGGCGAAGAGCTTCTCGTTGTAGATCACGTGCAGGGTCTGGAGTGCGAACGGCACTCCGTAGACCTTTCCGTCGCTTTCGCCCCGGGCACCGTCGAGGACCGGCTTCGAGAAGCCTTCCAACTCCTTGATCTGATCATCGAGGGGCACCAGACCGGTGGCGGCGACCAGCGGCTGAAGCAGGCCGTAGGAACGGAGTTGTGCCACGTCCGGGCCGTTGGCGTCGGTGAGCCCCGTCTTGAGGATTGTGTCGTATTCGGTGTTCTTGTAGGGGACGTACTCCACGGTGACACCGGGGTTGGCGTCCTCGTAGATCTGGAAGATCTTGTTGTACGCCGCGACATCCTCCTGCCGCCATCCCCAGACCTTCAGGTTGACGGCGTCACCGCCGCCGCCGCCGTCGTCACCGCTGCCTGGCGCACACGCGGCGAGGGTGACGGTGAGCATCGCAGCCGCTCCCAACACGCCGTACTTCCTGGGCATCCATATCTCCGATCGTTGTTATGGCCACCCCACCCGACCGGCGGAGAGCTCGACTGTAATACTGGTATAGACCGCTGGTCAACGGGTAAGCCGACCTCACCGAGGAGCGCGGAGCTGCCCGTACGATGGCGTCAATCGAGCAGGAAGGAGACAAACTCGTGCCAAGGACCCGACATGAGCCGAGCGACGGAGCGCTTGAGTCGTTACTTGCGGAGCAGAGCCGCGGCAAGGGCAAACACATCACCGATGTGCTCACCTCCTTGGTCCTGAACTCACGAGATGGTTCCCTGCTCCCCTCCGAACGGGTGCTCGCCGAGCGGTTCGGAGTGGCCCGGATGACCGTCCGGGGCGCCATCGACGCGCTGGAGACGAAGGGAATGGTCCGGCGGATCCCTGGACGCGGCACCTTCGTGCAGCATCCGACCCTGACCCATTCGGAGATATTCCGCTCGTTCAGCGAGGACATGCGGATGCGCGGTATGACGCCGGGCGCCAAGAGCTATCGCGCCCGCACCCGCCCGGCCACCCGCACCGTCGCCACCAACCTCGACATCGCTCCGGGCGAGCCGACCCACTACATCGAGCGGATCCGTACCGCCGACGGGATCCCGATGGCGCTGGAACGGACCAACCTCGCCACGGCGCGGTTCCCCACCCTGCTCGACGTGTTGGGGCGCGACGACTCGCTCTACGACATCCTGGGTCGCGCATTCGGTGTGCGACTCGAATCGGCACGGCAGACCGTGACCATCGCGCGGCTGACCGCCGCCGAGGCGAAGCGACTCGAAGTCGCCGAGGACGACCCGGCATTCCTGATCGAGCGCATCTCCGTCGACAACATGGGCAAGGTCGTGGAGTTCGGGCGGTCGCTCTACCGAGGGGATCGCTACGCCATCCGGATGCGCGTCAGCCCACCGCCGCAGGGCGGCTGACGCGCATCCGGAGGATCTGGCTACCCGATCCCGGCGAAGTAGTGCTCCTGGATCTCGGTCGCCGTCAGCGCCCGGTCATAGATCGCCGCCTCGTCGAGGTCGCCCTGCAGCCGCTGGGACGTGTCGTCTCCGCGGCCACCGAGCTTGATGCTGGCCGTGCCGCTGCCCGGGGCCACCGTCGTCGCGACACTGCTGTCCGCGACGCCGTCGAGGTACACGGTCAGCCGCGATCCGTCGAACACGGCGGCGACATGGTGCCACTTGTTCGGCGTCAGCTGGGTGCGGCCGGTGACGACGCCGTGTCCCTTTCCGGGAGCGCCGAGCGACCACGCCTGCAGGACGCCGTTGCTCGCCCTCAACGCGTACCCGCTGACCGCCGGCCCGGTGTAGCTCTCGATGATCGCCTGCCCCGGCGCCGGAACGATCGTGTCGAGCTTGACCCACGCTTCCAACGTGAACGGTCCGGCCAGGTTGGTACGCGGGGCGCGCGGCGCCTCGATGTAGCCGTTCGAGAGGTCGGCCGCGCCGTTGCCGGCAAGCACACCCTCGACACCCGGCTCAGCGACCTGGTAGGTGCCGTTCTGCCCGCTGGTGGAGCTGTCGACGGCGGTCCTGGAACCGGCCGCGTCGCCCAACCGCCAGTAACCGGACGGGTTGGCCCCGGTCACGAAATCCGGATAGCTGCCCTCCCCCACGATGATCGTCAGCGACAGGTTCACCGGCGCGACACCGTCCTTGTGGAACGTCACCCTCACCTGGTGCCGGCCCGGGGCAGTGCCGGCGGGGACGGTAACGGCGACCGGCACGCTCGCGACGATGGTCCGACCATCCGGTCGCGCCTGGAGAACCTGCGTCGCCGGGGTGATGGTCCAGCCGTCCGGGCCGCTGGCGGCGACACTTGCCTTCACCCGGCCCTCGTCGAACACCTCGAAGGCCACCTGGAACCGCTTGGTCGCCCCGGGTGCGATGAGCGAGCCCGACGGTTCGACCGAGACTCGACCGCGCAGCACGTCGGAGTAGTGCGGGACGATCTCGTAGACGCGCGGCGCGACGCTGCCCGGAGTCCACTGGATCCGTACCGCGCTGGCCGCGAGGTCCGCGGCCCGCACCTTGGTGAATCCCTCAGCGAGTTGCCCGAGGTCCACCCAGGTGCCGTCGACCAGTGCCTGGATCATGCCGTCCGCGGGAGCGGCCGCGTCCTGTACCACCGTCACCGCCGACAGCTTGTGCGGCTTGGTGATCGGGACCGTGATCGCGTCCCCCGCCTGCGGTGCGCCGGCGGCGACGTAGGCCGTGTCGTCGCGCCGGTCGGTCAGATTGCCCAACGGGGAACCCGGTGCGGCAGCCGGTGCGCCGGTGGGGGCCCCGAGGTCCCCGTACCAGCGGTCACCGATGTAGCCGTCACTCTGGGACGCCGCGAAGCTCAGCAGCTCGTCGACCGGCCCGGGGCTGATCTGGTGCCAGGTGCGGTCGAGGACGAGACGGGCGCTCGACTGGTCCCGTCGGGCCACCCAGGCGGCTTCGCTGGAGCCCGCGTCCTGGGCGCGGAGAATACGCAGGGCTGCCCGACCTGCCTGACCGGTCACGCCGACGCGGTCCAGCCAGGGCGCGATCTGCTTGAGCAGAACCGGGTTGTCGAGCTTTGCCCGTAGCGCGGCGGGGAGTTCCTCGAGGCGGCGCAGCTCACGGTCGACCCGGGCGAGCTGGGCGTTCACGGGTCGGCCGGCCCGGTAGTCAGCGATGAGCCGGGTGATGAGCGCCGCGAACTCCGGCCGGGTGGTGGCGTCCAGGACGCTGGCCCGGTTGTTCTCGGCGAAGAGCCTCAGCTCCTCGTACGCGTCACCGCCGAGAATCTGCAGGGTGTGCGTCCATGAGCGTTCCGCGTCGTAGGCCACCGGGTTCCAGGCGTAGTCGGCCTGGGTGCCGAGGGCGATCTGCGAGGCGTCCTGGAAACCGACGAGCTCGTTGAACGAGATGCCGATCGTCTTGTCCGCCATGCCGGCGTCGCGGTTCGTCAACGGGCCCAGCAGCAGCCGGTTGGTGCTGTAGTCGTTGACCGGGTAGTTGTCCCAGAGCATGATCCGGTGCCGCGACCACACCGCCTGGGCAGCCTGGAGGTCCGCCTCGGTGATGCTCGGCGAGACCACTGCCGGCCCCGTCCAGTAGAGGTCGACCTCGGTGCTCAGCAGCTCGTCGAAGCGGTCCGTGTACGGGGTCTTCGTCATGCCCCAGTACTCCGTCGGCACGGCCACCATGCGGCTGGCGCCGGGGTGCTTCTCGATGAACTCCTTCTGCATGAAGTTGGTGACCTCGGCCTGCGCGATCGCGAGCGGTGACCGGTCGCCACGGTAGGCGTCCCGGTCCTCCTGGCACGCGAAGTTGCCCGACACGTCGTCCCAGGCGATGACGTAGCTTCGGACGCCGATCTCCCACATCTGCTCGAAGCGTGCCAGCAGCTTGGCCCGATCGGTTTCGCGCACGTGACAGATCCCCTTGCTGGGCGCCATCGGCGCCTCCGGCGAGATCCGGTACACGAAGTCGACATGGCGCGCCTTCGCCAGGTCGACGATCTCCTTCATCCGGGCCAGTTCCGCCGCCTCGTACAACGAGCTCCAGTTCGAACCGGTGCGCAGGTCGTCCGCCGGTCCGTAGAAGTACTGGTTCATCTTGTGCCGCGCCAGGAACTCGATCTGCGAGCGCCGGTCCTCCTGCGACCAGACCGGTCCGTAGAAGGACTCCATACCGCCACGGACCTGGTACCCCGGCCAGTCGCGGACCTGCACGCCGTCGACGGTTACCCGGGAGCCCTTCTTTACGAGCAGCTGGCGCAGCGACTGGACCGCGTAGAAGGTGCCCGTGCCGTCCACACCGGAGAGCACGATCCGCGACCGACCACGGTTGTCGTGACCAGCCGCCAACACGTACCCCTGAGCGGGCAGCGACTCCGGACCCACGACGTTGAGGGCGCGTAGCGCATCGGTGCTAGCCGGCGTCTCGCGCGGCCCGCCCAGGATGATCATCGGTGCGCGTGCCGCCAGGTCGCTCTGGCGCACGATCCGGGCGGTGACGCCGTGCGCGGAGAGCAACTCCACGAGCGATGTCTGCGCTGCCGGGTCGGCGGCCTCGCCCGCGACAACATCGATGTTGTCGGGTAGCGCCACGTGGCCCGGGCGCGAATCGATCTGCTGCGGCACCGGAAGGATCCGAGCCGCCTGGCTGGGAGCTCGTCGCTCGGCACCGGCAGGCAGGGGGGTCAGCAAGCCTACGGAAAGCGTGACCGATGCGGCTATTGCGACAGCGCGGCGACAACCGCGAGATGAGCGTAGAAGGAACACGCGACCTCCACTTTGTTGGGTCAGGGTCGGTAGCTGTTGCCGGTGCGCGCCGGCTCGGAGCGCGGTGGTGTGCATGTAGGGGCTGGCCGGCACAAGGTCCGCCGGCCCGTCGGGTCAGTCGGGGAGCCGATCGGGCCGTCGGGCCGGAGCCGGTTCGGGTTTTGTGGATTGGTCTATGCCAGTAACGAGAATCCATGCTGCCCCTGGTTACGTCAAGACCTCACCGGTCACGTTGGGGCTGTCGAGGCCGAACCCGGACCCGGCGGGTACCCCGAAGATCACCCGATTTCCGCTGATCACAAGCATCATGTGGGGCTAGCCGCCGGGTTGTTCATACTGGTCTAGCCCTGATGGCACCTGCCTGGCAAAGCGAGACCAGGATCGCCGCCGCCGGTTGTCGCCGGCATCGGGGCACACCCTTCACCGCGCGCTGCCGCTCCACGACGATCCGTCGGCCGGCGACCGACCCGGCACCGCGACGCCCAGCGACCTCTTCGCGCCCGGCGCCGGCGGCCTACCATCAGGTAACAGCAGGTCACCGCACCACCACAGACTGTCATGACTCACGGTAATCCGCAGGTGCGGATGGTGCGACGAGAAGATCGCGCTTCAGTGCAGCGACGGGCGCGCGCCCAGGCGGCGGCGCGTGCGGCCTGTTCAGGGCCGCCTTGATAGAGGTGCAGAAAGTCCTCCCACATTGACGCCGGCACCGGTTTCCTCCGTCGACTGATGTGCGACAGTCGTCCGCCAACTGATCGGCGACACCTCAGCGTGTTGATCGCGGCAGACGAGGACGTAGCGCACTCATTGCAACGACTCATGACGGCCCAGGCCGAACTGCATAACCTCGCCAGGCAGACGAGGACACTGATCGTTATCGGCCTGCGGCCGGACCGAGATCCTAGATTGACGCGGTACTACGACGGTCGGAGCGTGGCTGTTCAGATGCTGACGAGGACGCGGCGGATCGTCGCTTCGATGGCCGCCGTCCTGCTCTTACTGGCCGGGTTGACCTCCTGCACCCCCGAGATCAAAGGCATCACCGGCCTAACCATGGACGCCGACGGCCAGCCGCTCGCGGCTCTGGCCTGGTGCGCGGACCGGCCGCCAGACGTTGTGTTGTTCCTTGCTGAAGAAGGCTCGTCTTCGCCTGACCCGTCCGACGTGCCGACGCCGTCCACGAACTGGCACTGGCCGGAACGACGGCATGCCGTGCCGCGTGACGCGACCTCGCCGACCACCGTGCGCCTGGTGGGCTTCCCGCCTGGAGATGCCACTGACCCGCACGCGGCTTTTCGACTGTTTGGAGTCGCCAGCAACAAGAGCTTCGCCTCCCGTTCAGTGACCTTCCGGCTCGCCGAACTGGCCGGCCTGCGGCCCGGATCGGTCCTGATTACCGACATCGTGGACAACGACGAGGTGCAGAGAAACATCCCTCTCGACGAGTTTGCGCGTCTGGGAAGGGACGCATGCTGAGCGGCTGCCCAACCTGCACGCCCACTCATCGGCATAGTCGGACGTTTCGTTGGCGGCTACGTCACCCGCCCCCAGATCGCCGGACAATGTCGCACATCACCTGGCGAAGTTGTGTCGCATATCAACTATCGCATCACAGGCCGGCAGCCGGCCGCCGAGTTGCTTGGCGCGCTGCGACGGGGGAGGAACCACTATCCCAGAGTCAGGTTGCACTGCTCCAACGCACTCTGGATGATCCCGAGCGCTTTCGGCCCCACGCCATGCAGCTTGGCCAACTCGGCGCGCGGCACCCCCGCAAGGTCACGCAGCGTCGAATAGCCGGCATTGTTCAGAACCCGCGTCGCTGGCGCACCGATCTTCGGCAGGGTGTCGAGGGCGGAATTCACGCCTCTGATCTTAAGCGGATAGATGTTGCTAGGCGAACGTGCCAGTTACGGCGGCATCGATGGTCAGTGCGGTAAGGATGCTCTCCACCCACAACTGCGCCCGCTGCACCCGAGTGGATGTGTGCCCGGCCGGGGCAGCGGCTTCTCCCTGGAGGCGCCGGAGGGCGTCCGCTTCCTGATCCGCTCCCGGGTTGAGCAGGTCGACCGGGTGGGGGTGATCCTCAACGTAGGGCAGGGCCGGCGACCGCCGCCACAAACAGGAGGGTCGGTGACGCGGCGGCGGTGCCGAGGAGCACCGGCGCAGTGTTGGCGCCGAGGATCAGCATGTCTTCAAACGGTGAGTTGTCGTACCGCACCCTGAGTGTCGATTGTCGGCCCAGGATGACGAAGTAGGCGATGATCACCAGGGCGTGCCAGCCGAGCATGACCGTGAACGCCGCGCCGATGTCCGGCCCGTCGCCGTCGCCACGCTCTGCTCGTGGCACCCGATCCCGTTCCCGATCCGCTGGTGACGTCGCCATCGCCCACGGTATCCACCGCGCTGGTGCGGGTTCAAAGCGCTTCGAAGCGCTGGCCGAGCCCGTTCCTTACGGTGGCCCGAAGCACCACAGCCCCGGCCTCCCTGGTGGAGGTCGGGGCCGCTTCGTGCTGTTCGGGGCTACCAGGGACCGTCGCCGAACTTCGCCCCGCACGCGGTCGCGAGGGCGATCCGCGCCCGGTCGAGCACGAGGTTCGCCTCGGTGCTCTTCTTGCTCTCCAGGTCGTTGACCGCGTTGACCAGGTCGATGCCAGCCTTCTTGATGTCCGGATCGGCGGCCCCGGCGGCGAGCGCGCCAGCGTCTCGGTGCGCGATGGGGTGGGCCTTGGCGGGGGTGGCGGAGAGGGCGTGGCAGCCTCGCCGGTCGTCGGGGCCGGTCGTAGCCGGCGCCGCCGTGGCGGGCGCGGGGGCGCTGGCAGATGGCGGGGCAGCTGCGGGCTCGCTGTCGCTGGAGCAGCCGGCCAGCGCGGCGGCCAGGGCGACGAGGACGGCGGTGGCGGGGAGGGCGCGGATCATCGGGGCACCCTAGCGGCGGTGCCCGCCCGGGAGTGTCCGGGAGACGACAGCGGCCCGGCCTGCGAGAGCACCGCCGACACGGAAAGGGATCCCGTTTCCCTCGGTGAGGGGGACGGGTCCGCTTCGACAATGCGGCAACTGCTCACCGTTGTTTGGCTGGTGGGCCCCCGTAGCTCGCCCCGTTGAACGTCGCCCCGCCACCGGCCTCGACCCCGCCCGCGCCGCCGGTCAGACCGCCCGCCGCGCCGAGGTGTCCGTCCTGGCCGCCGAAGCCCACGTCATGGAAGCCCACGCCCTGGCCAAAGCCAACGACGAACGGGCCTGCGCCGCCGCCCTGCACTAGGCCGAACAAGCCCTCGACCGGGCCGACCGCAGCGCCGACCCGCAATGGCTCAGCTACGTCGACGAGGCATACCTGTCGGCCAAGTTCGGCCACTGCTTCCACGCCCTCGGCCGCAACACCCACGCCGAACGCTTCGCCGCCCGATCCCTACGCATGGACAACCGCTACGTACGCGGCAGAACCTTCAACCTCGCCCTACTCGCCAGCGTCCACGCCCAACAGGGAGAACCCGACCGGACCTGCACCATCGGCACAGAAGCCCTGACCCTGACCACCCGACTACGCTCCGCCAGAGCCGTCCGCTACCTCCGCGACCTGCAAACCCAACTCGCCCCACACCGGCGACTACCCGCCGTCCGGCACTTCACCGGCCGCATCGACGCCGCCCTCGGCCCACGACGCTGACCTCTACAACTCCCCGCGAGCCCTCCGCGCCACCAGCTTTAGCACGGCGATCACCGTGCCGGCACCGACAATCTCACCCCGGGACACCAGCCCGTACGCCTCGTCGAGCGGAATCCAGGCCACCTCCTCCGCCTCGTTCACGTCCACGGGTGTGCCGATGTGCTCGGCCTGCCGGGCGAGGAACAGCAGATTCTCGGCGTCCGCAGTGCCGACCCACGGTTGGAAGGACAGCAACGGCTCGACCCCCTGGGGCCGCCAGCCGGTCTCCTCCTCGACCTCCCGCACCGCACACTGCGCCGGCTGCTCGTCGCCGTCGACGTAGCCGCCCGGCAGCTGCCGGGTGTCGTCCACCACCCGCTCGCCGTGAACGGTCCACCGGGTCAACTCCGTCGCCTGCTTCTCCACCACCCCGCCAGTATCCGCGCCAACCCCCACCATGCGTCGCAGGCGACGCCTCTTGGGCGCACTGTTCGGGCTGTCGCCCAGACGAACACCCAACACCGACCCCCGTCGGGGGGATGCGGTCTGAAGCTGTCGGGCGCTGTCGACTGGTGCTGCTTCGCGTTGCTGAGCAGGCGCCGAACGCCGTCGGTTCAGGTTCATGGTCGACCTGTGTCGACGCTCGCGCTGCCTTCCTGCTGCTTCGCTGCCTGGCCCCTCGCTTGCAAAGTTCTGGGCGCTCCGTCCGGCACCGTCCGCGCACGTCTCTGACATCGGGCGTTGATCCCCCGCCGGCCGGCTTCGGCTCGCGCTGTTCGGCCCTGCTGCTGTCACCGTTGTTGTCGACAGCGACAGGGCTGACTGCTTCGGTGTGAAGAAACCACCGGCCGTCGGTGAGCTGCGCCAACAGCAGGGCTGAGCTGTCCGAATGGTCCACCGGAGTCCCTGGACGTCCAGCGCTGCCCGCGCCCGTCGTCACCCAGTTGGTCACCCAACCCATGCGTCAGACGTCGAAGCGGAACTCAGACCCGCACCTCGTCGCGGAAAACGGCCAGCAAAGGCGCTTGACTTGAGCTGCTCATACTGAGAGCAGCGGTAGGTCCACGTGCTGTCAATCGGACTGGTGGTCGCTCAATAGACGGAGGTCGGCATGCGTTGGCTCATGATCCTAATCCTGATCATCGCATTGGCGGTCGTTGCAGCGGTCTGGCTGTGGCGCCGCACCCGGAAAGCCCCACTCGATGTCGACGGCCGGGTTCGTAACCAGCAGGCATCGACTGAAGCCCGCAGACGACTTGACGAACACCGCAACCCGAGTGACGGCAGCTCCGGCAGCGGCGCTGGCGGGGTCGGCGGCGTCTGGGGCATGTAAGGCTCTTCACCAAACAGCCAACTCAGATGACGGCGGCGATACGACCAGGCTAACCCGGTAGAGGGGGCACCGTCGGCCGGCAACTGCAACGCGTCCGGGGAAAGCTGCTCCACCGCCACACCAAGGCCCAGGCGTCCGACGGCCACCCTCCCACTCCCCGACATCTGCGTGACCGCACTCAAGCTACGAAGCGAACAACGCGACGAGGCACGAGAAGCCGCCGGAAAGGCGTGGCAGAAATCCGACCTCGCATTCACCACCCGCTATGGTGGACCCATCGAACCGCGCAACTTCCAACACTCCTGGCAGACCCGGTGCGACAGGGCGGGAGTCACGCCGATCACCGTCCACGACGTCCGCCGCACCTGCGCCACCCTGCTCGCCGACCTCGACGTACACCCGAGAGTCGCCATGCAGATCCTCTGGCATGCCCGCTTCTCCGTGACGATGGAGATCTACACCCAGATCTCATCGAAGGCGCCCCGGGAAGCCCTCAAGCGCCTCGGCGACTCGCTGAGTCGCTGACGCCGTTGCTGTACTTCGCTGCTGTACGGCAGCAGAAGGGCCACCTCCCGTCTCCGGGAAGTGGCCTTTGACCTGCGTGGGCGATGCTGGTATCGGAACCAGCGACCTCTTCGGTGTGAACGAATGATCATGGAACCCTGAGCAGCCAGGGGCCGCACTTCACCTCGGCAGCTTCGGAATCAGATTGATCTCCGGCCGTTGAGGCTGCGTTCCCTGGCAGATGAGGGCGGCAGGGCCAGGTTCCTTTCGTCACCTCGCCGCCCTAGACCCTTGTTGACCGCTACGTCGGGCACGCCACGGGCACGCAGGCTCCGCCACCTAGTTGTTGCGGGGCAGGAGGTTGTTGGCGGATCGATCGCGACCAGCCACAGGCCCCTCGGGCGCCCTGACGCTCGGATCGTCTTCTCCGAAAGCGCGTTGGGTGAGGATCCGTAGTGCGTCTGCCGTGGAGGCATCGTTTGGGGTGTAGATCTCGAGGCGGTGATCGGGGCTGTCGGGCTGTAGCCAGACTTGGTAGGCGATGCTCGCCGCGCCGACCGTGGGGTGTTGGAGATGCATGTCACCGGTGGTGCAGTCGGCGACTTCACCGGTTGCCCACATGGAGCCGAACTGGTCGCTGCGCATGGTGAGTTCACCGATGAGGTTCGCCAGGCGCGCGTCGGTCGGGAACCGTCCGGCGGTGAGACGCAAGTAGGCGACGTGGACCCGGGCGAGCTCGTCCCAATTGCGGTGCAGCTCCCTGGTGAGAGCGTCGAGGAAGAACATCCGCGGGATCGAGGGACGACAGCCCGGATCACGAGGCGCCTCGAAGTCGACGTGCTCGGCGAGCAGCGCGTGTCCGGTGCGGTTCCAGGCGAGGACGTCGCCGCGTCGGCCCAGCACGATCGCTGGCGTCGCCTCGGCCAGTGATTCGAGCAGTGCGAGGACGCGCCGGTGGGGCTGCTCGACTGGTGGTTCGGCGAGGCCGGACCGGGAGGGCTGGCGGGCGAGATTGTGAAGGTGTACGACCTCCACGTCGTCCAGTTTCAGAACTCGTGCGAGGGCGTCGAGAACCTGTTCGGAGGCCGTCTCGGCCTGGCCCTGCTCCAGCCGTGTGTAGTAGCCAGCGCTGACCCCTGCCAAATGGGCGAGTTCCTCGCGGCGCAGCCCCGGAACTCGGCGGGCGCTCCCATAGGTTCGTAGCCCGATCTCGTCTGGGGTGACCCGGTCGCGGCGGCTCTTCAAGAATGCTCCGAGGCTTTCCATGACATCGAGACTAGGCGCTCATCGCGTGTGGCTGGGTGTACCTGCTGGGTGCACCCACACCAGGTGCCTGGATGCTCCCGGCTCTGCGCTGGAGCGTTGCCGGCATGACGCAACACACCTCACGCACGACCAACGTCCGAGCTTGGCTCGGGCTGCTGGTCGTCCTCGGCCCGGTGCTCTTGGTCTCGGTGGACGGGTCCATCTTGTTCCTCGCAATGCCACGAGTCAGTCAGTCTCTCAATCCCAGCGCTGACCAGGCACTGTGGGTCCTAGACGTCTACGGCTTCTCGGTCGGCTCCCTGCTTATCGCATTCGGAAACATCGGCGACCGCTACGGGCGACTCAAGCTGCTCATGATCGGCGCGAGCTTCTTCGGCATCGGTTCGGCCGCCGCCGCGTTCGCGCCCACACCGGCGCTACTCATCGCCGCCCGTGCTGTGATGGGGATCGCCGGCGCCACCTTGCTTCCGTCCGCCTTGGCGGTGCTCAGTGAGCTGTTCACCGACCCGAAGCGTCGAGCCCAGGCCATCGGCATCTTCGCTGCGGTCTTCGCCGCAGGATTCGCAATCGGACCGGTCATCGGTGGCGTGCTACTGGAACGCTTCTGGTGGGGATCGGTGTTCTTGATCAACCTTCCCTTAATCGCGCTGTTCCTGTGTTTCGCACCCATGTTGCTCAGCGAGGTACAAACCACCCGCCCCGGACGAGTCGATCCGATGAGTGTCGTGACCTCTGCGGTCGGTTTGCTGCTAGCGATCTATGGGCTCAAGCACGTTGCCGCCGAGGGCCTCTCCGTATCGGCGGCGCTCACCGGGCTCATGGGGGTCGCTGTGCTGGCATGGTTCGGCGTCCGTCAACGACACCTGGACCATCCACTCATCGACTTCTCTCTCTTCCGGGATCGAGTCTTCACCATCGCGGTGATCACCGGGCTTCTACCGCTGGCCGCGTGGTCAGCAGCCGCCTACCTGGCTGGCATCTACTTGCAGTCCGTCCTTGACATTCCGGTCCTGCAGGCTGCCTTGCTGGCGCTACCGGGAGCCGTTGTGCTCATCACGACTTGCATCGTCACCCCTGTGGTGGTCGATCGCGTCGGGAAACGCTCCGCGCTGCTTGTCTGCCACTTCTCCATCGCCACCGGGCTGCTCCTGCTCTTGCCCACCACCATCACTGGCGGGATCGGCTGGTACGTCGCTTCCACTGCGATCGCTGGCATCGGCTATGGCATCTCCTTCGCAGTCGTCGCTGACGCCGCCGTCGGCGCGGTCCCGTCCGAGCGAGCAGGCTCAGCAGGCGCGATCGCCGAGACCAGCAACGAGATCGGTAACGCCCTGGGCATTGCACTGCTCGGCTCTCTGGCAGCACTGCTGTTCCGGCTCCAAGGGCCCGACCTCGCGCCGACCCTGGACGAAACGCTTCAGCTCACCGGCCTGACAGACACGTTGATCACAGATGCCAAGTCAGCCTTTCTCACCGGCATGCACGTGGCTGCAACTGCAGCCAGCTTGTTGCACCTCGTGCTCGGCCTCATAGCACTCCGCTGGTTACCCCGTCCTGTCGGGGACGACATCCCGGCTGATGGCGAGCACGGCGAGGCGGTCGAGGCGCGATGACCCATGCCAATGCACCTTATCCATCGAAGGCCGACGCTGCCACATGCCAGCCCGAGCGGCCATCCCGTCTGCCGCCGACCCGCCCTCCGGGGAGCGGGCCGCCGCCTGGCCCGCCACGTCAAGCGGACCTTGCCGCACGTACGGACGCTACCGGAAGGACGCATTCCAGCGGCGGTCGGTGGCCGATAGCCATGCTTCCGCCCTCCGGCGTCAGCCGCCCTCTCAGGCGGTGCCAGGAGACAGCACGTACACCACCGACGGACACCGTGGCAGTTCGTCGCCCGTCCCTGCCACCAGCCTTGAGGAGAATCCGTGTCCACCCTGCCCACCCTGCACCGCCCCGGCGCGATCACCGTTCAAGACGCCCGCCGTACCTGCGCCACGCCCCTGGCCGACATCGACGTCCACCCGAAAGTCGCCAGGCGGGTGCTCCGACACGCCCGCTTCTCCGTGACCATGGAGATCTACACCCAGGTATCGACGAAGGCGATCAGAGACGCCCTCAAACGCCTCGGCGACTCGCTCCGCCGCCGACGCCGTTGCTGTATTTCTCTGCTGCACGACAGCAGAAAGGCCACCTCCCGTTTCCGGGAAGTGGCCTTTGACCTGCGTGGGCGATGCTGGTATCGAACCAGCGACCTCTTCGGTGTGAACAAGGTCAACATCCGGCCTAGACGTTGACGTTTGATTATCAACCCTGGTCCAGCTCTTGATGTCCGTTGGTCTGGCGAGGCGAGCGAGGCGGTCGGGGGCAAGATCATCTCCCCGTTTTCTCCCAAGCCTCGGGCATGCGCCGTTACCGCCCTGCGGACGCTGATCTACTGCTCGTCTGTCCGCTGGGTCGGCCGGTTCTCGGCGATCCACGCCACCACCGCATCCCGCGCCCAGATTCGCCCGGTCGCCAAGGTGTCCAGCGGTGCTGGAAATCCAGACCGCGCCACGATTTCCGACGCACGCTGCCGGCTGACACCACCCAACATCTGTTGGATTTCCGACATGCCTGCGAGCCGCATAACTCGACCGTACGGACCTGACGGCCAGCAGCTCCGTCAAGTTGACGGGGTTGACACCTGTAAGGTGACGCTATGCGCCATGCCGGTGGTGGAGGACTCGAACCCGCCGCCAGCACAGCGAACGCCCTGCCCTGTGGGTGACCTTCGAACCCGCCGGGCAGGGCATACCTCCGAGCAGAGGAGCCGTATGCCTGTCGAGCGGCACAGCCGCACATGGGCCAGACAGCAACCACAACCGCCTGAGCCTGGTGACGACCTCTGGATTGGCCGCGAGGCGTCGGTGCAGTTCGCGAGACAGCCGGCCTTCATGTTCCGAGTGATCTCGGTGTGCCCAAAACCCAACTACCCCGGCTGGATTTGGGTCACCGGCTACCAACTCGACGGCCAGGGCCACGCCGTCGCCAAGCGAGAGATCTACGTACGACTGGCCGGTCTCCAGCGCGTCCGTCGCCCTGACGGGTACCCGGGGTCGGACTCGGCTCTCGTGTCACGGCCCGGCGCCCGGCGGACACCGCCACAGCAGCGCCCTTGACCTGACCGGGACCAGCGACGCGGCCGGCTCCTGGACGACGGACCCGACCACGGCGGCTCCCACCCCCTTCCCAGATGCAGGGTTTGACCTGACCTGGACTTCGGTGGGAGCTGGCGCGGGGGGTCGCCTGCTCGGCAACTGCGGGCGCCGCCCCCATGCTTGGGGCTTGCCGGCTCTCCACTGCGCGTCATTCTCGGAGCCAAGCTCCTGCGCCGGCTGCGGTTGTCCATCGGTTGTCCTGGTACGCCGTGCGCCGGGGCGTGACCGGCCGGAGGCCGCACGCGCGCCCCGGCGCGGGCACGGCGGCGGGCCGTAGGCCCGCCCTTGACCAAGTAAAGAAAGTCTGAACACACTAGACTGTCGGTGGCAGAGGAATTCGGGAGGAAATCATGCCTGGCTTTAGTGAACCCTTCCAACACTGGCTGCCGCCGTCAGAGGATGAAACGCGGGAAGCAGTAACGAAAGGCACCGTTGTCCTAGACACCAACGTGTTGCTCGACGCCTACCGCTTCGCAGCCAAAACACGGGCAGAATTGTTCGAGGCATTAGAAAGATTGGGAGATCGCCTATGGCTACCACACCAAGTCGCCCTCGAATTTCACAGGAATCGAGTGGGAGTTATTGCAGAACATGACGCCTCCTATCAAGACGCCATCAAAGCCCTGTCCGAATTCCGAAGCCAAGTCACCACCCACCTAGCCGAAAAGCTTGAGAATCTGAGTAATCGCGTAGCCTTGCCGGACGGCGAATCAAACCGCTTGCAACAGGTGGCACTGCGAGGGCTAGACGAAGCAGTCAAGGAACTAGAAGAATTACGAAGTGAGCACGGTATTCCGGAAAATGCGGTCCATAGAGACCCCATTCTTGAGCGGTTTGAAGGACTCTTATCTTCTCGGACTGGCGAGCCCCTCTCTGATACGGCAGAGAAAGCAGCCAGGGATGAGGCAGCGCGGCGAATTAGATGCAAAGAGCCGCCGGGATACGGGGACCGCAAGAAGACCGACCCCCATGGCGATTACATCCTCTGGCGCCAGGCACTTAACGAAGTTGCGACCCGGAGGACGCCCCTTCTAATTGTAACTCGGGACGTGAAGGAAGACTGGTTCTGGCGAGTCGGTGGGAAGACCATAGGAGCACGCCCAGAGCTGGTTGACGAATGCAAGCGTGAAGCCGGCGTCGGATTGTCGATTATGGCAACGCGCACCTTCCTCTATCATGGAGGCTTTTCCATCGTGATGGTGCTGGTCACGGTGGGTGCGGGGAGCCCGTGTCGACATAGGACGAGGCTCCCGGTAAGACAGCAGTCGACCAAG
>NZ_JBIATC010000014.1:0-159791 GCF_042891255.1 Micromonospora sp. NPDC001898 | reverse complement strand
TGCTGGCATCGCCCACCTCCACAACATCATCCTCGCGGGGTGACGCCAGCACCGTTGCCAGGCAACGCTTCACCGAGTTACGAGACATCCTTTAGTCGCCTACCCGAGAAAGCGTGAAGGGGACTTTCCCCGCATCGCGCGCGCGGAAAGTCCCCTTCACGCCAAGCCCGCCGGCCCGTGCACCACCTTTCGCGACCGGTGAAGCGCTAATCGATCGGGTCGTCGAGGAGCGCAATTGGCGGTGCCGGCCAGCAGCCACCCCGACGATCGGCCAGGGCGCTGCTGGACGGAACCGGGCCCGGCAGGTGGGCAGCACCTCGGAACTGCCCCGCCGCTGAGCCCGCGCTCCGGTTCGTCAGGACCGGCGGACCTCGATGGGCAGCCGGTTGACGCCGATCATCGCCCAGGGATTGCGCAGGTTGACCGGCACGTCGTCGCGTACCCGGATGTCGCTGTACCGCTCCATCAGAAGGCGCATGGCGATGCCCACCTCCAGCCGCGCCAGCGGCGCGCCAAGGCAGAAGTGCATACCCTTGCCGAACGTCAGGTGAGGGTTGGGGTTCCGGTGGATGTCGAACCGGTCCGGGTCGGCGAAGACGCGCTCGTCGCGGTTCGCGGTGGTCAGCCACGCCAGGACGAAGTCGCCGGCCGGGATCATCTGCCCGCCGATCTCGACGTCCTTCATCGCCTGCCGACCGAGACGAGGGAACGGCGGCCGGTAGCGCATCGATTCCTCGACCGCGGCCGGAATCAGCGCGGGATCGGCCCGCAGTTGCTCCCAGACCTCGGGGTTCTCGTGCAACGCGAGAACCGTGTTGCCCAGCGTGGACGTCGCGGTGACGTGGCCGGCGAGCAGCAGTAGGCCGAGGAAGCCGACGGTCTCCTCGTCGTCCATCCGCGTACCGTCGACCTCGACCTCCAGAAGCTTGCTGGTCAGGTCGTCGCCTGGGGTCTTGCGACGGGCGCGGACGAACTCCAGCAGGTGGGTGTTCAACTCGCGCAGCAGCGGCGCGACATTGTTGACCGCGCTCTCCCCCAGGGAATCCAGCGACTGTTCCGGGTCGACGTTGTGCACCTCGAAGAAGGTGTCGGACAGCCGCCGGACGAACGCGCGGTCGGTGACCGGAATGCCGAGCATCTCGGCGATGACGATGAACGGCAACGGGTAGCCCAGCTGCTCGATCAGGTCCCACTGGTCGCCGCCGGCGTCCGCGTCGTCGAACAACTGCAGGGTCACCTCGGTGATCCGCGGTTCGAGTCCGGCGATCATCTTCGGGGTGAACGCCCGACTGACCAGACCGCGCAGCCGGCGGTGCACCGGATCGTCCGCCCGGACGAAGTTGCCCTTCTTGAACAGGTCGAAGTCTTCCTGCTTGGGGGCCAGCGGGGAGACGTCGGACGAGAAGGTCGCCGAGTCGGTCAGCACCTGGAGGGTGTCGTGGTAACCGAGCACGTGCCACGCCTTGATCTTGTCGTCGAAGTGCACGGCTCCGCGCTCGCGCAGCCCGTCGAGATAGGCGAGAAAGTTGGACAGCGTCCGTTCGGACTGTTTCACACTCATGAAACCCACTTCTCTCGTACGGTCCGAATCCGCGATAACCGCAAGCCACGGTAGATCCGGACTGCGGGGCCCTGGCATCCCTCACACTGCTAGTCGTCCAGCCGTCGCGAAGAAACGCCGAACACACCGTCAACCTGCGTGATGGCGTGCGCTATCCGGCGTCGGGAACACTTTGCGATCATGGACGGCTTCGAACTGCACGACCTCGCGCGCAAGCTGATGCGCATCGGCGAGGACGCTATCCCGGACCCCACGGGCATGCGGCAGATGTCCCCCGGCGTGCGTCAAATCATGACCGATGTGTTCAAACACCCGGACACCTCAATCGCCGAGATCGCCGACCGCACCGGCTTCCCGGCGAGTCACGTGGAGACGAGCGTCGCCACCCTGCGCGACCGGGGCGCGGTCACCACCGCGGCTGACCCGGCCCACCCTGGACACACGTTCGTCCGGCAGGTCGCCCGGCACAGAGCCGCTGATCGAGCCGCCACGCGGATCGACGATCGACTCGCCGCGGCCGCCGGGATCCAGGACCCCGGCCAGGCCAAGGAACTGGTCGAGACGCTGGAAAAACTGGCGCGCCAGCTCACCGATGCCCTGTCGCCCGAGCATTTCAACGCGCGGTATTCGGGTACGCCGCCCTGGGAGACCGGCCGTCCGCAACCGGCGCTGCGCGACCTCGCCGAGGCGGGCGCCTTCCGCGGCCGGGTGCTCGAGGTGGGGTGCGGCACCGGCGAGGTCGCGCTCATGGCGGCGGCCCTGGGCCTACCCACGGTCGGCATCGATCCGGCGTCGACGGCGATCGAGATCGCGCGGCACAAAGCACGGGAGCGCGGCCTGCAGGCGCGCTTCCTGGTCGGCAACGCGCTCGAACTCGGCGACCTGGATGAGCAGTTCGACACGGTGCTCGACTGCGGCCTGTTCCATGTGTTCAGCGACGCCGAACGAGTCCGCTACGCCGACACCCTGGCCACCGTGATGCCGCCGGGCGCGCGGTTGTTCCTGCTCTGCTTCAGCGACCGCCATCCACCCGACATCGGGCCGCGACGGGTGAGCCAGGACGAGATCCGGGCCACCTTCGCCGACGGCTGGCGGGTCGACTCGATCGAACCCGCGACGTTGGAGAACAACAAATATGTCGACGGGGCACTGGCCTGGCTGGCCACGATCACCCGCACCTGACCACCCTCTTCCCGAGCGAACTTCCCCGGAATGGCGTCCCGTGCACGCCGAATTCGTAGAGCGGGACGGCGGCGAATTCCGAAATCGCTGTCAGGTTGGGGGATAGTCCGGCGTCGACGCCGGCTTCGTACCGTAAGGCCAATCGACCAGAAGGAGCCAGCAGACATGGGTGGCAGCAGGGTGGAGAGCTACGACGCGCACTACAGCGGGACACCGCTCTGGGACCTCGGCCGCCCACAACTGGCCATGCGCAACCTCGCCGAGGCAGGCGCGTTCCGCGGCCGGGTACTCGAGATCGGCTGCGGCACCGGCGAGGTCGCGCTCATGGCAGCGGCCCTCGGCCTCCCGACGGTCGGCATCGACTCGGCGCCGACAGCGATCCAGGCCGCGCGACGCAAGGCACACGAGCGCGGCCTGGAAGTGCGCTTCCAGGTCGGGGACGCGCTCGAACTCGGCGACCTGGGCGAGCAGTTCGACACGGTGCTCGACTGCGCCCTGTTCCACGCGTTCAGTGGCCCCGAGCGGGTCCGCTACGCCGACAGCCTGGCCACGGTCATGCCGCCGGGCGCACAGTTGTTCCTGCTCTGCATCAGCGACCGCCATCACCCCGGCAGTGGACCGCGACAGGAGAGCCAGGGCGGGATCCGCGCCTTGCGGGTGAGCCAGGACGATATCCGGGCCACCTTCGCCGATGGCTGGCGGGTCGATTCGATCGAATCGGTGACCTTGGAGAACAACCGAGACATCAACGGGGCGCCGGCCTGGCTGGCCGCGATCACCCGCACCTGACCATCCTTCCCGAGCGAATGTTCTCCGAAAGTCGTCCCACTCATCTCGAATTCGCAGAATGGGACGACGGCGAATTCCGAAATCGCTGTCAGGTTGAGGGATAGTGGCGCCCGCGCCGGACTTCGTACCGTGAGGCCAATCGAGCAGAAGGAGCCAGGCAGAAATGAGTCCGCGACCCGGGCCGACCTTTCCGGATTGGCCGCAATTCGACGACACCGAACGGCGAGCTCTCGATCGGGCGTTGACCCAGGGCCAGTGGTGGCGCATGGGTGGCAGCGAGGTGGAGAGCTTCGAGCGGGAGTTCGCCGGATACCACGGTGGCCGTCACGCCCTCGCCGTCACCAACGGCACGCACGCGCTGGAACTCGCCCTGCAGGTGCTGGGCGCGGGACCGGGCACCGAGGTGATCGTGCCGGCGTTCACCTTCATCTCCTCGTCCCAGGCCGCTCAGCGGCTCGGGGCCGTCGCCGTGCCGGTGGACGTCGATCCGGACACCTACAACATCGACGTGACCGCCACCGCCGACGCGATCACGCCGCGGACCCGGGTGATCATGCCGGTGCACATGGCGGGTCTCATGGCCGACATGGACGCGCTCGACAAGCTCGCCTCGGATGCCGGCGCCCGGGTCCTGCAGGACGCGGCCCACGCGCACGGTGCCCGATGGCAGGGCAAGCGCGTGGGCGAGCTGGGCTCGGTCGCGGCGTTCAGCTTCCAGAACGGCAAGCTGATGACCGCGGGTGAGGGCGGCGCGGTGCTGTTCCCGGACTCGGACGAGTACGAGAAGGCGTTCCTGCGCCACTCCTGCGGCCGGCCACGCGCCGACCGCGGCTATCACCACCAGGTGGCCGGCACCAACATGCGGATGAACGAGTTCTCGGCCGCCGTCCTGCGCGCTCAGCTGGGCCGCCTCGACAGTCAGATCGAGGTGCGGGAGCAGCGGTGGCGGTTCCTGTCGGCGCTGCTGGCCCAGATCCCCGGCGTCCGGCCGCAGGGTGGCGACTCGCGGGCCGACCGGAATCCGCACTACATGGCGATGTTCCGGCTTCCCGGCTGGTCGGAGGAGCGGCGCAACCTCCTGGTCGATCGTCTGGTCGACGCGGGGATCCCGGCCTTCGCGGGCTTCCGCGCCATCTACCGCACCGCGGCGTTCTGGGAAACCGGCGCACCCGCGGAGTCCGTCGACGCGGTCGCCAAGCGGTGCCCGAACGCCGACGCGATCAGCCAGGACTGCGTCTGGCTGCACCACCGCACCCTGCTCGCGTCGGAGCAGGCTCTCACCGACACCGCCGCCATCGTGGCCGACGTGGTGGCCGCCGGATGAGGATCCGCACCGTACTGGTCGGGTTCGGGTGGTCCGGCCGGGAGATCTGGCTTCCCCGCCTGATGGCGAGCGGCGACTACGAGGTGGTGGCCGCGGTCGACCCCGATCCGGCCAAGCGGGCGGCGTTCACCGCGGCGACCGACCGCCCGGCCTTCGGCGACGTCGACGCGCTGCGAGCCGAGGACGCCGACCTCGCGTTGGTCGCCTCGCCCAACCACCTGCACGCGGCCATCGCGCGACGTCTCCTCTCCCGAGGTCTCGCCACCTTCGTGGAGAAGCCGGTCTGCCTCTCGAGCGCGGAGGCGGACACGCTGGCCGAAGCCGAGCGGGCGGGCGGCGGCCCGCTGCTGGCCGGGAGTGCCTGCCGGTACCGCGCCGACGTGCGAAAACTGGCAGATCTGGCCGGCGAGCTCGGCCACCTGCGCCACATCGACCTGGGGTGGGAACGGGCCCGCGGAGTGCCCCGGTCCCAGGGCTGGTTCACCAGCCGGGCGGAGGCCGGCGGCGGGGTGTTGTTCGATCTCGGCTGGCACCTGCTCGACGTCCTGGAGACCATCGCCGGCCCGGTGGCCTTCGACCAGGTCGCCGCGTCCACCTCGCACGACCACGTCAACGACCCGCGCTGGACGGCGGCCTGGCGGCACGACCAGCCGGCACCGGAACTCGACGCGGACGTCGAGGACACCGTGCGCGGATTCCTGGTCACCGGCACCGGTCTGTCGGTTGGCCTTCACGCCAGCTGGGCCACGCACTCGGCGAGCCATGACGTCACCGAGATCCGGATCGACGGGAGCGGCGGTGCCGCGACGCTCCGGACCACCTTCGGCTTCAGCCCGAACCGCGAGCCACGGCCGCGGCTCGACGTCGTCCGGCGGGGCCGGGCGAGCGAGGTCGCGGTCCCGGCCGAGCCGATCGGCACGGAGTACTCCCGCCAGCTCGACGACCTCAGGGCCCGCCTCGCCGATCCGTCGGCGTGCGGATCCGCGATCGCGGGCGCGCGGCGGATCGTCGGCACGATCGAGGCGCTGTACGCGGCCTCGGCGACCCCGCTGCTGCCCACCGGGCCGGTCGCGACCTCGGCGGCGACGTGATGGAGAACGTACCGGTGCGCAGTGTGGTGATCTTCGACCTCGACGGCGTCCTGGTGGACAGTCACGAGGTGATGGGCCGGGCCTTCACCGCGGCGTACGCGGAAGTGGTCGGTGCCGGACCGGCGCCGTTCGCCGAGTACCAGCGTTACCAGGGCCTGTACTTCCCTGAGATCATGCGACGGATGGGCCTTCCGCCGGAGATGGAGGAACCGTTCGTCCGGGAGAGCTACCGGCTCGCGGACCAGGTGCCCGTGGTGGACGGGGTGGCCGACCTGCTCCAGACGCTCCGGACGCGCGGATTCCGGCTCGCCGTGGCCACCGGGAAGGCCGGGCCCCGGGCTCGCTCCCTGCTGACCACGCTCAACCTGATCCAGCACTTCGACCACGTGGTCGGCTCGGATGAGGTCGCCAACGCCAAACCCGCTCCGGAGATCGTGTTGCGCGCGCTCAGCCTGCTCGGCGCGGAACCGGACGCGGCCGTCATGGTCGGCGATGCCCCGGCCGACATCCGCAGCGCCCGCGCCGCCGGAGTGACCTCCGTGGCGGCGACCTGGGCGACCGTGGACGAGGACGACCTGATGGCGGCCGGCCCGGATCTGGTCATCCACTCCCCCGATGAGCTGCTGCCGGTGTGCCCGCCGGTCTCGGTTCCGGGTCGGTGGTGACGGGCCGGACTGCACGGCCGGGAACCTGGCTCGGCATCGATCTCGGCGGCACCAAGGTGGCGCTGCGAGCGGAGACCGACGGCGGGGAAGTTCGCGAGCACGCCCTTGCGGTGGCGCGGGCGGTGACCTGCGCCAGGACGATCCCGGTGCTGGGGTCCAGCGCGGACAGCACATGCACCTGGCCGCCAACAGGCCGGCGTGTGGCGCGCGTTGTCTTGCCGTCGGTGGCGATCACGGTGCGGCACCGCCGTCGCCGGGATGTGACCGGCAGCTGGGTCCGGGTACGCAGCCAGCCGGCGAGGACCACCGCGAGCCAATGCGTGCAGCGGCCCGCCCTGTTCACCCTCGGCGATCGGCGCGGGCGGGATAGGGGTGCGGTGCCGTTACGGCGAAGTCGGGCGGGAGCGCTTCGGTCAGGAGGTCTCGGGGTTCTGGCCTGGGTGCCACTCCACGGCAGGGTGCGCCTCCCGGGCGCCTGTGGAGCTGAGTCGGATACGACATCAGCCACCCTCGGCGTGCTCGGCGACCGCAAGCGCCGCCCCACGACATCGACCGCCCCGCCCACAGCACCGCCCCGGGCCACGATCCGGGCCGACCAGGGACCGCACCCGCGACAACGCGATGACCCCGGGCATCTCGCCTGCGCGCCGCCGTTCTCCGGGGAAAGGGCTATCAGAGTGTCTCCGCCAACGCCCGAGCCGACGCGCGCCTGCCCGCCAGCTCCACCAGTTTCGGCACCAACTCGGCCGGCGCAGGCTGCGATGCGATTTCCCGTTGCAGGCGCTTGGCGGCGGTGCGGCACTCCGGGTCATCCAGCAACTCGACGACGTGGGACCTGATCCGCTCCACGGTGGTCTCTTCCTGGAGCAGATGGTGACCGGCACCGCTGGCCGCGAACACGTCGCCGATGGTCATCTGGTCGGAGAACTGGGTGACAGCCAGTTGTGGCACTCCGTAGATGCCCGCGGTGAGCGCGGTGCCCACCCCGCCCGGGTGCACGATTGCCCGACAGCTCGGCAGCAGCATGTGCAGGGGCAGCGACTCCGCCGCCCGCACTCCGTCCGGCACCGTGCCGAGAGCCGCACGAGTGGCCGCAGAGACGGTGAGCACGACATCCACTCCGAGGCTGGAGACCGCCTCGATCGCCTGGCTCAGCAGACCGGTCACCGCGTCACCGATCATCCCCACCGTCGAGGTGCCCCAGGTGATACACACCCGAGGCCGTGTGGGCGGCTCGACAAGCCACGTCGGCATCGCACCCGGGGCGTTGTAAGGCACATATCGGACGGACAGCCGCGGGGCCGAGGTCTCTCCCGGCATGCGCATGCTGGGCGGGCAGGGGTCGATCCACGCCGACGGGGCGGTCCTCGGCGCGACGCCGAACTTCTCAAAGAGACGCACATACGCCGGCGACGGCGCTGGGCGGTCCTTCCTCACGATCATTCCCGGGGCGAGCGGCATTCCGACCGCATGCGCGACGGTCGGAATGCCGAGCACCTCGGCGGCGACCGGAGCGGCGAAGGTGATCGATTCGTGCACGATCAGGTCCGGCTGCCAGCTCCGGGCGAACTTGACAAGATCGTCTGTCATCGCGTCGGCGACATCGACCATCGTGTGCGACATCTGCCTGACCAGATTCTGCTGTACGTCGCTCAACCTG
Source organism: Micromonospora sp. NPDC001898 (assembly GCF_042891255.1). Lineage (NCBI taxonomy): Bacteria > Bacillati > Actinomycetota > Actinomycetes > Micromonosporales > Micromonosporaceae > Micromonospora > Micromonospora sp. NPDC001898. Next base: position 151,519 of record NZ_JBIATC010000014.1, on the reverse strand, counting down.
CCCGGATCGGTTGGCCACCGTTGGTGATCGTGCAGCTTGCCGTCCCTGGCCCTCCCCGCGATGTCGACGTCCTTACCCACCGCCACCGCCGGCAGCCCGGTCGTGATGATCGCGTCGACCAGCGACGGCGCGCTCGCTACTATCACCTCATGCCCAGCCGCCCGTAACGCCCAGCCGAGCGGCACCATCGGGTAGTAGTGCGACGGCCAGGCGAACGTCGTGAGCAGGAATCGCATACCCTTACCTCTTCCTCAGTTCCGGGCCTCTTGCCCGGCCGTCTCGAGCCGCTCGACGAGATATCGGGTCAGCGCCGCCGGGGTCGGGTTGTTGAACACCGCGGCGGGGGTGAGCGCGGTGCCGGCGTGGCTGCTCAGTCGCCGGGTCAGTTCGAGTGCCATCACGGAGTCCAGGCCGACCTCGAAGAAGCCGCGCTCCGGCTCGACCGGGTCGTCCGGGTTCAGTCCGAGCACGCGAACCAGTTGCGTCCGCACCAGGTCCAGCATTGTCTTCTCCCGGTCCGCACCGACCTGCGCACTCAGGAGCTCCGTCCACCGGTCGGCCGGGTCCGCGCCGACCGCCGCCCGGTAGGCGGACCGCCGCCGCGGGCGGACCAGCCCGCGTAGCAGCGGAGGGACCGGCCGGCCGGGCGCGGGTGCGCCCCACTGATCGGGCCGGCCGGGGACCGGGAACTGTTCGGCGGTGTCGATCGCCGCCGAGAGGGCCGACAGCACCGAGCCGTCCGCGAACGGCAGCATCGGCGCGCGAGCGCCACAGCGTGTGGCGGCCGCCCGGGCGAGCCCCTCAGCCGCTCCCGTGGCCGCCTGATCGGCCGGGCCGGTGAGTTCGGCCGCCGCGGTGATCACCGCGAACAGGGCGAGGTCCTGATCCGTGGCGAGCTCGGCCAGGTGCCGCAGCGACTCGTCCCTGGCGTCGAGGACGGCGCCGAGCCGCTCCGGGTCCAGCTCCGCGAGCGGGGTGCGGTCGGCCATCCCGGCGGCGTGCACCACGCCGGTCAGCGGATGGTCCGCCGGTATCCCGGACAGCAGGCGGTGGACCGCGTCCCGGTCGGTCACGTCGCAGGCCACGACGGTCGCCGACGCGCCGAGAGCGGCGAGTTCGTCGACCAGGGACGCCGCCCCGGGAGCGTCCGGACCACGCCGACCCGCCAGGACCACGTGGCGGACGCCGTGCTCGGCGACCAGATGCCGGGCCACCTGCGATCCGGCCGCGCCGGTGCCGCCCACGATCAGAACCGTGCCGGCCGGGTCGAGCGGCTGGACAGCCGGTCCGGCCCCGTCGACGGCCACCAGCCGTGGAACGTGGACGCGCCCGGCCCGCACCGCCGCCTGTGCGACGCCGGCGGCCAGCACCGGGCCCAGCCCGGCGTCCGGATCCGCGTCCGGCTCGACGTCCACGAGCACGAAACGATCCGGGTACTCGGCCTGGATGGCGGCGATCATGCCTCGGACGGCCGCGGCGGCCGGGTCGAGCACCGCGACGGACTCGACCGGAACCGCGTTCCGGGTCCGCACCACCAGCCGGAGGCCGGCCAGCTCGGGCTCGTCGAGCCAGGTCTGCGCGACGGCGAGCGCGCGACGGCAAGCCGCCACGGGCAGGTCGCCGAGAGGCACGTCGAGGACCGCGACCGCGACGGCCAGGGCGGACGGATCGCCGCTGAGGTCGAGCACCGCATCGTCGCTGTCCACCGGAACGGTCCGCGGCGGGGCCGCCGCGGTCTCCCGGTCGAGCTCGGCCCACTCGGTCCGCAGCGCGCCGCCCGGCCTGCCGAGCCGGGGCTCGCGCGCCGGCCGTGCCGCGATCCGGCCGGCGGTGAGCACCGCCTGGCCGGTCTCGTCGGCCGCGGTCAGCGCGATACCGTTCTCGGCCGGTCGCAGCCGGACCCGCAACGACGCGGCGCCGGTCGCGTGCAACTCGACATCGCGCCACCGGGCCGCGCTCCCCGGTGCCCGGTCCATCGCACGGCTCGCAGCGTCCAGCAGCAGCGGGTGGATGCCGAAGGCGGCGGCGTCCTCGCGGTGCTCGTCCGACAGGACCAACTCCAGGAAGGTTTCGTCGCCTCGCCGCCAGACGCCACGTACCTCGTCTCGCGGGTCGGCCGGTGTCACCGGTTCGGCATCGGCCGGAGGCCAGACCGTCAGACCGGACTCCGCCGCGTCGGTGCCGGCCAGGCTCGACGAGACGAGCAGGCCGGTCGCGTTCAGGGTCCAGCCCGACCGGTCGCCATCGGCCGAGGCCGGCGCGGACCGCACGGTCACCGATCGCCGGCCGGCGAAGTCCGTCCCACCGACGCAGACCTGCACCGACAGGGAAGCTCCCCGGTCCAGCCACGCCGGCTCGATCAGGTCGAGCTCCGCCATCGTGCCGTAATCCAGCTCGTCACCGGCCCGGATGATCAGCTCGACCCAGACCGAAGCGGGTACCTCGACCGGGCCCGGCCCCGCGGCACGGGCGAGCCACGGCTGCTGGTGCGTGGACAGCCGCCCGACGGCGAGCACGCCATCGGAATCCGGCAAACCGGCCACGGTGGTCAGCAGCGGGTGAACCGCTTCCTCCGCGGTCGCGACGGCGCCGCCGCCCCGCAGCCAGTACCGGCGATGCGCGAACGGATGGGTGGGCAGGTCGCGGCACAGCTCACGCCAGGCCGGCCCGTCGCCCGGGACGGCCGCCGACCAGTCGACCGGCAGCCCGATCGCGAACGCCTCGGCCATCGCGGTCAACACCTGGCGTACGCCACCCTGGTCACGGCGCAGCGTGCCGATCGCCCCGACCGGCCGACCCGCGTCGGCGACGATGTCGAGGATCGACGGCACCAGGCCCGGATGCGGGGACACCTCGACGACGGCCCGCATGTCGGCGGTCACCGCGCGGACGGCCCCTTCCAGCTCGACCGGCCGGCGCAGGTTCCGGAACCAGTAGCCCGCGTCGAGAACCTCGTCCGGGCCGATCCACCGGCTCTCGACCGTGGAGTAGAACCGGCACGAGCCGCCGAGCCCGCGCGCCGGGCGCTCGCCGACCCCGTCGAGCTGGGACAGCATCGGCCGCTCCAGCTCGTCCACGAGGAAGGAGTGGGACGCGTAGTCCGCCCGCAGCCTGCGGCACCAGAACCCCTGCTCCGCGGCGAAAGCCTCGAGTTGCTCGATGGCGGCGACCTCACCGGAGATGCCGACCATCGCAGGTCCGTTGACCGCGGCGAGCTCGAGCCGGCCCTCGTACGCGAGCAGCAGCTCCTCCGCCCGCGCGCGGCTGACGCCCAGAACGAGCATTCCGCCGGTGGGGGGCAGTGCCGCGGCCAGCCGGGAGCGCACGACGCAGATCCGCAGCGCGTCGTCCAGCGAAAGGACCCCGGCCACGCAGGCGGCGGCCAGCTCTCCCTGCGACGACCCGATCACCACCTCGGGGGTGACCCCGGCCCGGACCCAGAGCTGTGCCAGCCCCGTCATCATCACGAACGTGGCGGGTTGGACGACGTCGGTCCGGGAGAGGTCGTTGGCACCGCCGAGCGCCTCTTCCAGGGTCCAGTCGCAGTCGTACTCGTCGAGCAGTTCCTGGCATCGGTGCACCCACGCCCGGAACTCCGCCGACTCGGCAATCAGTTCGCGGCCCATGCCGGCCCAACCGCTGCCCTGGCCGGGGAAGACGAACACCGCGCCGGTGCCCGGCCCGGACCGTCCGGTGACCACGTCCGGCCCGGTCTCTCCGGCGGCGAGGCTTCGCAGCCGCCCGGCCAGTTCGCCGTGGTCGGCCGCGAGCACGATGGCTCGCTCCCGGTGCTTCGTCCGGCCGAACGCGAGCGCGGCGGCCAGCTGGGGCAGCGGAGGCTGCCGGTCCTCGACGGCGTCCGCCAGCCGGGTCGCGACCACGGCGAGGCGGCCCGGATCGCCCGCCGACACGACGAACGGCAGGATGCCTCCCGCGCCGGGCTCGGCCGGGCCGGTCGCGGTGACCGGCGTCCGCCGGGGCGGCTCCTCGAGGATGAGGTGCGCGTTGGTGCCGCTGGCCCCGAAAGCGGACACTCCGGCGCGGCGTGGCCGGTCCGGGCGCGCCGGCCACGGCCGGGCCTCGGTCAGCAGCCGGATGGTGTCACCGGACCAGTCGACCTCGGGGGTCGGTGCGTCCGCGTGCAGAGTCGCCGGCAGCGCCTGGTGCCGGAACGCCAGCACCATCTTGATCACGCCGGCCACACCGGCCGCCGCCTGGGTGTGCCCGACGTTGCTCTTCACCGATCCCAGCCACAGCGGCTCCGCCGTCTCGCGCCTGCCGTAGGTCTCCTGGAGGGCCTGCGCCTCGATCGGGTCGCCGAGCCGGGTGCCCGTACCGTGCGCCTCGACGACATCCACGTCCGACGGCGCGAGCCCGGCGACCGCGAGGGCCCGCCGGATGACCCGCTGCTGCGCGAGCCCGTTCGGGGCGGTCAGGCCGTTCGACGCGCCGTCCTGGTTGACCGCCGAGCCCCGGATCACGGCACCCACCGTACTGGCCTGGGCCTCGGCGTCCGGCAGGCGCTGCAGCAGGACCACGCCGACGCCCTCCGACCAGCTGGTCCCGTCCGCCGACGCCGCGAAGGCCTTGCACCGCCCGTCGACCGCCAGCCCGCCGGCCTTGGCGAACTCGATGTACGCGTTGGGCGTCGCCATGACCGTCACGCCCCCGACCACGGCGAGCGAGCACTCACCGTTGCGCAGGGCCTGCATGGCCAGGTGCATCGCGACGAGGGACGAGGAGCACGCCGTGTCGACCGAGATCGCCGGCCCGGTGAAGCCGTACACATAGGACACGCGGCCGGACGCCACCGAGAGCGCACCGCCGGTGACCCGGAGGCCGTCGGTCTGCGGGTCACCGCCGTGCATCCCGTAGCCCTCGCCCATCACGCCGACGAAGACGCCGACATCGGAACCCCGGTACGCGGCCGGGTCGAGCCCGGCGTCCTCGAAGGCCTCCCACACGACCTCTAGCAGCAGCCGCTGTTGGGGGTCCATGGCCGTCGCCTCGCGTGGGGATATGCCGAAGAACCCGGCGTCGAACTCGGCGGCGTCGGTCAGGAAGCCGGCCGCCTCCACCGGGAACGCGGAGAGGTCCCAGCCGCGGTCGGTGGGCACTGCCGACCGGCCCTCACCGCCCGTGGCCAGGAGGTCCCAGAACCCGTCCGGGTCCCGCACGCCGCCCGGCAGCCGGCAGCCGAGCCCGACCACCGCGATCGGATCGGCCGGGTTCGCCGCCGCGACGGCCTCGACCGCCGCCGGCGCGTCCCGGCCGGTGAGCCGTTCCCGGAGGAACCGGGCCAGCTCCACCGGCGTCGGGTAGTCGAAGACCAGCGTCGCGGGCATGGCGAACCCGGCCTCGGCGCTGAGCCGGTTGCGCAGCTCGACCGCGCCCAGCGAGTCCATCCCGGCGGACTGGAACGGCGCGTCCGGCGCGATGTCCTCGGCCGAGGCGTACCCCAGTATCAGCGCCACCCGGGCCCGGACCAGGGACAGCAGGCTGCGCTCCTGCTCCGCCACCGATCGGCCGGCCAGCGAGCCCGCCAGGTCACCGGCGGCCGCCGCCCGGCCCGCCCGGCGGCGGACGCGCACCAGGTCACGCAGCAGCGGCTGCACCGGTCCGCCGGTGGCCGCGTCGGCCCGCGCGGCGGCAAGGTCGAGCTTGATCGGCACGAGGTGGGCCTCACCGCTGTCCACGGCCGCATCGAAGAGCGCGAGCCCCTCCTCGTGGCGCAGCGGCGACACACCGGCGCGGCGCATCCGGGCCCGGTCCGCGTCACCGAGGTTCAGGGTGATGCCGCCGTCCTGCGCCCACAGGCCCCAGGACAGCGACACGCCGTTGCGGCCGTTCGCGCGCCGGATCGCCATGAGGCCGTCCAGGTAGGCGTTGGCGGCGGCGTAGTTGGCCTGCCCGGCCGAGCCGAGCAGCCCGGCGGCGGAGGAGAACGTGATGAACGCGGCGAGGTCGTGGTCGCGGGTCAGCTCCTCCAGTTGGCGGGCGGCGTCCGCCTTCGAGCCGAACACGGCGCCCAGCCGATCCGGGGTCATCGCGGCGACCAGCCCGTCGTCCAGGACACCGGCGGTGTGCACGACCGCGGTCAGCGGGTGCTCCGGCGGGATCGCGGCGAGCAACGCCGCCACCGCGTCCCGGTCCGCGACGTCGCAGCTGACCACGGACGCCTCGGCGCCCCGTTCGGACAGCTCGGCCACCAGCGCCTCGGCGCCGTCGGCCGCGAGTCCACGCCGGCTGACCAGGAGCAGCCGCCGGACACCGCGGGTCCGCACCAGGTGAAGCGCGACGAGAGCGCCGAGCGACCCGGTGCCACCGGTGATCAGCACCGTCCCGTCCGGGTGCCACGAGGCGGGCTCCGCGGCCAGGGCCCCGGCCGCCGCGAGGCGGGGAACCCGGAAACCGCCGGCCCGGGCCGCGAGCTGTGGTTCATCGACGGCCAGTGCCGTACCGAGGACCGTTCCGGCGTCGAGGCCCGGCTCCACGTCGAGCAGCAGCACACCGGGCATCTCGGCCTGGGCCGCGCGAACCAGGCCCCAGACGGCGGCACCGGTCGCGTCGGTGAGGCCGCCGGTCCCGCCGTCGACGGCACCCTCGGTCCGCACGACGAGCCGGGTGTCCGCGGGGGCGTGGCGCTGCCAGGCCTGGAGCACGGCGAGAACCTCGGCGAGGACGGCTCCCGCGGGCGGGCCGGCCGGCACGTCGTACACGGCGGCCGCCGGCCGGCCGGGGTCGGCGGCGAGCGCGGCCACACCCTCGGCGCTGTCGATGCCGACGGTCGCCGGATGGCCGGGCGGAACCTCCTCGGTGGCCACGGGATGCCACACCACCCGGTACATGGCGTCCGTCGCGGGGCGGCCGCCCACATCCTCGGGGCGGACCGGCGTCGAGTCGACCGACCGGGCGGACAGCACCGGCCGGCCGGTCTCGTCGGCCGCCTCGAGACTCCAGCGATCGTGGTCCAGCCGGGCGAGACGAGCCCGCAGCCGGCGCGTCCCGGTGGCGTGCAGCACCACCGATTCCCAACGCGTCGCGAGCGAACCGGGGTCGAGCACCACCCGGGTCACCGCGTCGAGCAGGGCCGGGTCGAGGCCGAACGCGGCGGGCTCCTCCTCGTCGGCGAGCGCGACCTCCACGAAGGTGTCCTCGCCGAGACGCCACAGCCCGAGCAGCTCCGAGCGCCCGGCGGCCTCCGGGTCGATCGCGACCTGCTCGGCGCCGGACGGCGGCCACGGCTGCACCGGCCCGGGGTCGGTGACGGCCCCGGCTTCCAGGGTGCCGCCGGCATACCGGACCCACGTTCCTCCACTGTCCCGCGCGCCGTAGACGGTGAACGGGCGGCTGCCGCCGGCTTCGGCTCCGACCACGATCTCCAGCCGGACGGTCGTCTCCGGGGGGATCGCGAGCGGCGCCTCCAGCGCCAGGTCTCCCAGGACGCCGCAGCCGAGCTCGTCACCCACCCGGACGGCGAGGTCGACGAGCGCGGCGGCCGGCAGGATCGCCACCTCGTGCAGCCGGTGCCCGGCGAGCCAGGGATGGGTCGTGAGCGCCAGCCGGGCCGTGCCGATCAGGCCACCGGTGTCCGGGACGGGCACGATCGCCGACAGCAGCGGGTGGTCGACCTCGACCTGCCCGAGATCGGCCGCGTTCACCGCGCCGGGCGCCGAGGTCAGCCAGTAGTGCCGGCGGTCGAACGCGTACGTCGGCAGCGGCACGTCCGGGGCGTCCGCGGGGACGAGCGGGTGCCAGTCCACCGGCACTCCCCGCACGAACAGCGCGGCCAACGAGCCGATCACGGTTTCCGGCTCGGCCTGTCCGTCCCGCAGCGCGGGCACGCACACCGCTTCGTACCCGGACCGCGCCCCCGTCTCCAGGATCGGCGCGGACAGGCCGGCCCCCGGCCCGAGCTCGACGAACAGCCGCCCACCCCGGTCCAGCGCGGCGCGGACGCCGTCGGCGAAGCGCACGGTGCGCCGGACGTGGTCGACCCAGTGGCCGGGGTCCGTCAGGTTGGCTCCGTCGGGGGCGACCACCGGAATCCGGGCCGGCCGCCAGATCACGTCCGCGATCGCGGACCGGAACCCGTCGAGCATCGGGTCCATCCGCACCGAGTGGAACGCGTGGGACACCGTCAGCCGGTGCACCTTGCGGCCCTGTTCCCGCAGCGCCCGCACGGCGGCGTCCACCGCGTCCTCGTCGCCGGACAGCACGACCGACGCGGGGTCGTTCACCGCGGCGAGGGAGACGCCCCCGCCCAGGAACGGCCGGACCTCCTCCTCCGTTGCGGCCACCGCGGCCATCGCCCCACCGGCGGGCAGCGCCTGCATGAGGCGGCCGCGGGCGGCCACCACGGTCGCCGCGTCGTCGAGCGACAGCATTCCGGCGGCGTGCGCCGCGGTGATCTCGCCGACCGAGTGCCCGAGCAGTAGAGCGGGTCGTACGCCCCAGGACTCGACGAGCCGGAACAGCGCGGTCTCGACCGCGAACATCGCCGCCTGGGTGTAGACGGTCTGGTCCAGCGCGGCCGCCTCCGCGCTGTCCGGCGGCGCGAAGACCACGTCCCGGACGGACCGGTCCACGGCGCCGGCCAGCCTCTCGTCGAGCTTCGCGCACGCGTCGTCGAAGGCGGCGGCGTAGACCGGGAACCGGTCGTGGAGTTCGCGGCCCATGCCGGTCCGCTGCGCCCCCTGGCCCGGGAACACGAACACCACCGACGCTGCGGCGCCGGTGGTGACGGCGCCCAGCGCCGTGCCCGGGCCGGCCTCGCCCGCGGCGACCGTGTCCAGGCCGGCGAGCAGAGCGTCCCGGCCGGCCGCGGCGACGACCGCCCGGTGCGGGAGCAGCGCGCGGCCGGCGACGAGCGTCCGGGCCGCACCGGGGAGCGGCACCCCCTGCGCCACGGCGGTTCGCAGCCGTCCCGCCTGGCCGGCGAGTGCCGCCGCGCTCTGCGCGGACAGGACGAACGGCAGCACGGCCGGCGCGATGTCCCGGTCCTCCTCCGGCGCGGCCGGCTCGGGGATCTGTTCCAGGATCAGGTGGGCATTGGTGCCGCTGATGCCGAACGACGAGATCCCGGCGCGCCGCGGCCGGCCGGCGTCGGGCCAGTCCCGGCCCTCGGTCAGCAGCTCCACGGCACCCTCGGACCAGTCGACGTGCGGGGTGGGTTCGTCGACGAAGAGCGTGGGAGGCAGGTGCCCGTGCCGGATCGCCTCCACCATCTTGATGACCGCCGTGACGCCGGCCGCGGCCTGTGTGTGGCCGAGGTTGGACTTCACCGAGCCGAGCCACAGCGGCTGCCCGGCCGGGCGGTCACGACCGTAGGCGGCGATGATGGCCTGCGCCTCGCTCGGATCACCGAGCGTGGTGCCGGTGCCGTGCGCCTCCACCGCGTCGACCTCGTCCGCACCGACGCCGGCCGCGGCGAGAGCGGCCCGGATGACCCGCTGCTGGGCCAGGCTGTTCGGGGCGGTCAGACCGTTGGACGCGCCGTCCTGGTTGATCGCGGAGCCGCGGACGACGGCGAGCGGGCGATGGCCCTTGCGCCGGGCGGCGGAAAGCCGTTCCAGCACGACGACGCCGACGCCCTCGGACAGCACGGTGCCGTCGGCCGCCGCGGCGAACGCCTTGCACCGGCCGTCCGCAGCCAGCCCCCGGGCCCGGGAGAACCCGGTCAGGCCGACCGGGGAGCCCATCACGGCGACCCCACCGGCGAGCGCGATCTCGCACTCGTCCTGGCGCAGCGCCTGGGCCGCCAGGTGGATCGCCACCAGCGAGGACGAGCACGCGGTGTCCACGGTCATGGCCGGGCCCTCGAAACCGAACACGTACGACACCCGGCCGGACGCGACACTGCCGGCCGTCGCGGTGGTGGTGAAGGCCTCGAACTCGGCCGGAACGCGCGCCAGGTCGCCGAGGTAGTCGTGGATGGACATGCCCGTGTACACGCCGACGGGTTGGCCGCGCAGCGACGAGGGGTCGAGGCCGGCCGTCTCCAGGGCCTCCCATGTGGTTTCGAGCAGCAGCCGCTGCTGGGGGTCCATGGCGGTCGCCTCGCGCGGCGAGATGCCGAACAGGGCCGCGTCGAAGTAGCCGGCGTCGTGCAGGAAGCCGCCCTGCCGGGCGTAGGTGGTCCCCGCCTGATCGGGGTCGGTGCCGAGGAGGCGGTCGACCTCCCAGCCGCGGTCGGCCGGCAGCGGCGACATGCCGTCCCGGCCTTCGGCCACGAGGTCCCAGAACTCGGCCGGCGTGCTGATCCCGCCCGGGAGCCGGCACGCCATGCCGACGATCACCACGGGATCGTCGGCGGCCGGGAACGGACGTTCCGGGGCCCGGGGCACAGGCGTGGCACCGCTGTCGACCGACCCCTGCACCCTCTCGAGCAGGTAGTGGCCCAACTGGCGCGGTGTCGGGTAGTCGAAGATCAGCGTGGCCGAGAGCTTGACCGCAGTCTCCGCGGTAAGCCGGTTGCGCAGCTCGACCGCGGTCAGCGAGTCGAACCCGATCTCGCCGAAGCGGCTGTCGTCGGAGGCAGGGTCGAGGTCGGCGATGCCGAGCACGGTCGCGACCTCCGTGCGCACGAGCGCGAGGACCAGTTCGGTCTGCTCCTCGGTCGTGAGCCCGGCGAGCCGGCGGCCCAGCGCGCCCCCGGGCTCGTTGGCGCCCGCCCGCGCCGTCCGCCGTGGCGGCCGGACCAGCGACCGGAACAGCGCCGGAACGGTGCCGTCGGCACCCGCCTCGGCCCGGACCGCGCCGAGGTCGAGACCGATCGGCACGAGCAGCGGGGCGCCGGAGCGGATGCCCGCGTCGAAACTGGCCAGCGCCTCGTCGGCCGGCATCGGCCGTACGCCGCCCCGGCTCATCCGGGTCCGGTCGACGTCGGCCAGCCGGCCGGTCATCCCGGTCGCCGGGCTCCACAGTCCCCAGGCCAGCGCCACCGCGGGCAGACCGCTGGCGGCGCGCGCGGACACGACCGCCTCGGCGTACGCGTTCGCGGCCGCGTAGTTGCCCTGGCCCGCCGAGCCGAAGACGCTCGCGGCCGAGGAGAACACGGCGAAGACCTCGGGTGGATCGTCGCGGGTCAGTTCGTCCAGCAGCCGCAGTGCCGCCGCCTTCGGGGCGAACACCCGGGCCAGGCGGTGCGGGTCGAGGCTTGAGATGACGGCGTCGTCCAGCACCCCGGCCGCGTGGATGACGCCGGTCAGCCGGTGCTCGGCCGGGACGGCGGCGAGGAGCGCGGCGAGCGCGTCCCGGTCGGTCACGTCGCAGGCGACCACCTCGACCGACGCGCCGAGCTCACCCAGTTCGGCCATCCCGTCGGCGGCCGCGCCGCGCCGGCCCGCCAGGACCAGCCGGCGGACGCCGTGCTCGGCCACCAGATGCCGGGCCAGCAGCGCGCCGAGCACGCCGGTCCCGCCGGTGATGAGCACGGTGCCGCCGTCGGTGAACCCTGGCGCGACCACCTCCCCGGTGAGGACGGCACGACCCAGCCGCGGGGCCAGGACGGCGTCCCCACGGACCGCGACCTGCGCCTCGCCGGCGGCGAGGCCCGCGGCGACCGCCTCGTCGCGGTCTCCGCCCGGCTCCACGTCGACCAGGAGGATCCGGCCCGGGTGCTCGGCCTGCGCCGACCGCACCAGCCCCCAGACCGCGGCACCCGCCGGATCCACGATCGGACCCGACGCCGGGACCGCACCGCGGGTCACCACCACCAGCGGCACCGAGGCGAGCGCCGGCTCCTCCAGCCAAGCCTGCACCACCTCGAGCACCCGGCCCAGCAGCGGCAGCGGCTCGGCCTCCGCGCCAGCGGCCGGCGCGACGTCCAGGACGGCGACGTCCGGGCGGGGATCGCCGAGCTCGTCGGCCAGCGCCAGCCGCACCACATCGCCTGAGCTCTCGACGACGACCTGGTGCTCCGGCGTCGTAGCCGGCGCCGGCAGGGGCAGCGGCGTCCAGTCGACCTGCCAGAGCGAGTCCGGCGTCCGGCCGCCCGGCTGCCCGCCCACGTCCGTGATCGGGAGAGAGACCAGTGATTCCATGGACAGCACCGGCGCACCGGTCCCGTCCGCGGCGTCGAAGGACAACGCGTCCGCACCGCACGGCGCGACCCGGACTCGCAGCGCGACGGCGCCACCGGCGTGCAGCCGGACGCCGTTCCAGGCGAACGGCAGGACGTTGCGGTCGTCCGCGCGCCGGTGGAAGGCGTTCGCGTGCAGGGCGGCGTCGAAGAGAGCCGGGTGGATGCCGAACCGGTCCACGTCGTCCCGGTGGTCGGCGGGCAGCGCCGCCTCGGCGAAGATCTCCTCGCCACGCCGCCACACGGCGGTCAGCCCGGCGAAGGCCGACCCGTACTGGTATCCACGGTCGGCCAGACGGTCGTAGAAGTCGTCGACCGGCTCCGGAACGGCGCCGGGGGGCGGCCACTGACCGAAGTCGAAGCCGCTGCCCGACGTCTGGTCGTACGCGTCGGACAGCAGGCCGGCGGCGTGCCGGGTCCACTCGCCGCCCCGGGAGCTGTGCACCTCCACCCGGCGGCGACCGGCGGCGTCCGGCGCGCCGACGGCGACCTGCAGGCTGACGGCCGCGTCCGCATCGAGCACCAACGGCGCCTCGATCACCAGCTCGTCGAGCACGCCGTAGCCGAGCTCGTCGCCGACCTGGATCGCCAGGTCGACGTAGGCGGTGCCGGGCACCAGCACGTTGTCCTGGATCCGGTGACCGGCCAGCCACGGGTGGGTCGCCAGGGACAACCGGGAGGTGCAGACCACGCCGTTGGTCTGCGGGAGTTCCACCACCGCACCGAGCAGCGGGTGGCCGCTGGTCACCTGCCCCAGCGACTCGGCGCCCGCCGCGGTGGTCGGCATGGTGATCCAGTACCGCTGGTGGTCGAACGGGTAGGTGGGCAGCTCGACCCGGACCGCTCCGGCGCCCTCGGGCAGCAGGACCGGCCACTTCACCAGCACGCCGCGGACGAAGACCTCGGCCGCCGAGGTGGCCAGCCGGGCGGGCCCGTCCTCGTCCCGCCGGATCGACCCGACCGCGAGCACGTCCGCGTCCAGCTCCGCCGCGGTCCCGGTGATCGACGGCACCAGCACCGGATGGGCGCCGAGCTCGATGAAGACCCGGTGGTCCTGGGCGATCAGCTCGCGGACGGCCGGCTCGAACAGGACCGGTTGACGCAGGTTGCGGTACCAGTAGTCGGCGTCGAACGGCTGCTCGTCGCGCCAGCCGGGCTCGACCGTCGAATAGAACGGGATGCGCGGCGCCGAGGACGTGACGGCGGCGAGGTCGGCCAGCAGTGCGGTTCGCAAGCTCTCCACGTAGTGGCTGTGGGAGGCGTAGTCGACCGGAACCCGACGGAACCGGATGTCGCTGTCGGCCAACTGCGCGGCGAGCTCGTCCAGCGCGGTGCCCTCGCCGGCGACCACCACGGACGAGGGTCCGTTGAGCGCCGCCACCTGCAGTCGCGCTCCCCACGGCTCGATCAGGGCGCGTACCGCGTCCTCGGCCAGCCCGATCGACGCCATCCCGCCCCCGGCCGGCAGCAGCTCGGCGATCGCCTGGCTGCGCAATGTCACCACACGGGCGGCATCCGCCAGTGAGAGCGCGCCCGAGACGCAGGCGGCCGCGATCTCACCCTGCGAGTGGCCGACGACCGCGTCCGGGACCACGCCGAGCGATTCCCAGACCGCCGCCATGCCGAGCATCATCGCGAAGCACACCGGCTGCACGACATCGACGCGTTCGAGCTCCTCGGGAGCCCCGTCGCGCAGGACGTCGACCAGCGACCAGTCGACCCACGGCTCGAACGCCTTCTGGCACTCGGCGATCCGGGCGGCGAAGACCGGCGAGGTGTCCAGCAGCCGACGGCCCATCCCGATCCACTGGGTGCCCTGGCCGGGGAAGACGAAGACGACCTTGCCGGGCCCGCTCGTACCGGCCGACCCGGCGATCACCCCGGGCCCGGTCCGGCCCTCGGCCACCAGGGCGAGCCCCGCGCGCAGCTCCTCGCGGTTCGCCGCAACCACCACCGCCCGGCGGCTCTGCACCGCGCGTCCGGTCGCCAGCGCGTGGGCGAGGTCGCCGAGCGCGACGCTCTCGTCCACGGTGTCCCCGAGCCGCCGGCCGAGGTGGGCCAGCGCGGTCGCGGTCTTGGCCGTGACGACGAACGGAAGCGCCCTCCCTGGCGCGGTGTCGGCGACCTGCTCGCCCGGTTCGGGGGCGGCCGGAGCCTCCTCCACGATCATGTGGACGTTGGTCCCGCTGGCGCCGAACGAGGAGATGCCGGAGCGGGCCGGACGCCCGGTGCCGGGCCACGCGCGCCCCTCGGTGAGCAGCTCGACGGTGCCGGGCGACCAGTCGACCTGCGGGGTCGGAGCGTCGACGTGCAGCGTGGCCGGCAGGTACCGGTTGCGCAGCGACAGCACGGTCTTGATCACGGCCGCGACGCCCGAGGCGCCCTGGGTGTGGCCGAGGACCGACTTGACCGTGCCGAGCAGCAGGGGCCGCTCCGGATCACGCCCCCGGCCGTACGTCGACAGCAGCGCCTGCGCCTCGATCGGGTCGCCGAGCGTGGTCCCCGTTCCGTGCGCCTCGACGGCGTCGACCTCGTCCGCGGACAGCCCGGCGGCGTCCAGCGCGGCGCGGATGACCCGCTGCTGCGCGGGCCCGTTCGGGGCGGTGAGGCCGTTCGATGCGCCGTCCTGGTTGACCGCGGAGCCGCGGATCACGGCGAGTACCTGGTGCCCGTTGCGCTGGGCGTCGGAGAGGCGCTCGAGCAGCACGACGCCGACGCCCTCGGCCCAGCTGCTGCCGTCCGCCGCGGCGGCGAAGGACTTGCACCGGCCGTCGCGAGCGAGGCCCCGCTGGCGGGCAAACCCGACGAAGCCGCCCGGCGTCGCCATCACGGTCGAACCGCCGGCGAGCGCCATCGTGCACTCCCCCCGGCGCAGCGCCTGGCTCGCCAGGTGGATCGCGACCAACGACGAGGAGCACATCGTGTCGACCGTGACCGCGGCCCCCTCGAGCCCGAGGCAGTACGCGACCCGGCCGGACGCGATGCCACCGGCGCTGCCCAGCGCGCGCTCGAGGCTGAGGAAACCCTCCGCGCCCGCGATGTCGGGCGCGTAGTCCTGGTGCACGATCCCCGCGTAGACGCTGGTGGTGGTGCCGCGAAGGCTGTCCGGGTCGATCCCGGCGCGCTCGATCGTCTCCCAGCAGACCTCGAGCAGCTGCCGCTGCTGCGGGTCCATCGCCGTCGCCTCCTGGGGCGAGATGCCGAAGAAGCGGGCGTCGAACTCGGCGGCGTCGTGCAGGAAGGCGCCCTGGTCGACGTATGTCGTACCCGGGGTGTCCGGGTCCGGGTCGTACAGGTTGACCAGGTCCCAGCCCCGGTCTTCGGGGAACGGCGTGTAGACGTCCACGCCTTCGGACACCACCCGCCAGAAGTCCTCCGGCCCGGCGATGCCCCCGGCGAAGCGGCACCCCATCGAGACCACCGCGATCGGCTCCGAGGCCGCGGCAAGCAGCTGGCTGTTCCGCTGCTTCAGCCGGGCCGTTTCCTTGACCGACTCGCGCAATGCCCGGATGAGATCTTGCTCAGAGGTACTCACGTCAATCAACGCTAGGGGCGCGGCCGGGCGGCCGGGATCCCTCAGAGTGACGGGCGATGCGGCCCCAGCCGGTCGAGCAGACCGTCCACCAAGGCGGCCATCGCACCCGCGGCAGCGGTGCCGTAGACGTGGTAGTCCGGCCGGACCAGAACGGACGCCGCACCCCGGGCCCGCAGGTAGTCCAGGTACCCACCGTCCGCCTGTCCGCCGGGTTTGATGTGGGCGACGGTGGCGCCGAGCCCGGACAGCAGGGCGCGCCGGGTCTCGCCGACGGCGTCCGGCTCTTCGGTGGTGATCAGCAAGAAGCCCGCCGCGATCAGGTCGTCGAACCGGCCGGTGCCGATCACGTCACCGCCCCCGGGCTGGATCAGTCCGGTGACCAGCGGTGTCGCCTCGGGTGGTGGCGTCCGGCGGCCACCGCCGTTGGCCCGGATGGCCGCGTCGCGGTCGGCCGCGGCGGCCGCATCGGTCACGCAGATGACCCGGCCAAGCTTGACCGAGGCGAGGACGGCCGCCTTGGTGTGGCCGCGCCGCTCGATCGTGTACGAGTCGAGCAGCCGCTCGTCGGCCCGGCCGCCGAGAACCAGGTCCAGCTTCCAGGCCAGGTTGCTGACGTCGCGGATGCCCGAGCACATGCCCTGGCCGGCGAACGGAGGCATCAGATGGGCTGCGTCCCCGGCGAGAAGAACCCGGCCCTGCCGCCACTGCTGGGCCCACCGGGCATGGGATCGGTACACCCCGCTCCGCAGCAGCGTCGCCGTCTGTGGCGTGACCCCGTGCGGCGCCAGGAGCCGCCACGCCGTCTCGACGCTGTCCAGCTCGGCGGCGGACTCCCCCGGCAGGCACATGAACTCCCAGCGCCTCCGGTCGTGCCCGCTGCCCACCAGCGTCGTCGGCCGGGCCGGGTCGCACAGCTGCAGGTTCGTCGGTACGAACTCGCGGGGCTCGTGCAGCGCGACGTCACACAGCAGCCACTCGAAGGAGAACCCCAGGTCGGTCATCGGCACGGCGGCCAGTTCGCGGACGACGCTGTTGGCCCCGTCGCAGCCGACCAGCCAGCCGGCCCGGAAGGTGTGGGTGGCGCCGGTTTCGTCCTCGGCGATCGCGGTGACGCCGTCGTCGGTCTGGCTGATGCCGACGACGGACAGGCCACGCCGGACCTCGACCCCGGGTTCGGCCGCCAGCGCAGCGCCGAGCAGTTGCTCCAGCGCGGGCTGGTGCATGGTGTTGGCGTCCGGCCACCCGTACCGGCCGGCCTCGCTGAAGGCGATGTCCAGGAGGACCTGCCCGTCCGCGCCGCGCCACTGGTAGCCGGTCGCGGGCACCGATATCCCGGGCAGGCCGGCGCCGACACCCGCCGCCGCCAGCAGACGGGCGGTCTCGCCGTCGAAGCTGGTGGCCCGGGGCAGCCCGAAGACCTCCCGATGCCGCTCGAGCACGGTCACCCGCCGGCCACGGCGGGCCAGCAGGCTCGCGAGCACGGCACCGCTCGGACCGCAGCCGACCACGAGGACGTCGGCGCGCGGGGTCAGGGTAGCCATGTCTCGCGACCATACGCAGGGGACTCGGAGAGCCCCATCGCTTGCCTTGACAGCGCCTGCGGGCAACAGCACCCGGCACCGGCAACCACTGTCAACGCGAGGGATCCACGACGGCCGGCACGGCACCTAGCGTTGCCCTGCAAACCGTCACGACGGCCTGGCCTGCGCCGGCGCCCAGCCTCGCGGCCGATCCGTCGGCCGCGATCGTCGAGCTGCATTGGAGATCACCGTTGCGGGGGCATGAACACTACGTCCGCCAGATCCTCGGCCGGCTCGACGCTGATCCTGCCGCCGTTCCCGTCACGCTCGGAGACGAGCCGTTCTCGGCCGAGCGCCTCGCCCGGGCGATCCGCACGACAGCCGCCTGGATGCGCTCGGCCGGTGTCGGCCCCGGCACCTCGGTCGCCGTGCTGACCAGCCCCAACACGCCGGCCACGCTGGTCTACCGCTACGGGGTGAACCTCGTCGGCGCGACGGCGGTCCACATCCGCGGGGTCAACGCCGCGGACCCCCGGGACGAGCTGGGTCCTCGCATCCAGGCCGAGATCCTCGCCGACCTCCGGCCGGCGGTGCTCGCGGTGGACCAGGACAACCTCGACCGGGCGCGCGGGCTGCGTGCCGCGGCCGGATCTGCGTTCGCCCTCGCCGCCCCGGGTCCGTCCGGGCCGAACGTGCTGGACATGACCCGGCCCCCGGAGACGCCGTTCGACGACTCGACGGCCGAGCCGCCGGAGGTCGCCGTGGTGACGTTCACCAGCGGCTCGTCGGGACGACCGAAGGGCATCAGCTGGCCGTTCGCCGTCAAGAACGACATGGCCGCGGCCGCCGCCGGGGCCCGGCCGGCGGTCTGCCTGGTCACCGGGTCGCTGACCCACTCCAGCGGTTTCTCCGCCGATGACGCGATCATCGCCGGGGGCAGCGTCGTGCTGCACCACGGGTTCGACGCCGAGGTGGTGCTCCGGGCCGTCGAACGGCACCGCGTCACCCGGCTCGTCCTCGCCTCTCCTGAGGTCTACGCCCTCACCGAGCACCGCGCGTTCGACGACTACGACCTCTCGAGCCTGCGCGAGGTGTTCTACACCGGGAGCCCGGCCGCGCCGGAGCGGCTGGCGGCCGCCGCCAAGTCGCTCGGCCCGGTGCTGTTCCAGGTCTACGGCACGAGCGAGACCGGCATGGTCAGCCTGCTCACCCCGGAGGACCACCTGGACCCCGACCTGCGCCGCACCGTCGGACGGCCCCCGGCGAACGTCCGGATCACCATCCGCGATCCGCAGGACCACGACCGGGTCCTTCCGCCGGGCGTCGCCGGCGAGATCTGCTCGTCCGGGGGCTGGGCGATGAGCCACTACTGGAACGACCCGGAGCAGACCGCGCGGACGGTCCGCGACGGGTGGGTGCACACCGGCGACGTCGGACGGCTCGACGAGTCGGGATACCTGACCCTCGACGGCCGGCTCGACGGCGTCCTGAAGGGCCACGGCGTCCGGATCTACCCGGAGGCGGTGGAGCGCGCGCTCCTCGAACACGCGGACGTGGCCCAGGCGGCGGTGTTCGGGATCGAAGACGAGGACCGCCTGGCGCTGGTCCACGCGGTGGTGACGCCGACGTCCGGCTGCACACCACGACCGGACGACCTGCGGGGGTACGTGGCGGACGCGCTCGGCGACCGCCACGCTCCGGTGGACATCGAGGTCAGACCCGAACTGCTCCTGCTGGGATCGGCGAAGCCGGATCGGACCCTGCTGCGGGAGCAGGCGCTGGGCGCGCAGTTCTGGCAGTCGTCGCTGGACGGTGTCGACGGCGATTCCCTGCTGCGGGACCGGCTCGCCCGGCCGGGCGACGACGCGGCCGGGGTACCGACGCTCGTCCGGCGGGTCCCGGAGTTCCCGTCCGCGGAGAACACGCTGCTCGGGGTCTGGGCGGTACTGCTGCACCTGCTGGGCGCCGGCTCTCCGGTGGTCTTCGGGGCCGGGCTCCGGCCGCTCCTGGTGGACGTCGCGCCGGACGACGAGATCGGCGCCGTCCTGGACCGCGTCGGGGACGCCGTGGCCGCCTCGGCCGGGCACGCCCGGCTGGGACCGCGGGGGCAGGCCGTGCTCGACGCCGCAGCGGAGGCGTTGTTCGACACCGTGGTCAGCTTCGCCCGTGCCGGGGACCCGCCGCCCGACCCGGTTCGGCCGCCCACGGCCGAACTCAGGGTGGACCGTGACGCGGGCGAACTCGTCCTGACCCTGGTCACCGACCCGCGGCGGATCGGCGCGGAACCCGCAGGGCGTCTCCTCGACATGGTCGTGCGCCTGCTCCGCGCGTTCCGCGAGGCGCCCGGCCAACCGGTCGCCGGGCTGGACCTCCTCGACCCGGCCACCCGCCGCCAGGTGCTCCGCGAGTGGAACGAGTTCCGAGAGCCGCAGCCCGCCGCGACGCTGGGCCGGCTGTGGCAGCGCGCCGTCGACGAGCACGCCGGGCAGCCGGCGGTGGACGAGGACGGCGTCGTGACCTCGTACGCCGAACTCGACCGCCGGGCCGGACGGCTCGCGGCGGCCCTCGCCGAGGCGGGTGCGGCACCGGGCCGGATGGTGGCCCTCGTGCTGCCACGATCCCTGGACCTGATCACCGCGCTCCTGGCGACCGCCCGGACCGGTGCCGCCTTCGTCCCCGTCGATCCCGGATATCCGCGCGAGCGGATCGCCGCCATGCTGGAGGACTGTGACCCGATCGCGGTCTGCACGACGGCGTCGGCCGACCTCCCGCTGACCCGTCCCTGGCCGCGCGTCCTCGTCGACGACCCGGGGACCGGCGGACGGACGGACGAGTCTCCGCGGGTCACCCCGGGACTGACCGATCCGGCGTACGTCATCTACACCTCCGGCACGACCGGCCGGCCGAAGGGCGTCGTGGTCACCCACACCGGGCTGGCGAACCTGGCCGCGACCAAGCGCGAGGGCCTGGGACTGGACAGCACCGCCCGGGTGCTGCAGTTCGCGTCACCGAGCTTCGACGCGTTCGTCGCCGAGCTGATGGGCGCGTTCACCGCGGGGGCGACGGTGGTCGTGCCGCCGCCGGGCCCCCTCGCCGGAGAACCGCTGACGGCGGTCCTGGTCGAGCGGCGGATCACCCACGCCATCCTCCCGCCGGTGGCGCTGTCCAGCATGGACCCCGCAGCCGTGCCCGGGCTCCGCGGCCTGATCAGCGCCGGCGAGGAGTGCCCGGCCGAGCTGGCCGCGCGGTGGTCCGCGAACCGCCGGATGGTCAACGCCTACGGGCCCACCGAAGTCACCGTCTGCGCCACTCAGAGCGGGCCGCTCACGGGAGGTGGCCGTCCCCCGATCGGACGGCCCATCGCCGGTGCCCGCGTCTACGTGCTCGGTCCCGGGCTGCAGCCGGTGCCACCCGGATTCCGCGGGGAGCTCTACGTAGCGGGATCCGGTGTCGCCCGGGGTTACCTCAACCGACCCGCGTTGACGGCCGAACGTTTCGTGATGGACCCGTTCGGCCCGCCCGGCAGCCGGATGTACCGCACCGGCGACGTCGCCTCCTGGCGCGCCGACGGCAACCTGGACTTCCACGGCCGGGCCGACGACCAGATCAAACTGCGGGGCTTCCGGATCGAGCCGCGCGAGGTGGCGGCGGTGCTCGAGGAACTTCCCGCGGTCGCCCGCGCGGTGGTCGGCGTACGCGAGGACGGCACCGGCCGCACCCGGCTGGTCGCCTGGGTCGTGGCCGCCGACGGGGAGGCGCCCGCCCGCGAGCACCTCCGCGAGCACGCCGCACGCCGGTTGCCGGAGCACATGGTGCCGACCGGGTACGTCGTCGTCGAGGCCCTTCCGGTGACGCCGAACGGCAAACTCGACCTGGCCGCGCTCCCCGAGGTGGCCGAACAGGACAACCCTGCGCGGGAGGCCCCGCGTACCCCCACGGAGCGCGCGCTGGTCGCCATCTTCCAGGAGCTGCTGGAGGCCGCCGAGGTCGGTGTCGACAGCGACTTCTTCGCGCTGGGCGGCGACAGCATGCTGGCCATCTCGCTGATCCGGCGCGCTCGCGAGGCGGGGTTGGCCATCTCCCCCGCGGAGATCATAGGGAACCCCACGATCGGTGCCCTCGCCTCGGTGGCGACCCCACTGCCGTCCCCGCCCGCCCCGACTCCTCACGTGGAAGGCCGCCGATGACCCGCCCAGAAGTCAGCCCTGAGCTCCTCGATTCGCTCGACCTCGCCGACCCGGTGCTGCACGCCGAGAACGAACTTTCCGAGGTGTGGCGGGCGCTCCGCGAGGAGCGGCCCCACTACTGGCACCCGCCCAAGGGTGACCGTCCCGGCTTCTGGGTCTTCACCCGCTACTCCGACGCGATGACGGTCTACCGCGACAAGGAACACTTCACCACCGAGGGCGGCAACGCGCTGGCGACCCTGCTCACCGGTGGCGACTCCGCGTCCCGCTCCATGCTCGCGGTGACCGACGGCGACAAGCACACCCAGTTGCGCAACGTGCTGAACGCGGCGTTCTCCCCCCGCCGGCTCAAGAGCATCCGCGAGGCGATCCGGCGGACGATCGACGACCTGGTCCGGGCGGCGATCGACAAGGGCGAGTGCGACTTCGTCCACGACGTGTCCGCGAACATTCCGCTGGGCGCGATCTGCGGTCTGATGGACGTGCCCGAGGCGGACCGCCGCTATCTGCTCGGCCTCACCTCGCACGCGTGGAGCTCCGACTACGCGGACGCCCCGCCGCAGGAGAGCTGGCAGGCCAAGAGCGAGATACTGCTCTACTTCGCCGACCTGGCGCAGACCCGGCGCGGCAGTGACTCCGACGACGTGGTCAGTCTGCTGGCCAACTGCCACGTCGACGGTCGCCCGCTGAGCGACGCCGACCTGATGTCCAACTGCTACGGGCTGATGATCGGCGGGGACGAGACCGGACGTCATGCCATCTCCGGCGGCCTCCAGGCACTGATCGAGTGGCCGGACCAGTGGCGCGCCCTCAAGGAGGGCACCGTCGGCCTCGACACCGCCGCCAACGAGGTGCTGCGCTGGACCGTTCCCTCGTTGCACGGCGGACGCAAGGCCTCCGGCGACACCGTGGTCAACGGGCAGCCGGTCAAGAAGGGCGACATCGTCAGCGTGTGGATCTCCTCGGCCAACCGGGATCCCGAGGTATTCGCCGATCCGGACCGCTTCGTCCTCGGCCGCACGCCGAACAAGCACCTCACCTTCGCCTTCGGCTCGCACATCTGCCTGGGGCACACGCTGGCACGTATCGAGGTGGAGGAGGTGCTCGACTCGCTGCGTACGCTCGTGTCGTCCGCGGAACAGACCCGGCCGGAGCGGTGGATCTACTCCAGCATCCTGCACGGCATGAGCTCGCTGCCGGTCACGCTGACGCCCGAGCCGGCGTGAACCGCGTCGCCATCGTCACCGGGTCGGCCCGGGGCATCGGTGCCGCGGTGGCCGGCCGGCTGATCGAGGACGGCATCGATGTCGCCGTCCTCGACATCGATCCGGCGGCTGCGGAGGCCGCCGCCGCCAGCCTCGACCGGGCGGGTGGCCGCGCCACGGCCATCGCGGTCGACGTGAGCGACGCCGACTCGGTCCGCACGGCGGTCGACGAGGTCGTCGACCGGTTCGGGGCGCCCGGCATCCTGGTCAACAACGCCGGCACCACCCGGGACAACCTGCTCTTCCATCTCTCACCGACCGACTGGGACCTGGTCATCAACGTGAACCTGCGCGGCACGTTCCTGATGACGCACGCGGTCGCCGAGCACATGGCCAAGCTCGGCTGGGGCCGCGTGGTGAACCTGTCGAGCATCGCCGCGGTCGGCAACGTCGGCCAGGCCAACTACTCGGCGGCGAAGGCCGGGATCGAGGGCCTGACCAAGACGCTGGCCCTGGAACTCGGCCCGCTGAACGTCACCGTCAACGCCGTGGCGCCCGGCTACGTGGCCACCGAGATGACCGCGGCACTGGCGGCGCGGGTCGGCCGTACGGTCGAGGAGCACCAGGCGCAGGCGGCGGCGGCGATTCCGCTGCGCCGGGTCGGTCAGCCGAGGGACATCGCCGATGTGGTGGCCTTCCTGGCGAGCGACCACGCGTCGTTCGTGTCCGGCCAGATCATCCATGTCGCCGGTGGACCGGTCTGCTGACCGGCGCCCCCACCACCATGGTCCTCCCCCTCGTCCGCGACGACCACCACGCGGTGGAGACCTGTCGGCACGACCCGTCCGCCGTCCTGGACTGCCCGGTTGCCATGCTCACCGGCGATCGCGATGCGCTGATGGAGGTCATTCGTCGGCGGTTACCGGCCGTCGCCACGGACGAAGCACCCATCACATTTGACGGGCATCGAACTGCCAAGGTGAATGATGCTCGGACTAACCGACCCCACCGGGCCTGGTCCGCGATCCGATCGCCGCCCGCACGTACGCGCCTTCGACGCGCTGACCAGCACCTTTGCGATCGTGCGCCGACCGCGCCACGCAACACCCCTGGAATTCGCCCTTCAACAGTGAGAAAACAGTGTTTGATCCATCCCTTTCGATGGTAACGTCGTAACGTCGGAAGCGCACCATGGTGGGCAAGGCGGCCTGACTGTGGGCGGCGGGTAATGACTGACCCGCCCGGATCGGCATGATCAATTTGGGGGATTGGATTTGATCATCTTACGGCGAGCAAGGTCCGCCCGGAACGATTCACACGACATTTCTTCCGACAATTGCATGACCGCTCAGATGCTCGCGCAGGCCCGGGCGAGCTGGCGCTCCGGCGATCTCGGCCTGGGCCTCTCCTACACCGAGGCCGCCACCCTGACCACCTGCGATCGGTGCGGCGAGCCCTGCGCCCTGCACGCGCGTCTGCAACAGGCGCTGCTCTACACCCTGATCCGGCGGACCGGTGCGGCGCAGCAGATCATCGACGAGGTACGCGCCAGTCCCGCGTTGGTCGAGCACCGCAAATCTGCCGCCATCGCCACACTGGTCGAAGCAAAGATTAAACTCGCGAACGGTGATATCGCGGGTGCGGCCAGCCAGTCAAAAATCGGAATGCAGCTGGCGAACGAGGCTCATCAGACGACCTGGACGCCACTCGGCAACGCCATCCTGGCCACCACGGCATTGCGTTGCGGCGAGTTGTTGAAGAGCATTCATCATGCGAATCAGCTGAAGGAGGACGCGGTTTTCGGCCGCGAAATCGTGCCCACCGGTCAGGCCATGTGGATCGTCATTCAGATCGCCGAGGCGGAGAAGGGCCCGGAGCAGGCCGCCTCGCTGGCCGGCAAGGTGCTCGAGTCGGAAGCGGCAGTCTGCTCCCTGCTCGCCGACGAGCCCGCCGCGATCCCGTGGCTGGTCCGGCTCCTGATCGGCCAGGGGCAGACCGACCTGGCCGGCTGCGGTGTGCAGTTGTCCGAGCGGGTCGCCACCGAGAATCCCGACATTCCCGAACTACGCGCGGCCGCGGCACACGCGGCGGGCCTCCTGGCCCGCGATGTCGAGAAGCTCCGCCTGGCCGCCGAGGCCCACACCGATCCGTGGGCGCGCGCGCTGGCGATCGAGGACATCGGCCTGGTCCTGGCCGAGGACGACGAGGGGAACCCGGAGGCGGTGAGGAACCTCGATCTGGCCATGCGATCGTTCGCCGAAATGGGGTCGCTGCGGGATTCCCTCCGCGTCCGGAGCAAGCTGCGAGGCATCAAATCCAACCCGGATCCGCAGGCGAGATTCTGGCCGTCCAGCGGTGTTCGTGGTCTGACCGACACCGAATACGCCGTGGCCCGGCTGGTCTCCATCGGCCTCACCAACGGGCAGGCAGCGGCCCAGATGTTCCTCTCCCGGCACACCGTGGCGTTCCACCTCCGGAAGATATTCCAGAAGATCGGCGTCAAGTCCCGGCTGGAGCTGGCGGTCATGTGGAACGAACTCGCGGACGGGATGCACGGCGATTCCGGGTCGCCCAGCTGCCCGAGTTGAGTTCGCGTCCGCTACGTCCGGGACGCCCCGACCATCTCCGCGACCACGAAGGCGAGCCCCACCGCCTGCCGCGCGTTCAGGCGGGGATCACACGCCGTCTCGTACCGGGCAGGTAGATCCTTCTCCGCGACGGCCGGCGCACCACCGAGACACTCGGTGACATCGTCGCCCGTCACCTCCACGTGGATGCCGCCGGGGTGGGTGCCCAGCCGCCGGTGCACCTCGAAGAAGCCGGTGAGCTCGTCGACGATCTGACGGAGATGGCGGGTCTTGTAGCCGTTCGCCGACATGTAGGTGTTGCCGTGCATGGGGTCGCACTGCCAGATCACCTGGCAGCCGGAGGCGGTGACCTTCTCCACGATCGGCGGTAGAACGTCACGGACCTGGGAGTGCCCCATGCGGCTGACCAGCGTGACTCGCCCGGGCTCGCCGTGCGGGTCGAGCCGGCGCACATATTCGACCGCCTGCTCCGGGGTCGTCGCCGGACCGATCTTGATGCCGATGGGGTTGGACAACAGCTCCGCGAAGGCGAGATGGGCGCCGTCGAGCTGGCGGGTGCGCTCGCCGATCCACAGGAAGTGCCCCAGTCCACTGGACAAGCGAGGCTCCGGCCCGCTGGTGTCCACCCACAGCTGCGACCGTTCGTAGTCGAGCAGAAGCGCCTCGTGGCTGACGTAGATCTCGCTGCCGGCGGGGCCGCCCCGACGGAATTCGCGGACAAGCCCCATGGTGCCGGCGGCGCCGGCGTGGGCTCGCAGCATCCGGTCAGGATCGGGTGCCCGGGCCGCGGGCGTGGATTCGACAGAGTTGACCATGTCGCCGCGGTAGACGGGCAGACCCCGGGCATCGACGGCCTGGGAGCGGGGCTTGGCATACTGCCCGGCCATTCGAGCGATCTTGACGACGGGCAATCCGGCCCGGTGGACGAGCACCGAGGCCATGGAGGCCAGCGCTCGGAGATTGGCGCGCTGATGGGCCTCGGTGCTGTCGGCGAAGGTCTCCGCGCAGTCGCCTCCCTGCAGCAGGAACGCCTCGCCCCGGGCCACCGCGGCCAGCTGACGGGCCAACCGTGCGGTCTCGTCCGGCGCCACGATCGGCTCGGCCCGGCTCAGCGCGGCCACCGCGTCCCGTGCCCGGCGCGGATCAGGCCACACCGGTTGCTGCGCCGCCGGCTTGCGCAACGCCGCTTCCAGCCGCCCGGCGAGAAGGCCGTCCAGCGGGGGAAAGTGCGTCATCGACGAGCCCCGCCGGGCGAAGCGACCAGGTCGGCCACGGGCGTTCGCGGCATCCGATCCAGCACGCTCGCGACGACGTCCGGCGGGACGTCGCTCACCAGCGCCGCGCCCTGCGGTCCGTCCAGGACGAAGGTGAACCCCCGGAGCGCCTTCTTGTCGTGTCGCATCAACCGGAGGAGGGCGGCGGTATCGGCCTCGGCCGGCAGCGCGGCGGGGAGCCCGTAGTGCCGGACCACGTCGTGATGCTCGGCCACCCGGGCCTGCCCGATACGGCCGAGAGCCCCGGCGAGTTGTCCCGCGAACACCGTTCCGATGGCCACCGCCTCTCCGTGGCGTACGGCGTAGCCGGTGGCTCTCTCCACCGCATGGCCCAGCGTGTGGCCGTAGTTGAGCAGGTGCCGCACTCCGGTGTCCCGCTCGTCCGCCTCCACGATGCGGGCCTTGAGCGTCACGCTGGCGGTGATCTGTTCGGCGAGGGTGAGCCCGCGCAGGTCCGGCGCGCCGATGAAGTGGCAGCGGGCGATCTCGCCGAGGCCGCTCAGCATCTCCCGCAGCGGCAGGGTCGACAGGTAGTCGGTGTCGCAGAGCACCGCGCTGGGCTGCCAGTACGCGCCGACCAGGTTCTTGCCGGCGGGCAGGTTCACCGCCGTCTTCCCGCCGACGCTGGCGTCCACCTGGGCGAGCAGGGACGTGGGCAGATGGATCACCGGTACGCCCCGGTGGTACAGCGCGGCCGCCAGCCCGACCACGTCGGTGGTGGTACCGCCGCCGCACGAGACGACCACGTCCGACCTGGTCAGCCCGAACCGGGCGAACTCACCGCACAATGCCTCCACCGTACCGAGGGTCTTGTCGTGCTCGCCGTCGTGCGCGGGCAGCACCAGGCTCTGCACCCCGGTGTCGGGCACCCATTCCCGGGGGCGGGCCGACACGACGACGGCTCGCTCGGCGCCCAGCCGCCGGATGACGCCGGCGAGCGCCGTCCGGACGCCCGGGCCGATGAGTACGTCGTACGAATGGTCTCTCAGACGCAGGGAAACCGCGGTCATGTTGTCCCCTCCGGCCGCTGCGTAAACGGGTTCCGCCCCCACCAACCGCCTGATCAGTTTCGCCCGCGTCGCTCCGGGCAGCCATCACCAACGCGAGTAGTCCCGGCCGGTCCGGATGACGATCGCGCCGGGTGCGAAGCTGACCGCCGAAGCAGGTCGTGCGGGCGCGGCAGCGTCCGGGCCGGCCTGAAGCACCCGCAGCCGCACCTCGGTGCCACTGCCAGGGGCCCAGCGCCACGCGGATCCCGGCGACGTCGCCTGGCCATTGCGTCGGTGGCGGCCTCCGCCGAGTTATCGCTTTCCTCCTTGAATTGGGTGGCCGGCAAGGCTTCAATACCAAAAACAAAGCAAGCCTGACCTAACAAAGGTAAGGCTTATCTTGCCGACTGCGGCACCCGACTGGAATTGAGACAAGCCTGCCCGGTCGACGGTCCGCTGCTAAGGTGGCAACTGAGCAACTCAGGTGCGGATTGATGGGCACCGGCGATGGTTTACCTCCCGGTCGCGCGGCGAAGACTGACTAACCGCCAAGCATGCGCCGGGGTGGAATGTTCCGTTGTCCAGGATCAGATGAAGGAGGCACCAATGAAAACGTTGCTACAGTCGCCCCCGGTGCAGGAGTGCACCGCCACGGCGTGCAGTTTCAATGACAACGGTTGTCACGCTCCAGCGATCACCGTGGCTTCGGCGGGTGATGCCGCCTCCTGCGCGACGTTCGTGGAGTCCTCGGTGTCCGCCGGGATCGCGGAGGTGACCGGCTCCGTGGGCGCGTGCGCGCGCTCCGAGTGCGTCTACAACACCAACCTCGCCTGCAAGGCCAAGTCCATCACCGTCGGTCCCGGCGCCACCGTCAGCGACTGCCTCACCTACCAGCCTGCCTGACGGCCGGCAGGCGGAGTTCCACGGCACACAGCGGCTTGGCAAGGTTAGCCTTACCTACTAATGTCGTCCCCCTGGGTCAGGTTTTTCTTCACGTCATGGCCAAGGGGGCCCGACATGGTGTTCCATCCAGCCGGGCGGCCGGCGGCACTGGCGGGCGCTTCCGCTGGTGCCGCCAACGCGACAGCAGGGGTGCCAGCAGCACGCGCCGTACTGACTGATTCAGGCGCGGTGACAGCCCGTTCTGCCTTGTCCGCTGCGCCCTCCCTGCGACTCCGGCTCGGCGACACCGCCGTTGACCTCATGGGGGCACATGCCGTCCTGCCCGACGGCACGGTGATCCTCGCGGTCGATGCGATGACCCGAACCGGCGGTCTGCTGGTCGCCGCGCGTGGTCGGCCGGGTGCGGTACGGCTCGACGTGACCCAGCTTGTTCCGGTCGCCGCGCGGTCCCGGGTACGGGCCAAGGTGTGGGTGTTGGGCACGGCCCATCGCTTCGATCCGGTCAGCCTGGACGCGTGCGACGGCGACACCGTCATGTCCCTGCTCGATCTGCCTCCTGTCGCGCTGTGGGCGGTGGAACCGGTCGAGGTCGGCCTCCTCCGCAACCTCGACGAGGCCAACGTCAGCGTCAGTGCCTACCGTGCTGCGCGACCGGATCCGCTCGCCACCATGGAAGCCGTCTATCTACCGCACCTCGCCCTACAGCACAACGACGTTCTCGACCAACTCGCGACCCTGATCGATCCGGTGTTGACAGCCAGGTCGACGCGAGTCATCCCGGTTGCTGTCGACGCCGACGGCATCGTGCTCCGCGCCGAGGCGGTCGGCGGTCACACCGACGTCCGACTGCCGTTCGCGAGCCCAGTCACCGGGTGGGCCGGCGTCGCCGGAGGCCTGCGGATGCTGCTTGCCGAGGCGGCACGGCGGAACGCCGTTGGTTCGCCTGGTCCCGCGAGCATCGCGGGACGGCCTCCGACGGTCATTTGCGATCTCCCTGCGGCGTTCTGCGGCGTAGCCTCCGTCTGACGGTGCCAGGCCCGGGAGCAGGCGAGCACGACCCCGGGTCAGGCGGCATGGCACCGGTCTTCGACGGCGCCAGTCAGCGGGTCTTCTTCGTCGCCCGCTTGCGCGGTGGCGTCAGCAGGTCGGCGATCGCCGCGATCGCGGACGGCACCAGGCGGTAGTACGCCCAGACACCGCGCTTCTCACGCTCGAGCAGGCCGGCCTCGGTGAGGATCCGAAGGTGATGACTCACGGTCGGCTGGGAGAGCCCAAGCGGCGCGGTGAGGTCAGTCACGGACGCCTCGCCCTCCGGAGACGACTGGATCAGGCTGAGCAGTCGCAGCCGGGCCGGGTCGGCGAAGGCCTTCAGCACTCCCGCGAGCCGCTCGGCATCGGCACGCTTGATCGGCTCGCCAGCAAGGGGCGAGATGGCAGGCATCGTAGTTTCCGCAGTTCCCACGTCCTGCATCGTTGCAGCAACACCCCCGACAGACCGGTGCAACGAGGCCTTGATCACGGTGAGCTTCTCGGGAGGGACTCTTCTGAACCCGTTCGGGTCGTATCGGCATGATGATCTACGGAGCGAGGGAGGTGCCGGGGGTGCCCGCATCGTGTGATGTGGTAGCCCCGTTACCTTTTTGACCGTCCCCAGCCGGGGACCTCGGTCGCCCGGCCCGGTATGACCTGCCTCCCTGTCGTCCGGGTCGTCTGGTCGGCTTTGCCCACGCAGTGTCGGCACCGTCGTGGGCAGGGCGTCTGCGGGGAGGCGTCGGTGAGGCCGCTGGCGTGCAGGATCGTGGTCACGGTCTGCGCGAGGGTGCTGGTCTCGGGGATGACGGTTTCTCCGGGGATGTCGAGCAGGTCGCGGTGGGTGTACCAGCGGCGCATCTCGTCGGGGGTTACGGGGATGGGTTCGGCCCGGTTGAGGTGGCGGCGGACGGTCTCGTCGAAGGACACGTCCAGGTAGAAGACGGCGACCGGTCCGGGATGGCTGGTGATGAGCTGGTGCAGCGCGGTGGCGTAGCGTTCGGTGTGCAGGATGCCTTCGAGGATGACGTGGTAGCCGAGGTCGAGTGCGGTGCGGGCGGTCGCGGTGATGAACGCCGGGGCTACCGGGTCGATGCTGGCACTGTCGTGTTCCCGGAGGACGGTTCTCCGCAGGTAGTCCTGCTCCAGCAGGGCCGCACCGCGCCCGAAGCGGCGTCGGGCCTCGCGGGCGGCCGTGGTCTTCCCGCTGCCGGAGTTTCCCCGAATGATCACCAACGTTGGGGGCACGAGCTTCGTGGGGTTCGACGTCGTCATGGCGTGCTCCGTCAGGCGGTTGCGGTCTGTCGGGGCACCGTCGCGGCTGGCGCGGTGGTGTCGTAGCCGGCGGCTTGGAGGGTGAACAGCTCGGCATACCGTCCGTCGGCGCTCATGAGGTCAGCGTGGGTGCCGGCCTCGACGAGGCGGCCGTGGTGCAGGACGTAGATGCGGTCGGCGTGGCGGACGTTGGCCAGCCGGTGGGTGATCAGGATGGTGATGCCACGTCCTTGCCGGTCGCGGATGGCCTGGAACAGGGCGTCCTCGGCGCGGGGGTCGAGGGCGGATGACGGTTCGTCCATGATGAGCAGGTCGGCGTCGCGCAGGAACCCGCGGGCGGCGGTGATGCGTTGCCACTGACCGCCGGAGAGGTCCTGGCCCCCGGCGAAGGTGCGGTCGAGCAGCGTCTCGTACCCGTGTGGCAGTTCGGTGATCATGTCGTGGGCGACGGCGCGGTCGGCGGCGGCCTCGATCCGGTCCTGCTCGGCGGTGGTGGTGATGTCGCCGATGGCGATGTTCGTGGCGGCGGTGAACGGCCACTTGTGGTACTCCTGCGTCACGACCCCGATCCGCGCCCGCAGCGCGTCGACGCCCCACTCGTCGACTGGTCGGCCGTTGTAACGGACGCCGCCTCCGGTGGGCGTGCGGAGAGTGGCGATCATGGTGGCAAGGGTGGACTTGCCGGAGCCGTTCTCCCCGACGAACGCCACTGTCTGCCCGGCCTCGATCGTCAGGGTGACCTGGTCGACGGCGGCGGTGTCGCGGTCGGGGTAGCGGAGGCTCACCGCGTCTACGGTGATCTCCCGCAGCCGGTCTGTCGCCGGCGTCTCGGCGGCCGGGCCGGTGTGTGGTGGCAGGTAGTCGGCGGCGCGGGTCATGAAGCCGGTGTAGTCGCGAAAATGCTGGCCCTCGGTGTAGACGCGGTCGACCTGGAAGGTGACCACGGACAGCGAGCGTTGCGCGGACTGGACGGCGATGACACAGGTCGCGGCGGCGGCGAGGGGAATCTGCCCGTCGATGAGCAGCAGGCCGAGCAGGACGTAGACCGCAGTGGTGGCGATCCCGCCGATCATCGCGCCGACGGTGGTGGTCGTGGTGACCCGCCGCGCCAGGGCGAGTTGGATGCCGGTCTCGACGGCCATGACCCGGTCGTACTGGTCGAGCAGGAAACCGCGCAGCCCGTAGGAGCGCAGTTCGGGGGCGGAGTCACGTTCGGCCATCAGCCGGTGCAGCAGCCACAACCGCCGGCGGCGTACCGACCCGGCGGCGTAGGTCTGGTAGCGCAGATGCCCGGCGCGCAGCGACGCCCACCCGTTCGGCACCGTCGCCACGAGCAGGGCGAGCAACAGCAGCGGGTGGACCACCACCACGGCGACGGCGACGGCGAGGACACCGGCGAGGCCGGCGAGCAGGTTCATCGACGCCTGCACCAGGCCGGTGGTGGAGTTCGCGCCGCGGGAGGCGCGTTCCATGTCGTCGGCGAACGCGTCGGCGTCGAAAGCCTCCAACCGTACCGCCGTGGTCACCTCGAACAGGCCGCGTTCGACCTCCCGGTCCACCTTCGGGGTCAGGCCGTTCTGCGCGTACCCCATGGCCGTGGCCATGCCGGCGCGCAACGCGGTCACCGCCGCGAGCGTGGCCAGGGCGGGCAGCGCGGCGGTGACCTTGTCGGCGGTCGGTCCGCCGGCGAACAGTTCCACCAGCACGCGCTGGGTGGCGAGGAGCCCGAACGCCGCCATCACGCCCGCGCCCACCGTCGTGGCCGCCACCACCGACGTCCGTACCCGGTCGGCGCGCCAGCTCACCACGAGCGCGGCCCAGACCAGCCGCGGCAGCTCGGAGAAGACGGCGAACAGGCCGGCCTGCGCCCTGGCCCGCACCCCGGTCTCCCACCACACTTCCCGCAACTCCGGCAGCACCGAATCCCGCTGTGGCGGTTCGAGACGGGCGGACGTCCGATCGGGGTTAACGGTTTTGGTCATGGCGGTACCTCCCGGAGGTGAGCAGGGTGAACGACGGCGGCGGTGTTTCGATGGCGGACGGCGGGACGCACAGGCCCCGTCGGCGATCTCGGCTGGCACCGCCGAAGCTGCGCCTTTCGCAGGAAGAGCCCCAGGTTGCCTGCGGTCAGGTGACCCTGACGCCGTCTTCGAGGTAGTAGCAACACCCGTCAGCGCGGGCGCGCAGCGCCTCGGCGATCCGGCGGGCTAGCAGCGGCCGTACCAGTTGGCCGGTCCGTGGCGGGTCGCACCACGCCCAACCCTTCAACTCGCCCGGCGGCACCACGATCCGATTAGCCTCGGTGGCGTCGAGGGTGCCGCCGTCGTAGATGACCATGAGGCCCTCGGTACGCCCCTCGCGTGCCGGCACCCAGTCCCCGACGAGTAGCCGGCCTGGCGACAGGGCCAGACCGAGTTCCTCCCGGCACTCCCGGATCACGGCCTGGTACGGCGACTCGTCAGCCTCGACGCATCCGCCGGGGATCTCCCACTCGGCTTTGTAGACCGGTTCGACCAGCAGAACCCGCTCGTCCGCGTCGGTGATCAGCAGCCCGGCGGCCATCCGCTTACGAGGCAGGTCTGCGGTGACATCGCGGCGTTCGGAGGGCATGCAGGGACGGTAGGGCGCGGCAGGGGCGACACGCCCGCAGCGCCGTGCGCCGACATTGTCGGCAGATGCCGACGCCATCTCCGACGCCACCCCGACGTCGATAGCACCGCCGCCCCGACCTGCCGACACCGGCGCCGAGAACCACGCGACCACCGCCGACGGCGGGGCGGGGCCGTCTCCGGCAGCTCGGAAATTGTCACCGGGGGCGGCTATGGTGTTCGCTCATCGTGACCGCGGCGACGGGGGTGGCAACGATGGCCGACCACGACGAGATCAACGCCGCCCGCCGCGCGCTCGGCCGCCACCTCGCCCACCTGCGTAAAGACGCCGGCCACACCCAGCACCGGCTCGCCCGGCTAGTGCAGTACGGGCGCAGCTCGGTGGCGAACACCGAAACCGGGCGGCAGCACCCCGAACGGCCATTCTGGACCCGCTGCGACCAGGCGCTGCGCACCGGTGGCGTGCTGACCGCCGAGTACGACCGCATCGCCGACCTGAACCACCGCCGCCGCCCGGCGGCTCCGGACAGCAGGATCAGCGACAGCGCAGCGGTGTGGTGGGAGCCTGAGGACACCATCACCGCCCGCCGGACCACGCTGACCACCGCCACCGACGACGACGCGCGGCTGGCACGCCTGGAGCACGAGATCCGGCAGGCGATCGCCGACAACGAACGCTGCCCACCAGCCACCCTCGTCGCCCGGCTGCGTCCACTGCGGGCCTGCGTCGACCAGCTGATGGCCGCCCGGCAGCACCCTCCACAACGCGTCCGGCTCTACAGCGCCGCCGCGCACCTGTCCGGGCTCCTCGCCGCCCTCGCCCTGGACCTACGCGCCTTCCGCGTCGCACACGCCTACGCCGCCGAGGCCTTCGACCTCGCCCACGCCGCCCGACAACCCGACACCCGGGCCTGGGCCCGCGCCACCCAAAGCCTGATCGCCTTCTACACCGGCAACCACCGCGACGCCCTCGCCTATGCCGAAGACGGCCTCCGCCACGCCGGCAACTCTGCCGCAGTGAACGGCCCGAGGTGGCCGCCGAGGCGCTCAGCCTCCTGCTGAGCTGTGTCGGCGACGACGGCCCGTTCCACCCCGCGCCCCTGCGCCCTGATGACACGCACCTGTCCGAGTTCGTCACCCGGACCCGGGCCATCATCCACAGCGGTCGGGCGGCCTACTACCCCTGGCTGTGTTCATCACATGTCGGAGCAAGGATCGGTGCGTTGGAACTCCTGAACGTCCCCGAGCCCAGGGCATCAGAGTTCCAGCGGGAGCTCGCGCGGTTGGAAGCATCCGACGGGAACCGCTGGATTCAGCAGGCGATCCGGCAGATCCGGCTCGACCTCTAACGGTGCCACCACGGGAAGTCCCGCACCCAGTTCCTGTCGGATAGGGGCGATCGTCGAGGATGCCTGGGTGCAGGTGATCTCCGCAGCGCACGCCAAATGAATCTTCCCGTTCACCGGGCTGTAGCCCGCCCAGTCGTCCTGTCTCAAGCTATCGATACGAAGCACCGCCCGCCACGATGAAAATGGCTCACTGTTTCTCGCCTGAGGAAGCCCGGACAGCATCAGGCGATGCGCCGGGTGATCCTGCGGGCGTGTGACCTAATGCCAGCCCTGGACCAAGCCATCGAAACTCTCCGTGACACGGACCGCGGTTGAGTCAAATGACATCGGATCGCCATGTGCTTGTCGTGACCGACATGCAAAAAGGATTCGTGCGGGAGTAGTCAGCGCACATCGTTCCTGTCGTTGTCGACCTTGTACGCCACTGGCGGGCAGCCGGCGGCGACACGCTTTTTCCCGCTACCTGAACTATCCTGGCATTCCCTTCGAGCGCTTCTTTGGCTGGCAGCGACTTCAGTCTTCCCCGATATTGATCTCGTGTCGGAGTTGCGCCCGCATGTGGACCGGGGCGTGGTGCTTGACAAGAGGATCTATAGCCCGTTCACCTCCGGGGGCGTGGCGCTATTCAAGCAGCACGATGGAAAGGCAACCGCCCTCATTGGCCCGTCACCGCAGCCACTCGGCGCGTATTAAACTGCGGACTCAGGTTCGAGTCTCGGTGATAGTCCGGGGGCGTCAGGCGGTGGCCAATGGCCTCGAAAATCATTATCGTGCTGGCCGGGTTCGCGTTAGCTCAACAGCGCGCTACCACCGTGATGGGCCGTTCGGCCTGGTGAAGTGAAGCTGTCCAAAAATATACCATGGTTGGGGATCATTCGGGGCCCACTCGGCCCGAACACATCGATGCGTGGCTCTTGCCGGTCAGCCCGTCCCTGTGAGAAGATGCACTGATCACTGTTCTGGCAATCAAGGGTATTTCGGCTCACTGATGGAAGGGGTGTGGGTTTGATGAGTAAGATCCGCACAGCGCTGCACATCGCAGTGATCGCGACCACGGCGGCCGTGGCCCCCGTGGTCGGCGCTTCTGCCGCACATGCTGGCATAGTCGGTGGAGTGAACGTCGAGAGTTATTGTCAAGGAACCTATGGAATGCACTCCGTGATCCGGTACAACAACATCAACGGATGGCGGTGTACCAGCGGCCCGACGACTAGCGACTCGTACGTTAATTTCACTACTGCTTGTGCGACGCAGCGTTCAACCCCGCATTGGGGCTACCACGACTACTACAACCCTTATACAATCTTTTGCTATACGTGATGGTGTTCTTTTCTGAACCGTGCGACGTGCAGCCGTCTGCGCAAATCTCGGGGACCACGTGGGGATCACACGTGATGCGTGATGACGGACGATGGGCCGTCGGCTGAACGGTCTGATCATGGGGATAGCGTGCGTGACGTGCGGCAACGCTTAGCAAATCGTCCTGGGGGTCAAGGGTGGTCGGTTCGAATCCGGTCGACCTGACAGATGCAAAGTCCTGACCAGCAGAAATG
This sequence comes from Micromonospora sp. NPDC001898, assembly GCF_042891255.1. Lineage (NCBI taxonomy): Bacteria > Bacillati > Actinomycetota > Actinomycetes > Micromonosporales > Micromonosporaceae > Micromonospora > Micromonospora sp. NPDC001898. The sequence goes on along the minus strand of NZ_JBIATC010000014.1, from coordinate 115,421 downwards.
CTGGCCAGGACTTTGATGTTTGCCTATGAACTTTCGAACCTCCCCCGAAACCCCCTCAATCACCGGGTCCGGCGACCAGGTTTGTCATTCACGGGTATCCTTGTGCGCTCCGGATGCGGGGTTCCCGTCGCGGTCGGTGCCGAGTCGTTCAAGGACGCCGGAGGCAACAGCGAGCGACCGATGCAGCTCAGGTCCGTCTGCCGGTGGATCAGGCCGACGGTTCTGCTGTGTGGATTAGTCCGAGGAATGCGGTGGCGGCCGGGCTGGGGTTGAAGCTGCTCCAGGCGAGGTGCTCGATCCTGGTCGGTCCGCCGGTGAGGGTGATCGTGCGGAGGGTGTCGTTGGCGGGGACGACGCCGGGCGAGAGCAGCGCGACCGCGAGATCGTTGCGGACGAGGTCGAGGATGAGGTCGGTGCTCATCGCCTCGAATGCGATGTCCCTGGGGATGCCCGCCGCGTCGAACGCGAGGTCGGAGGGGGCGCGTCCCGGGGTGCCTGCGGGGAAGTCCACGAAGGTCTCCTCGGCCAGCTCGTCCAGGCGCAGGCAGCGGCGTTCGGCGAGCCGGTGCTGCGTGCTGACCACGGCGACAAGGCGTTCGCGGGCCAGCTCGTGGGAGGCGACACCGCGTGGCGGGGTGCTGTCGGGCAGGCCGAGGACGGCCACGTCCATCGTGCCGGCGCTGATGGCGGTGATGAACTCGTCGCTGCCGCCGCTGCGCAGCCTGATCCGCACGGCGGGATGCGCCCGCCGGAAGCGCCCCAGCGCGGCGGGGATGTCGACGGCGGTGACGGTGGGGATCACGCCGATGGTGAGGGTGCCGCGCAGCTCGCCGGTCGCGGCGGCGGCGTCGGCGATGGCGCGGTCGGCGGCGTCGATGCTCGCCTGGGCGGCGGGCAGGAACGCGGCCCCTGCGGCGGTGAGCTCGACCCGGCGGCTGGTGCGGGCGAACAGCTGCACGCCGATCTCGCGTTCCAAGGCTTTGATCTGGTGGCTCATCGCCGACTGTACGATGTGGCAGCGCTCGGCGGCGCGGGTGAAGTTCCGCTCCTCGGCGACGGCCAGGACATACCGCAGCTGCTGCAACTCCATGAATTCATCATGAATGGTGATCGCTGCCATGAGAAGCATGTCTTGGACCCATGATCGTTCTCGGCCGACGATGGATGGGTGAGCACAGCAGCCACTCCCGTCCCCGTCCTGCCTGGAGCAGCGTCCTCGACGTCTCGGGCGGGGTGGGCCGCCCTTACCGCGATCGCTCCGGCCGTGTGGGGCACGACCTATATCGTCACCACGCACCTTCTGCCGCAGGGGCATCCGCTGTTCGCCGCGCTGATGCGCTCCTTGCCTGCCGGGCTGATCGCGCTGGCGCTGGCGCGTCGGCTGCCGCGGGGCGCGTGGTGGTGGAGGAGCGCGGTGCTCGGGGTGCTGAACATGGGCGCGTTCTTCCCGCTGCTGTTCGTCGCCGCCCAGCACCTGCCCGGCGGGGTCGCGGCCACGCTCGGGGCGACCCAGCCGATCCTCGTCGCGTTCCTCGCCGTCGCGATCCTGCACGAGAAGCTCTCCGCCTGGCGGACCGCCTGGGGATTGGCCGGGATGGTCGGCGTGGGCATGGTCGTCCTCGGCCCAGGCGCGGGGCTCGACCCGATCGGCATCATCGCCGGCATCGCCGGGGCGGCGTCGATGGGCACCGGCGTCGTGCTGACCAAGAAGTGGGGCCGCCCCGAGGGCCTCATCGCGATCGGGCTCGCCGGGTGGCAGCTCACCGCCGCCGGCCTGCTCCTGCTGATCCCCGCCCTGATGATCGACGGCATCCCTCCCGGGATCGACGCACCAGCCGTCGCGGGCTACGCCTGGCTGGGTCTCGTCGGCGCACTGCTGACCTACACGGTCTGGTTCTCCGGCATCCGCAGACTGCCCGTCGCCCCGACCGCGCTGCTCGGCCTGCTCTCGCCGCTGGTCGCGGCCGTCCTCGGTGCCGTCATCGCCGCAGAAGCACTCACCGCCGTCCAGATCGCCGGGTTCGCCCTCGCGCTGGCCGCCATGGCGTGCGGGCAGCTCGCCCAGCGCCGTCGAACCTCGAAAGGACTCCCCGCATGAAGCTCACGATCATCGGCGCCACCGGCATGGGCGGCGCCCGTCCGCCCCCCCGTTGAGCGGTGAGGACGGGCGCGGATCAGTTCCCCGCGGAGGTGCGGCCGTGGCGAAACTTGGCCTTCTTGGCACGGTTGCCACAGGTGTTCATCGAGCACCATCTGCGATTGCGGGCCTGGCTGGTATCGACGTACAGGCCGCCGCAGTCCGAGTTCTCGCAGGCCTTGACCCGGTCTCGCTGCTCGCCGCCCAGAGCGAGGATCGCGTCACGGGCGATGAGGCCGAGACTGGCCTGCACTTGGCTGCCGGCCTCGGTCTGCCATCGCATGCCGTCCTCGGTGAGCACGGGGAACGACTGAGATTCCCGGGCGAGCATGTTGATGAGCGTCACATCGGCGCGTCGGGCCGGGGATCCTGCGGCGACGTCGGAGCCGGCGCGATGGATGGCCTCACGGAGGCGCCGAGCCAGGACCAGATCTGACCCGACCGCCCTCTCACCGCCCAGTCCCAGGCGATTCGCTGCGAGCCAGTCATCCAGGCGACCGGCATCGGGCAGGCGCTCCACGGGCTGTCCGCTGCGGTCGCTGAGGGTGGCGGTGAACCGGAACGCGAGTTGCTCGTTGTCGAGCCGGAACGCCGGAACCTCACTCACGTGCTCACGCACCTTCACATCCTCCGCCTTGACCATGGAACCACCTTAAGCAGTTCCACTCGGCAAGTCGATGCTAGTATGGAACCGCTTGAAACGGTTCCAACAGAAGGGTGTGGGAGATGACTGCTGATGTGACTGTGGTCGGTACCGGCGGGATGGGGACGGCGATCGCGCGCAACCTCATCAAGGCCGGTTACAGGGTGGCGGTGTGGAACCGCGATCAGACCAAGCTCGCGCCGCTGCTCGGCATGGGTGCCGTGGAGGTGGCACATGCCCGAGAGGTGTTCGTCTCCTCGCCCATGGTGTTCTCGGTGCTCGCCGACGATCAGGCGGTGCGTGAGGTGTTCCTCGACAGCGGAGCGCTCGTCGCGGCCCCTTCGGGAGCAGTGCACGTGAACCTCGCCACGATCAGCCCTGCCTTGGCCGAGGAAGCCGCCGCAGGGCACGCCGAGCAGGGCGTCGGGTACGTGGCAGCGCCGATGTTCGGCGGCGTGCCCGTCGCCGAGGCCGCCAAGCTCAACATCGTCACCGCCGCAGCCCCCGACCTGATCGAGCGGGTACGACACCTGCTGGAGGCGGTCAGCGCTCGCGTGTGGTCCGTGGGCGAACAGCCGCAGCAGGCGAACGTCGTGAAGGTCGCCGGGCAGGTGCTCATCGCCTCGGCTATCCAGTCGATGTCGGAGGCGGTCAGCATCGTCGAGCGCGGCGGCATCGACGCCGGCACCGTGGTGGAGCTGTTCACCTCGACCATCACTCCGGGCCCCGTCTACACGAACTACGGCCGGCTCATCGCCGCCGAGAAGTACACACCCGCAGGGTTCACGCCCGTGCTGGGCCGTAAGGACGTCGACCTCGCTCGCACCCAGGCCGCAGCGACCGGACTGCGACTACCCCTGGGCGATCTGCTCTCCGAACTGCTGACCGAGGCCATCGATACCGGGCACGGACGCGACGACTGGGCCTCGCTCGCTGACCTCCAGCGCCACCGCGACTTCACCGAGACCGACCAGTGACCGCGGACACCGAAACAACGGGCGTTGTCGCGCCGCCGCGGCTGCCCTGGGCGGCACTGCCCGCGCTCGCGGCAGCCGGGTTCCTGGCGATCTTCACTGAGACCATCCCCGCGGGCCTGCTGCCGCAACTCGCCTCCGGTCTGGGTATCTCAGACCTGGTGTCAGAAAGATCAATCACGGTTCCCGGGCCAGCGCTGGCCACGGCAGCTCAGACAGCGGCTTACGACGGACATGTTCGTTCACGCTTCCGGGGCCGGCACCGGTTGGTTGCGTCCACGGAAGTGGTGACAGGGTTGATGTGCGTCATCCCAGCGTGTGCAGGGCGTCGTCCATCTCGGCGAGCAGGCGCACGGCGGTGTCCTCGGTCATCCCGTCGGCCCGCCACAGCATGATCAGCGACCAGGAACCGTCCGGGCGGGGAAACGCTTCGAACATCAGCTCGACGGCGGTGGTGGGGGGCCGGACCCGAACCCGTTCGACAACGACGTCCGCGCCCATCGTCACCGGTGGCGTCTCCGCCTGGAGCACCGCCCAGACCTGGAAGAAGGGATGCCGGGACCGGTCCGGCCGCAGCTCCCGGACCAGCTCGTCGAAGGGGATCCGGGCATGCTCCAGAGCAGCCACCGTACTGTCGCTGACCGCCCGCAGCAGCGCTCCGGGCTCGCTGTCCGGCACGTCGTACACCGGCACCGCGAGCGGGTTGACGAAGTACCCGATGATCCGCTCGGTCTCGGTGTCGAAGCGGCCAGCGGTAACCGTGCCGATACGCAGGTCGGGTACCCCGAAAACGGCGGCCACCGCCCTGCCGGTGGCGGTGATCAGGGCCGACACCGGCGGTCCCCCGTTCGCGGCGGCGGCCCGATGCAGGGCGGCCACCGTCTCCGCCGCCACCTCCAGTTCGAGTTCCCGCCGCGGCCCCTCACCCACGGCCGACGGACGCGGCAGAAACGGGGCCGGCGCACCCTTGAGGGTGTCCCGCCAGAAGGGCAGTTCGGTACGACCCCAGTGCTCCAGGTTCGCCTGCTCCCACACCGCGAAGTCCCGGTAGGAGACCGGCTCGCCCGGAGTCGGGCTGTCCTCCCCGGCGAGACGGGCCGCGTACGCGTCGGCGAGGTCCGCCAGAAAGACCGATTCGGACCAGCCGTCGAACGCGACATGGTGCACGTGCAGGCAGAGCAGGTGCCGACCCTCGTCGAGCCGGCAGATCCGGGCCCGGACCGGGATCTCGTCCTCCAGCTCGAACGGGCGGCTCCACCAGTCCATGGTCGCCTGCTCGGCGGCCAGTTGGACCGTGGCCGCCGCCGGGAGGACCACATCCTCGACGCTGAGCACGACGGCGTCGCCGTCCAGCACCTGCTGGATCGGGAAGTCGTCGTCCCAGCCGTAGCTGGTGCGCAGCACCGGATTGCGCCGTACGACGTCGGTCAACGCCTGCCGCAGCACGTCCGGATGCGGGGTGCCGGTCATCAGATAGGCCAGCACCAGCATGTTGTCGGCCTGGCCGGGGGCGGTCTGCTCGGCGAGCCAGAACCGGCGTTGCGCGTGGGAGAGCGGGGCCGGGCCGCTGGCGGCCAGCGGCACCAGCGGCGTCGCGGCCCGTGGCGCGGTCGCGTCGAGCGCGTCGACGATGCCGGCCAGCGAGCGCCGCCGGTAGATGTCCGCGATCGTGCAACGGACACCGAGGCGGCCGGTCAGCCGGGCGGCGAGCCGGATCGCGTCGAGGGAGGTGGCGCCCGCTGCCAGCAGGTCGTCGGAGGCCGTCACCTCCGGCAGGTCGAGCAGGTCGCGTACCTCCGCCATCAGCGGGTCCACGGCGTCGTCGGCGGCCCCGGCCGGGGCGTGCGACACCAGCCGGTGCAGCTCGGCCTGGTCCAGCTTGCCGTTCGGGGTCAGCGGTAGCCGGCTGACCTGGTGGAACCGGGTCGGGATCATCGCGTCGAGCAGGGTGCGCGCGGCGAAGTCGCGCAGCGGCGCGAGGTCCACCGGGCGCCCGTCGGTGGAGCTGAAGACGCAGGCCAGCTCCGCGTCACCGGCGCGCCGCGTCACCCGCAGCACCGCGCACGAGGCGATCGACGGGTACGACCGCAGCACCGCCTCGACCTCGCCCGGCTCGATCCGCACACCACGGATCTTGAACTGCCGGTCGATTCGGCCCCGGTACCGCAACTCGCCGTCCGGGCCGAGTTCGCCACGGTCACCCGTGCGGTAGTAACGGACACCGTCCCGGTCGAAGAACCGGCGCGCGGTCTCGTCCGGGTCGTTGAGGTAGCCCAGGGCCAGCCCGTCACCGGAGAGTGCGATCTCCCCGGTGCCGTCGAGGAGCACCACCCCGGTCTGCGGCACCGGCCGACCGATGGGCACGTCGTCGGTGCCGTCCACCAGGTCGGCGTGGGTCACCACGTGGGTGGTCGCCGCCATCGAGCACTCCGCTGGCCCGTAGAGGTTCACCAGATGCAGCTCCGGTGCGGCGTCGAGAATCCGGCGCAGGTGCGGGGCGGACACCCGGTCCCCACCGACGACCAGGACCCGGATGTCGCGGAACAGCTCCGGGCACTCGTCGGCGAAGACGTTGCACAACGAGCTGGTCACCCAGAGGGTGTTCACCCCCCGGGCGATCCCGGCGCGCAGCGCCTCGGCGTCCAGGGCCGGCTGGTCGCGGTCCATCAGCACACAGCGACCGCCGTTGAGCAGGGCCCCCCACAGCTCCAACGAGTGCATGTCCCACGGCACCGGTACGGCCTGCAACAACACGGTGGTCGAATCCAGCGGGATGGTCGGCGAGTTGACCAGGACCCGGCAGGTGCCGCGGTGCGGGGAGAGAACGCCCTTGGGCCGGCCGGTCGAGCCCGAGGTGTGGAACACGCTGGCCGGGGCGGCACCGTCGAGTCCGGGTCGACCGGTCGGCGCGTCGGGCGCCACCGGCCGGGGTGACCCGGTGAACACGTCCGGCGAGAGGCTGACCAGACCGGTCCCGGCGAAGCGCTGCTCGTCGTCGGTAATGACCAGGGACGCGCCGCTGCGTGCCACCACCCCGTCGACGCGGTCCCTGGGCCACCGGGGATCCAGGGGCAGGTACGCGGCCCCGGCCAGCAGCACGCCGAGAAAGGCCGCCACCCGCTCCGGGGTGCGTTCCATGTGCACGGCGACGACGTCACCGGCCGATACACCGCCGGCTCGGACTGCCTCCTGGGCCGTGGACGCCTGCGCCCACAGCTCGCCGTAGCTGACCCGGCGTTCCCCCTGCTGGACCGCCGTCGCGTCGGGCCGCTGGCGGACGCGGGTCGCGACGACCTGTTCGATCCGGTCACCGAGGGCGTACGGGCTGTCCATCGGTCTCACTCTCCTGGTGGCGGGGCAGTGCAGCGGAACAGCGGCGGGACCGCCCGACTCAGACGACCCGCACCGGGAGGGAGGTGATGCCGAGCATGAAGTTCGACCGCGCGCCCCGGACGAACAGGTCGACGGCGGTGAGGTCGATGCCCGCTGCGCCCGTCACGCCGGGTCGCCCCCCGCCACGGACTGGTCGATCAGGGCCGCGAGTTCGGCCAGGACGGTGTTGGACAGCAGCGCCTGGAACGGCAGCTTCACCCCGAGGTCCCGGCTGATCCGCCGGTGCATCTGGAAGGCCTGAAGGGAATGGCCACCCAACGCGAAGAAGTTCTCGTTGCTGCCGATGTTCTCCACCCCGAGCAGCCGCTCCCACAACTCGACGAGATACCGCTCGGTGTCCGTACCCGGCGGCAGGTAGCTGTCCCGGCGCAGGCGGTGGGCGTCCAGCAGTTCGCGCAGCGCCGGCATGTCCCGCTTGCCGTGGTCGGTGGCCGGGATCTGCGGCACCACGATGAAGTGACTGGGCACCATGAAGTCCGGCAGGTCGCCTTCGGCCTGGGCCCGCAACTCCGCGACGCTGGGCGTGCCGTCGACCACCACGACGGCGATCAGCCGCCGGTCGTCACCCGTACCGTCGGGCAGGACGACCGCCTCCTGCACCTGCCGCTGGCGGCGCAGGCCCCGCTCCACCTCGCCCGGTTCCACCCGGTAACCCCGGATCTTCACCTGGTCGTCGGCCCGGCCGATGAACTCCAGTACGCCGTCGGGCCGGCGACGGACCAGGTCACCGGTCCAGTAGGCCCGGACCGGAGCACCGTCGTTGCCAGTGAGCGTGCGGAACCGCTCCTCGGTCAGCTCCGGTTGGTCCTGGTAGCCACGGGCCACCCCCGGTCCCTCGACGAACAGTTCGCCGATCTCCCCGTCGGCGGTGGGCCGCAGGTCCGGCGAGAGCACGTGGGCGGTCACCCCGGACAGCGGCCGGCCGATGGGGATCAGGTCGCTCTCGGCGTCGGCCATCGTCACCAGGTGCGCGGTGCAGGCCGTGGTGATCTCGGCCGGTCCGTACATGTTGTACAGCTCACCGGAGAACCGGCCGCCGAGCAGGTCGCGGCAGGCGGACGGCTGGAGCACGTCCCCGCCGACCCGGACGAGGCGTAGCGGGGCGAACGCGTCGCGGTCCGCCCGGACCACCTGGTTGACCACCATCGTCGGGACCACCATCACCGTGACCCCGTACCGCCTGAGCTGCCGCTGGAAGTCGGCCGCCAGCAGATCCGGTACGTCGGGCAGCACGACCACCTCGGCGCCGACGGCCAGCGCCGTCCAGAGCTCCATGTTGAAGGCGTCGAACGACACGCTGGAGATCTGCCCGGACCGGTCGGCCGGGGTGAGCTGGGGCAGTCCCGGATTGAGCGCGAGCGAGACCAGGTTCCGGTGTTCCAGAACGATCGCCTTCGGCTGCCCCGACGAGCCGGAGGTGAACAGGACGTTCGCCGCGCTGGCGGGTTCGACGGCCGGCATCGGCGCCGGCTCCGACCGGGTCACCTCGGCCAGGGTGACCACGTCTACGGGGAGTTCCCGCAGCCGGTCGAGCCAGCCCGGCGCGCAGATGACCAGTTTGGCGCCGCTGGTATGCAGCATGAGGTCGCGCCGGGCGTCCGGGTAGCGGCTGTCCACCGCGACGTAGGCGGCGCCCGCCTTGAGGATGCCGAGGACCGCCACGAGCAGGTCGACGGACCGCTCGGCGTAGAGCCCGACCCGGTCCTCGACGGCCACGCCCCGGGCCCGTAGCCCGGAGGCCACGGCGTCGGACTCCCGGTCGAGTTCCGCATACGTCAGTCGGCGGTTGCCGTCGCTGACCGCGGGGCGGTCCGGATGCGTCCGTACCGCCGCCCGGAACAGCCCGGGCAACGTGTCGACGACCACCGGCGCATCCGCTGAACCCGTCACGGCGTCTCTCCCCTCATCGTCGGCGAACCTGACTTGTTCCCGCCGTCCTCGGCCGCCACGAGCGTCCGCACCAGCCCACACAGTCCGGCGAACGTCGGCGCCTGGACGAACTGCGGCAGGCGGAGCCGCACGCCGAGCCGGCGGCGCAGGTCCGCCAGCACGCGTACCGCGCCGAGCGAGTCACCGCCGAGGCGGAAGAAGCTGTCCGCCCGGCCGAAGCCGTCATGGCCGAGCACCCGGGCCCAGGCGTCCCGCACGGCCGCCTCCAGCGGGTCGGCCGGCTGCGCGGTGCGGCCCTGCCGGGCCTGCACGTGGTCGAGCACCAGCCGCCGTGCGCGGTTCCGGTCGGCCTTGCCGCTGGGCAACCGTGGCAGCGCCGGCGCCGTGACGATCACGTGGGGCACCAGGTAGGGCGGCAGGATCCGGCGCAGCCGCTCGATCGCGTCCTCCGGATCGAACCCGGCTGCGGGGGACCGCCGTGGCTCGCTGACCAGTGGCCGGGACGGATCCACCGTGGCCCGCGCGGCGTCCCACTCCGCGTACCGCCGGGCGGCCGTGGCGGACCGGTCGAGGTAGGCGCAGAGCAGAGTGGCGTCCTGCGGGTCGACGCGGAGCACAGCGACGCAGCCGTGGGCGCGGGCGAGATCCACCAGCGCCGCCGGGGTCACCGGCACCCGGGGCTCCGGGGCCGGGAGCCATGCCGCGTTCTGGGCGTTCGGAATCCCCCGGACCACCGCCGGGTCGAGGCCGTCGCCCACCCGGGCACAGATCCCCTCGAACGACTCAGGGGTCTGCCAGGCGTGTTCACCGGGGGTGCGGTCGGGCGCGGTCGGCGCCCCGGCCCTGGTCAACACCACGTCGAACCGGAACGCGGACATCTCGCTCCATGCGTCCAGGTGCTTGGGCCGCAGGGAGACCCGCAGGTCACCCCGGGACCCGGCGAGCCGGTACAGGTACCCCGGGTCGACGAGCAGTTCCCGTTCGGCGTCGGCGAGTTGGTCGGCCGCTGCGGCCAGTCGCGGCCCGTCCGCGTCCGGATGGCGTGCCTCTGCCATCGCCCGGTAGTGCGCCCGCGCCAGCGGCCACGAGCGGAGATCACCGAGGAAGATCCGGCCACCGGGCGACAGGTGGTCCAGACACGCGCCCAGCACCTGGTCGAGGTACTCCCGGGTCGGGAAGTACTGGATCACCGAGTTGAGCACGATGAGGTCGAACCGGTCCGGCAGGCCGTCCCATTCGTCGGCCGACCTCAGCAGCGCCGCGAAACCGGGGCCCAGCGTCTCCCGGTCCGCGTTCAGCGCGTCCACCGACCGGGCCGAGATGTCGGTGGCCAGCCAGGTCGCGGCCTTCCGGGCCAGCGGCCGGGTCACGATGCCCGACCCCGCGCCGATCTCCAGCACATGCTCGAACCCGAGGCGGGTGAGCGCGTCGAGTGTGTGGCCGGCCCACTCCCGCATCACCCCGTCCGGGTACCGTTCGCGGGTCAGGCTGCTCGTCCAGCCACTGAACTCCGACCGGTCGAGGTCGGTGTAGACCTCTTCCCACTGGGTGCGCCAGTCATCGACGGCGGCGCCCGCCCCGTCGCGCTCGGTGGGCACCACCAGGGCCGCGAGGCTACGGTTGTCGTCGACCTCGACCGCGACGACCGTGGAACCGTTCACCCCCGGCAGCCGGTTGATCGCGCTCTCCACCTCGCCCGGCTCGATCCGGTAGCCGCGCAGCTTCAACTGGTCGTCCACCCGGCCGCGTAGCTGGTACTGGCCGTCGCGGGTACGCCGGGCCCGGTCACCGGTGCGGTAGCCGCGTCCGACCCCGTCGATCGTCTTGAACGCCTCGGCGGTCAGCTCGGGTCGGTTGAGGTAGCCGCGCGACAGCGCCGGACCACTGATCCACAGGTCGCCCCAGGTGCCGGCGGGGGCCGGACGGCCCCACCGGTCCCGCACGAGGAACCGGTTGGTGCGCAGTGGCACGCCGACGGAGATGTCCCCGGGGGTCATCTCCCAGGCCGACGAGTAGACGGTGGCCTCGGTCGGGCCGTACCCGTTGAACGCCTGTCCGGCCAGGCCCAGCAGCGCGTCGCGGACCTCCACGGTCAGCGGTTCCCCGCCGCAGATCGCCACCCGTACCCCGCCGTCGAGGTGTTCGGCCAGGATCCGCCACACGCTCGGCGTCGCCTGCACCACGGTCACGCCACGGTCCCGGACGAGTTCGGCGAGCCGGACCGGATCGGCCGCGATCCCGGAGTCCGCGACCACACACTCGATGCCCGTGGTCAGCGGCAGCAGCAGTTCCACCAGCGAGATGTCGAAGGTGACCGTGGTCGACGCGACCATCCGGTCGGCTGCGTTCGGCCGGACCAGCCGCTCCATCTCCGCGATCAGCCCGGCCAGGCTGCCGTGCTCCACCAGCACACCCTTCGGGTGGCCGGTGGAACCGGAGGTGTACATGACGTACGCCGGTGACCCGGGGTCGGTCAGGAACTCCCCGATGGTCGGACCGGTGTCGCCGTCCTCCCCCAGCAGCACCGCGGTGCGCCGGCCCAGCTCGGGGACCGCCCGGTCGGCGACCAGCACCCCGATCCCCGCGTCGTCGAGGATGAACAGGTTGCGCGGCAGCGGGTTCTGCGGGTCCAACGGCACGTACACGCCGCCCGCCGCCCAGATGCCCAGCACGGACACCACGAGACCGACACCCCGGGGAAGGTACGAGCCGACCGGCACCCCCTCGGTGACACCGGCGGCGCGTAGCCGGGCGGCGAGCCGGAGAGCGGCCCGCCACAGCTCACGCCGGGTGAGCCGAACATCTCCACAGGTCACCGCGACCGCGTCGGGCGCGGCGAGGACCGCGTCCGCGACCAGGGAGAGCACCGGCGACGGCACGGCCGTCACCGGCTCCGACCCGTCGGGCCGCTCGGCGACCTGTTCCCCGGGGAGCAGGTCGATCTCGCCCACCCGGACCCCGGGGTCGGCGAGACAGCGTCGCAGAACCTCGACGTACGAGCCGACGGCCTCGGCAATCGACCGGTCGTCGAACAGGGCCGTGCGGTACTCGAACCGCACGTTCAGTCCCTCGCTGTGGGGCGCCAGATCGATCAACAGGTCGAACTTCGCGCCCGCCGGGTAGACCGGACGGGCGTGCGCCCGGCTGGACCCGAGCCGCAGGTGGATCTCCGGCACGTTCTGGTACGTCATCATGACCTGGAACAGCGGATGCGTCCCGGGGGTCCGGTCCAGCTCCAGCGACCGGATGATGAGGTCCAGCGGGGCCTCGCGGTGCAGCAGCGCCTCGAACGCGCGGGCCTGGGTACGGCTGATCACCTCGTCGAACGACGGGTCGCCGCTGAGATCGAGCCTGATCGGCAGCGTGTTGACGAAGAAGCCCACCGCCCGCTCGGTCACCTCGTCGCGGTCGTCGGCGACCGGTACACCGATCACCAGGTCCACCACGTTGCACCATCGGGCGAGGAAGACCCCGAGCACCGACACCGCCACCACGAACGGGGTGGTGCGACGCTCGGCGGCCAGCTTCCTGAGTGCCTGCGCCGTCGACCGGTCCAGCTTGTGGGTACGGATGCCACCACGCCAGTCGAGCAGATCGGGGCGGCGGGCCCGGTCGACCGGAAGGTCGAGTTCGGCGGGTGCTCCCCGGAGCGTCTCCCGCCAGTGGCTGACCGCCTCCTGCTGCGTCTGCTCGGTGCGTTCCCGCCGTTGCAGGGCGGCCAGTTCGGCCATCCCCGGAACCGGCGGCAGTTCGGTGCCGGCCCCCGCGGCGCCGGCCAGCCCCGCGTAGAGAGTGGAGAGATCCTCGGCCAGGTTGGCAACCGACCAGCCGTCCACCACGGCGTGGTGCAGAATCAGGGCGAGCAACGCCTCCTGCTCGGGCAGCGTCCAGAGCGCCGCCCGGAACACCTCACCGCGTTGCAGGCTCAACGGCCGGTCGAGGAACGCGGCCAGCTCGGCTTCGGCCTGCGCGGCTGCCTGCCCGGTCGACACCCGCAGGTTGCCGCCGGCCGGCTCGCCGACCAGCATGTGCACCTTGTCGCCGTCGTCCACGAACGTGCAGCGCAGCGCCTCGTGCCGGGCCACCAGCGCGTCCACCGCCGCTTCGAGGGCCGGCACGTCCAGCTCGCCGTACACCTGCCAGACCAGTGGCACGGTGTAGGCGGCGCCTCCCTCCTCGTGCCGGTCGACCAGCCACAGTCGACGCTGTTCGGGGCTGGCGGGCACGGGCCGGCTCATCGGGTCGCTCCCTCGGGTTGCGCCGTCGGCACCGGTTCGTCCGCGACGCTGTCGATGGTGGAGGGGACCGGCCCGGGGTTGCTGCCGGCGGGGGTGTATCGGACGCGGGTGCGCTGCGCCCACCCGACGACCGGCCCGGTCGCGGCGGCGAGCAGCAGGAAGATGACGACCAGGGCGAGCCAGCCCACGTCGGCCCAGACGCCCAGGAGGTAGGTCACCAGGACCGGACCGCAGATCGACCGGGTCGTCGAACCGAGGGAGTGGATGGCCCCGTACTCGCCCTGGGCCTCCGGGTGTGCCAGCTCGAACCGGAGGGACCAGTCGGCGGCTGCGGCGCGCAGCTCACCGGCGGTCAGCAGCAGGACGCCAGCGGAGAGGACGGCCCCGGCCAGCACGGCGGTGTCGGTCCAGGCGGTGACGCCGAAGATGGCGCAGGCGAGCGCGGCGGCCAGGCTGCCCTGGATGAGGGCCCGGCGCGCGTCGGGCACCGATTCGACGTTGCGTGCGGCGCGGACCTGGAAAAGAACGATGAGCAGGGTGTTGGTGATCATTAGTCCGGCGAAGATCGTGGCCGGGGCGTCGGTATGGTGGGCGATCCACAGCGGCAGACCGATCACCAGCACCGTGTCGTAGATCGAGACGAGGCCGGCCAGGATGGACACCGCGAGGAACGGCGGATCGCGGAAGACGCCTCTGGGGCCGGTCCGGACGGTTTCCCGCCGGCCGGGCACCCGGGGATACTGAAGGCTGATCGCGCTGACCCCCAGGGTGAGCGCCGCGTAGGTGACCAGCAGCACGACGAACGCGGTACGGGTGTTCACCGCGAGCGCGACGCCGGCCAGGGCGGTGCCCACCGAGAGGCCGATGTTCGCGATGCTCCGGCTCCGGGCGGCGGTGGCCACCCGGCGCTTGTCGTCGACGAGCTGCGCCAGCAGCGCCTCCCGGCTGACGCTCGCGCCACGTTCGGCGATGCCGAGGGTGCACATCAGGATCAGGAACGACGCGACGCCGTTGATCAGCGGCAGGCAGGCGAGCAGGAGTCCCTGCACCGCACCGGCTCCGATGGTCGTCTCGCGTGGCCCGATCCGGTCGACCAGCCGGCCGACCGAACCAGCCGCGAAGATCCAGACCGAGGCGGTGAGGGAGAAGCCGAGCCCCACCTGCACCGCCGACACGTCGGCGAAGGTGGAGAAGTAGATCACGCTGACCGCGGTGTAGAGACCGAACCCGACGCACCCGACGAGGGTGTTGACGAGCAGGATGGCCTCGACCTTCGGCAGGTCGCGGACGCTGGCCCACCAACGCGATGGCCAACCGGCAACGCCTCTGAAGCTTGCCACCTGACTGATCGTCCTTCCGCCTCGATGCTTCGCCGGACCGCGGTGCGCTGGCCGCACCGACCCGTGGTGCTGGCGCTTCACCCGCGCCGACGGGCAGATCCGGCTCACCTACGTCCACCGGCCGGACCGGGCCACCGGGTGGGCGGGGCCGACGGGGGTGGGTGTTGGCCACCCGAATGAGGCCTGAGCAGGGGAAACCCGCCGGTCGGCCCGGCCGGGTCCCGATTACGGTCGGGGTTGCGGCATCCGATCGGACCATGCCGGTCGTTACTGGTCGACCGGTCCGCCGGGGACGTGACTCAGGGGATGCCGCCTGACGACATGCCGCTCGGGAGACGGTCGGTCATACCTGGGTGCGTCCACCAATTGTCACGTCGCCACATCTCCCGCGGTCACTATCTGTAGCCACAATTAGCACATGCAACGCAGTTGATGTCTGATGCGGCCCCGACGCTAGCAGGAGTCGGTCGGGTGATCAAGGGCACTCAGGGAGCCGTGCCGACCCCGGCGGCCCGGTCGCCGACACCGATCCAAAATGCACAGCCGTCGCTACGCGGAGTGACCGCAGCCCGGAGCCGTCTACGTCGCCACCAGGGCTGCGACCACCTGTCCCCCGAGGGCTACGATGGCCGGCGCGACCGGCGGGACGGGTCCGCCGCCCGAAGGGGCGGCCAGCACCGGACGCCGCGTCGCTTCCAGGCAAATCTGGTGCCTGAGGTGCGCTGTCCATCGTTCGAGAGGACCAGGATGCAGGAAAGCGAGACAGGCGAACGGCTCGGCCACGAGTCCCCGCGTCGACACCTTCCGGTCGAGTCGCAGTCGGTCGACCCCGACAGTCCGCTCCTGCCCGACATGCTCGCTCTCTGGCGGGAGTTGCTCAGCCAGCCCGAGCTGCCGGTGGACGCCGACTTCTTCGCCTCCGGCGGCCAGTCGCTGCTGGCGATCCAGCTTCTCCAACGGGTACGCCGGACGCTCGGCATTCCGGTTCCACTGGACACGCTCATCTCGGCGCCCACCCCGCGCCGGTTCGCCGAACGGCTGACCGTCCTGCGCGCCGAGCACCGCCGGGACGGGCCGGCGGACCGGCCGGTGTCCCAGTCGGCGACCGGTGCGCTGGACCGGGCGATCGCCGAGGCGATCGGGGAGGTCCGACACCTCGGCATCCAGCTCTACGTCTCGATCGCCGGCAAGCCGGTGCACGACCGGGTCGCCGGCCACCGCGAGGACGGCACACCGCTGGGGCCCGACGACGTTCTGCCCTGGTTCAGCGGTGGCAAGCCGCTACTCGCGGCGGCCCTGTGTGAGCTGTGGCGCCGCGGGTCACTCGACCCGAACGAGCCGGTGGCGACCTACCTGCCGGGGTTCGGCACCGACGGCAAGGCCGCGATCACCCTCCGGAACCTGCTCACCCACTCCTCGGGGCGACTGCTCACCGACGACCCGCGCAGCGCCGACCCTTACTGCGTGGGCTACGCGCAGGCGGTCCAGGGAGCTCTCGCGGCCCGGCTGCACCCGGACGACGTGCCCGGTCAGCAGCCGTCGTACTGCTCCTCGGCTATCGGCTGGCTGGTGCTGTCCGAGGTGGTCCGACAGCTGGACGGCCGCGACTTCGACCAGTTCGTGACCGACGAGATCGCCGGTCCGCTCGGCACGACGTACCACTATGGTTTCTCCGCCGACGAGCTGCGGGTGCTCGGCGGCCAGGTGGGCACCTACCACCGGCACAGGGCGGCGGAGCTCAGCAGCCCGCAGGAGGTGGAGACCGCTGCCGAGACCCGGCGGCTGCTGGCCAGCGGCCTGGTCCACACGACCCGGCATCCGGGTGAGGGGCTGTGGGCCAGCGCCCGCAGCATGGCCCGGTTCTACGAGCTGCTCTGCCATCATGCGGTGGGCGACGCGTGGAGTGCCGGGCATGATGGCCTGCTGGACGCACCGACCGTCCAGCAGATGATCCGACCGCAGCGACCGAGCTTCTTCGGGGAGGCTCCCCTCATCGACTTCGGGTTGGGCCTGACGCTGGAGAGCAGACGGCACGGGGAGGAACACGCGTACTACGGGTCACACACCAGCCCCCGCACCTTCGGTCACCAGGGCCACGGGTCGTCGCCGATGGCATACGTCGACCCGGAACACGAGCTGGTGGTGGCCTTCAACGGCAACGGACTGCCCGGCTTCGTGTCGGGCAAATCCATCTGGCACCGGGTCAGTGACGCTATCTACCGGGAACTGGGGCTGGTGTCACCGACCGCCCGGTGATGAACTCCGCCAACAGCCGACCGGCTCCGGCGTCCGCGAGCAGGTCGGCGCGGGGAACGTCGAACCGGACCCGGCGGTCGCCGACCGCCGGGAAGGCGTCATCGGGGTGCGTGGCGGACATGACGGTCAGCACCGGGAGCCGCAGCGCGGTGACCGGTGTCGGCAGCTCCGCGAGAGCGGCCACCACCAGGTACGACAGGTAGCGCTGGAACCGGACGGCGAGGTCGTCGACGAGGTCGTCGTCCAGGTCCAACTCCCGGCCGACCTGGCCGGCGGTCCGGACGTAGCTGTCACAGAGACGCCGGGCCAGGCCCACCAGGGCGGCCCCTCCCGGCCCCGGGCCGGACGCCTCATCGCCGCTGGTCGGCGGCTGGTCGAGCACCGCCACCAGCGATTCGATCGCGCTGTGGTACGCCTCCAGGAGCAGTTCGTGGGTCGCCACCGCAGGATCGACCAGCACCAGGCTGACCGGGTGTCCGTGGGTGGTGAGGTCGTGCGCCAGGCGGGTGGCCACGGTCGCGCCGGAGCAGTATCCGATCACCGCCGAGATCCGCGCACCGGTGGCGAGGACCGCGTCCCGCCAGGCGTCGACCTGCCGGACGGCGTCGACCGGGTCGTCGATGACGCGGTCCGGCGGCCGGGTGGCCAGCACGGTACAGCCGGACGGCAGCCGGGCGGCCAGGTCCACAAACCCGGCCTCCGGCCTGGCCCCGCCGAAGTCGACGGTGAGCACGAGGTCCTGCCCGCCATCACCTACCCGGAGCAGGCTCCACATCTCCGTGTCCACGAGGTCTCCTCAGTTCAGGGTCGGGTACGACGGCCGTCCGAGCGGGACGGCCACGTCCATGATCTTCTGGCGCGACAACGCCTATCTCGATCATGGCCGCTTACCCCCACCAGCACCACCGAACAAGTCGGTCGACACCTACCGATCAAATCAGTGATCATCAAGTCGAACGGCCGCCACGCCGAGCCGGACGCCGCCGACACCCCGGGACCGGGTCGGACGCAGGGGACGCTCGTCGGACGAGCCGAACGTCAGCGCTCCGGTGTCAAAGCGGGGGAACTCATTCGGGATCGGGACGGTACGCACGTAGGAAGACTCGTACGCCGCTCGTGACGATTTGATCAAGCTCGGCCTCGTCGATCAGCTCGGCGCCGATCAGTGATCGGAGGCTGACGGCGTTGGTGACGAGGGCTCCGAGGTGGCCGGCCGCTTCCAGTGGGTCGGGCAGGTGCAGCAGCCCGCGGTCGGCGAAGCTGGCCAGCCGCGCGGCCAGCATCCGCTGGGTCGCGTTCGCCCCCCGCCACTGCGGCAGCAGGGCAGGGAAGTGGGGGGCCTCGGCGATCATCAGTCGCATCACGGCGGCCCGCTCGGGCGACCGGGCGACAGCGGTGGCGAGTTCACGACCGAACGCGAGCAGGCCGTCGGGCAGGTCACCGTCCGCCGGGAGGGTTCGGTCCAGCAGCGCGCCGAAGGCGGCGTCGGTGGCCTTGATGGTGTCCGTCAGCACGCCCACGAACAGCCGTTCCTTGTCGCCGTAGTAGTCGTAGATGGTCCGCTTGGACACCCCGGCCTCGGCGGCGATCGCGTCGACGCTGGCCCGCGCGTAGCCCTCCCGGACGAATGTCGTCAGGGCTGCCTGTTCGATGACGGCCCGCTTGTCCGCGGAGCCCCGGCGCAGCGTTCGGTCGGTGTTGGCCGGCGGGCGGGGCATGAGCGGACTCCTCAATCAGAGCGATGACCTCTACACCGTGCAGTGTACTCATCTACACTGCACGGTGTAGTGTGACACGCATGACGTCTTCCGCCACAGACCCCAAACAGCCCGCAGGCAGGCCTGACGGGGCTGAGTCCGGTTCGACGGCCACACCCGATCGCCCGGCCGGTCCCGGTGCCATGGCCGGACCCGACCCCGTTACCGAACCGGATGCCGCCACCGGCAACGCCCCGCTGGATCCCGCCCTGGTCAGGTTGGCCGTAATCGTCGTACTCGGGGCGCTGACCGCCATGCTCGACATGACGATGGTCAGCGTGGCGCTGGCCCGCCTTAGCCACGATTTCGGCACCTCGGTCGCGACCGTGCAGTGGGTCAGTACCGGTTACCTGCTCACCATCGCCATGGTCATCCCGCTGACCGCCTGGGCGGTGGAACGTTTCGGCACCAGACGGGTGTGGCTGTCCGCCCTCACCATCTTCCTGGCCGGCTCGGCGCTGTGTGGCACCGCCTGGTCGGTGGGCAGCCTGATCGCGTTCCGGGTGGTGCAGGGGATCGGCGGCGGCATGATCGTGCCGCTGGCAATGATGATCCTGGCCCAGGCGGCCGGTCCGGCGCGCAGGGGTCGGGTGATGAGCATGGTCGCCGTTCCCGGACAACTCGCGCCGATCGCCGGTCCGCTGCTCGGCGGCCTGATCGTGGACGCCGCGAGCTGGCGGTGGATCTTCTATGTCAACCTGCCAATCGGGCTGGTCGCTCTGTTCCTGGCCTGGCGCGGGATACCGCGCGCCGCCCAGGCGCCGTCCGCTGGCCCGCTCGACGTGCTCGGGCTGGCTCTGCTCTCGCCGGGCCTCGCCGTCACGATCTACGGTCTGTACCGGGCGGGCGTGCAACGCTCGCTTGCCGCCCTGCCGATCCTGGTGGCCCTCGCGATCGGGCTGACGCTGCTCGGCGCCTTCGCGGTGCACGCGCTGCGGGCCAGGACCACCCCGGTCCTCGACCTGCGACTGTTCAGCAGCCGGGCGTTCGCCGCGACGGCAGCGCTCAACTTCCTATCCCGGATGTCGATCTTCGGGGCGATGATCCTGCTGCCGCTCTACTACCAGCAGGTGCGGGGCGAGAGCGCGCTGACGGCGGGCCTGCTGCTGGCACCGCAGAGCGTGGGCACCATGCTCGGCCTGCTGTTCGTCGGAAAGCTCACCGACCGAGTCGGTGCCCGTCCGGTCGTGCTGGTCGGCCTGACCGTCGCCGTCACCGGGACGGTGGCGTACACCCAGGTGCGGCCGAACTCCGACCCGGCACTGCTCGCGGTCGCCCTGCTGGTCTGGGGAATCGGCATCGCTGCCGCGACCGTGCCGGTGATGGCCGCCGCGTATCAGGGTCTGGCACCCGGCCTGATCCCGCGGGCAACCAGCGCTATCACCACCATCCAGACGGTCGGCGCGTCGTTCGGTGCCGCCGTCCTGGTGGTCATACTGCAGCGCCGGCTCACTGCCACCGCCGACGGCGGCGCAGCCGCCCGGGCCGTCGCGTACGGGTACACCTTCTGGTGGACACTCGCCTTCACCGCGCTCGCGTTCGTCCCAGCCCTGCTGCTGCCCGCCGCGCCGCGCCGCCGGTGAGGGAGCACCATCGGGCGGCGCCTCCGGGCCACACGGGAAGGCCACCAGCGGTCCGACGTCGTTGATCCCGTCGAGGCGATGCCCGCAGGCGTCGCCGCGCCGCACATCCCACGGGCGGCTACCGCGACGTCTTCCGCACGGGCGCGAGTACCGGTCGGGTGCCGCGGCGCCGGTCCGGCGCATGCTGGACCGGCGCCGCGAATCCGCTACTTTTCCTCGGAATCGTCCGAGGTGTTTGAGCCGTTGCCGTTGCTGGCCTGGTTCATCATTCCGCCGAGGGCGCTGAGGCTGCTCGCGGCCTTTCCGGCCGGGACCAGCTTGGACGCCGCTTCGACGGCAATGGTGGCCATCTTCTGCTGGTGTTCGGCGGCGGTCTTCATGGCCTCGTTGGCACGAGCGCCGGCATCCTTGTCGTTGTTTGCTGCGGCCTCGATGCCCTTGCTGAGCATCTGACTCATCTCAGCCGCTCCGGCGATGTCCTTGAACAGGTTGGCGGTGGACAAGACCTGCATCGCCGCCTGGGTGGCGGCCGGGTCGGGCAGGGCCGCGACCGTCTGGAACTTGGCCTCACTCGCGCCGAGCTGGGCGACCTTGACGTCCACCTCCTGGTTGCGGGTGCCGGTACTGACCGCCGCGATGTCGGTGGGCAGGATCGGGATCGGCGAGTCCTTCCAGTTCCAGAAGCGGGTCAGGTCGATCTTCTCGGCGGCGTTGGCACGACCCAGGACGGCTTCGGCGAAGACGCCGTTGGTGGCGATGCCGACCTTGGCGGTGACCGACTTGCCCAGCGTCGTGCTGTCCGCCGAACGCGCCTTGAGCCAGTCCTGCCGATCCTGCTCGCTGCTGAAGTTCCAGCGGAAACCGAGATAGTTGCCGGTGGCCGCGACCGGTTTCGGGTCGAGCAGCATGCCGAGCGGGACCGCGTCACCCTTGCCGCCCGGCGGCAGGTAGGAGTAGTTGGCAAGGATGCGGCTCAGCGTCAGCTCGTCAGCGTTCGCCCAGACGGCCTGGCTGTAGTAGCGACGGTTGTCGTTGAGGTGGTCCAGGACGGCCTGCGGCACCTTCCCGCCGCGCAGGTGAAAGCCGAGCGCGGCGATGTAGGTCCGGCTGCCGGTGCGGACGGTGGAGCCGAGCAGCCCGCAGATCGCCGCGCCGCCGGCGTCCTCGGTCAGGTCCGGCGTGGTCGGTCCGGCGGCGGGGCCGAAGCTGACCATCCCGGTCTGCAACGTCAGGCGCAGCCCGGCGAGGCTGCCCCGGGCGGCCGTGCCGGTCCAGTAGTCGACGGAGAGCAGCTTCTCACCGGCCTTGAAGTCGTAGGAACCGTGCTGCAGCACGCCCGAGCCGCCGGTGTCGCCGCAGCGATACGTGTGGCCTGGGATGACGAGCCGAACGCTGCGGATGCCGACGTTGTCCCACCACACGTCGATCTTGGTAGGCCACCCCGACTCCGGCGGCGGCGGGTCGTCGAACGCGGTGAGCGCCTCACGCGGCGCGGTCAACAGCCGGTAGAGCATGCCCTTGTCGTTCATCAGCCAGAACTCACCACCACCGGCCGAAACGATCTTAATTGGGAACGCTGCGGTCATGGGCGCGGTCCCGATCTTGCCGGGTGTCCATGTCGACGAGCCGGGCTCGACCATCATGATCTTCTTGTCGCCGGTGACGCCCCAGATGACACCGTCCGGCGCAGCGGTCAAGCTCACGATGCCAGGAGTGGGCGCCGGGCGCTCCGTCCAGGTCGAGCCGGTCCGCTCGAAGGTCTTGCCGCCCTTGCAGTACCAGACCCGCTCGCTGTTGACCACGGCGAGGTCGTCGACTGCGATGTCAGATCGCTGCCAGCCGCTCCCGACCAGCTGATGAATGTCCGCTGACCCCCACAGGAAGGTCGTGCCGTCGCTGCCACTAGCGATTCCCAGGCCGGATGCGCCCTGCGGGGCCGTTCGCCACGTCGCCCCGTCGAACATCAAGATCACATTGTCCGGCCGGATTCCCCACACCGTGTCCTTGCCCGGCGCGATCCGCTTGAGGCCGCTGGCGGGCAGGCCGGTGGTGGGCAGCGGATTCCACTGCCGCGCGACGGGATCGAAGCGCACCGGAGCCCCATCGAGCTTCCGGACACCGTAGACGCCCATGGCCGATGCCGCGAGGTCGAGCAGATCGATGCCCTCGAACAGCTGGTTGCCCGGCGCCTCCGCCGCGGCGCAACCTTCCAGCTTGCGTACGGTCGACTCGAGTGGATTGGCGTCGCGGATCCGGGTGGCCCAGTCCTTCGGCGCCACGCTGGCCAGCACCTCCTTGTACCGCTGGAGGTTGTTGTGCGTGAAGGAGAGTTCCTGCAACGGGATGAACAGGCACCGCTCGGCGGTCACCGGTTTCGTCGTCACCTCGTAGACCTGCACGACCTCGTAGTACTGGACCGACAGTGCGTGCATGTGGTTGTAGTTGGTCACCACCCGGGTGGTGACCTGCTCCTTCTCCGATTGCGAGGTCTCCCGGACCACCGTCATGTGCCGGCTGCGAGCCGCCGTCGCCACCTGCTGGGTACGTGCGCTGATCTGCTGTGCGGCGTCCGAGGCGACCGAGCGAATGCCGGTGGAGCGGACGACGTTCGTCGCGAAGCCGCTGTTGGAGGAGTTGCTCCAGGTGCCGCCGAGGTTCAGGCCGAACAGCGCCACTCCCCCGCCGCCGCCCTTGCTCGATGACGTCGACGCCTGTTGCATCGAGGAGGTGCCGTGCTGCTGCTCCTGGGCGATCGTGTTGGCCACCTCGGAGATCGAGCGGTCCTGGTCGGTGCGGCTGGTGAGCTGGTCCTTCTCGCTGGTCGCCTCGGTGCCGGTGCCGCGGGTGCGCCGTTCCCAGTCGACGACGGCGACTCTGGTGCTCTCTCCGGGTGCCAGGGCGAGGCTGTGCAGCAGCCGGCCCAGCGTGACGCCCTTCACCGCCCAGCTCTGCTCGGTGGTGACGATCATTCCCTCGGCGGGGCGGTCGTAGAACGGCAGGTTCTCCTCGCCGAGGTCGATGGCCCCGGTCAGTTTCCGGGCCGGTTTCGTGCCCGGAATGTCGGTCAGCACCACCGACTGGTAGCGGACGATCTCTACCGGATGGTCGCCGCTGGCGGGCAGGAGGTCTGCCGGTGTGGCTCCGTCGAGGGGGCCGGTCGCCGGCTTTGTGGTTTGCTGACCGTTCTGTGCTGCGGGCATGGTGAGCCTTTCCACGCGGGATCAACGAAAGTCCGAAGCGGACTGTCAAGAATTTGCGAGCCGATATCTGGACCGGCCAAGAACGCGAATAGCCGATCCGCCGAAGATTGATACTGGAGTGCTGCGGACTGCCCAGGTCGAAACGACGGGTCAACGCCATGGTTCGGGAGGGGGTCCGGTCGTTGGGTCGGTGGCGGATCGGCGGGTGTCGCATGCCGCCCACAGGTATCGCATTCGAAGGGGTGATGGCGCATCACCCCTCCTCGGACGCCGGGGGTGAAAAGCCGGATGATGCCCGCGTGGATTGAGGGCGCATCGCCCCCTCGGATAGGCGCCGCGCGAGGAGGGAGGGTGCCGAATGGGCTGTCAGCAAGGCGACAACGCCCGGCATCGGGGCAGGCAGTGGTATCCGTTACGGCTACGGAGGCCCGGCCCCTCGATTGACTGAGGCCACCCCCTCAACGACACTACGCGTGACGGCTCGGGCACCAATGGTGCACGCCGGAAACAGGGGGGTGTGTCAGCCGGTGCCCGAGAGGCTTCCTACCAATATGGGGCCGGGCTGGCCTGATGCGTGGCCGGCACGCCGACCCGTCGGCGTGGTGGAGGTGCTGATCGCGCCCAAGATCCATGTTCCCGCCGTGCCGCCCGAATGGGCAGGCCGTCCCAAGCTGCTTGCCGCACTTGACGATGCCGATGCGGCGCGGCTGGTGACGTTGATCGCCCCCGCGGGGTTCGGCAAGTCCACACTGCTGGCGTTGTGGCACGCCCACCCGGGCCGCCGCCGGGCGCTGGCGGTGCTCGCCGTCGACGCGCGCGACAACGACCCCGTGCTGTTGTGGTCGGGCATCCTCGCCGCGCTGACCGCAGCGGCGCCGGGACCGCAGTGGACGGCAGTGGCCCGGCTACTGCGCCAGACAAACCCGGACATCGACGCCGCGGTGCTGCCCGCGGTGTGCGCGGCGCTCGCCCCGCAGGCCGCTACGACCGGGGTGACTCTGGCCATCGACGACTGCCATCTGCTCACCGAACCGGCGTGTCACCGCCAGCTCGCCGCCTTCGTCACGGCGCAACCGCCCAACTGCCAACTGCTGATCGCCTCCCGCCGCAACCCACCACTGCGCCTGGCCCGGCTTCGCGCCAGCGGGCGCCTGCTGGAGATCGGTCCCGCCGAGCTGCGCTTCGACGCTGGTGACGCCGCCTGGCTGGCCAGCACCGCCACCGCCGGGGTCGACCCGCACGACGGCACCGCGCAGGCCCTGATCGAGGCCGGCGAGGGCTGGCCCGTCGCGGTGCACCTGGCCGCCCGCGCGATGCGGCACCACGCCGACACGGCAACGGTGCTCACCCAGCTGACCGCCAGCCACGGCCACCTCGACGACTACATCACTGAGGAGATCCTCGACGGCCTCACCCGCCAGCAGGCCGTGGCCCTGGCTCGTACCGCGGTCCTGGAGCAGCTCACCACCGCTTTGGCCCAGGCGGTGGCCTGCGACGACCTGCCCGCCCTCGACTCGCGCCACCCGAACGGGCTGCTGCTGGTCCCGCTGGACACCACCGGTGAATGGTTCCGCCACCACCACCTGATCCAGCACGCCCTACGACAGCGGTTGCACCGCGACGAACCGCACATGCTCGCACGCCTGCACCGCCGTGCCGCCGCCTGGCTGCACGCGCAGGGCCGCACCGAAGACGCGATCGAGCACAGCCTGACCGCCGGCGACACCGCCACCGCCATCACGTCGATCGCCTCCGCCTACATGGCGGCGATCAACACCGGACGACGGGTGACCGTACGCGCGTGGCTCGACCGCCTCGGCACCGACACGGTCGCCGCCAGCGCTCCGGCGGCCATCGCGGCCGCCTGGGTCGCCGCCGTCAGCGGCGACCGCCCGGCCGTCGAACACTGGCTGCGCATCGCTGAACACCTCGGCCACCCAGGACCGCTACCGGACGGCACGGCGTCAGTCACCTCCGCCGCCGCCCTGGTCCGGGCCATCTTCGGTTTCGACGGACTCAAACCGATGACCGAAGCCGCGCACATTGCCGTCGAGCAGGAAACCGACCCCACCAGCCCTTGGTACGCCATGGCCCGCACCGCCCTCGGCTGCGCTCACTACCTCGGCGACAAGTCACCCGCAGCCCTCGAACCCCTCCGCCACGCGACGGGCAGCCACGCCGCCACCCCCATGGTGCGTACCCTTGCCACCGGCGTGCTCGCGCTCGCGCAACACCATCTTGGCCAGCACGAAAGGGCGGCAGCGACCGCCGCCGCCGCTGAAGAGCTGGCCGAACACTTCGGCCTGCAACAGTCGCCACAGGCCAGCATGGCCTACATCGCCCAAGCCGCAGTCGCCATCCATCAGGGCGAGCACGACCGCGCGCAAACCCTGCTCGAGCTGACCCTCGCACTACGTCGGCGCGCTCCCGGGATGAGCCCTTGGCCCACTCTCTGCGGTCTGACCCGATTGGCCGAGCTGTACCTGAACACCGGCAATCACGTCGGCGCCGCCGCCTGCATCACCGAGGCCCGCGCTCTGATCGACGAGTTCCCCGACCCGCACAGCCCGCTGCTCGAACTCCTCGACCGACTCGACCGGTACCCCCGCCCGGCACCGCACGCCACCCGCCAACCCACCACACTCACCACCCAGGAACACGCCCTGCTACGGCTGCTACCCGCACCGATGACCCTGCCGCAGATCGCGGCGCACCGGCACGTCAGCCTCAACACCATCAAAACCCAGACCCGCGCCATCTACCGCAAACTCGGCGTCGCCCACCGGACCGCCGCCGTCACCACCGCCCGCCGCCACGGGCTCATTCCCTGAACCCCCTGCTGAACCTGACGGCAAGGTCGAACGGCGGCCGGCGCGGCGTACGCGAGATCCGGGTAACCGACGCCGACGGGAGTGCCTTCACCCACGCGGCGCAGGTCTTCCGCATTCTCCGCAGCGTCCACGACCTGCCCGGCCGGCCCTAGACCCGGGAGCCGGACCGGCTCAATGCCGCGCGGGCATCGGCCCTCAGTTGGGCCCGGTCAGGTTTGCCCGGGCCGATCACCGGCAGTTCCCGGCGAATTTCGATCAAGCTGGGGACATAGCTGTCGGACAGTTCCTCGGCGACATGACGGCGCAACTCCTCAGGGTCCACGACCACGCCGGGCTTCGGCACGACTGCGGCATAGATCCGCTCCACACGGTCGGGATCCTCCACGCCGCACACCGCGGCCTGGGACACGCCGGGCGCCTGGTTCAGCACCCTTTCGACTGCCTCGGGATGGATCCGGATTCCCTTGACCTTCATCATGTCCGAGAGCCGGCCGCTCAGGTGCAGGTAACCGCCGGCGTCGAGGTGCCCGACGTCGCCGGTGCGAATCCAGCCGTCCCGGACGAGCGTCGCGGTCAGTTCGGGCTCGTGCCAGTAGCCGGCCGACGGCCAGCGTGGCTTCGCACAGACCTCGCCGATCTCGCCGACGGGCAGGGCCGCGCCGGTCTCCGGGTGCCGGATGCTCAGCGCCGCGGGGTTCACCGGCCGGCCGACGGTGCCGCATGTGCGCAGGTCCTTGTGGTCGTCCGGGGAGAGCACAGTGATCGCGTCGCCGGCCTCGCTTGTGCCGTAGCCCTGGATCAGCACCGGACCGAAGATCTCCCGGGCCTCGCGCAGCCGGAGCGGCGCCCCGGGGCTGCCCATGTAGAACAGCTCGGTCAAGGTGGACAGGTCCGTGCCCGCCCGGTCCGGGTGCTCGGCGAGCGCGTTCACCTGCGGAGTGCCGAGCATGAGCCGGCTGATCCGGTGATGGGCGACCGCGCGCAGCACGGCCCCCGCCTCGAAGCCGTTGTGCAGCACCACCAAGCCACCGGAGACGAGCGTGTCGTCCGCGGCGAACCCGCTGGAATGGGTGAGCGGCGCGGTGATCAGGAGATTCGTCCGACCGCAGCGGCCTGCGGCGCTCGCGCCGGATATGGGTGGCAGCCACGGTGCGGACGCGACCATGTCGTTCTTGACCCCGAAGGTCCAGCAGACGCCCTTCGGCAGGCCGCTCGACCCACTGGTCTGGGTGATCACCGCGAGGTCGTCGTCGGTGATGTCCGCGCAGGGCTCGACTCCGTCGCCGGATCCGGCAGTCAGGTCCACGGTGTCCGGACCCCCGGCCCCGAGAACCGCCAGGACCGGACGCTCGGCCCCGGTCGCGAGCAGGTCACGCGCCCGCCCCTCGTGAGCCACGTCGACCGCCAGCATCCGTGCGCCCAGGTCCGCGACGACGGCGCGCTGCAACTCCAGCCGCAGTTCGTCGTCGGGGACGACGGCGCTCACACCGCGCACGTGCGCGGCGGTCGCCCCCCGCAGGTTGGCGGCCCAGCGCAGAATCAGGGTGGCGGCGGTGTTGGGCTCGGTGAAAATGGACACGACGTCCCCACGGGTGATGCCCTGGCGGCCCATCGCCGCCGCGGCCCGGCGGGTGGCGTCGGCGATCTCCCCCGCCGTGAGGATGACACCGCCACTGACTATCGCGGCGCGATCCGGATCGGCGTCGAATTGGCTCAGCAAACGCTGCACATAATGCGGGTGCGTCGTACTCATAACCCGGTTTCGCCTTCCTTCTCCGGGAAGACGCGATGACCAGCGCCGACCGCAGATCGCAGGTTAACCTGCGGGGCAGCGTGGTCCCCATCCCTCACATTGACGGCACCCGGCCGCCGGGAAATGGGTGGGCGCGCTTTTCGGGGAGGCCGAATCGCATCCGCGCCGAACCATCGATCGTCACCCCTCGCCTGTGCCGCCGGGGCGGGTGCGGCCACCGATTGTGCGTCGGTCCGTCGGGCCGGCAGCGGAAACCATTCATCCTGGTAGGGGCGCGAATCCGTTGCGCGATCCTAGTATCGGCCGCAGCGGATTGACTCCGTCACTGTCGTCGTGAGGAGACCGCACCGTGCCCGGTCCGCTGGACACCAATCCGCTGTTCGCGCTCCTCGACCACTCCGTGCGCCGCGACCCGTACCCGATCCTCGCCGAGCTGCGGGCGGCCAGCCCGCTGCGCGCCGGTGACCTGGTCGTCGTCGGCGACCACGCCACCTGCATGGCGGTGCTACGCAACCCGGCGATGGGCAACGACACCCTCGGCTACCCGAGCATCGCCGAGGTGCTGCCTCGGTCGAACTCGCTGATGGTGCTCGAGTCGCTCTTCTTCATGGACCCGCCCGAGCACGGCCGCCAGCGCAACCTGATCTCCAAGTCGTTCACCCCGCGGATCACCGGCCGGTACGAGCCGATGATCCGCGGCACCGTCGACCGCGTCTACGCCGACCTGGCGGATCGCGGCTCGTTCGACGTCGTCGAGTACGCGACCCGCGTGTCGCTGGGCGTGATCTGCGAGCTGATGGCGATCCCCGACGGCGACGTGGCCATGCTCAAGGACTGGTCGGACGAGCTGGCCCTGGCCACCGAGGTGCCGACGCTGTCCGCCGCGTTCCGCAGCCCGGAGCTGTTCAGCGAGGAGGAGGTCGGCGGCTTCGCGAAGACCTCGTTCGAGATCCACGCGTACTTCGCCGACCTGATCCACAAGCGACGCCGGCAGCCGGGCGAAGACCTGATCTCCAGCCTGATCGAGGTCCGCGACGGCGGCGAGTCGCTGACCCGCCCCGAGATCACCAACGTGCTGCTCAACCTGTTCGCCGCCGCCCACGAGTCGGTGACCAACGTGATCTCCAGCGGGGTGCTGGCGCTGCACCGCAACCGCGACCAGCTGGCCCTGGTGCGCGAGCGGCACGAGATCGCGCCACTGCTGGTCAGCGAGGTGCTGCGGTACGACGCTCCGGTGCAGCTCACCGCCCGGGTCGTGCTGCGGCCCACCACGGTCGGCGAGCTGCGGGTCGAGCCGGGCACGGTCGTGGTGCTGCTGCTGGCCGCGGGCAACCGGGACGAGGCCGCGTTCCCCGGGGCCGACCGGTTCAAGGCCGACCGCAAGCCGAAGAGCATGCAGCTTTCCTTCGGCGCCGGGCCGCACTACTGCATCGGTGCCGCGCTGGCCAAGCAGGAGGCGGAGATCGCGCTGTCCGCGTTCGCGACCCGACCGTCCGGGTTCGAGGCCGACGAGGACGCGCTCGACTACCGCCAGCACGTCGTGGTGCGCGGCCTGCGGACCCTGCCCGTCACCCTGCGGCCCTGAGCGGAGGGAGTGACGTGCGCGTCGCCGACGACAAGATGCGGCAGTACCTCAAGATGGTCACCGCCGACCTGCTCGCCACGAAGGAGAAGCTGCGCCGGTGCGAGGAACGCGCCGACGACCCGGTCGTGGTGGTCGGCACCGGGTGCCGGTTCCCGGGCGGGGTGCGCTCGGCGCAGGACCTGTGGGACCTGGTCGACGCGGGCCGCGACGCGATCGGCGACTTCCCCGGCGACCGCCACTGGGACGTCGAGGCGCTGTACGACCCGGACCCTCAGGCCGGGCAGGAGGGGCGCTCGTACGTGCGCGAGGGCGGCTTCATCGACGCCGGCGCGTTCGATGCGGGCTTCTTCGGCATCTCGCCGCGCGAGGCGCTGGTGATGGACCCGCAGCAGCGCGTCCTGCTGGAGGTCGTCTGGGAGACCCTGGAGTCCGCCGGCATCGACCCCGAGGCGCTACGCGACAGCGACACCGGTGTCTTCTGCGGGGTGACCGGGCACGACTACGACACCCTGTGGAAGGCGTCGCCGTACTCGCCCCACGGCATCATCGGCAACATCGCCAGCGTGGTGTCGGGCCGGGTGTCGTACTTCTTCGACTTCACCGGCCCCTCGGTCACCGTGGACACGGCGTGCTCGTCGTCGCTGGTCGCGATCCACCAGGCGGCGCTGGCGCTGCGCGCCCGGGAGTGCTCGCTGGCGGTGGCGGCCGGGGTGACGATCCTGAGCACCTCGCGCAGCTTCGTGGAGTTCTGCGGGCAGGGCGTCATCTCGCGGACCGCCCGCTGCCGGTCGTTCGCGGCCGGCGCGGACGGCACGATCTGGGCCGAGGGCGCCGGGGTCGTGCTGCTGGAACGCCTCTCCGACGCGCGCCGCAACGGGCACCGGGTGCTGGCGACGCTGCGCGGCTCGGCGGTCAACCAGGACGGCCGCAGCAACGGCCTGTCGGCGCCCAACGGCGAGGCGCAGCGGCGGGTGATCGGCGCGGCGCTGGCCGACGCCGGGTTGTCGCCGCGCGACGTGGACGCGGTGGAGGCGCACGGCACGGGCACGGCGCTGGGCGACCCGATTGAGGGCGGGGCGCTGGTGGCCACGTACGGCCACGGCCGGGCGCCGCAGCGCCCCCTGCGCCTCGGCTCGGTGAAGTCGAACATCGGGCACAGCCAGGCCGCCGCCGGCGTGGCCGGCGTCCTCAAAATGATCATGGCGATGCGGCACCGGCGCCTGCCCCGGACTCTGCACGTGGACGAGCCCACCGCGAAGGTCGACTGGCGGGGTGCGGTCGCGCTGCTCACCGAGCCGGTCGAGTGGGAGCGCGGGCACGGGCCGCGCCGCGCCGCGGTGTCCTCGTTCGGGATCAGCGGCACCAACGCCCACCTCATCCTCGAGGAGGCGCCCGAGGACGAGGACGAGGTGGGGACCACGGCCACCGGCACGCTGCCCGTGCTCGCCTGGCCGGTCTCGGCCAAGACCGAGCGGGCACTTCCCGCGCAGGCCGCCGGGCTGCTCGACGTCGCCGGGCGCACCGGCCCGGCCGACCTCGGATTCTCGCTGGCCACCACGAGATCGGCGTTCCGGCACCGGGCGGTCCTGCTCGGCCGCGACCGCGACCGCCTGCTGAACGGGCTGCACGGCCTGGCCGGCGGCGAACCGGGCCCCGAGGTCGTGACCGGTGTCGCCACGGCCGGCCGCGTCGGGATGCTCTTCACCGGCCAGGGCTCGCAGCGCCCGGGCATGGCCCTTGCGCTGGCCAAGGAGAACCCGGTCTTCGACGAGATCTGCACCGAGCTCGACAAACACCTGGAAACCCCGCTGCGCGAGATTCTCGCGGCCCCCGACGGCGGCCTGCTCGACCGTACGGATCACGCCCAGGCCGCCCTGTTCGCGGTCGAGGTCGCGCTGTTCCGAATCTACGAGGGCTGGGGCCTGCGACCGCGAGTCCTGCTCGGGCACTCGATCGGGGAGATCGCGGCGGCCCACGTCGCCGGGGTGTGGTCGCTCGCCGACGCCTGCCGGCTCGTCGCCGCACGGGGACGGCTGATGGCCGCGCTGCCCGAGGGCGGCGCCATGCTTTCCGTACGCGCGCCCGAGCACGACGTCCTGCCCTCCCTGGAAGGGCGCGGCGACCGGGTCGCGATCGCGGCCGTCAACGCGGCCGACGCCGTCGTGGTGTCCGGCGAGCTCGCCGAGATCGAACGTCTGGAGAGCCTCTGGGCCGGCGAGGGGCGGCGCACCCGGCGGCTGCGGGTCAGCCACGCCTTCCACTCCCCCCTGATGGAGCCGATGCTCGCCGAGTTCGAGGCCGTCGTGGCGGGCCTGACCGCGCACGAGCCCCGGATCCCGATCGTCTCCAACGTGACCGGCCGCCTCGCCACCGCCGGGCAGCTCACCTCACCCGCGTACTGGGCCCGACAGATACGCCGCACGGTCCGCTTCCACGACGGGCTCGGCGCCGTGCTCGCCAAGGGCGTCGACGTCCTGCTCGAACTCGGCCCCGACGCGGTGCTCAGCCCGCTGGTCGAGCAGGCGGTCGCCGTGCCCACGCTGCGCAAGGGCCACGACGACGAAGAGTCGGTGCTACGCGCGCTGGCGACGGTGTGGGCGCACGGGGCCGCCGTGGACTGGCGCGCGGTGTTCGCCCCGGCCGCTCCCCGCGCCGTGGCCCTGCCCACCTACCCGTTCCAGCACGAGCACTACTGGCTGTCCGCGCCGGCCGGGGCCGCCGATGTCGCCGCCGCCGGGCTCGGGCGCTCCGCGCACCCGTTCCTGGGCGCGGTGGTTGACCTCGCCGACGGCGACGGCCGCGTCCTGACCGGGCGGCTCTCGCTGGCTGAGCACCCGTGGCTGGCGGGGCACCGCGTGCACGACACCCTGATCCTGCCCGCGACCGCGTTCGTCGAGATGGCCCTGCACGCCGGCGAGGTGACCGGGTGCGAGGTGCTGCGCGAGCTGACCCTGCAGGCGCCGCTGCTACCGCCCGAGGACGGTGGCGTCCGGATCCAGATCCAGGTCGGCGCCCCCGACGACACGGGCACCCGAACCGTACGCGTGTTCTCCCGCCCCGACGATGACGGCCCCTGGCAGCAGCACGCCGCAGGCCTGCTCGCGCCGGGCGGCTCCCCCGGCGAGCCGGCACTGACCTCGTGGCCGCCGCCCGGCCTGGTGCCGACGATCGGCGGCGGCATCTACGAGCGGCCCGACCTGGCCGGCGGCTGGGACTACACCGGCGCGTTCCGCGGAATGGGCCGGGTCTGGCTGCGCGAGCTGCCCGGCGGCGGCACCGAGGTGTACGGCGAGGTCGCCCTGCCCGCCGAGCACGAGCGCGAGGCCGGCCACTACCGCCTCCACCCGGCGCTGCTGGACGCGGCGCTGCAGACCGTCGGGCTCGGCCCGTACCTGCGGGCGGTCGACACCGGCACGGGCGTCATGCCGTTCACCTGGTCGGGGTTCACCCTGCACCGGCCCGGCCCGGCCAAGCTGCGGGTCCGGGTACGCGGCACCGACGGGCAGGTGAAGCTGACCCTCGCCGACGACGTCGGCCTGCCGGTGGCGACCGTGGAGAACCTGGTCTGGCGGCCGATCCCGGCCCGCCTGTCGGCGCCGCCCGGCCGCCGCGGCGACCGGGCGCTGCTCGGCCTCGACTGGGTCGAGGCCACCGGTTCCGTCGATGCGCAGGCCGAGGTGTATCGCGTGGTGGCCGAGGAGGGCGACGACGTTCCCGCCCTGGTCCGCGCCACCGTCGAGCGGGTGACCGGCGACCTGGCCGGGTGGCTCGCCGACGCACGCCACGCCGGCACGCGGCTGGCGGTGCTGACCCGCGGCGCGGTCGCCGCCGGGCCCGGCGAGACGGCCGGCCTGATCGCGGCGCCCGCGCTCGGCCTGGCGCGCGCCGCGCAGGCCGAGCACCCGGGCCGGATCGTGCTGGTCGACGTCGACGAGCACACTCCGGAGGACACCGCAGTAGCCCTGGCGCTGACCACGGGCGCCCCGCAGGTCGCGGTGCGCGACGGCCGGGTGCTCGTGCCCGTGCTGCGACCGGCCGACGCCGACGGCCTGCTACGCGTGCCCGAAGAGCCGGCCTGGCGGCTCGCGGCGTCCGGCGCGGGCACCCTCGACGGCCTCGCGCTCGTGCCGTTCCCCGAGGCCCTGGAGCCGCTCGGCGACCGCGACGTACGCGTCGAGGTGCGGGCCGCCGGCGTGAACTTCCGCGACGTGCTGATCGCCCTGGGCATGTACCCCGGGTCCGCGATACCGGGTGCCGAGGCCGCGGGCATGGTGCGGGAGGTGGGCCCCGAGGTGACCCGGGTACGCCCCGGCGACCGGGTGACGGGCGTGTTCGGCGGCGCGTTCGGGGCGGTCGCGGTCACCGACGAACGCCTGGTCGCGCCGATGCCACCGGGCTGGTCCTTCGAGGACGCCGCGGCCCTGCCGATCGCCTGGCTCACCGCGTACCACGGTCTCGCCGACCTGGCCCGCCTGCGGCCCGGCGAGACCGTGCTCGTCCACTCCGGGGCCGGGGGCGTGGGCATCGCGGCGGTCCAGCTCGCCCGGCATCTGGGCGCCGAGGTGTTCGCCACGGCCAGCGCCGGCAAGTGGGCGGTGCTGCGCGACCTCGGCCTCGACGACGACCACCTCGCCTCCAGCCGCACCACCGAATTCGAGCAGCGCTTCCGCGCGAGCACCGGGGGACGCGGCTTGGACGTCGTACTGAACTCGCTCACCGGCGAGTTCCTGGACGCCTCGCTGCGGCTGCTCGCCCCCGGCGGACGGTTCGTGGAGATCGGCAAGGCCGACCCGCGCGACCCTGCGGAACTCGCCGGCCGGGGCATCTCCTACCAGGCGTTCGACCTGGTCGAGTCCGCCGGTCCGGACCGGATCGCCGACATGAGCGCCGAACTGCTCGCCCTCTTCGAGCGGGGTGTGCTGCGCCTGCCGCCGCGACGCGACTGGGACATCCGGCGGGCGCCGGAGGCGCTGCGCTTCGTCAGCCAGGCCCGGCACGTCGGCAAGGTCGTGCTCACCGTGCCACGGACGGCCCGGCCCGAGGACACGGTGCTGATCACCGGTGCCTCCGGCCGGCTGGGCCGCGACCTGGCCCGGCACCTGGCCCGCGGCGGTGCCCGGCGGCTACTGCTGTTCAGCCGGCGCGGCCCGGACGCGCCCGGAACCGACGCGCTGGTCGCCGAGCTGACCGCGGCCGGAGCCACGGTGTCGGTGGTCGCCGGCGACATCGGCTCCCGCGAGGACGTCCGGCGCGTGCTGGACTCCGTCGTGCCGGAGCATCCGCTGGGCGCCGTCGTGCACGCCGCAGGCGTGCTGGCCGACGGGGTGCTCGGCTCGATCACCGGCGAGCAGTTGGAGCGGGTGCTGCGCCCCAAGGTCGACGGCGCCTGGCACCTGCACGAGCTGACCCGCGACGCGCCGCCGGCCGAGTTCGTGTGCTTCTCCTCCGCGGCCGGGGTGCTCGGCGCGGCCGGGCAGGGCGCGTACGCCGCAGCCAACTCGTTCCTGGACGCGCTCATGACCGAGCGACGCGCCGCGGGGCTGCCCGCGACGTCGCTGGCCTGGGGGCCGTGGGCGCCCGACGGCGACGATTCCTCGGGTGCGGGCATGGCGGGCGGGCTCGGCGCCGCCGACTGGGCCCGGCTGGGCCGCGGCGGCATGCTCGGCCTGACCACCGAGCAGGGCCTGGACCTGTGGGACGCGGCGCGGGCCAGCGACCGGGTGATGCTCGCCCCGATGCGCCTCGACCTGACGACGATCGCCGGGCTCGACGAGCACGACGTCCCGGCGATGCTGCGCGAACTCGCCGGGCGTTCCGGGCGGCGCCGCGCGGTCCGGCCCCGGTCCGCGCCGGCGGTGTCGCCCGAGGCCCTGGGGGCGCTCGCCCCGGCGCGGCGGCGCGGGCGGCTGCGCGAACTCGTCCGCACTCACGTGGCCGCAGTGCTCGGCTATGCCTCGGCCGACGAGGTCGCCGTCGAACTGCCCTTCCACGACCTGGGCTTCGACTCGCTCACCTCGGTGGAACTGCGCAACCGGATCAGCGGCGCGACCGGGCTGCAACTACCCGCCACCCTCGCCTTCGACCAACCGACGCCGCTCGCCCTGATCGAGCACCTCGACGCGGAACTCACGCGGACCGCAGCGACGCCCGCCGAACCGACGCCCGACCCCTCGGTACTGGACGGGCTGGCGGCCCTGGAGGCCGGCGCTGCGGGACTGGACGACGAGACACGCGGCAAGGTGCGTGCCCGGCTGCGGGCGTTGCTGGACGTGCTGACGCCCGGCGACGCCGGCGACGACCGGGCGGCGCTGCGCTCGGCGACCACCGTGGAGGAGCTGTTCGACTTCGTGGACCGTGAATTCGGCTGAGAGGTGTCGTTCGCATGTCCCAGGAAACGAAACTCGCCGAATACCTCAGGCGCGTCACCACCGAGCTGTACGACACCCGGGCCCGGCTGCGCGAGGCCCTGCGCCCGGACACTGACCCGGTGGTGGTCGTCGGCATGGCGTGCCGCTTCCCCGGCGGCGCGGACACCCCCGACGCCCTGTGGGAGCTGCTCTCGCAGGGCAAGCATGCGATCACCGACTTCCCGGCCGACCGTGGCTGGGACACCGCCACCGTCTACGACCCGAACCCGCAGGCGCCTGCGCCCGGCACGACGTACGTCCGCGTCGGCGGCTTCCTGGACACCGCGACCGGCTTCGACGCCGGCTTCTTCGGTATCGCTCCGCGTGAGGCGATCGTGATGGACCCGCAGCACCGGATCCTGCTCGAGACCGCCTGGCACGCCCTCGAGGACGCCGGAGTCGACCCGGCCGCGCTGCGCGGCACCGACACGGGTGTGTTCGCCGGGGTCTCGGCCGGCGACTACACCACCAACCTGGCCGAGATCCCGCCCGACCTGATCGGCCAGATCTCAATCAACAACGCGGTCAGCGTCGCCTCGGGCCGCATCGCCTATCTGCTCGGCGTCCACGGGCCGGCGCTGAGCGTCGACACCGCCTGCTCATCGTCGCTGGTAGCCGTGCACCTGGCGGCCCAGTCCCTGCATCGGGGCGAGTGCGGGCTAGCGCTCGCCGGTGGGGCCGCGGTCACCGCCACCCCGGCCCGGTTCATCGAGTTCTCCCAGCAGCGGGCAATGGCCCCGGACGGCCTGATCAAACCGTTCTCCGCCGACGCCGACGGCACGGCGTGGGGCGAGGGCGCGGCGGTGGTCGTCCTGGAGAAGCTGTCGCGGGCCCGCGCCCTGGGTCACCGGGTGCTGGCCGTGCTGCGCGGGTCGGGGGTCAACCACGACGGGCCGTCGAACGGGCTCACCGCACCGAACCGGCACGCTCAGGAGCAACTCATCCGGGAGACGCTCGAACGGGCCGGGCTCACCGGGGACGACGTCGATGCGGTGGAGACGCACGGCACCGGCACCACGCTCGGCGATCCGATCGAGGCGCAAGCGCTCGCGGCCACGTACGGCTCTCGCAGAGAACGCACGTTCTATATCGGTTCCAACAAGGGCAACCTCGGGCACACCCAAGCGGCGGCCGGCATCGCCAGCGTCGTCAAGACGATCCTGGCGCTGCGGCACGGCCTGCTGCCCCCGATCGCCGGCTTCTCCCGGCCCACGCCGCACGTCGACTGGGAGAAGACGGTCCTGCGCCCCCTGGCGGAGGCCACCCCCTGGCCCGAGACCGGCGGCCGGCCCCGGCGCATGGCGGTCAGCGCCTTCGGCATGAGCGGCACCAACGCCCACCTGATCCTGGAGGAGCCGCCCGCACCCGGCGAGGCGGACACTCCGGCGGGGTCCGCCGGCGGTGCGGAGGACGGTGTGCCGGCGGTGCTGCCGCTCACGCTGTCGGCCACCAGTGCGGCGGCGTTGGCCGCTCAGGCGCGCAGCCTGCGTGGGTACCTCGACGGGTTGACGGCAAAGGCGGGCGCTGCCGATGTCGCGTACGTTCTCTGCCGACGCACCCACCACCCGCACCGGGCCGTCGTGCTGAGCGACCGCGGGGACGGCTCTGCCGGCCTCGACGCCCTGGCCGAAGGGACGCCCTCGCCGCGGGTCGTCCTCGGGCACGCCGGTGCGGACGGCGGTGTCGCGTTCCTCTTTCCCGGGCAGGGCAGCGAGTGGCCGGGCATGGGGCGGGAGCTGCTACGGACCTCGCGGGTGTTCCGGGAGACGATCGCGGCGTGCGAGGGCGCGCTGTCCGAAGTCGTCGACTGGTCCCTGGGTGCGGTGCTGCGCGGCGAGAGCGGCACACCACCTCAGCAGCGGCCCGACGTGCTGCAACCCACACTGCTCGCGATGATGGCCGGCCTGGCCGAGATGTGGCGGTCCTACGGTGTACGGCCCGCCGCCGTCACCGGGCACTCGCAGGGGGAGATCGCCGCGGCGTGGCTGGCCGGGGCGTTGACGCTGCCCGACGCCATCCGGGTGTCAGCGCTGCGCAGCCGGCTGTTCACCGAGCTGAGCGGGCTGGGCGGGATGGCCTCGGTGGGCCTGTCCCCCGACGAGACCGGCGGCCTGCTGTCGCGCCGTCTCGAGATCGCCGCCGTCAACGGTCCCCGATCCACGGTGGTCTCCGGTGACCTCGAGGAGTTGGCCGCGCTGCTCGCCGGGTGCGCGCGCCGGGGTGTGCGCACCCGGCGGCTGCCGATCGGGTACGCCGCCCATTCCTACCAGGTGGAGTCGATCCGCGACCGGCTCCTCGAAGGGCTGGCCGGGATCCGGGCCGAGGCCGCGACCGTGCCCTACGTCTCCGGGGTCACCGGTGACTGGCACGACACGGCGGCCGTACCGCTGGACGCCGCCTACTGGTACCGCAATCTGCGCGAGCCGGTCCGGTTCGACCGGGCGGTCGGCACGCTGCTGGACGGCGGCAACCTGAAGCTGATCGAGGTCAGCCCGCACCCGGTGCTCCTGCCGGCCGTCCGTGAGACGCTCGACGCGGTCGGGGCCTCCGCCGCGGCCCTGGGCACGCTGCGCCGCGACGAGGGCGACCTCGACCGGTGGATGGCCGCGCTGGCCGAGGCGCACGTGTCGGGCGTGGCCGTCGACTGGCCGGCCGTGCTCGTCGGCACCGGTGGACGCCGGATCGACCTGCCGGGCTACGCGTTCCAGCGGGAACGGTACTGGCTGAACTCGGCGCTGCCCCGGATGGACGGCCGCCCAACGGACGACGGTGGAGCGGAGGAGACCGCCGGCGCCCTGCTGCGCCGCCTGGCCACGCTGGCACCGGGCGAGCGCGACGACGCTCTCGCCGACCTGATCGCCGAGCACGTCGCCGTGGTGCTGCGATACGCCTCGCCCGGGGCCGTCCCGCGCGACGACACGTTCCGCGACCTGGGCTTCGAGTCGCTCAACGCGGTGGACCTGCGCAACCGGCTGGGCGCCGCGACCGGCGTCGAGCTGCAGCTGGCCGACATCCTCAACTACCCGACCGTCACCGACCTCGCCGAGTTCCTCGGCGCCCGGCTGCCCGAGGCCGGGCCCGCCGCCCTCGACGCACCCGCCGAGGCGGACGCGGGCGACGGCACGCTCAGCGCGCTCTACCTCGCCGGTGTCCGCGCGGGCCGCACCGCCGCAGCCATGGACCTGATCCGTACGGCGGGCAGCCTGCGCCCCACGTTCGAGGCCGGGACCGCCGCGCCGATGTACCGGATGGCGGACGGCACGGGCGCGGCGCTGGTCTGCACGACGGCGCCGATCGCCCCGATGACCGACGTCGCCTACGGGTTCTTCACCGCCGCGATGCCGCAGCCGCGTCCGTTGTGGATGGTGCGGCCGCCGGGCTTCGTGCCCGGTGAGCGGGTGCCGGCCGACCTGGACGCCCTGGTGCGGGCGCAGGCGCGGGCCCTGCTGGACAACGGCGAGCTGGACCGGGTCGTGCTGGTGGGCTACTCGTCGGGCGGCTGGCTCGCGCACGAACTCGCCGCGCACCTGGAGGCCGTTGGGCGTCCGGCCGACGCGCTCGTACTCTTCGACTACTACCCGTACGCCTCTAGCGCCGACGAGCTGCGCGGCGGCTTCATGCGCGAGCAGGCGCGCCGCTGGCCGGCCGGGGCGGGCGGCGCCGACCGCGCCCTGGACACCCAGCTCGGCGCGATGGGCGCCTACCAGCGCCTGTTCGCCGACTGGCGGCCCGGCGGGATAGCCACCCCGATCCTGCACGTGGCCGCGGCTGAGGCGCTGCCCGGACGTCCCGCGCCCGCGCCGCAGGCCCGGTTCCGGCCGCCCTGCAACCGCGTGGTGACGCTGCCCGGCAACCACCTGAACATGCTCTCCGAGCAGGCCGAGGCGGCCGCCCGTACGGTCCACGACTGGCTGGCCGAGGTCCTGTGACGCACGGGGACGTCGCGATCGTCGGGATGGCCTGCCGGTTCGCCGGCGCCGATGGGCCGGAGCAGTTCTGGCGGCTGCTGCGCGACCGGGTGGACGCCGTCACCGAGGCGCCGCCGGACCGCTGGACCGACGCCGGGCCGGGCGGGCGGCCCCGGGTTGGCTCGTTCTTGCCCACGGTCGACGGCTTCGACGCCGCGTTCTTCGGGATTTCCCCGCGCGAGGCGGCCGTCATGGACCCGCAGCAGCGACTCGCCCTGGAGCTGAGCTGGGAGGCCCTGGAGGACGCCGGGATCGTCCCGGCGACCCTGCGCGGCGGCCGGGCCGGGGTCTTCGTCGGGGCGATGCGCGACGACTACGCCCGGCTGGCCCAGCAGCTCGGCGAGCACAGCACCACCCAGCACTCTTTCACCGGCCTGCAGCGCAGCCTGATCGCCAACCGGATCTCCTACCTGTACGGCCTGCGCGGCCCGAGCCTGACCGTCGACACCGGGCAGTCCGCCTCCCTCGCCGCCGTTCACCTGGCCTGCCGCAGCCTGCGCTCGGGCGAGTCCGACGTGGCGCTGGCCGGGGGCCTGAACCTCAACCTGCTCGCGGCGAGCGACGAGGAGGCCGCCCTGTTCGGTGGCCTGTCCCCCGGCGGCCGCTGCCGCACCTTCGACGCGGACGCCGACGGCTTCGTGCGGGGCGAGGGCGGCGGCATCGTCGTGCTCAAGCCCCTGGCGGCGGCGCTGCGCGACGGCGACCCGGTGTACTGCGTCGTCAAGGGCTCGGCGCTGAACAACGACGGCGGCGGCGCAGGCCTGACCGTGCCCAGCGAGGCGGCGCAGGCGCAGCTGCTGCGCGACGCGTACCGCGACGCCGGTGTCGACCCGGCGAGCGTGGGCTACGTCGAGCTGCACGGCACCGGCACGCCCGTCGGTGACCCGGTCGAGGCCGCCGCGCTCGGCGCGGTCCTGGGCGCCGTCCGCGACCCCGGCCGTCCGCTGCCGGTCGGCTCGGTCAAGACCAACCTCGGCCACCTGGAGGGCGCGGCCGGCGTCTGCG
This sequence comes from Micromonospora sp. NPDC001898, assembly GCF_042891255.1. Lineage (NCBI taxonomy): Bacteria > Bacillati > Actinomycetota > Actinomycetes > Micromonosporales > Micromonosporaceae > Micromonospora > Micromonospora sp. NPDC001898. The sequence goes on along the minus strand of NZ_JBIATC010000014.1, from coordinate 74,461 downwards.
GCCTGATCAAGACCGCTCTGGCAATCCGGCACCGCGAGCTGCCCGCCGCCCTGCACTTCACGGCGCCGCACCCGCGGATACCCCTCGACGAGCTGCGACTGCGGGTCGTGACCGAGGCGGCGCACTGGCCGGCGGACGGGCCACGGATCGCCGGGGTCAGCTCGTTCGGGATGGGCGGCACGAACTGCCACGTGGTGCTCGCCGAACACGTCGCCGCGGCGCCCTCGTCGGAACCCGGCCCGGCGCGGGCCGCGTTCCTGCTCTCCGGCCACACCGGCGCCGCGCTCGCGGATCAGGCGGCGCGGCTGCGGGCGTACCTGGCCGACCGGCCCCGCACCGACCTGCTGGCGGTGGCCCGCACGCTGGCCGGTGCGCGGACCTCCCTACGGCATCGGGCGGTGCTCACCGCGGTCGACGAGCCGGGTCTGCTCGCGGGGCTGGACCGGCTCGCGGCCGGGCGCGGCGGCCCGGAGATCTCCCGGGGCGTGGCCACGCCCGGCGCGACCGCCGCGTTCCTCTTCTCCGGGCAGGGCAGCCAGCATCCGGGGATGGGCCGGGCGCTGTACCGCGAGCACCGGGTATTCCGGGACGCCTTCGACGAGGTCTGCCGGCACCTGGACGCCCACCTCGGCGTGCCGCTGCGCGAGATCGTGTTCGCCCCGGCCGGCACGCCGCGGGCCGCCCTGCTGGACGAGACCCGCTACACCCAGCCGGCGCTGTTCGCGCTGGAGGTGGCGGTCCACCGCCTGGTCACCTCGTACGGCGTGACGGCCGCAGCGCTGGCCGGACACTCGATCGGCGAGCTCGCCGCCGCGACCGTCGCCGGTGTCTTCGACATGCCCGACGCGGCGGCCGTGGTGGCCGCCCGGGGCGAGCTCATGCAGGCGCTGCCGGCGACCGGCGCGATGCTGGCCGTACGCGCCTGCGCGGAGGAGATCCTCGAACTGCTGTCCGGCTACGACGGCCGGATCGGGCTGGCCGCCGTCAACGGGCCGGCGGCCACCGTGATCAGCGGCGATGCCGACGCGCTCGCCCACGCGGCCGAGTTGCTCGCTCGACGAGGGCGCAGGACCACGGCGCTGCGGGTGAGCCGGGCGCTGCACTCGCGCGACCTGGACCCGATGCTGGAGCGTTACGGTGAGGTCCTGGCGGCGGTCGCCCTGCACCCGCCGCGGCTGCCGATCGTGTCGACGCTCACCGGCGAGCCCGTCGGCCCCGCCGAGATGACCGACCCGGGTTACTGGGTGCGGCAGGCTCGGGAGCCCGTACGGTTCATGGCCGCGATGCGCGCCCTGGACGCCGCCGTCCTCGTCGAGCTCGGGCCCGGCGCTGGCCTGGCCGCCGCGGCCCGCGAGTGTCTGGCCGCCCGCGACGGGCCTGCGCCGGCCGTGACCGCCGTGCTGCGCCGCAAGCGGCCCGAACCGGCGACGCTGCTCGGCGCGCTCGGCACGCTGCACGCGCACGGCGTGCCGGTGGACTGGGCCAAGGTGCTCGGCGGGGCCGCCGGACTGCGGCTGCCGACGTACGCGTTCCAGCGCGAGCCCCACTGGCTGACCTCGCGGCCGGTCCCCCGAACGAGGCGGCCCGTGGTGGCCGTCGGGGACCTGGTCGTGGAGGAGGTCGCCGAGGTGCTCGGCTATCCCGACGCGACGGCCGTGGAACCTGAGCGCACGTTCACCGACCTGGGTCTCGACTCGCTGATGGCCGCGGAACTGCTGGACCGGGTCCGCGCGCGCACGGGCACCGCGCTGCCCGGCACGGCGGTCTTCGACCACCCCACCCCGGCCGCGCTGTCCCGTCACCTGTCCGCCGCGTCCGTCCCCGTCCCCGTCCCCGCGCCGGTGGCCGGGTCGGCCGACGCGGACGATCCGGTCGTCATCGTGGGCATGGCTTGCCGCTACCCTGGCGGCGTCACCGGCCCCGACGAGCTGTGGCGGCTGGCCGAGTCGGGCGGCGACGCGATCGGCGAGTTCCCCGCCGACCGGGGCTGGGACCTCGACGCGCTGTTCGGCGCCGGACCCGACCGGCCCGGCTCCTCGCTGACCCGTCACGGCGGTTTCCTCTACGACGCCGCCGAGTTCGACGCCGCGTTCTTCGGGATCTCGCCGCGCGAGGCGCTCACCACCGACCCGCAGCAGCGGCTGCTGCTGACCGCCGCCTGGGAGGCGTTCGAGCACGCCGGCATCGACCCGGCGACCGTACGCGAGAGCCGCACCGCCGTCTTCGCCGGCGTCATGCACCACGACTACGCGCCCCGGGTGCACACCGTGCCCGCCGGGCTTGAGGGCCACCTCGTCACGGGCAACACCTCCAGCGTGGTCTCCGGGCGCCTGTCGTACGTGTTCGGCCTGCGCGGCCCCGCCGTCACCGTGGACACGGCGTGCTCGTCCTCGCTGGTCGCCCTGCACCTGGCCGCCCAGTCGCTGCGCCGAGGCGAGTGCACGCTCGCCCTTGCCGGCGGCGTCTCGGTGATGTCCACGCCGGAGATGTTCGTGGAGTTCTCCCGGCTGCGCGGGCTCGCCCCCGACGGGCGGTGCAAGTCGTTCGCGGCCGGGGCGGACGGCACCGCCTGGGCCGAGGGCGCCGGCCTGCTCGTGCTCGAACGCCTCTCCGACGCCCGCCGCCACGGCCACCGGGTGTGGGCGGTCGTGCGCGGCAGCGCCGTGAACCAGGACGGCGCCTCCAACGGCCTGTCCGCGCCGAGCGGCCCGGCCCAGGAGCAGGTGATCCGGGAGGCGCTCGCCGACGCCGGCCTGACACCCGGCGACATCGACGCGGTGGAGGCGCACGGCACCGGCACACCGCTCGGCGACCCCATCGAGGCGCGGTCGCTGATCGCCACGTACGGGCGGGAGCGGCCGGACGGACGGCCGCTGCTGCTCGGCTCGCTCAAGGCGAACATCGGGCACGCGCAGGCGGCGGCCGGCGTCGGCGGCGTCATCAAGATGGTCCAGGCCCTACGGCACGGGGTCCTGCCGGGCCTGCTGCACCTGGACAGCCCGACCGGGCACGTCGACTGGGACGACTCGGGCGTACGCCTGCTCGACGCCCCCACCACGTGGCCGCAAACCGGCCGCCCGCGCCGGGCGGGCGTCTCCTCCTTCGGCATCAGCGGCACCAACGCGCACGTACTGCTGGAGGAACCCGCACCGGAGCCGGCGCCCGGACGCCGCCCGGAACCGCCCGCCGCGCTGCCCTGGGTGGTGTCCGGCCGGTCCGCGCGGGCGTTGCGGGCGCAGGCCGCCCGGCTGCGTGACCTGCTGCACGACGAACCGGAGACCGACCTCGCCGATCTGGCCCGGGCCCTGGCCGCGCACCGCCACGCGCACGAGCACCGCGCGGTCGTCGTCGGCACCGGCCGCGACGAGCTGCTGCGCGGCCTCGACGCGGTGGCCTGCGGGCAGCCGGCGCCGGACGTGCGCACCGGGCGGGCCCGCACGGGACACCGGCCGGTCCTGGTCTTCCCGGGCCAGGGCACCCAGTGGACCGGCATGGCCGTACGGCTGCTGGAGTCCTCGCCGGTGTTCGCGGCGTCCATACGCGAGTGCGGGCGGGCCCTGGCTCCGTTCGTGGACTGGTCGCTGCCCGACGTGCTGGGCGACGCGGCGGCGCTGCGCCACGTCGACGTCGTGCAGCCGGCGCTGTGGGCGGTGATGGTGTCGCTGGCCGAGGTGTGGCGTTCCTTCGGCGTCGAGCCGGCCGCGGTGGTGGGGCACTCGCAGGGGGAGATCGCGGCGGCCTGCGCCGCCGGCGCACTGTCGCTCTCGGACGGCGCCCGGGTGGTCTGCCTGCGGGGCAGGGCGATCCGCGCGCTGTCGGGTCGCGGCGGCATGATGTCGGTCCAGCTCCCGCGCGCCGACGCCGAGCGGCACCTGCGGCCCTGGCAGGGGCGGATCTCGGTCGCGGCGGTCAACGGTCCCCGGTCGACGGTGGTCTCCGGCGACCCGGACGCGCTGGACGCGCTGGGCGCGCAGCTCGCGGCCGAAGACGTCCGGCTTTCCCGGCTGCCCGTGGACTACGCCTCGCACTCGGCCCAGGTGGAACGGCTTCGCGAGCGCCTGCTCACCGAGCTCGCCGGGATCCGGCCGCGCACCTCGGACGTGCCGTTCCACTCCACGCTCACCGGCGGCATCATCGACACGGCCGGCCTCGACGCCGAGTACTGGTACCGCAACCTGCGGCACACCGTCGAGTTCGAGGGCGCGATCAGGGCCCTGCACGCCGCCGGCCACCGCACGTTCGTCGAGGCGAGCCCCCGCGCGGTGCTGACCATGGACGTCCAGGGGATCCTCGACGAGGGCGACCGGCCCGGAACCGCGCTCGGCACGCTGCGCCGCGACGACGGCGGCCTCGACCGGCTGCTGACCTCGATCGCCGAGGCGTACGTGATCGGTCTCGGCGTGCGCTGGGAGCCGGCCCTGGCGGCGGGCGGCCGTGGGCGTGTCGGCCTGCCCACGTACGCGTTCCAGACCGAACGCTTCTGGATGCTGCCCGACACCGCGGCAGCCGGCGCCCGCGCCCTGGGTCTGTCGCCCGGCGAGCACCCGCTGCTCGGTGCCGAGCTGCCGCGCGCCGACGACGGCGGGCTGCTGCTCACCGGTGTCCTGTCGGCGACCGGCCGGCCGTGGCTGGCCGACCATGGCGTCGGCGGCGACGTGCTGCTCTCCGGGACGACGTTCGTGGAACTCGCCCTGCACATCGGGCAGCGGGTCGGCCGCCCCCAGGTCGAGGAGTTGGTCCTGCACGCGCCGCTGGTCCTGGCCGAGGGTGCCGGCGCGCGGATCCAGGTCGGTGTCGGCGGGGCCGCGTCGGAGCCACGCCGCCCGGTCACCGTGTACGCCGAGGACGGGAGCACCTGGGTCCGGCATGCGAGCGGCTGGCTGACCGGCGGGGTGGCCCCGGCCGCGCCGTTCGCGTGGCCGCCCGTGGACGCCGAACGGGTCGACCTCGGCGGCGCCTACGAGCGCCTGGCCGCGACCGGCTACGAGTACGGGCCCGCCTTCCGGGGCCTGCGGGCGCTCTGGCGATCCGGCACCGACCTGTACGCCGAGATCGTCCTCCCGGAGCCGCTGCAAGCCGACGCCGCCGGGTACGGGCTGCATCCCGCCCTGCTCGACGCCGCCCTCCATCCCCTGCTGGTCGCGGACGACCACGACGAGATCCGCCTGCCGTACTCGTGGAGCGGCGTCACGCTGCACGCCACCGGCGCGACCGGCCTGCGGGTGCACCTCGCCGACGCGGGCGGCGGCGCGATCCGGCTGCACGCCACCGACTTCGGCGGTCGGCCCGTGGCCTCGGTCGACGCGCTCACGCTGCGCCCGCTGCGGCGCGGGTCGCCCGACCGGCTGCTCTGGCAGGTCGACTGGGTCGAGGCGGGGGCCGGCGAACCGGCCGAGGTCGTGGCGTACGTCTGCCCCGACAGCGCACCGGACGTCCCCGCCGCGGTGCGCGAGGCGACCGGCGGCGTCCTGGAGTGGTTGCGGCGCACCCTGGCCGACCCGGCCCACTCGGACACGACCCTGGTCGTGGTCACCCGGCACGCCGACCTGGCGCAGTCGGCGGTCCGGGGCCTGGTGCGCTCGGCGCAGACCGAGAACCCGGGCCGCATCGTGCTCGTCGACACCGACCGGCCGGCCGGCCCCGAGGACCTGCGCGCGGCGGCCAGCACCGGCGAACGCGAGGTCGTCCTCTGCGGCTCGCGGCTGCTCGTCCCCCGGCTGACCCGCTCCGCCACCCCATCCACGACGGCGCCGTGGGCGTGGAACCCCGACGGAACCGTGCTGATCACCGGGGGCACCGGCACGCTGGGCGCGCTCGTCGCCCGCCACCTGGTCACCGAGCACGGCGTACGCCACCTGGTCCTGACCGGGCGCGGCGGTCGCGGCGCGGCGGTCGCGGACGAGCTGGCCGCGCTCGGTGCCCGGGCACGCGTCGCCGCCTGCGACGTGGCCGACCCGGACGCGGTCGCCGCGCTGCTCGGCTCCTTCGACCCCGAACACCCGCTGACCGCCGTCGTGCACGCCGCCGGGGTCCTCGACGACGGCACCCTCGACTCGCTGGACGCGGCCCGGCTCGACACCGTGCTGCGGCCCAAGGCCGACGGGGCGTGGCACCTGCACCGGCTCACCGAGCACCTCGACCTCGACGCGTTCGTGCTCTTCTCCTCGGTGGCCGGCACGGTCGGCACGCCCGGGCAGGCCAATTACGCCGCCGCGAACTCGTTCCTCGACGCGCTCGCCCACCACCGCCGGGCCCGCGGCCTCACGGCGACCTCGCTGTCCTGGGGGCTCTGGGAACTCGACACCGGCATGACCGGCCACCTCGGCGACGCCGGCCGGGCCCGGCTGGCCCGGTACGGCCTCTCCCCGCTCGGCCGCGAACAGGGCCTCGCGGCGTTCGACCTGGCGCTCGCCCGCGACGTCGCGCACCTGATCCCCGCCCGTCTCGACCCCACCGCGTTCGCCGGCCCGTCCCGCCGTGCACCGGCGGCTGCGCCCACCGACGCGGCGGACTCTGCCCCGCGCGACCGGCAGACGCTGCCCGACCTGGTCCTGTCGACCGTGGCCGCGGTGCTCGGCCACGGCTCGGCCGACGACATCGAGGAGGACCGCGCCTTCCGCGACCTGGGCTTCGACTCGCTCACCGGCCTCGAACTGCGCAACCGGCTCAGCGCCGCCACCGGGCTGCGGCTGCCGGCCACCCTGATCTTCGACCGGCCCACCCCGGCCGCGCTGATCGCCTTCCTGGCCGACCGGACACCCGCCCGGCCCGCCGGCGGCGAACCCGCGGCCCGGCCCGCCGCGGACACCGACGACCTGGTCGTGATCGTCGGTATGGCCTGCCGCTACCCCGGCATCGGCACACCCGCCGAGCTGTGGCGTTTGCTCGCCGAGGGCCGCGACGTGATCACCGACTTCCCCGCCGACCGGGGCTGGGCGACCGACGCCCTGTACGCGCCTTCGCCGGCCCCCGGGAAGACGTACGTGCGACGGGGCGGGTTCCTGGGCGACGCCACCGCGTTCGACCCGTCGTTCTTCGGCATCTCGCCGCGCGACGCGCTCATCATGGACCCGCAGCACCGGGTCCTGCTGGAGACCACCTGGCACGCCCTGGAGGACGCCGGCGTGGACCCGCACGCGCTGCGCGGCTCCGACACCGGCACCTTCACCGGGCTGATCGCCGGCGACTACACCTCGCTGGTCACCGACATCCCCGACGACCTGGTAGGGCAGGCCTCGATCGCCAACACCCCGAGCGTCGCCTCCGGTCGGGTCGCCTACCTGCTCGGCCTGCACGGGCCGGCCATGACCGTCGACACGGCGTGCTCGTCCTCCCTGGTCGCGCTGCACCTGGCCGCCCGGTCGCTGCGCGAGCGCGAGAGCAGCCTCGCGATCGTGGCCGGAGCGACCGTCATGTCCACGCCCACCCGGTTCGTCGAGTTCTCCCAGCAGCACGGCCTCGCCCCCGACGGCCACGCCAAGCCGTTCTCCGCGGACGCCGACGGCACCGCATGGGGCGAGGGCGCGGCCGTCCTCGTCCTCGAGACGCTGTCGCGGGCCCGCGCCAACGGCCACCGGGTGCTCGCCGTCGTCCGCGGCACCGCCGTCAACCAGGACGGGCCCTCCAACGGTCTCACCGCGCCCAGCCGCGACGCCCAGGAGCGGCTGATCCGGGCCACGCTCGCCGGGGCCGGGCTGAACGCCGACGACGTCGACGTGGTCGAGGCGCACGGCACGGGCACGACGCTCGGCGACCCGATCGAGGCGCAGGCCCTGGCCGCCACGTACGGCGCCGGGCGAGAACGACCGTTCTACCTCGGCTCGATCAAGGCCAACCTCGGGCACACCCAGGCCGCCGCGGGCGTCACCGCCATCATCAAGATGATCCTGGCGATGCGCCACGGCACGCTTCCGGCGCAGCCCAGGCTCACCGCGCCCACCCCGCACGTCGACTGGGACGACACGCCGCTGACCCTGCTCACCTCGCCCACCCCCTGGCCCGAGACCGGCCGGCCCCGGCGCGCCGCGGTCAGCGCGTTCGGGATCAGTGGCACCAACGCGCACCTGATCCTGGAGCAGCCCGAACCCGCCGAGCCCCCGGCGGCGGCCACCACGGCACCGGTCGTGCCGCTCCCGGTGTCGGGCACCACGCCGGCCGCCCTGGCCGCGCAGACCGCCCGGCTGCTCGACCACGTGGCCGACGCTCCTCGCCTCGTGGACGTGGCGTACACGCTCTCCCGGCGCGCCCACCACCCGCACCGCAGCGTCCTCCTCGGCGACGTCTGCCGCACCGGGCACGCGTCGGGCGAGGTCCCGACCGCCTTCCTCTTCCCCGGCCAGGGGACGGCGTGGCCCGGGATGGGCCGCCGTCTCCACGGGACGATGCCCGCGTACGCGCAGGCCTTCGACGAACTGAATGCCGAGCTGGAGCCCCTGCTCGGCCGGTCACTCACCGACCTCGGACCCGAGCTGCTGAGCCGAACCGACTACGCCCAGCCCGCGATCTTCGCGGTCGAGGCGGCGCTGCACCGCCTGCTGACCAGCTTCGGCGTACGCCCGGACTTCCTCGCCGGTCACTCCGTCGGGGAGATCACCGCCGCGTACGCCGCCGGGGTCCTCTCGACGGCCGACGCCTGCGCGCTGGTCGTCGCCCGGGGCAGGCTGATGCGCCAGGTCGGCCACGCCGGAGCGATGGTCGCCCTGCCAGTCTCCGAGGACGAGGCGCGGGAGCTGATCCGGGGCCGCGAGCACGAGGTCGCGATCGCGGCCGTGAACGGGCCCGCCGCCGTGGTGCTCTCCGGCGACGAGCAGGCCGTCCACGACTGCGTACGGGGGCTGCGGGCCACCGTGCTGCGCACCGACCGCGCCTTCCACTCGCACCACCTCGACGAGATCCTCGAACCGTTCCACGAGGTGCTGACCGGCTTGACGTTCTCGCCGCCCACCACGCCGATCATCTCCGCGGTCACCGGCGAGCCGGTCGCGGCCGGGCAGCTGTGCACGCCGGAGTACTGGACGCGGCAGGCCCGCGACACGGTGCGCTTCGGCGACGCGCTGGAGCGGCTCGCGCGGGCCGGGGTCCGCGCGTTCGTCGAGGCCGGGCCGGGACACACGCTGTCCACCCTGGTGTCCGCGGCCCTGCCGGACGCGGACGAGCCGATCACCTGCCTGCGCAGGACCGAGCCGGACGGCTTCCTGACCGCGCTGGCCAACCTGCACGTCCGCGGCGTCCCCGTCGACTGGTCACCGCTGACTGCCGGGGGCACACTGGTCGACCTGCCGCCGTACGCCTTTCAGCGGGAGCGCTACTGGCTGCGCGACGTGGAGCACCCGCCTGTCGACCCGGTGCGCTACGACGTCACCTGGCGGCCCCGGCCCGCACCCGACCGTCCCGCGCACGGCGGGACCTGGTTGATCGTCGGCGGGCACGACGCCGCAGGCCTTCGCCGGGCCCTGATCGAGCGCGGCGTGCAGGTGCGGCAGTGCACCGATCCGCGGCAGCACCAGGGGACACCGGCCGGGATCGTCTCGCTGCTCGCGCTGGACGACCGGGACGACGGCGGGCTGCCCCGGGCCGCGACCGCCACGCTCGACCTGCTCAACGCCGTCGACGCCACCGGGCTGGGCGCGCCGGTCTGGAACCTGACCCGGGGCGCCGTCTCGACCGGCCCCGGCGACCGGATCCGCCGGCCCGCGCAGGCCGCCGTGTGGGGGCTGGGCCGCACGATCGCGCTCGAGACACCGTACGTCTGGGGCGGCCTACTCGACCTGCCGGAGCAGGACTGCTGGTCCCTGGTGGCCGATGTCCTGCTCGATCCCGGTGGCGAGGACGAGATCGCGATCCGCGGCGACGACATCCTCGTCCCGCGCCTGCGCCGCGCGCCGGTCCGGGAGCCGCAGCCCTGGCGTCCGCACGGGACCGTCCTGGTGACGGGCGGGCTCGGCGGCCTGGGCGCGCAGGTCGCCCGGTGGCTGGCCCGGCGCGGCGCCGGCCGCCTGCTGCTCGCCGGCCGCCGCGGCGCCGCCACGCCGGGCGCGGAGGACCTGCGCGCCGACCTGGTCGCGCTGGGAGCGGACGTACGCATCGCCGCCTGCGACGTCACCGACCGGGCCGCCCTGTCCCGGCTGATCGCGTCGGTGCCCGCCGACGCGCCGCTGACCGCGGTCGTGCACGCTGCCGGCATCCTCGACGACGCCCCCGCCGCAGCCCTGACCCCGCGACGGATGGCGGGCGTCTGGGCACCCAAGACCGGTGCCGCCTGGCACCTGCACGAGCTCACCCGCGCCCTGCCGCTAGATCATTTCGTGCTGTTCTCCTCGCTCGCCGGGTTGGTCGGCTCAGCCGGTCAGGGCGCCTACGCTGCCGCCAACGCCGCGCTGGACGCTCTCGCCCTGCACCGGCGCGACCTGGGCCTGCCCGCCACCTCGGTCGCCTGGGGACCGTGGGCCGGTCCCGGCATGTTCGACGCCGTGGCGGGCCGCTCCCCGCACCTCGACGGTCTCACCGCGATGGTGCCGCAGGAGGCCCTGGACGCGCTGGAGCGCTGCGTGCCCGGCTGCAGCGTGGTCGCCGAGGTCGACTGGAACCGCTTCGGCCGGCGCCCCCGCGGCCTGCTCGCCGAGCTGACCACCGGCGCGGAGCCCGGCAGCCCCGAGCCGCTGCCCGCCGAGGTGCTCGCGCTGCCGGACGAGGACCTCCGGGAGTTCCTGCTCGGACGCGTGGTCACCCACGTCTCGGCCGTCTCCGGGCACCCGGCCGCCGACGTTCCGCCGGGCGAGCCGTTCAAGCAGCTGGGCATGGACTCTCTCGCCACGATCCAGCTACGCAACCGGCTCAGCGCCGACACCGGCCTGAGCCTGGCCGCGACCGTCGTCTACGACCACCCGACCCCGGTCGAACTCGCCGGCCATCTCACCGACCGCCTGCGTGCGCTGCGGGCGCCGTCCGGTCGTCCGGTCCTCGACCGGTTGCGCGACCTGGAGGAGGCCCTGGGCGCGACCACGGCCGCAGAGGACGCGCGTACGGAGATAACGGCCGCGCTGGAGGGGCTGCTCCGCCGATGGCGCGGCACGGAGGGTCTCGACGTCTCCGCCGATCTCGACGTCGCCTCTGACGAGGAGATGTACAGCCTCATCGACGCCGTGCTGGGCACCACCGACGAGCAGGGCTGAGATCCGCCGGTCGTCGGTCCAGGCCCGACCCTGGTCAGGGGTTGACGATCATGCCAGGATGTCTCGGCAATCGTGCTTGTAGTTCGGCACTCTCCTAAGCAGAGGCTACCCAATGACCAGGACCGCCAAAGTGGGCACGGCCTTTGCGACCTTCGCAGCGGCCGCCAGTTTCTTGATTTCGCTCGCCGGTTCCTCGCTGAAGAGCACCGTCCAGGTCTTCTTCCTGAACATCGCGGACGGCTTCGACGTCAGCCGCGGCAGCCTGGCGATCGCGACCACCCTGTTCGCTGTGGTCACCGCGGTGACATCGTCGGTGATCGGGCACCTCGCCGACCGGATCGGCGCGATCCCGGTGCTGGCGATCGGCACCGCCCTGAACGGCATCGTGTTGCTGCTCAGCGCCATGGCCTCCGAGTTGTGGATGTTCGTCCTCACCTACGGCGTGGTCGGCGCCGTCGCGGTCACGATGCTCTCCTTCGTGCCGCTGGGCGTGCTGGCCGACCAGCTGTTCCAGGGGCGCAACAGTGGTCTGTTCTACGCGCTGCTGACCAACGGCGCGGCGGTGGGATTCATGGTGCTGGTTCCCCTGTGGACCTACCTGGACAACACCATGTCCTGGAACAAGGTGCTGTTCGCCATCGGGGTGTTCTTCCTCGTCGTACTGCTGCCCCTGTCCCTGGCGTTGGTACGCCTGTCCATCAGCCGGCAGCCGGCCAGGGTGGCACCGAGGGTGTCGTTCTGGAGCGCGACGGCCACGACGTTCCGCCACCCGCAGATGCGCGCGCTGGTGCTGGCCTTCATCGGCTGCGGAACCACCATGGCCTTCATCGACGTGCACTTCTTCCCGCACCTGCACGACCACGGCATCTCCGATTCGGTCGGCGCCTCGGCGGTTGCGGTGCTGGGCGCGCTGGAAATCATCGGCGCGCTGGCCGCCGGACGACTGTGTGACCTCGGCTGGACGCGGGCCACGCTGATCGGCGCCTACGCGTTGCGCGCCGCCGCCATGGTCATGCTGCTGTTCGTCAACTCCCCGGCCACCGTCATCGCCTTCGGGGCGGTCTTCGGCGTGAGCTATCTGGCCACCGTGGTCGCCACGACGGTGTGGGCGACCCGGGCCCTGCCGCCCGGGGTGCGCGGCACCGCGCTCGGGGTGCTCTGGGCGGTCCACATGCTCGCCGTGGCAGCGACGAGCCAGGTGGGGGCGATTCTCGCTGACCTGCAGCACAGCTACACCGTCACCATCGGCGCGTCGGCGGTGCTGACGCTCGCCGCTGTGGTCCTGGTGGCCGTTCAGCCGAGCCCGGACGACCGCGTCGCCAACGCCGCGCCCCCGGTGGAGGAGGCACGACCGAACGTCGAGGTCTGACAGACGACAAGCGACACTTGGACGCCTGCAAGCCAGCCGGATCAACCTGTTCGACGGAGACGGACGTGGTGAATGCATGGATGGTCGCCCTACGCGCCCTGCGCCAGGGCTTCCTGATCGGTTGTCGGATTGTCGACTGATGTCTATTGTCTGCAACCACAGTTGCCACAGCGGCACCTTTCCCCCACCTGTGGAGTCGGAGTGATCATGCGCGGGCTCGACCGGCGGTCCGCACGCCGTCCACAGGTCGGCCCGCATGCCCGCCGAGCCTGATCCGATGCGGACCCCAGTGGCCGTCATCGGCGGGGGCCTGGCCGGTTCCCTGCTCGCGCTGCGGCTCGCCGAGCAGATCGGCGGACCCCGCATCGAGCTGTACCTGGGCGCGGCGACGCGTGGCCGAGATGCCACTGTCGCCTCCGGTGGGCTGGTCCGGGGCTTCGAGACGAACCTCGACGAGTGCCGGTTGGCGGCTGAGAGCCTCGCCGAGCTTCGCCGCGACCCCGCGCTGGCCCAGGCAAGCGAATACCAGGAGTCGCCCTCCTACTATTTCCTGCGCCCGGAGGTCGATCCGGGCCGCCAGCTCGCCCTGTTGGACGGCGCGCTCAGCGGCTCCGCCCGGCTGGTGCCAGCCGGACAGGCGGCGCGGGCCCTCGGTCTCGCCCCCCGGCCGGAGGGCACGTTCGCGGTCGTCGAGCAGCATGCGGGGCACATCCGTCCGGACGCGCTGCGCCACTACGCCGTCACCCGGGCCACCGCGTTGGGTGTTCGGGTACGCCACGAGGCGGTCGCCTCGGTCGCAGCCGGGCCAGCCGTGACGGTGGGCGGCATCGTCCGGCATCACGACGTGGTGGTGGTCGCGGCCGGTGCGTGGACCAGCGCACTGGTTCCCGTGCCGCTGCGCACCCGACGAATCCAGTACGGCGTATACCCGCTGGCGCGACCCGACCTCGGTTGCCTCGTCGACGACGTGTCCACGTTGTACGGCCGGTCCTATGGAGGGTCCGTACTGCTCGGTGTCGCCACCTCGGCGTGGGGAGCAGCTCCGGGGGACGACCGCCCCGACCCGGCGTACGTGGATCGGGTTTCGGACGTCGCCCGCGCCGTTCTCGGCCTCGACGGGCGGCTGCCGGCGCCGCGGTGGTCGGCCGCGGGCGTGGACGGTTTCGCCGATGAGGGCGGGCTGCGGCTACGCGCGATCGACGACATGCCGGGAGTGTTCAGCTTCGCCGGTGGGGCGGGAAGCGCCGCGAAGAGTGTTCTGGCGTCGAGCCGACTCGCCGCCGCGACGGTGTGCGTGGCGGCCAGCGGACAACCGCCACAGATGTCCACGCCCCCGGTGCCGGTTTGCCGGGACCCGGGCGACCAGGCGTCAAGATGAGGGGCAGCATGGAGAGACACAAGTCAGTGGTCGCGGTGGGGGCCGGTCCGGCCAACCTCGCCTTCGCCGTGGCGGTCGAGGAGATGGCTCCCGACGTGGCCGACGAAACCCTGCTGGTGGACCAGTACGACGACATCGCCTGGCAGCGCGGGATGCTGCTGCCGTGGGCCCAGAGCCAGGTCGGCTTCCTCAAGGATCTCGTGACGCTGCGTAACCCACGCAGCCGGTACTCCTTCGTCAACTACCTGCACTCGACCAACCGGTTGGACGAGTTCATCAACCTGGGCTCGGCGTTGCCGTTCCGCCTGGAGGTCTCCGCGTACCTGCAGTGGGTGGCCAAGTCGCTGGAGCGGGTGCAGGTGGAGTACGGGCGGGCGGTCACGGCGATCACGCCGGTGTCGTCGCGTGACGACGGCGTGTCGGATCGCTGGCGGGTCCAGTTCGACACCGGCGAGGTGGTCCGCTGCCGGAACGTGGTGATCGGGGTCGGCCGGGCCCCCAACGTTCCCGCCGCGTTCCGGGATCTGCCCGCCGATCGGGTGGTCCACAGCACCGAGTTCACCAGCCGGGTGGCGCAGCTCGACCCGAAGGCCGTGCGCCGGGTCGTGGTCGTCGGCGGGGCGCAGAGTGCCGCCGAGATGCTGTGGACGATGTACCAGCAGTTCCCCGCCGCCGAGTGCCGGATGTTGATGAGGTCGGCCGGTCTGCGCGGCTACGAGAGCAGCGCCTTCACCAATGAGCTGTACTTCCCGTCGTTCGTCGACCAGTTCCACGCCGGCTCCGCCGAGGCCCGGGCCCAGTTGTTGCAGGAGATGCACCGGACGAACTACGCCGGGCTGGCCCCCGGCATGCTCGACTCGCTGTATCGCCAGATGTACCAGGACCGGCTGACCGGCAACGCCCGGATCGTCATGCATACGCTCACCGACGTGCTCGCCACCCGGATGGAGGGCGACGAGGTCGTGTTGACCGTGCACGACCGGCTACGGGCGACGACCGACGAGCTCCGCGCCGACCTGGTGCTCCTGGGCACCGGCTTCGAGCAGGGCAAGCCGGCGCTGATCCGGCAGACCGCCGCCTCCGTGGGCGTACGCGAGATCACGGTCGACCGCAACTACCGCATGGTGACGCCGGACTCCGTGACCGCCGGCTGCTATCTGCAGGGCGTCAACGAGGCGACTCATGGCATCGCGGACTCGCTGATCAGCGTACTGGCGGTCCGCGCTGGCGAGATGGTGAACGATCTACTCGCCCCCCGTGCCAGCGCACCGGCGCTGGTCGGCACGGCGGCGGCCGGCGGCGTCTTCGCCGAGGGAAGGGATGACTGACTCATGGAGATCCGCAAGCTGGACCACCACGGCCTCAAGCCCGACAACGGGCTGCGGGCGCAGCGGCTGATGCCCTGGGAGGCGTTGAACGCCCCCTTCGAGGGCTCCTGGTGTGTGGTGCCGCCCGGGGCCGAGTCCGGGGCGCACGGTCACCACGAGTACGAGATCTGGATCGCGTTGACGGGCCAGGCGGAGCTCGTCACCGACGCGGGCACCACGCCGTTCGTCGCGGGGGACGTCGTGCACTTCCCGCCACACGAGCGGCACCAGGTGGTCAACCGCGGTGAACAGCCGTTCCAGATGTATGCGATCTGGTGGGATCACGAGATGGCGGACCAGTTCGTCGAGCGCCACCGGGCCGTGTCATGAGCCTGGACGAACCTCCGGTGATCGTGGTTCCGGCCACCCCCACCTCCAACGGGGGCCTGCACGTCGGGCACCTGGCGGGGCCGTACCTGGCCGCCGATGTCTACGCCCGCTACCAGCGTGCGCGGGGCAGGTTTGTCATCCACACCACCTGCACCGACGACAGTCAGTCCTTCGTGGCGACCCGCGCGGCGAACCTGGGGGTGGCCCCGGCGGACCTGGTGCGGGATGCCACCGCGCAGATCGGGCAGGCGTTCACCGCGCTGGGCGCCACCCTGGTCGGGCTGCCGCCGGTCGACGAAACCTACCGACGCACCGTGCTCGACTTCGTCACCGCCCAGCACCGGGCAGGCGCTTTCGAGCTGCGTACCGTCCGGTTTCCGTTCGCCCGGCGGGCCGGGGTCTGCCTCTACGACGCGCTCGTCTCGGGCACCTGTCCGACCTGCCTGGCGCAGAGCTCGGGCGGCGCGTGCGAGGCGTGCGGGCACCCGAACAACTTCGACGAGCTGCTCGACCCGTACTACACGCTCGACCCCACGGACGACGTCGAGCACCGCGAGGTGGAGATCCTCGTGCTGCCGTTGGAACGCCTGCGTGACCAGCTCGCCGACTACTACGCCCGGCACGCGCCCCGGTGGCGGCCGAACGCCCGCGACCTGGTCACGGAGCTGATGGCCGGCCCGCTACCGGATGTTCCGGTCACCGTGCCCGGCCAGTGGGGGCTGCCTGCGCCGTTCGCCGAGACTCCCGGGCAACGGTTGTACCCGTGGATCGAGGCGATGCCGGCGGTCATCTACAGCACGTGGTGGTCGGCGGGGCAGCTCGGCCGGCCGGCCGAGCGCACCGACCAGTTCTGGCTCGCCGACACCCAGCCCACGATCGTCTACCTCCACGGGTACGACAACGTCTTCCACTGGGGGATGCTCGACCTGGCCATGCTGCTGTCGCACCCGCAGCGGTACGCCACCCCGACGGTGACGGTGACCAATGAGTTCTACGAGCTGGACCGGGCGAAGTTCTCCACCAGCCGCGGCCACTTGATCTCCGCCACCGAACTGCTCGACCGCGTGCCCCGCGACCTGGCACGGTTCTATCTGGCCCTCACCGCCCCGGAGTTCCAACGCACCAACTTCACCGAGGCCGATCTGCGGGACGTGGTGGCCACCCGGCTGGTGCGGCCCTGGAACCTGCTGGCCACGGCGCTGGCCGAACTGACCATCCCGGACGGCGCGGTGTTGCCGGTGAGCGCGGCCGGCCGCGCTCGGGCCCGGGTGGTGGCCGACCGGCTGCGCCGGCACTACCATGACGACCGGTTCAGCCCGGGCGGGGTCGCCGACACGATCGCCACCCAACTGGACCGCCTGGCGCGGGCCCACATCAACCCGGACACCGCCGCCGACGTGCTGGCTCAGGTGCAGACCCTGCTCGCGTACGCCGCGCCGATCCTGATCGACGTTACCGACACGCTGGCCGGCGCCGGGGTACGGCTGCGGATCGACGACGGGTCCGTGGACAAGGTCACGATGTTCCGGTTGCCGATGCTGCCGGCCACGTTCGACCAGCTGGCTCCCGGCGCTGGCGCCGGACGAGCATCGTAGGAGAACCAGATGAAGTTACTCGCCATCGAGACCTGCCAGTATCTGGAGTACTACCTGTCGCGCTACGCGCAGGTGGAAGCCCTGGGTGCGACACTCTACGTGCTCAACGGTGAAGGTAAGCCGGACTTCTGGCCCGCCGAGCGGTACCAGGTGGTCGGCTCCCGCCACATCGACGACATCATCGCCGCCGGCAAGCAGTGGCACCAGGCCGAGGGCTTCGACGGGGTGTTGACGTTCTCGGAGTCGTCGGTGATCACCGTAGCGGCGGTGGCCGAGGCCCTCGGCCTACCCGGCATCGGAGTCGACACCGCCGTCAACTGCCGCAACAAGTACCTGATGCGGCAGGCGTACGAGCGGGCCGGCGCGCCCTCTCCCCAGTTCCGGCTGACCGGCACCCTGGCCGAGGCACATGCCGCGGCGGAGGAGTTCGGTTATCCGGTCATCATCAAGCCCACGCACGGCGCCGGCAGCAACTTCGTGTTCAAGGTCGGCTCCCCGGCGGAGCTGGCCGAGCGGTACGCGCAGGCGGAGGAAGGCAGCCGGGACATGTTCTGGGCGCGGTCCGAGCCGGAGGGGGTGGACCTCGGACCGAGCGGCCTGCTGGTGGAGTCGTTCCTGGACGGCGCGGAGTACCTGATGGAGGTGGTCGTCTGGGATGACGAGGTCTACCTCGGCTCGGTGGTGGACCGGATCACCATAGAGGGGCAGACCTTCGACGACGATGTCCACCACGCGCCGACGTCGATGAGCCCGCAGGACCTCGCAGCGGTGCACGACGTGGTCGCCGCCGGGGTGCGGGCGCAGGGGCTGCGGCGCAGCGTGGGGCATGCGGAGGTACGGTTCCACGACGGCCGGCCGCACCTTCTGGAGATCGCCGGACGGGTCGGCGGCGGCGGGCTCGACCTGATCGCCAGGCTGACCGCCGATCACGACCCGATCGCGGCGGCCGTCGACATCGCCCGCGGCGTGCGGCCCCGGGTGCGGCACTTTCAGCCCACCGGTACGCACACCGCGTCGATGTGTCTGATCTGCGCGGCCGGCACCATCGCCAGCGTGCACGTGCCGGCCGAAGTCAGCGAGTCGGAACGGACGTTCGACCTGAAGATCACCGCACGGCCGGGCGACGTCATCAAGCGCCCGCCGCACGGCAACACGATCCTCGGGTTCCTCGGCACCACCGGGACCTCGGAGGAGGACGCCTTCGCCACGATGATCCGGTTCGCGGACCTGATCAAGGTGGAGTTCGCCGACTGATCCGGGCCGCTCCCCCGGCCGTCCCGCCCCTACACCAGCAGCAGCAAGACAGACAGACAAGGACGATGGTTCATGCCGCAGACAGTCGAGGCCGTGGTGTCGCTCGGCCCGGGCCAACCGGTGCAGATCCGCGACATCGTGGTCCCGGACCCGGGACCGGACGAGGCAACGGTGCGGGTGCTGGCCTGCGGGGTCTGCCACACCGACCTGCACTACCGCGACGGCGTGATCGGCTCCGGCTACCCGTACCTGCTGGGACACGAGGCAGCCGGGATCGTCGAGCAGGTGGGTGACAACGTGACGCACGTCGTCCCAGGCGACCTCGTCATTCTCAACTGGCGGGCGGTCTGCGGGCGCTGTCGTCCCTGCCAGCGCGGGGCACCCGAGGCGTGTCTGGACGACCTCACCGCCAGCCGACCGATGACGTTGACCACCGGGGAACCGCTCGGGGCGGCGCTGGGCATCGGTGCCTTCGCCCGGCTCACCCTGGTCCACGCGGGCCAGTGCACCCTGGTCGACAAGGCGGTGGACCCGGCCGCTGCCTGCCTCCTCGGCTGCGGTGTGATGTCCGGACTGGGTGCGGCGATGCGCACCGGGGGCGTCAGTCCCGGAGACACCGTCGCGGTGATCGGCTGCGGCGGGGTGGGCTGCGCGGCCGTGGCCGGCGCGCGACTGGCCGGGGCGACGACCATCGTCGCTGTCGACATCGATCCGCGAAAGCTGCCGATGGCCACCCAGCTGGGCGCCACGCATGTCGTCGACGCCAGCCGGGAACCTGACGTGGTCTCCCGGATCCGGCAGATCACCGGTGGGCTCGGCGCCGACGTGACCATCGACGCGGCCGGGTCGCCCGAGACATGGAGCCAGGCTTTCCACGCGCGCTCCCTCGGCGGCACCTTCGTGCTGGTGGCCAGGCCGGACTCGTCGATGCGGCTGGACATGCCGCTGCTGGACCTGTTCCTGCGCGGCGGCACCTACAAGACCTCCTGGTACGGCGACTGCCTGCCCTCCAGGGACATGCCGATGATGGTCGATCTGCACCTGCAGGGCCGGCTGCCGCTCGACCTGTTCGTCACCGAGCGGATCGGCTTGGGCGACGTCGAGGTGGCGTTCGAGCGCATGCGCCGTGGCGACGTGCTACGCAGCGTCGTCTTGCTCGACTGATTACCTCGGCGGCTGGCGGGCGCCCGTCGGCCGCCGAGGACCGGTCACTCGCTGGTCTCCTGCGTGTCCCGGCGTCTGGCGCACCGCCAGAGCCACTCACCTCGACCGTTCCGCCATTCCACCCCGTTCAAGGAGCACGCGTGCCCTCAGCCAACGCCACGGCCCTCTCGATCAACTATCACGGGCGCCGGTTCCGGCCGGTCGCGGACGGCAGCGGGGAGCACAGCCGCGTCGCGAACTACTGGCAGGATGGCGACCTGCTCTGGGGCGAATTCACCGGGGGTCACGCGCGCCGGGGCACCCTCGCCGGACAGTGCCGGCCCGACGGCTCGGTCGACTTCGCGTACTGCATGGTGCTCGACGACGGGCGGATCATCGTCGGCGAGTGTCACAGCACCCCCGAGATCCTCCCCGACGGGCGCATCCTGTTGCACGAGACGTGGCAGCGCCACGGCGCCCACGCCGCCAGCGGCGTATCCCAGATCGAGGAGATCCCGGCGTCCCCGCCGGACAGGGACGCCTGACCTACCCGGTGCCGACCCGCGCGGTACCGGCGGACACCCGGACCGTGCGTCCTCACCTCATCACACGCCAGGAGTTGCCAGATGACCTCCGTCACCGGGGCCGCTGACCCGCCCAGGCTGCTGCTCGTGGCCAGCGGCATGCAGGCCTATCGGGAGTACCTGCTCGCCTCGCTCGGCTCCCACTACCGGGTTCACCTGTTCCACACGGTGGAGCCGACCTGGGAACTCCCCCACCTCGACGGCTGGACCGTGCTGGAGAACACCATCGACGGCCAGGCGATGGCGGCGGTGGCACGCGGGCTGCACGAAGAAGCGCCATTCGCCGGGGTCCTCTGCTGGGACGAGGGACGGATTCACGCCAGCTCCCACATTGCACAGGAGCTGGGTTGCCGTAACGGTGACCCGATGGTGATCTGGCGGCTGCGGGACAAGGCCCAGACCCGGCAGGCGCTCGGCCGCGCCGGCGTGCCGCAGCCGAGATCGGTCCCGGTGGCCACGGTCGAACAGGCACTTTCGGCGGCCGACCCGATCGGCTACCCCATCATCCTCAAGCCCCGTGGCCTGGGCGCCAGCCTCGGTGTCGTGCGGGTCGACGACGCCGAGGCGCTGCGCCGGTTCTTCCCTTTCACTCGGGACACCCCCGCGCCGGACCCGGTCCGCTACAGCACCGACGCGCCGGTCCTGGTCGAGGAGTGTGTGACCGGTGAGGAGATCAGCGTGGATGCCGTGGTGACCGACGGGCGGGTCGTCCCGCTGTTCGTCGGTCGCAAAACCGTAGGGTTCCCGCCGTACGCCGAGGAGGTCGGTCATCTGGTGGACGCGACGGACCCGTTGCTGCACGACGACGGGTTTCGCGCGCTGCTCCAGCAGACGCACGACGCGCTGGGCTTCCGCGACGGCTGGACCCACACCGAGTTCATGCTCAGCGCCCAAGGCCCGCAGCTGATCGAGGTCAACGGCCGGCTCGGCGGCGACCTGGTCCCGTACCTCGGGCTGCTGGCCAGCGGCCTGGACCCGGCCCTGATCGCGGCGGCGGCAGCCTGTGGCCGGTCCTCGGCGATTGTTCCGACCCGGCGGCGGGTGGCCGGGGTGCGCTTCCTCTACGTGGACGTCGACGACACGACCATCGGCCTGGTGACGGTCGACCGTGCGCAGTTGCCCGCCGCCGTCGACCAGGCGGTGGTCCTGGTTGACCCGGGCCGGACCGTGTCGCCACCGCCCAAGGGCACGGTCTGGGGCCGGATCGCGTACGTGACCGCGGTGGCCGACACGGCGCAGGAGTGCCAGGCCGCACTCGACATAGCGACGAAGGCCGTGCACTACACCAGGGCCTGAGGGGCGGCCCGGTAGGTGGTGCCCTCTGCGGGTCTGGTGCGATGCCGTGAACGTGAGCCGTGGCGCCCGCCGACTACGCCGCTCTGACCACGTCGCCGTCGTGGCGACTCTGGCCCAGCAGCCCCGCTACGGGTACGCCGCCGTCTCAGATGAGCCCGTGGGCGAGCATCGCCTCGGCGACGAGCCGGAAGCCGTCGATGTTGGCTCCGGCGACGTAGTTGCCCGGCATGCCGTACTCGTCGGCGGTGGCGTAGCAGCGGGCATGGATAGTCCCCATGATCTCCTGCAGCCGCTGCTCAGAATGGGCGAAGGTCCACGAGTCGCGGCTGGCGTTCTGCTGCATTTCCAGCGCGCTGGCCGCGACTCCACCGGCGTTGGCCGCCTTACCGGGCGCGAACCGCACCCCGGCCTCGGCGAAACCCCGCACCGCCTGCGGCGTGGTGGGCATGTTGGCCCCCTCCACCACGATGGTGCAGCCACCCGCGATCAGGGTGAGCGCGTCGGCGGCGGTGAGCTCGTTCTGCGTCGCGCAGGGGATCGCCACCTGGCAGGGCACGTCCCAGATCGGGCGACCCGCGACGAATGTGGCGTGCCGGCGCGCGTCGACGTATTCGTCGATCCGTGCCCGGCGGACCTCCTTGACCTGCTTGAGCACCTCGACGTTGATTCCCTTTTCGTCGTGTATGTAGCCGGAGGAGTCCGAGCATGCCACCACGGTGCCACCGAGCTGATGCACTTTTTCAATCGCGTAGATTGCCACGTTGCCCGAGCCGGAAACCACCACCCGCTTTCCGTCGAGACTGTCACCGCCGTCGGCGCGTAGCATCTCCTCGGCGAAGAACACCGCACCGTAGCCGGTAGCCTCCCGGCGCACCTGGGCGCCGCCGTAACTGAGGCCCTTGCCGGTCAGCACCCCGGACTCGTACCGGTTGGTGATCCGCTTGTACTGCCCGAACAGATAGCCGATCTCTCGGCCACCGACTCCGATGTCACCGGCCGGCACGTCCGTATACTCGCCGATGTGCCGGTACAGCTCGGTCATGAACGACTGGCAGAACCGCATCACCTCACGGTCGGAGCGGCCCTTGGGGTCGAAGTCCGACCCGCCCTTGCCACCGCCGATCGGCATGCCGGTCAACGCGTTCTTGAACAGTTGTTCAAAACCGAGGAACTTCACGATCCCCAGATAGACCGACGGGTGGAACCGAAGACCCCCCTTGTACGGGCCCAGGGCACTGTTGAACTCCACCCGGAAGCCGCGGTTGATGTGGACCTCACCGCGATCGTCCTCCCATGGCACCCGGAAGATGATCTGCCGCTCAGGCTCGCAGATCCGCTCGATGATCTTCGCGTCGGCGTACTCGGGATGCCGTTCCAAGGCCGGCACGACACTGTCGAGCACCTCCCGCACCGATTGGTGGAATTCGCCCTCGCCAGGATTGCGCCGCACCACCGAAGTGAAAATCGACTCTAGCTTGTCCTGTGCCGACATAAATACTCCTCGATGTGCAACCATGGCCGGTTTGCCGAGTGCGCGGGGCGAACCAGGTCCACCTGCAACCGCCACGACCATCAAGATCATAATGTCGCTGTAGGTAGCGGTTGGTGATACGGCAACTTCGGCATGTTGAGCGGGAAGCTCCGGCAGGACGAGGTTTCCTCACGGACCTCGCCCTTGGCCGGCGCTTCGCCGTGGTTCAGTGTGACATTCCCGCTGCTGACCCCGTCATCAGCGGTGCCGTTTGGCGAGGTGACGGCGCTGCGGACGCCTGCCGCGGCCCGCTGGCTGGCGACGAGACGTCTGGCTCCTACCGCTGAGACCGTTATGTCCGCCGACATCGAGCAAGAGCGGCGGGCGCGCTTCGAGTTCCGGCTGGAGGCCCTCCTCGACAGCCTCGCCGCCGCGCGACAGAAGGAATCACCCCGCCTCGGCCAGCGCGGCTGGTCGGTGGCGTACGAGACCTATGCTTCCGCGTGTCTGTCGCCCTACCTGGCGGGGGCCTGATCGCGGGAAAGGTGAGGGTGAGGTCCATGGGGGTACCGACGCTTGTCGTGTCGCTGACCCGGCCGAACACGTACCGCGGGATCGGGCCGGCGGTGGCGGCGGCCCCCCACGGCGCGCTGATCGTGGTGGAGCCGGGCCGTTACGACGGGCCGGTCACAGTGCGCGCGAAGGCGGTCACTATCCGTGCGGCCATGCCGGGTGGGGTGACGGTGGAGAACCGCGACGCCGCCCCTGCGGTCTACTGCGAGGGTGCCGAGGTCACGTTGCAGGGTCTGGTGCTGCGGACGTGGAGTTCCGAGGCGCCGGCGACAGTCTCGGCGGTCGGTGGAACCTTGACCTTGGAGCTGTGCACTGTCACCGGGCAGGCGGTCAACGCCGTGATCAGCGAGCGGGGTGCGGCCCACCTGCGCAGCTGCCATTTTCATGGGATGCGCCGCGGAATGGCCTTCGTCGATTCCAGCGGAGTCGTCGAACACTGCCGGTTGTGGGACTTCGACGAGTACGCGGTGTTGTCCAAGCGGGATAGCCAGCCGATTGTGCGGCACTGTCACGTCCAGAATGTCGGTCAGGGCTTCGAGGCGTTCGAGGGCGGGCGCGGCACGGTAGAAGACAGCCATTTCATCGGCGTACGGCAGACAGCCGTGGCGGTGAGTGGCCGATCCCGCCCGACCGTACGCCGGTGCCGGATCTCGGGCGGCCGGGGCAGTGGGATGGCGTTCAGCGGATCGGCCGGTGGACTGGTCGAGGAGTGCGAGCTAACGGACCTGGAGGGTTCTGGCATCGAGGTCTCCGGCGGGGCCGAGCCGGACATCCGCCGTTGTCTGATCGAACGGGTGGGCCGCAACGGAATCTACGTCAGCGGCGCGCAGGGAAAGTTCTCCGATTGCACCGTGACGGCCAGTCGGCTGCCCGCAGTCGCCGCAGTCGACGGAGCGGCACCGGAGGTGAACGGAGGTGTGCTGCGGGGCGCGCGAGAGGACGCACTGCTGATCCAGTCCGCCGCCGGCCGGTACACCAACGTCAAAATTGAGGACCCGGGCCGGTGCGGCGTGCGGGTGCAGGGCGGCGGCCCGGCTTTCACCGACCTGACGGTGACGGGCGGCGAGCATGGAATTGTGCTCGACGGCGCCCTGGATACGGATGTCCGAATCGACGGCGCCACTTTTCGAGGCGCGTCACAGAGCGGGATCGCTGCTGAGGGATCTGGCCGGCTTACCGGCACGATGGTGCGGGTAGAGGATGCGCCGGCGGGCGTGGTCGGGTCCGAGAGGATCTCGATCAGCCTCACCGACGCGACGGTCTCCGGCGGCATTGTCGGTGTCGTCGGGGCAGGCCAGGCCAGCCTGCGACTCGACCGCTGCACGGTCACCAGCATGACTGGGTCCGGGGTGGTGCTGCGGGAGCAGTCCCGGCTGGACATGCGGGCAGGCACGGTGCGCGACTGCGGCGGGGACGGCGTGCAGGTGGAAACCGACGCCCCGGTACTGGTCGACGGGTGCGAGTTCATCAACGTCGCCGGCGAACCGGTGCGTGGTGCCGACCGGCCGCTCGTGTCGGTAGGCGCCCCACACCCGCCCGACAACGCGCACGGACCGACTGGTTCGGCGGCCACTGCGGACGGCACCGGCCGCGACGACGATCCGGACCACGCCGCCGCCGGTCGCCCCGGCGATGCCGACGCCGCCACCACCGTCAACGCCGCGCTGGCGGAACTGGACGCGATGATCGGACTGGCAGCGGTCAAGCGCGAGGTACGAACCGTGGTCCACCTGATTCGGGTGGGCGAGCAGCGGCGGCGTGCCAACCTGCCGGTGCTGCCACTCAGCCGGCATCTCGTCTTCACCGGGCCGCCGGGGACCGGCAAGACGACCGTCGCGCGCATCTACGGGCGGCTGCTCGCCCAACTCGGCATGCTGTCGAAAGGGCAGGTCGTCGAGGTGGCCCGGGTCGACCTGGTGGGTGAATACCTGGGCAGCACCGCGCTGAAAACCTCTGCGGTATTCGAGCGAGCGCTTGGCGGCGTGTTGTTCGTGGACGAGGCCTACACGCTCGCCCGCCGGTTCGGCACCACCTCAGACCTCGGCTTGGAGGCAATCGACACCCTGGTCAAGCTGATCGAGGACTACCGGGACCAGGTAGTGGTGATCGTTGCCGGGTACCCCGACGAGATGGAGGGATTCCTGGCCACCAACCCCGGCCTCGCTTCACGGTTCACCAAGACCATCGAGTTCGTCGACTACACCCCCGACGAACTGCTCGCCATCGTCTCCGGGCTAGCCGGCCAGCACGGGTACGACCTGACGAAGCCGACCAGCGCCGCCCTGCGGGAGCGGCTCACCGAGGCCGCCCACGAACCGGACTTCGGCAACGGGCGCGGCGCACGGAAGCTGTTCGGCGCCATGATCGAACGGCAAGCTGAGCGGCTCGCGGACATACCGGCACCGACATCCGAGCAACTCCGGCTGCTACTGCCAGGAGACATCCCGCCTGCGGGCAGCTAACCCGGCATCCCCGCGACAGGAGTCGTGCGGCTTCGCCCGGTCGCGCATGAGGGCGGTTGTGAGACTGGTCTGCGGGATGGTCGACGGCTCGCACCCCTGGTCTTCAGGTTGCCGGTTGGATGCCGGCCTCGCATCGCCGCTGGCCGTCGAGGAGCGACGGCCAGCGGCGACCAGATGGCCGATCGAGGTTCGTATCCGGGCTACCAGCGCCACCAGAAGTAGAGGGAGTTGTTGGCCGAGCGCGCGGGCGGGGCGCCCCATCCCGCGACCCAGTTGGATTCGTAGTAGTTCTTGTACCGCTGGTAGTAGCTACCGTTGGTCACTTGGTGAACGTTGCTGTGTTCGAGGCCCTGGTTCGCGTCGTAGCGGAGGTAGTGTCCGGCGGTCATGCCGAGCGCGGACTCGGTCGAGACCGTGTCGTCGTCGTCGGAGCCGATCAACGTCCAGTCGGTGCCCTGCGCCGACTGTGGACTCTGGTAGAGCGCGTTCAGCAGCGGTGAACCGGGCGACATCTCGGTGCACTGCCGGTAGCCGTAGGTTGCCGCGCAGAGGCTTGCCTGCGACGTGCCGAGGTGCGGGGTTCCGATCGTGACGACGTCCTCGACGTAGAGGTAGGGCGGCCAGCCGCTGGCGTGCGCGGCGACGCCAGTGAGCGCCGAGCGGGCGATGAGCCCGCCCATGGAGTGCGCCACTATGTCGACCGAAATGTTGTTCTTGGAGTAGGAGCTGTAGATGTTCCAGGCCAGAAGCCGGCCGAGCTCGTAGATGGATACGTCTCGGTCGCCGTTTTCCCTGATCACCGTGTTGCAACCGTTGTCGCCCTTGTAGAAGCTGACCGTGTGGTAACTGCCGGTCCACCCCCACGAGCGCATGGCGTCGGCGGTCGACTTCCAGTAGCCCTCCCAGCAGTGGTGGGCGGGATCGCGGCCGAGCAGATCGAAGGTGAACCCGGGTACGAAGTAGACAGGTTCGTTGAAGCTGTCGTTGCGGGCGGGAGCGGCGTGCGCAGGCGTACCCATGGTCACCACCCCCAATATCGTGGTCAGGACGGCAGCCATGGCGCAGGCCAGGATCCGTTTGAGCAATGTGTACCTCCGGATGTTCAGTGCTGAATTGTTTTTCATCGCAGCATCGGCGGAGGAACAACACAACGACTCACGGTGTTCGCGTTTGTACCGAACCAACTCGAACGCGCTGGCCCCGGAACCGGGCCTGCGGCTATATTGATCAACTAGGGATGACGTCAGTGCGGGAAGGTCTTGTGGCTGAGCATGTTGACGGGCTGCCGAACCCGGAGGAAATCACTAGTGCGGAGGAGTTCCTCGCGGCCCTGCGCCAGCTACGAGCCTGGTCGGATCTGACCTATCGACAGCTCGCCCGCCGGGCGGAGGCTGCCGGCGACGTCATGCCCGCCAGCACGGCCGCCTCGATGCTGGCCCGTTCCAGCCTGCCCAGGGGCGAAATCGTCGCAGCTTTCGTCCGGGCCTGCGGGCTCGACGAGGCGGCGGTCGCCACCTGGGTCACGGTACGCAACACGCTCGCCACCACAGCCACGCGGCCGAAGAGCACAGCACCCGCCCCGCACGACGTTCCGCAGCCGGTGCCAGTGCCGGACGGTTTAGCCGTGCCCGCCATGCTGCCCGCCGACATCGCCGACTTCACCGGCCGAGAGGAGCACGTGACGCAGCTGTGCGAGTACCTGGCGGGCCTGCGGCGTGATGGTCGACAGCACCACGCGGTGCCGATCGCGGCGATCAGCGGCATGGGCGGTGTCGGCAAGACGACCCTCGCGGTCCACGTCGCGCACCGGTTGGCCGCCGCGTACCCGGACGCTCGGCTATACGTGAACCTGCGGGGAGCTGAGGCGTCGCCGCTGCGCTCCGGCGACGTGCTGGCCAGGTTCCTGCGCGCACTGGGCGTGCCCAGCCAGGTGATTCCGGCGGACGAGACCGAACGCGCCGAGCTGTACCGCACCCGCCTCGCCGACCGCCGAGTACTGCTGGTGTTGGACAACGCCGCCACCGAGGAGCAAGTCCGACCGCTGCTGCCGGGCACGGCGACCTGTGCGGTCCTGCTGACCAGCCGGATCCGGCTGACGGGCATCGAGGGCGCCCGTCGCGTCGACCTCGACGTGCTCCCGCCCGCCACCGCGATCCGGCTGCTGGCCAGCGTCATCGCGGACGAGCGAGTGGCGGCACAGCACGCCCAGGCGGCACAGATCGTCGGACTGTGCGGCGGGCTACCACTGGCGGTACGCGTCGCCGGCGCGCGGCTCGCCGCCCGGCCCACCTGGCAGCTCGGTCATCTGGCGGCGATGCTCGGCGACGAGCGACGACGCCTGGACCAGTTGGTGGCTGGCGACCTGGCCGTCCGCGCATCGCTCGCGCTGAGCTATCAAGGGCTCGAACCGGAAGTACGACAGCTGTTCCGGATGCTCAGCCTCTTCGACCTGCCCGACTTCCCCGCCTGGTTCACTGCGATCGTGCTCGATGCCACCCTCGAACGCGGGATCGAGCACGCCGAGGCGTTGGTGGACGCGCAGCTACTCACGGCCGCCAGCACCGATGTCGCCGGGCAGCCGCGCTACCGCTTTCACGACCTGGTGCGACTGTTCGCGCGGGAACGCGCCTCGCTCGAGGACACCGAAGAATCACTCGCCGACGCGCTCACCCGCGGGTTCGGTGGCTGGCTGGCCATCGCCGAACGGATGGCCGAGCGCATACCCGGTCCCTGCTATGCGGCGATCAGCGGGCACGCGCCACGTCCGCCCATGGACTGGCTACAGCGGTTCCCGTCGCATACCGATGCGGGTCGGTGGTTCGACGCCGAACGAGCGGCGCTGCTGTCCCTGATCCGGCAGACCTGCGTGCTCGGCCTCGACGACGTGGCATTTGACTTGGCCGGGTGCATGGAGAAGTACTTCGACCTACGCGGCATGTACAGCGACTGGGCCGACACCAACACTGAGGTCATGTCGGTGTGCCGTGCGGCGGGCAACCTGCTCGGTGAGGCGGTCATGCTGCGCGGTCTGATCGATGTGACCACCTGGACCACCGACGGCCCCGACGGTGACGCGATGTCCCGGCTGCGCGACGAAGCGTTCCGGCTACTGGGCATGTTCACCGAACTCCGACACGAACAGGGCATGTGCGACGCCGCCGTGATGTGCTCGTGGGCGCTCACCGCCATCGGGGACCTTCCGGCCGCTGCCGCCCACGCCCGTCGTGCCCTGTACCTCGCCAAGCGGTCGGATCACCCGGGCGGCCGGATCCGAGCCCGGTTGGCGCTGTCGATCGTCAGCTACGAGCAGGGGCGCTTCGCCGCCGCCGCCGGTGGCCTGACCGATGCGCTGGACGAGGCGCGTGCGTTGGGCAACCCACGCTGGGTCGCGACCGTCCTGCAGTTTTCCGGTATCGCCTACCGCGAACTCGGCGACCTGGAGCGCAGCCACGGCATGCTTCACGAGTCGCTGGGCATCTCGCGGTACTACGGCGACAGGTATACCGAGGTGTTGACGCTGCTCGCGCTGGCCCGCCTGGATCTGCGGCGCGGTGGTCCGGACGCGCGGGTCACCGCCGAGGCGGCGGTGACGCTCAGTCGCGGGTACAACATGAGCCATCACCTGGCCGAGGCCCTCGCAGTGCTGGGCGACATCGAACTGGCGGAGGACCGCCCGGCTCGGGCGATCGGTCACCTTGAGGAGTCCGTTGCGATGTGGCGGACACGCGGGTGGCATTCGATGCAAGCCGCCACGCTCACCAGCCTGGGTAAGGCGTATGCGCACACCGAGCCGTCGGCCGCGCGACGGGCGTTCGAAGAGGCAGCTGCGATCTTCACCCGCCTCGGCGACACCGCCAGGCTCGCCGGGCTCCTCCCCCACCTTTCCGCCGCCGACGCCGACGCCGACGCCTGCTGACGCCCATCGTCGTGATGTGGGCGGCAGCCACCCGTCCGACTCTGGTCTGTTCCGTTTGCGGATCGGCGGCAGAGCCGCTGCCGTCCGGCCGCATTCCTCAGTCTGTTCGGAACAGTGCCGAACGCGTCCGGACAGCCTGGACAGTTGTCAGGGGCGACCGATGGTGCTCTGATTACTCCACTGTTTCGGTAAGGAACACGGAAGCGCACGTCGACCAATCGGGTCCGGTCTTCGGCCGACGCTGCGGCTGACCGCGCCGAGCCGTGCGCCCAACATTCTGGAAAGGAGTTCTTATGAAGCCGACCACCCGCATGAAAAGGCTCTTCCTCGCACCACTGGCCATAGTGCTCATGAGTTTGCTCGGGCTGACCGTCGCACCCGGCGTAGCGCACGCCGCGTCGTACGTCGCTTTCGGAGTGTCCGATGGCCACCAGAGCTACGGTTTCTACGAGGGTTCGGTTGTCGTCAACGCGACGAATGTCAAGATCAATGGCAGGATCCACCCGACGGGTTCGACCGCCAAAGCGTGCGTCTACGTCCACGTCGAAACTGACGTCGCAGCCTACAACAACCTGGCCGCATGCGCGTACTCCCCGAACTCCCTGACGTTCGCCACACGCACGTTCCCCTACTCCGGGGATGCTTATTCGGTGGTGGTCACTGTGTGTTCGTTCGCACCATTCTGGGATCAGGTGACATGGCAGTGCGGCGACCCACGGGAAATCATCTGAGGAGACGGTCCATGAACAATACGCCCAGCCGGGTGCTGGCCACGATCTGCGCGACGGCGGCGGCCTCAACCGCCCTGGCGCTGTTCCCGGGCGGGGCGGCCTTCGCCGCCGCCGATCCTGCGTGCTCAGCGGTCGCCATCGCCCCGGTTTATTCGGGAGGAACAGTCATCGCGAGCGGCGAGGTGAACTGCCTCAACCCGAAGAAGATCTCCATGACGGTCAAGTTGCGGATGGACGGCCACGATGTCGCCAGCAACAGCTACACGGCCGTGATCGCCACGTACGGCGTCTACGCCAACACCAGCGCCCCCAATCGCAGCGGTGATCAGGAATGGTGCACCGTCGTGTCGGGCATGGGCGCCCAGGCCACGCGTTGCGAGACCGACGATTTCTGAGTTCCGGCAAACGGATCCGGATCGTGGTACGTCTCCCCGGTCAACGCGACGTAAGCGCTGCTGAGGCGATACTCAAAGCCGTGATGGGGTAACGGTGGGACTGGCTGCTACCGCAGCCAGTCCCACCGCCTCCGGTCCGGACGTCGCAGCAGCGACGACCTGCTCGACGTCTCCCCAGCTCCGCCGAAGCCGAGCCGGGCCCGCAGGTGAGATCCGCCGTTCACGCGGAGATCCTCGCTGGACAGGCTCGTGAACACGGTCTCGCCTCCCGCCCGGACCGCCGTCGTCCGGCTATTCGCGGCGGCCGTAGATCCATACCGCCAGCGGGCAGAACGACAGGAATATCGCCGCACACCAGATGAGCGTGATGGTGAGCAGGTCGCCGGGCGGCGTTCCGTTGAGCAACGCGCGGCAGGCGTCCATGACGGCGGTCACCGGGTTGATGTGTACCCAGGGGAGGCTCGTGGTGGGGTGGCGAGGCTGGTACCGAGCTGAAGCGGTAGGAAGGTCAGGAAACTGAACGCCAGGACGGCCTCGGCGTCCGTTGACGATGGCGCCTGGATTGCGCGAGGTCTTGGCGAGGCTGCGGCGGGCGAGGATGAGGCTGTGGCGTAGCCAGCGCGGCGGTCGGCCTGCTTCGCCTTGAGCGAACGGGTGGGTGTGGTCATGTCAGGGCCCCTACGGAGTCGGCGTGGCGGCTGCTGCGCTGGTCAGGGCGCGGAATGCTTCGTCGAGGCTGGGTAGGCGTAGCGACAGCTCGCTGATGTCGACGGCTTGGCGGCGCAGTTCGGCGGCGATCTGGAGGAAGTCGTCGTCATCGGACACCGGCACGGCGAGTTGGCGCCGGGTGGAGCGTGCCGGGGTTCGGTCTGTGACGGCGGTGAGGATGGCGGCGGCGCGATCGGCGTCGGCGGGGTCGTTGACCCGCACGTTGACGGTGTGTCCGCCGACCTGTTGTTTGAGTTGAGCTGGAGTTCCGCTGGCGATGACCCGGCCGCGGTCGATAACCATGACGGCGTCGGCGAGGGTGTCAGCCTCTTCCAGGTACAGGAAGACCACCTGGGGATGACCGACCAGGCTCGCCGCCAGGTCGAGCCGGCGGCGCATGCCTCCGGAGTACGCCGCGACGCGCCGGTTGCCTACCTCGGTGAGGCCGAACCGAGACAGCAGTTCGTCGGCCCGGCGGGTGGCGTCGCGCCGGGTCAGGTCGAGGAGCCGACCGACCACACGCGCGGTTCCGCTGTCGGGCCTGAGCAGGGTGGCGAGGACACGGATGAGGGTGGTCTTGCCTGCGCCGTTGGGCCCAGCAAACCCAGAATCTGGCCCCGGGGAACAGCGAGGTCGACGCCGTTAAGGGCGGTGGTGCCGCGGAAACGCTTGGTGAGCCCGTGCGCTTCCAGGCCGTGGTGGGTCATGGCGCTCCCTTCGGTGAGAACCTACAGACAGACAACATCCGGATGTTATCAACATCCGGATGTTGGCAGTATGCTGCAAGCGGACGAACACGGCAGAGGGGGTTCCGATGGTGCGCTTGACCCGGGCGCAACAGCAGGTGCGTACGCGTGCATCCGTGCTGGCGGCGGCGACGCAGGAGTTCGCCGAGCACGGCTACGCCGATGCCAGAATCGATCGCATCGCCGCTCGGGCGGACCTGACCCGAGGCGCCGTCTATTCGAACTTCCCGAGCAAGCGGTCGTTGTACCTGGCGGTTCTGCTCCAGTCTGTGCCGCGCACGGCCGCGCTGGACGCGCCCGCCGTGGCGATGGATGTGGCAGCGGCGGCCGAGGCCTTTGCGCGCGTCTGGCTCGAACGGCTGCCGCTGGCCGGTGATCCGCCCGCCGCCGCCAAACTGAAGTCCCAGTCACTGACCGGGGTGTTCGACGACGAACCCGGGCGCAGCGCCCTGGCCGAGCTCACGACGTTGGAAGGCCTGCTGGTGGCTCTTGCGCTGGAGTCCTGTCAGCCACGCGATGCGGGTCGGCGGGTGCGGCTGGCTGAGCTGATCCTGACCCTGCTGAACGGGGCAGGTCATCTTGCCCAGACCGCGCCCGGCTTCGGTGACCCGTTCGACGTGGCGCGCGCCTGCCGTCATCTCGCCGGTCTTGATGTGGCCGACGTCTGGAACCCACCCCACCTGCCGTACGTCGCCGCACCCGAACTGTGTTGCGACACCTGGACACCGCCTACGGAGTTGACGGATGCGATCAGCGACCGTCCCGTCGGGTTCGACAGCGACGGACTCGTCGTGGTCCTCGGAACAGGCCGCCTGGGGGCGGCCGAGGAAGCGGTTCGTGCCGCCCGGCCGGGGGACCTCGTCACTGTCGCGGTCGTCACGAGCGACCCGGCCGAGACCGGAGCACTGGTCCGACTGAGGATCACCGACCTAGCCGCCCGCCTGCGACGGCTGTTCGGGCCGGCGATCAGCCCGTCGATGCGTCTCGTCCTCGATGACCAGGCCGCGCTCGCGTCCGCCATCGGCGCCGGTGCCGCCGAGGACACCGAAGCCGCGATACGCATCCGAGCCGGGAAGATCATCGCCCGGGCATACGGCCGGGGCGCCGCCTACGCGGCAGCAACCACCCCTGTGGCCGAGGCACAACGCGAGAGGGACGAACGATGACGGGCTCCACGGGATCGGTCGTGCTGCACGTGCTTCGCTGCATCGGATTCGCCGAGCTGTCCCGCCTTGCGGATGCAGTCGGCCTTCCTGCGGCGGAGGTGGAGTCCCACCTGATCGATCTCGCCGTGGCCGGCTTGGTGACGCGGACACCGGGCGAGTTCGGCGGGTGGGGTCTCACCGAGGCTGGCCGCGTCGAGAACGCCCGACGGGTTACCGGCGAGGTCGACGCCACCGGTGCCCGGGACGCCGTGGCCGCGGCGTACGAGAAATTCATGGTGCTGAACCCCGAGCTGCTGGATCTTTGCTCCGCATGGCAGCTACGTACCGTGGATGGCGTTGTGACGCCGAACGACCACTCCGACCGCGCGTATGACGCTCGGGTCCTGGACCGATTCGCTGACCTGGACCAACGTGCCCAGGCGGTGTGTGCGGACCTGTCCGCGGCGTTGCCGCGGTTCCGGCGGTACCGGATCAGACTCGCCGCAGCGCTCGACCGTGCCCAGGCCGGTGCTCTGGAACAGCTGGTCGACACCATCACCTCTTACCACACCGTGTGGTTCCAACTCCACGAAGACCTGCTCGCCACCCTCGGCATCCCGCGTCAGTGGGCCGCCATCCGATGAGCTGGATCCATCCCCTCACTCCCGACACCGACGAGCCCCCGACGCTGCTTGGCGGTAAGGGACACGGTCTCGTCGTGTTGCGGCGTCTCGGCCTGCCCGTTCCGGCCGGATTCGTCATCGGCACCCACGCCTGCCGCGCCTTCCTCCGTGCCGGGCGGTTACCGGAAGGCCTTGACGCCGAGTTGGCCACCGCCGTCCAAGGACTTGAGGCGGCCACCGGGAGGCGCCTTGGTGCCGCCCGACGGCCCCTGGTCGTGTCGGTTCGGTCCGGTGCCGCCGTGTCGATGCCTGGCATGATGAGCACCGTCCTCAACCTCGGCCTCACCACCGAGGCGACCGGCGGGCTGGCTGCCGAGACCGGCAACCCGGCCTTCGCGCAGGAGGCGCGCCGGCGATTCCTGACCAGCTTCACGGCCGCTCTCCACGGGACCACGGACGAGGCGGAAGCCGGCACTCGGCTCTCCGGCACAGCTGTCGCTGACGACGCGATGGACCAGCTGCGGGCGGCGGTGTGTGCCGTCTTCGCGTCCTGGAACACCCCGCGCGCCATCACCTACCGCGAACTGCACGACATCCCACACGAATCAGGCACTGCCGTAATCGTCCAAGCAATGGTGTTCGGCAGCCGCGACGAGCGCAGCGGCACCGGCGTCGCCTTCAGCCGCGATCCCAACACCGGCGAGAAGAGCCCGTTCGGTGACGTTCTGTTCGGCCGGCAGGGCGAGGACGTCGTCTCCGGACGGTCCAGCACCCGGCCGTTGCCCGAGCTCACCGACCGGGAGCCTGCGGTATGGGAAGACCTCCTGGCGGCCCTGCACCGGATCGAACAGCACTACCGCGACGCCTGCCACGTCGAGTTCACCTTCGAGGCAGGCCGCCTGTGGCTTCTGCAGGTACGGCCCGGCGGCCTGACCGGCCGCGCCGCGATCCGCGTCGCCGTCGACCTCGCCGATGAGCAGCTCATCGACCGGCACACGGCCCTGGGGCGGATCTCACCACAGCATCTGCGCAACGCCCACACACCCCGGATCCGCACCGGCGCCGGGCTCGACGTCCTCACTCGCGGCCGGGGCGCATGTCCCGGTGTCGCGGCCGGGCGCATCGCAGTCACCGCCGACCGGGCCGCACGCATGGCCGCCGACGGCCCGGTCATTCTCGTACGCCCCTGCACCTCACCGCTGGACATGCACGGCCTGGCGGCCGCCACCGGGATAGTCACGACCCTCGGCGGACCCACCAGCCACGCGGCCGTCGTCGCCCGAGCCATGGGCAAACCCGCCGTCGTGGACGCCACCGCCCTCACCGTCGACGTGGTGGCGGAGTGTGTGCGGGCCGGCGAACGCGTCGTCGCCGAAGGGACACTCGTCACCATCGACGGCACCAGCGGAGAAATCGTGATCGGCAACCCGGGCAGCGCCACCGTAACCGTCGACAGCCACCTGAACCGCCTACTCGATTGGGCCGACGAGATCTCCGGCAACCGATCGCAACGCCCGGACCAGGAACGCCTCATCGCAGCGCACGCCCGGCTGTGAGACGCCCGGGCAGGATGCATCAGGAACGCCTCCAGCGGCCCGGCATCCGGGCGGTCCTTTTCGACTCGTCCGGCACGTTGCTCCAACCTGCGCCCGCGCGTCCCTACCAGAACCTGGAGGAAATCCTCCGGCGGCATTGGCCGGCGGCGCCCATCGAGGACCTGCCGCACGCGATCCGGTCCGGGACCACCATGCTCGACCGTGCGCAGGGGGCCGGAACGTGGGAAGGCTACTGCCGCACCGTCCTGGCCGAACTCGGGATCGGCCGGCCGCCGCAACCACTGCTGGACGAGCTGGTCGCCGCGGATCTGAACCCGTTACGGCCCTTCCCCGAGGTGCCCATCACCCTCAAACGACTGCACGAGCGAGCCCTGCCGATGGCGGTGGTCACCGACAGCCTGGAGACCGCAGAGTCCTTACGGGCCAGCTACGAACAGATCAACCTGCGCGGCTACTTCCGATACTTCGCGGTGGCCGGCGAGCTGGGTTACCGGAAGCCGGACCAGGCGATCTACCGGGCGGCAAGCGAGGCGCTGGGCGTGCCACCACCACACACCTGTTACATAGACGACAACGCCGACCTGGTCGCCGCCGCCATCAGCCTCGGCTACCACGGTCTCGCGCTCTGCCGCACCGGCACGCCCACACGGCCGGACCTGCCATACGTCTCCGCCCTGGACGAGATCCTTGAGCGCATCAACGACCCGTGATCGCCCACTCGTGCAGCACGCCGGGTTCGAGGGATTAGGGCTGTCGTTCACTGTCCGAGAGTGCGGTAGCGGAGGTGTACGACGCCGTTTCGGAATCGGCGCTCATCGAGGAGCTCGAGGTTGGCGCGTATGCCGGTCGGCAGCCCCGGCTTACCCCCGCCGACGACAATGGGCAGGATGAACAGCTGGCACTCGTCGACCAGCCCGGCCTTGAAAGCCTCCGTCGCGAGGTTGGCGCCTCCGACCATGAGGTCGCTGCTGGCCGTGGCCTTCAATTCGCGTACTGCGGCGGGGTCGAAACGGCGTTCGAGTCGGGTGTCGGCAGTCGACACCGCGGCGAGGGTCGTGGAGTAGACGACTTTGCTCGCCGCCTGCCAGGCGCTCGCGAAGTCGGCCGTGAGGTCGGACTGCGCGGCCAGAGCGGCGTCGGTCTCCCAGAGGGCCATCGCCTCGTACAGGCGCCGCCCGTAGAGAAACGTGCCCACGGACCGCAGGAGGTCGGTGGTGAACGCGAATACCTCGTCGTCGATGGGGAACCAGTCGAACGCGCCGCGTTCGTCCTCGATGTAGCCGTCAAGCGACACGTTCGTCACGTAAATCAGCTTTGCCATGCCTCTACCTCTCGATGATCAGCTGCAACAGCCTGGACATTCATCAGCGTGGCGTCCAGCTTGGTGAACGCTTGGCGCCAACCCTCCTCGCTGGGGTGCGCCAGATGTTCGGGGAGCCACTGGCGGATCTCCAGTCGCGTCCGTCCGTCAGCCTCGTCGTAGAACTCGACCCGCAGTCTCGTCTCGAACGGCTCGATGTCCTCCTGCAGCCGGCCACTGACGTGCATGACGCCTTCGAGTAGTTCGCCGTCGGCGACGTCGGTGAGGTCGACCTGGATGTGCACGCGAAGCTCGGGGTCGGCCGCATTGACCTCCGTCCACCGTTGAAAGCCGCCGGGGCGCACGTCGAACTCAATCTCATCGCGCGGCAGTGAGTTGCCGATCGGGCCCCACCACGTCGCCAGGTGGTCGGGATCGGTGAAGGCTCGGTAGACGAGCTGTCGCGGCGCGTCGAACACGCGCGATATGACGAGCTGCGGAGTTTCCGTTTTCATTCGACCTCCCTGGGGTCGTCGACCATCCGGTCCGTTGCCCGTCCGGCGGCCTGCACCGCGGCGAGGTGGGCATCGAGGCGGGTGAGGGACGAGTCCCAGAGCCGCCGGTAGCGCTCGATCCAGTCGGCCGCCTCGCGCAGCGGGGCAGATTCGAGGTGGCTCGCGCGCCACTTGCCCGACCGCGACCGCGAGATGAGCGCGGCGCGCTCGAGCACTTTCAGGTGCCGTGACACCGCCGGCATCGAGATGGACAAAGGAGCGGTGAGCTCTGTGACCGTGGCGTCGCGTACGGCCAACTCGGCGATGATCGCCCGTCGAGTCGGGTCGGACAGCGCCGAGAACACCACGCTGAGCTGATCGGTGCCAGCCATCGGAAGCTCCCTTCACTTAACCAACATGTTAAGCGTATGGAAAGGCGCGTGATGTTGTCAACGGATGGGTCGCCGGGCAGGCTCGGTCCCGCCGCCGACGTACCGCCGAACGACCTGCGGCAGGACGGTGTCCGCTTCTGCCGCGTCTCGCTGAGGGTGTTTCCGGATCGTCCGCGCAGTCACCGTCCTGTCCGGCGCCAACCTCAGCGGATGTAACGGCGGTACCCAGCCCGTCGCCCAACTCGGCATCCACGGCACCAACGACAGCGTGCTGACCACCTCCATGGGCCGGTCGCCGCGCGACACGCGGCCAAGGCCAACCACACCGCCGCCACACTCAACGGCTGGACCGTACGCATGACCCTGAGCGGTGGCCAGGCCATCAGCAACGTCTGGGACGGAACCAACACGGGCACCACCGGCGACGTCGCCGTCAGGAGCGCCCCCTACAACGGCCCGTTGGGCTCGAACGCGTCGACCACCTCCGGGTTCACCGCCGCTGGCGACGGCGCCGTCCCGCCCGCCAACATCACCTGTACCAGCCCCTGAGCGCTGCACCCGGCGGGGGGGGGGGGGGGCGCGCGGGGCCGCCCCCCCCCCCCGCCGGGCCCGCCCCCCCCCCCCCCCCCCCCCCCCCCCCGGGTGCAGTGGCCTGCCGGAACACCACGGGCAGCACCCTGTTCGCCGGGCAGACCGACGCCCGCGCCGATCAGGCAGCCCCTCCCCGCTGTGGCCGGGCGACGCGTCCGTCGCCCGACCACACTGCGAGTAGTCAGCTACGCAGGCGCCACTGCTGGTTGGCGCCACCGGCGCAGTCCCAGAGAACGATCTTCGTCCCGTTCGCGGTGCCCCAGTTGTACGCGTCGAGGCACCGTCCCGACTGGACGCCGCTGATCGTGCCACTCGCGTTGAGGTTCCACTGCTGATTGGCGCCACCGGTGCAGTCCCAGATGATCACGCGGGTGCCGTTCGCGCTGGCACCGCCCTCGGCGGCCAGGCACTTGGTGCCGTACACCTGCAACTGCTTGCCCGAGGTGTAGGTCCAGCGCTGCATGGTGCCGCCCCAGCAGTCGTACAGCTGCACCTGGGTGCCGTTGGTGGTGCTGCCGTTCGGCACGTCCAGGCAGCGCCCGGACTGCGCGCCCACGATCTCGGTGGTCGATCCGCCCGTGCCACCCGGGGTGCCGATGCTGCCGGGCACCGCCTGCAGGGCGCCGTACCAGACAGCGGCCATCTTGTCGTAGCCGGTCGCGGTGGGATGAATGCCGTCGATCAGGTCGGCGGTCGTCACGGCGCTGTGCATGTTGACGAGGTGGACGCGCTTACCGGCGTTCACCTTGCTCTGCACGATGCCGGGGATGGCCGCGTTGAATCTGCCCACGGCCGACTCCTGACCGCTGTTGGCCAACGGAATCAACTGCGCCACGAACACCTCGGCCCCGGGGGCAGTACTCGTGATGTGGTCGATCAGGGTGGAGAGCCGATTCGGCGCGGTGGAGACGTTGTAGTTCTGCAGGATGTCGTTGGTGCCGATGTGCAGCAGAACCGTACGCGGCTGATAGGTCTTCAACCAGCCGACGATGTTCGCGTCGATCTGGTCGATGCGCCAGCCGGGGTGGCCCTCGTGGTCGTGGTCGCCGAGACTGCCGGGCCCGTTGTACTGGGATCCGATGAAGTCGGTGGTGTACCGGCCGTTGGCGAGGCGTTGCCACAGGCCGATGCGGTAGCCGCCCGGCACCTGGGTGCCCTCGGTGATGGAGTCACCGAGCGGCATCACCCGTACCCCACCGTTGGATTCCGCGCCGGCCGGGCCGGCCGGGGCCACCATGCCGACGATCATGAGGGCCATCGCGGCGCCCGCGGTGAGCCACCTTGCCATTGGTCGCATGTCTGTTCCTCTCGGGTCACGGCGTGGCAGGGTTCGGGCAGGTCACCCTTGCCCGATCGCCATTTCAAGCGCTGGTGCAGGTGAGCGACGGTGTCTCCGAGCCGCTCGCCAGGAAGCCGAACGTGGCCTACCGGTGGAGATGTTATCGATAACATCGATGTCTCTGATTGAAGCACAGCAACCCCGATGGCGGGAGATCCCCCGCCATCGGCGCAGGCTTTCCTGCTCACGCAGTGGCCACCGGCCACCGAGGAGCGGTCAGCTTGTCGCCGAGCAGGTAGTCGACAGCTGTTCGAAGGCACCTGGGCGGGCCGGCAGTGTCGGACGCAGACGGCCGTGCCGCCGCCGAAGACCGGGCGGCGGATCAGCAGC
The DNA here is from genome assembly GCF_042891255.1 of Micromonospora sp. NPDC001898. Taxonomy (NCBI): domain Bacteria; kingdom Bacillati; phylum Actinomycetota; class Actinomycetes; order Micromonosporales; family Micromonosporaceae; genus Micromonospora; species Micromonospora sp. NPDC001898. Next base: position 34,202 of record NZ_JBIATC010000014.1, on the reverse strand, counting down.
CGGCTGACCTACCCTGGCCCAGTTCACCTGGCCCGCGTCACCGAGCATCCCGGCGGCAGGGGGGATGGCCGGTCCTGGCTCGCGGCTATCCAATCCCCCGGATGTGGCGGGGGGCGGCGACGCTGTCGCGGGCGACGAGGGTTGGGGCGATGGTCTGCCGCAACGCGCCACCACCGCCGGTCTCGATCTGGGTGAGCAGCATGTTCAGGCTCGCCCGGGCCACGGCGTCGAAGTCCGGTCGGACGGTGGTCAGCGGCGGGATGAAGTATGCCGCCTCCGGCACATCGTCGAAACCGACCACGCTGAGGTCGTCGGGCACCCGCTTGCCGGCCTCGTGCAGGGCCCGCAGCACGCCGAGCGCGAGATGGTCGTTGGCGGTAAAGATCGCGGTGACCTCGGGCATCCGGGCCAGCATCTGCCCGCACCGGTAGCCGGAGGCGGCAGACCAGTCCGCCGACATCAGGGGCGGCTCCTCCGCCCCCGCCGCCGACAACGCATCCCTCCAGCCGTCGATGCGACCCGCGCTGTCGAACCAGTCCGACGGCCCGGACACATGCCAGACCGTGCGGTGCCCCGCGTCGAGCAGGTGCCGGGTGGCCTCCCGGGCCCCGGCCACCTGGTCGACCGTCACCAGCGGCACCGGCCGACGCGGATCACCGTCGACGGTGACCAGCGGTACGCCCTTGGGCAGCCGCTCCAACGCCTCCCCGGCCGACTCGACGGGGGCGATGACCACGATGCCGGCGACCCGGTGCGCCAGGTGCCGCTCGACGGCGACGGAGATGGACCGGTGGTCCAGGTTACGCACGCTGCCCACGCTGACGGCGAAACCCTGCTCCGCTGCGGTCTGCTCCAGCGCGGCGAGCAGCGACGCCGGTCCGTACAGGGTGGTGTTCTGCGCGACCACCCCGATGACCTTCGACCGGCCGGTGACCAGGGCCCGCGCGGCACCGTTGGGCCGATAGTCCAGCTCGACGATCGCGGCCTGCACCCGCAACCGGGTCTGCTCGCGGACGTTGGGGTGACCGTTGAGCACCCGCGACACCGTCTGATGGGAGACTCCGGCCAGACGGGCGACGTCCGTCATCGCAGGACCGTGCACGGCCATTGTCACTCCCCCCGCCGACGTCCCAGCTACCGCGGCCCGTCGACGTCGACTCACGCGGACTCGTGCCCGATCCCCTCGCGCGGCCACGATGCCGGTGCGGATGCCCTGGGTGACCAGCGTTGCACCGCCGCTAGTCTACGCCAGCCCTCGCACTGGGCATGGCACGACCGAGCCCTCTCGGCGGTCACCCGCCAGAGGTCCGACGAATACCGTGGGTGGGTTCCCGCGGGCCGGGCCACGCGAGACGAAGGGCCCGTCCCCCCGCCCTTCGGGGGCGCGGAGACGGGCCCGCACGTCTGAATCGCGCGTCACCTCCGGAAGAAACAGCCCTCCTCCGGAGCGACCGGTAAGGACGCGGTCGGTGTCACGGTGTGGCCAGTTCGAACCGGCGTACGGTGACCGCGCCGCCCAGGGACTGCGTGGCGTGGTTGAAGATGGCGAACCGGTAGCCCATGAAGAACTCCCAGTTGTTGGCCAGGGTCAGCGCGTTCCCGAGTCGGGTGAAGGTCACGCCGTCGGTGCTGTACGAGAAGGTCGCCTGCCGGCCGGCCCCGGGCCTGATGTCGGCGGTGGCCCGCAACCAGATCCGACCGCCGGAGACCGGCGCGCTGGCCACCTCCGTACCGGTGCTGGTGGTGTTCCAGTTGCCGTCCATCGTCAGGCCGTTCTGCATGACCACGCGGGTGATGCCGTTGTCGCGTCTGACGCCGGTCCAGGCCGACGTGTTACGGAACACCGACAGACCGGCGCGGTCCCCGTTCGCCATCGCGGAGTAGTCGAGTTCGACCGTGGCCGTGGAGCTGGGGCCCTGGATGCGGTGGGTCAACGTGTTGCGGGCCGCGTACAGGTCGTTGGTGACGGTGGCCGTCTGCAGCCGGAGCCCGTTGTTGACCGAGAACCGGCTGGTGTCCGGGTTGTGGTTCCACTCCCACTGCGGCCCCAGAGTGGTGCCGGTGAACGTGTCCACGCCGGTGAGCGGCTTCACCGCCCGCGGCGGCGCGGGCAGGTTCGGCACCGGGTACGAGCCGCCCCAGGCGCCGTTGACGGTCTGGACCTGCGGCCAGCCGTCGCTGGTCCAGGTGATCGGGGCCATCGCCGGCATCCGCCCACCGGGATAGGCGTCGACGAAGGCCATGTAGTACCAGTCGCCGTTCTGGGTCTGCACCAGCCCGCCCTGGTGCGGCACGCCGCCGCCGGAGATCGGGCCGGGCATGTTGAGCAGCACCTGGCGCTGCTCGTACGGGCCAAAGGGACCGTTGGTCGACTTCAGCACGTACTGCCCGTTGGCCGGGCGGGTGAGCCAGATGTAGTAGGCGCCGTTGCGCTTGTAGAAGCGGGCGCCCTCCAGGGTGCCGATGCTCGACGGGGTCGTGTAGACCTGCTGGTTGCGGACCTGGGTACGCCCGTCGCCGGACAGCTGCGCGACGCTGATGGTGCCGTTGCCGTACGCCACGTACATCGTGTCGTTGTCGTCGATCAGCATGCCGGCGTCGTAGTAGCAGTTGGGGATGGTCGCGTGCCGGCTCCAGGTGCCGTCGACGGCGGACGCGGTGTAGATGTGGGTCTGGGCGAAGTCGATACACCCCGCCCAGTAGAACGTCCGGTTGCTCGGCCGGTAGTTCAGCGTCGAGGCCCAGATCCCGTCGACGTAGGCCCGCCCGCTGCCCATGTCGTACTTCGAGCCGAAGTCCAGCCGGGGCACCGAGTGGCCGGCGAACTCCCAGTTGACCAGGTCGTACGAGCGCAGCACCGGCGCGCCGGGCGAGTAGTGCATGGTGGACGCCGACAAGTAGTAGACGTTGTCCACCCGGATGATGTCGACGTCGGCGAAGTCCTGCCAGACCACGGGGTTGGTGTACGTACCGCCGGGGTTGCCACCGTCACCGACGCGGATCAGCTGCCACTGCTGGTGCGAGCCGTTGAAGTCGTCGTACTGCACCACGTTGCCGCCGTCAGCGGTGGAGGCATTCTGCATCTCCACAGCCTTGTTGCTGTTGCGGTTGATCAGCCGGACGTAACCACCGGCGGAGTCCGCCAACCGGAACTGCTGGTTGACCCCGTTACCGTCGCCCCACTGCACGATCGACGCACCGTTGGCGGTGGAGAAGTTGTAGACGTCGAGCACCTTGCCCGACAAGCGAGACTTCAACCGGTAGTAGCCGCCACCGGAATCGACGAACTGCCACTGCTGTTGGGTGCCGTCGCTGCGCGTCCACTGGGTGATCCGCGCGCCGTCGGTCGTCGCCCGGTTGTAGACGTCCAGAGCCTTGCCGCTGTTGCGGTTCACCACCACGTACCAGGCGTTGGTGTCCACCGTCGCCGCCGCGGCCGGCGAGGTCGGGCCCACCGCCGCGAGCGCCCCGCCCACCACCACCGCCATCGCGGCGGCGACCCGCGACAACCACCCGCGCCGTCGCGGCGCGGACCACCTGAGCCAGCCAATGGAAGCCATGATCCTCCTTCGATGACCTTCAGTTCGGGCGAGCGATGACCTTCAGTTCGGGCGAGCCGGAGCGGGCCACCCGTCGGGGGCGCCCGGGTCGCGGTGTCAGAAGCCGCGGGCGAGTCGGTAGTAGGCCTGGTTCCAGCGCAGCTCGTCGGCGAAGCGACGCGGATCGGTGTCCGCGTCGATGACGACGAGTTCGGTACGGCTCATCTCGGCCAGGTCGTGCAGCTCCTCCACACCCACCGCCTGCGACAGGACCGTGTGGTGCGGCGCGCCGGCGGTGATCCACGCCTCGGCCGAGCCGGGCAGGCTCGGGCGGGGACGCCAGACAGCACGGGCCACCGGGAGTCGGCGCAGCGGGTGCGGCGGCGGCACCACGTCGATCTCGTTGGCCACCAGCCGGAAGCGTTCCCCCATGTCCGCCAGCCCCAGCACCACCGCCGGGCCGGGCGCGGCGTCGAAGACGAGCCGGACCGGGTCCTCCCGCCCACCGATGCTCAGCGGGTGGATCTCCACCTTCGGCACGTCCGCCGCGATGGTGGGGCAGACCTCCAGCATGTGGGCACCGAGCACCAACTCCTCACCGGGAGTGAGGTCGTAGGTGTAGTCCTCCATGAACGAGGTGCCGCCGTCGACGCCCACCGACATCGCCTTCAACGTCCGCACCAGGACCGACGTCTTCCAGTCACCCTCGCCGCCGAAGCCGTAGCCGTCGGCCATCAACCGCTGCACGGCGATGCCGGGCAACTGGCGCAGCCCCCCGAGGTCCTCGAAGTTCGTGGTGAACGCCCGGAAGCCGCCCGCGTCGAGGAACGTCCGCAGACCGATCTCCAGCCGGGCCGCGTAGCGCAACGAGTCGTGCCGCTCCCCGCCGACACGCAGCTCGGCGGGGACGCGACAGGTGTCGTCGTACTCCTTGACCACGTCGTCGATCTCCGCCTCGGCGACCTCGTCGACCACCCGGACCAGGTCGTTGACGCCGTAGGTGTTGACCGAGACACCGAAGCGCAGCTCCGCCTCCACCTTGTCGCCCTCGGTCACCGCGACGTCGCGCATGTTGTCGCCGAACCGGGCCAGACGCAGCGACCGCATGGCCGACCAGCCCACCGCGGCCCGGGCCCAGGCACCCACCCGCGCGGCCACCCGAGGGTCACTGACGTGCCCGGCGACCGTCTTGCGGGCGACACCGAGCCGGGTCTGGACATACCCGAACTCCCGGTCGCCGTGGGCGGCCTGGTTCAGGTTCATGAAGTCCATGTCGATCTCGTCCCAGGGCAGCCGGACGTTGGCCTGGGTGTGCAGGTGCAGCAGTGGCGTCCGCAGCGCGTCCAGGCCGCCGATCCACATCTTCGCCGGCGAGAAGGTGTGCATCCACGCGATGACCCCGATCGCCCCCCGCACGGCGGCGTCGCGGCAGACCTCCAGGATGTCCGCGCTGGTGGTCAGGACCGGCTTCCAGACCACCCGCACGGGGACGTGGGGTGAGGCGTCCAGGGCCGCAGCGATCTGGCGGGACTGCTCCGCCACCTGGCGGAGGGTGTCCTCGCCGTACATGCCCTGACTACCGGTGAGGAACCAGACCTCGGGTTGCGCGTGTGTCGCCATATGGTTGCCTTCCGCGGGAGGGGCGGTCACTTGTAGCGGATTCCGACGAGACGCTGGAGCAGGATGAACGCGAAGAGCAGACCGCCGATCACGATCCGCGTCCACCAGGAGTTCAGGCTCCCGTCGAAGGTGATGAGGGTCTGGATCACGCCCAGCGCCAGCACGCCGAGCACCGTGCCGAAGACGTAACCCGAGCCACCGGTGAGGACGGTGCCGCCGATCACCACCGCCGCGATCACGTCCAACTCCATGCCGACGGCGATCAGCGGGGCGCCGGAGAGCGTGTAGAAGGACAGCAGGATCCCGCCGATCGCGGAGCACAGACCGCTGATCGTGTAGACCGCTATCCGGGTACGGCCGACCGGCAGCCCCATCAGCAGCGCCGACTGGGGGTTGCCACCGACGGCGTACACGTTGCGGCCGAGGCGGGTGTAGGCCAGCGTCCACGCCGCCGCGATGACCACGGCGAAGGCGATGAGCACGCTGATCGACACGAAGTTGCCCTGCGGATCGCCGATCCGCTGCTGAGACATGGTGGTCCAGAAGCCGTCCGTGATCGGGATCGACGACCCGCTGATGAAGGTGCACATGCCGCGGGCGAAGAACATCCCGGCGAGGGTGACGATGAACGGCTGGATTTCGAAGAAGTGGATCGCACAGCCCATCAGGAAGCCGAGCAACGGCCCGATGAGCAGCGCGACGACGAGCACCACCTGCGCCGGCAGGCCCTGCTGGAGCAGGGACGCCGACACCATCGCCGTCATCGCGACGACCGAGCCGACCGACAGGTCGATGCCGCCGGTGAGGATCACGAAGGTCATCCCGACCGCGACGACCAGCAGGAATCCGTTGTCGATGAAGACGTTGAAGACCACCTGGACGTTGGAGAACGCCCGGTACTGGGACACCCCGATGCCGTACATGACCAGGAGCAGGACGAGGGTCGCCAGCACCGGCACCTGCCGGCGGGGCAGCCGCAGTTTGGCCCGCCCGAGCGTCATTGACGTGCTGCTCATGCCGGCACCTCCTCCTTCTCCCGCGCCGGGGTCGGCGGGCTGGTCGGGGCAGCTCTGCGCTGGCGGGTGATTCGGGCCCGGAAGGCCGGGGCCTGGATGAGGCAGACGGCGATGACCACGACCGCCTTGAACAGCAGCGCGGTCTGCGGCGAGATGTTCATGGCGTACACCGAGGTGGTGAGGGTCTGGATGATCAGCGCACCGAGGATGGTGCCGCTGAGATGGAACCGGCCACCCGCGAGGGCCGTGCCGCCGATGACCACCGCGAGGATGGCGTCGAGTTCCACCCAGAGACCGGCGGCGTTGCCGTCGGCGCTGGACACGTTGGCAGTGATCATGAATCCGGCGACCGCGGCGCAGACGGCGCTGAGCACGTAGGCGAGGAACACGACCCGCCCCGAACGGATGCCGGCCAGTCGACTGGCCTCGGCGTTACCGCCCACCGACTCGATGATCATGCCGAGCGCGGTCCGGCGGGTGAACGCGGCGACCAGCAGCGCCGCCGCCAGCGCGATGAGGATGGCCAGCGGCAGGGTCAGGACGTGGCCGAGCCCGATCGCCCGGTACGGCCCGGAGTTGATGGTGATGATCTGGCCCTCGGTGATCAGCTGCGCGAGACCCCGGCCGGCCACCATCAGGATCAGGGTCGCGATGATCGGCTGGATGCCGATCACGGCGACCAGCACCCCGTTCCAGGCGCCGAGCACGAGCGCGATCCCCAGACCCATCGCGAGCGCGGTCAGCACTGCCGGAAGGCTGTTCTGGTCCGGCTGCTCGCTGATGTACAGGCAGGCGGTCGCGCCGCTGATCGCGACCATCGAGCCGACCGACAGGTCGATGCCGCCGGTGGAGATGACGACCGTCATGCCCAACGCGACGAGGATCAACGGCGCGCTCAGCCGCAGGATGTCGATCGGGGTGCCGTACAGATGCCCGTTGTTGACCTCGACGGAGAGGAAACCGGGACGGTAGATCGTGTTCGCGGCCAGCATCACCACGAGCACCGCGACCGGCCAGAACAGCTGGTGCCCGGTCACCGCACGGTAGCGGCTCCTGGGGTCGGTCATCGGTTCACCTCCTCGCGGTGGGAACCGCTGGCGATCGTCTGCATGACGCGGTCGGCGTCGAGGCTGTCGTCGTTGGCGAGGTGCGCGACCATCCGCCGGTCGCGCATCACGACCACCTTGTGGCTCAGCCGCAGTACCTCCTCCAGTTCGGCGGAGATGAACAGCACGGCCATCCCGCCGTCGGACAACTGCGCGACCAGCTTCTGGAGCTCGGTCTTCGCCCCGATGTCAATGCCCCGGGTGGGTTCGTCGAGGATCAGCAGCCGTGGCTCGGTGATCAGCCAGCGGGCCAGGAGCACCTTCTGCTGGTTACCCCCGGAGAGGTTGCGTATCGGCGCCTCCGGGTCGGCCGGCCGGATCTGCAATGCCGTGATGTACTTCTCGACCAGCTCGTCCTGACGGCGGCGCGGAATGGGCCGGAGCCAACCGCGGGCGGCCTGCATGGCCAGGAGCATGTTCTCCCGGACCGAGAGTTCCGCGACGATGCCCTCGGCCCGGCGGTTCTCCGAGCAGAAGCCGATGCCCCGGTCGATGGCCCGCGCGGGGGTGGGCAGCCCGGTCGGTTGCCCGTCCATGGCGATCTCACCGCGGTCGGCCCGGTCCGCGCCGAACAGCAGGCGGGCGACCTCGGTACGACCGGAGCCGAGCAGCCCGGCCAGGCCGACCACCTCCCCGGCGTGGATGGTGAGGCTGAACGGCTCCACCGCTCCGGACCGGCCCAGGTCGGAGACCGCCACCAGCGGCGTCCCCTTCTCCAGCGCGGCCAGATCGCGCTTGGGCTGCTCGTCGATGCCCTCGAGGATGTCGAGCTCCTTGCCGATCATCTTCTCGACCAGGGTGAGCTGGGGCAGCTCGGCGGTCGGGTACTCCCCCACCAGCTGGCCGTTGCGCAGCACGGTGATCCGGTCGGCGATGGCGTAGACCTGGTCGAGGAAGTGGGTCACGAAGAGGATGGCGATGCCCTCGTCGCGCAACTGGCGCATGATGCGGAAGAGCTGCGCGACCTCACCCGCGTCGAGGCTGGAGGTCGGCTCGTCCAGGATCAGCACCCGAGCCTGGACGTCGATCGCACGGGCGATGGCGACCATCTGCTGGATCGCCAGCGAGTACGACCCCAGCGGCGCGCTGACGTCGAGGTCGAGGTCGAGGCGGGACAGCAGCGCGCGGGCCCGGCGGCGCATCTCGCCCCAGCGCACGGCGCCGAGCCGGCGGGGTTCCCGGCCGATGAAGATGTTCTCCGCCACCGACAGGTTGGTGCAGAGGTTGACCTCCTGGTAGACGGTGCTCACCCCGGCCGCGGTGGCCTGCATCGGGCCGGCGAAGGAGACCTCCGTACCGCCGAGGGTGACCGTGCCGCCGTCGGTGTCGTAGACGCCGGTCAACACCTTGATCAGGGTCGACTTGCCGGCCCCGTTCTCGCCCATCAGGGCGTGCACCTCACCGGGGAAGAGCCGGAAGTCGACGTCGTGGAGTGCGCGTACCCCGGGAAAGGACTTGCTGATCCCGGTCATCGTCAGGACCGGACGGCTATCCGTCATCCCATCAGACCTCTTCTGAGTTCGCGTCGCGGCGGGGCCGCCACGTCACCGCGGCGGCCCCAGGCCGCGATCAGTACTTGCGGTTGGGCAGGGCCGCCTTGGCCTGATCCTGGGTGAAGGTGGTCTCCTCGGTCTCGATCCGGGGCGACACCTGCTCGCCGTCGTGGGCCTTCTTCACGAGGTCCATGAGCTGCGGGCCGAGCAGCGGGCTGCACTCGGCGATGAAGTTGAACTTGCCGTCGGCCAGGGCCTGCATGCCGTCCTTGACCGCGTCGATGGTGATGATGGTGATGTCCTTGCCCGGCACCTTGCCGGCTGCGGTGATCGCCTCCAACGCGCCGAGGCCCATGTCGTCGTTGTGCGCGAACAGCACGTCGATCTTCGGGTTGGCCTTGAGGAACTGCTCCATGACCTGCTTGCCACCGGCCCGGGTGAAGTCACCGCTCTGCGAGGCGATGGTCTTCAGGCTCGGGTTGACGGCGGTCGCCTCGGCGAAGCCCTTCTTGCGGTCGTTGGCGGGCGCCGAGCCGGTGGTGCCCTGGAGCTCGACGATGTTCACCGGGCCCGACGTGCCCTTCTTCTGCTCGACCAGCCACTCGCCGGCCAGCCGGCCCTCCTTGACGAAGTCGGAGCCGATGAAGGTCTTGTAGAGGCTCTTGTCGGCCGAGTCGACGCTGCGGTCGGTGAGGATCACCGGGATGTCGGCGTCCTTGGCCTCCTTGAGCACGGTGTCCCAGCCCGACTCCACCACCGGCGAGAAGGCGATCACGTCCACCTTCTGCTGGATGAAGTTACGGATCGCCTTGATCTGGTTCTCCTGCTTCTGCTGCGCGTCGTCGAACTTCAGCTCGATGCCCGCAGCGGCGGCCGACTCCTTGATCGAGGTGGTGTTGGCCGTCCGCCAGCCGCTCTCCGCGCCGACCTGGGAGAAGCCCAGGACGATCTTTCCATCGTCGCCGGCGTCGCCGGTGTCGCTGTTGCCGCAGGCCGCCACGCTGCCGACGAGCAGCACGGTGGCCAGGGCCGTGGCGGCGGCGCGCCAGGGCCGGGAAGGCATTCGCATCTTTCGCATCAGTTCTCCTCGGATTGGTGTGGTGGGGTGTGGTGGGGTGGCGCCGACCGTCCGCCGGACGGACGGTCGTACCCGGGGGCGGTTCAGGAGGTCGCCGCCGAGGTGCCGCGTTGGCCGTAGGCGTTCTGGTAGCGGTGGTACAGGGCATCGATGTGCGCCTGCGCCATCGGCGCCGGGTCGCCGAGGACACGGGTCAGGTGCGCGGTCCGGGCGACGTCCTCGCACATGACGGCGGCCTTGACCGCCGCACGGGCGTCGCGGCCGATGGTGAAGACGCCGTGGTTGCGCATCAGCACCGCCGGCGAACGGTGCCCGGAGAGGGTGGCCACGATGCCCTTGCCGATATCGTCGCCGCCGATGAGCGCGAACGGGCCGACCGGGATCTCGCCGCCGAACTCGTCGGCCTGCGCGGTGAGATGGCAGGGAATCGCCTCACCGCGGGCCGCCCAGGCGGTCGCGTACGCGCTGTGCGTGTGCACGACACCGCCGACCTCGGGCATGGCCCGGTAGACGTAGGCGTGCGCAGCGGTGTCGCTGGACGGCGCGAAGTCCCCCTCGACCAGGGTGCCGTCGAGGTCGCACACCACCATCGTGGCCGCCGACAGGTCGTCGTAGTCGACACCGCTCGGCTTGATCACCATGAGGTCGCTGCCGGGCACCCGTGCCGAGACGTTGCCCGAGGTCCAGGCCACCAGGTTGTAGCGGGTCAGCTGGCGGTGCAGGCGGGCAACGGTCTCGCGTAGCTCGTCCGCCTGTCGGGTCGCCTCGGCATTCATCCGACCATCTCCCACAGGGTCTCGGTCCGGCCCGCCGTCGTGTCCAGGGCCGCGTTGCGGATGGCCCGCAGCCGGAGCATCACGTCGTTGCCGCCGCGACCGAAGTGGTCGTGCAGCCGCCGGTATTCGGCGTAGAGCGCGTCGTAGGCCCGCGCCCGCTCTGGGTCCGGCCGGTGCACGGCCTCGTGCACCCGGCCCATGGCCTGCGACGCCTCCTCGATCGTGGGGTACGCGCCGGCGGCGACGGCGGCGTGGATCGCCGAGCCCAGCGCCGGCCCTTGCGCGGAGGCGATGATGTTCAGCGGGCGGTTGGTGACGTCGGCGTAGATCTGCATCAGCAGGTCGTTGGAGGTCAGGCCGCCGGCGATCACCAGGTCGTCGACCGCCACTCCGGCGGCGGCGAACGCCTCGATGATCATGCGGGTGCCATACGCGGTGGATTCCAGCAGCGCCCGGTAGACGTCCTCCGGCCGGGTCGCCAGGGTCAACCCGACGATCATTCCGCTGAGGTCGTGGTTGACCAGCAGCGACCGGTTGCCGTTCCACCAGTCCAGCGCGATCAGGCCGTGGGCGCCGACTGGCTGGGCGGCGGCCATCTCGGTGAGACGTTCGTGGCTGGCGACACCGGCCGGGGCGGCCTGCGCGACGAACCAGCCGAAGATGTCCCCCACCCCGCTCTGCCCCGCCTCGTAGCCCCAGGAGCCGGGGCTGATGCCGCCGTCGACGACGCCGCACATGCCGGCCACGCTGGCGGGGCGGGTGCCGTTGACCACATGGCAGGTGGACGTGCCCATGATGGCGACGAGCCGTCCGGGTCGCACCGCCTGCGCGGCGGCGGCGGTGACGTGGGCGTCGACGTTGCCGGCGGCCACGGCGATCCCCTCCGGCAGACCGGTCCACCCTGCGGCCCGGGCGGTGAGCGCCCCGGCGCGGGCGCCCAGCGGCAACAGGGGGCCGTCCAGTTTGGCAACGAAGTCGCCGAAGGCCGGATCGAGGGCGGTGAGAAAGTCGATGCCCGGGTAGCGGCCGTCCTGCCGGATGCCCTTGTAGCCGGCGGTGCAGACGTTGCGTGTCTCGGTGCCGCACAGCTCCCAGACGATCCAGTCCGTGGCCTCGATGAAGCGCTCGGCCCGGTGGTAGACCTCCGGGTCCTCGCGGAGGATCTGCAACCCCTTGGCGAACTGCCACTCGGCCGAAATCTTGCCGCCGTAGCGGCCGATCCACGGCTCACCGCGCTCGTGGGCCAGGGCGTTGATCCGGTCGGCGTCCGCCTGTGCGGCGTGGTGCTTCCACAGCTTCACCCAGGAGTGTGGACGCTCGCGCAGCTCGGGGACCTCACACAGGGGCGTGCCGTCGGCGAGCGTCGGCAGGACTGTGCAGGAGGTGAAGTCGATGCCGATGCCGATGACCTGTGCGGGGTCGACGCCGGCGGCGGCCAGGGCCGCGGGCACCGCGTGGCGCAGCACGTCGCGGTAGTCCTGCGGGTTCTGCAACGCCCAGTCCGGGGGCAGCGGCTGCCCGCCGGGAAGGGCCGCGCTGATGACCCCGTCGCCGTACTCGTGCACCGCGGTTCCCAGTTCGGCACCGTCGCGGACCCGGACCACGAGGGCCCGGCCGGACAGGGTCCCGAAGTCGACACCGACGACGTAGCCGTCGCCCGCTCCATCGACACGGTCCATGTTCACCTCCACCGTTTGACGCGGATAGTGTTAACGCTCACATCCACTCTCGTCAAGGCATCTGTTCGCAACAGCTGCATAACGAGGCGGTTGCGGGGGGTCGGCGTCGCGGCACGGGGGGCTGCGGCTGCCGGAATGCCCGGGGTGGCGGGAGGGGGCCGGGATGGTGCGTCTTCAGGTCAGCTGCGCGATGTGGAAGCACCGGTCGCGGCAGAGGCGGCTCCTGGCGCACCCGCTCGCGCCGCACGAGCGCCTGCGGCACTGCGCGAGCCGACGCGACGCGGTCGAGGGAAACACCACCCTCTACGCGACCCGGCCGGGGAGACAAGGATCCCACTCGACACCACCGTGTTCTTCCAGAGCCCGTCGACCAGCGACGCGGAGCGGGATGCCAGGGCCAGGAAGCTCCGCCCGCCACGACGGACGGCGGCGCTGACGGCCGGCCGACGGTGGCCGCGCGATCAGACCCCGGTCCGGCACCACGCCGAGTCACGTACGTCTATGCATTGCGCATGTTAGCGCTAACAGATACCGTCGGCCACGGAGGCGAAGGGCACGCCTCCACGCTCCACCCGACCCGCACCCGGCCTGGTGGAGCGATACACGGCCAACGCCGGCCGATCCGCCTCCGGGCGTCTCCGGGCGTCTCCGGCGGGCGCTGCGCGCATGGCGGGTCGGGCTGGCCGCCCGACCCACCCGGGAGCCACGGCGCGCGCCGCCCACCTCCGCGTGGCGACCCCGCCCCGACCACACGCCGACCAAAGTGCCGGCCGGGCAGCGGACGGCCGTCGTCTCCACCCGGTCGTGCTGAACAGATGTTCCCATCCACCCCCCTGGGAGGCACTGGTGAAACCCCCACCGCCACCGCTGATCAGACTGCGGCGCTCTGTCGCCTGGTTCGTCAGCCTGCTCCTGGTCTCCACGTTGCTCCCGGCCACCGCCGCCAAGGCCGACAACCCGATCGTCCAGCACATCTACACCGCCGACCCGGCCCCGCTGGTGCACGGCGGCCGGGTGTACCTCTACACCGGCCACGACGAGGACGGCTCCACGAACTTCACGATGAAGGATTGGCGGGTCTGGTCGTCCGCCGACATGGTCAACTGGACCGACCACGGCTCGCCGCTCAACGTCGGCACCTTCAGCTGGGCGAAGGCGAACGCGTGGGCTGGCCAGGTCATCGCCCGCAACGGCAAGTTCTACTGGTACGTGCCGGTGACCGCCACGTCGACCAACTCGATGGCCATCGGGGTGGCGGTGGGCGACAGCCCCACCGGACCGTTCCACGACGCCATCGGCCGTCCCCTGGTGGCCAACGGCGAGATCGACCCGACCGTCTTCATCGACGACGACGGGCAGGCGTACATGTACTGGGGCAACCCGAACCTGTGGTACGTGAAGCTGAACGCCGACATGATCTCGTACTCCGGCAGCGCCACCAAGATTCCCCTCACCACCGCCGGATTCGGCACCCGGACCGGCAACGCCAGCCGGCCGACGCTGTACGAGGAGGGTTCCTGGGTCTACAAGCGCAACGGCCTCTACTACAACGTCTTCGCGGCGGAGTGCTGCTCGGAGTTCATCGCCTACTCCACGGCCCCCGGCCCCACCGGGCCGTGGACCTACCGAGGCACGATCATGCCGAGGCAGGGCGGCAGCTTCACCAACCATGCCGGGGTCGTCGACTTCAACGGCGGCTCGTACTTCTTCTACCACAACGGCGCACTGCCCGGCGGCAGTGGTTTCACCCGGTCGGTAGCCGTGGAGAAGTTCGCCTACAACAGCAACGGCACCATCCCGACGATGAACATGACCACCACGGGCGCTCCGCAGATCGGCACGCTCAACCCGTACGTGCGTCAGGAGGCCGAGACCATCGCCTGGGGCTCCGGCATCGAGACGGAGCCGGCCAGCGAGGGCGGGATGAACGTCGGCTGGATCGAGAACGGCGACTACATCAAGGTCAAGGGCGTGGCCTTCGGCACCGGCGCGTCGTCCTTCAGCGCCCGGGTGGCCTCGGCGGCCAGCGGCGGCACCATCGAGGTCCGCCTGGACAGCCCCACCGGCACCCGGGTGGGCGCCTGTGCCGTGCCCGGCACCAGCGGCTGGCAGACCTGGCAGACCGTTTCCTGCGGAGTCTCCGGCGCGACCGGCACCCACGACCTGTACCTGCGGTTCACCGGTGGCAGCGGCTACCTGTTCAACGTCAACTGGTGGCAGTTCCAGAAAGCGTCCGGGTCGACACCGACGGCAACGCCCACCCCGACGCCCACGCCGACCTCCACCCCGACCGTGACCCCGACGCCGACCCCGACGGGCCCCGGAGGGCTGTCCTGTGGGGTCACCAACGAGGTGGTCAACACCTGGCAGGGCGGCTTCGAGGGCCGGCTGACCATCACCAACGGGTCCGTCCCGGTCACCGGCTGGCGGGTGAGCTTCACCTTCCCCAGCGGACAGACGGTGTCGCAGACCTGGAACGGCGCCCACAGCCAGCAGGGCAACCAGGTGACCGTCACCAACGCCAGCTACAACGGCCAGCTCGCCGCAGGCGCAACCACCACCGTCGGCTACATCAGCGCCACCACCGGCAGCAACCAACCGCCGACCAACCTGACCTGCACACCCGCCTGACGATCGTGATGGTCCGCCCCGCCCCACCGGGGCGGGGCGGACCATCACCCCACCACCGTCCACCGCCCATAACGAGTCCCCCCGGCCGGGCCCTGGTCCGAGCCGCAGTCCCATGGAGGATCCATGTCATCCCCGTCCCTCAGCCGACGCCAGCTGCTGCAGGCCGCCGGTGCCACCGCCCTCGTCTCCGCCGCCGGCGGCACCATCCTCGGTCAACTGCCGGCCGCCGCGGCGGTGGTCCCCCCGGCGCGGGCGGACATCGGCGTCTCGGCGTACCCGTTCGACCTCGGTCAGGTACGGCTGACCGCCGGCCGCTTCCAGGACAACCAGAACCGCACGCTGAACTACCTGCGCTTCATCGACGTGGACCGGATGCTCTACAACTTCCGGGCCAACCACCGGCTCTCCACCAACGGGGCCGCGACGAACGGCGGCTGGGATGCCCCGAACTTCCCCTTCCGCACCCACATGCAGGGGCACTTCCTCACCGCCTGGGCGCACGCCTACGCGGTGCTGGGCGACACCACGTGCCGGGACAAGGCCAACTACATGGTCGCTGAGCTGGCCAAGTGTCAGGCGAACAACAGTGCCGCCGGGTTCAACACCGGCTACCTGTCCGGCTTCCCCGAGTCCGACATCAGCGCGGTCGAAGCGGGCACGCCCGTCGCCGTGTCGTACTACTGCATCCACAAGACCCTGGCCGGACTGCTCGACGTCTGGCGGTACATCGGCAACACCCAGGCCCGCGACGTCCTGCTGCGGTTCGCCGGCTGGGTCGAGTGGCGCACCGGCCGGCTGAACTACAACCAGATGCAGACGGTCCTGAACACCGAGTTCGGCGGCATGAACGAGGTGCTGACCCAGCTCTACCAGTACACCGGTGACGGGCGCTGGCTCACCGTCGCTCAGCGGTTCGACCACGCCGCCGTCTACGACCCGCTCGCCGTGAACTCCGACACCCTCAACGGCAAGCACGCCAACACCATGCTGCCCAAGTTGGTCGGCGCGGCGAAGGAGTACAAGCAGACCGGCACCACCCGCTACCGCGACATCGCCAGCAACTCGTGGAACATGATCGTCGGGGCGCACACCTACGCCATCGGCGGCAACAGCCAGTCCGAGCACTTCCGGCCACCCAACGCGATCGCCGGCTACCTCAACAACGACACCTGCGAGCACTGCAACACCTACAACATGCTCAAGCTGACCCGGGAGCTGTGGCTGCTCGACCCGAACCGGGCCGCGTACTTCGACTACTACGAGCGTGCTCTGCTCAACCACCTCATCGGCGCGCAGAACCCGGCGGACAGCCACGGTCACATCACCTACTTCACCCCACTCAAGCCGGGCGCACGCCGGGGGGTCGGCCCGGCCTGGGGTGGCGGCACCTGGAGCACCGACTACGACTCGTTCTGGTGCTGCCAGGGCACCGGCATCGAGACGAACACGAAGCTGATGGACTCCATCTACTTCCACAACGGCACGACGCTGACCGTGAACCTGTTCGTGCCGTCGGTGCTGACCTGGTCGCAACGCGGGATCACCGTCACCCAGAACACCACCTACCCGGTCAGCGACACCAGCACGCTCACCCTGTCCGGCACGATGAGCGGCTCGTGGAGCATCCGGGTGCGGATCCCGGCGTGGACCACCAACGCGACGATCGCCGTCAACGGGGCGACGCAGAGCGTGGTCACCACGCCCGGCAGCTACGCCACGGTCACCCGCACCTGGGCGGCAGGCGACACCATCACCGTACGGCTGCCGATGCGGGTGGTCTTGCAGGCGGCCAACGACAACGCCAACGTCGGCGCGGTCACGTACGGCCCGGCGGTGCTGTGCGGCAACTACGGCAACACCGCGCTCAGCGCCCTGCCGACGCTCAACGTCTCGTCGATCACCCGGACCAGCACCAACTCGCTGGCGTTCACCGCCACCGCGAACGGGTCCACGGTCAACCTCGGGCCGTTCCACGACGCCCAGGGCTTCAACTACACGGTCTACTGGAACACCAGCGGCGGTTCCAGTGCCAGCAGCCACCGCCTCGTCAACGTCGGCACCGGCCTGGTCCTCGGCATCAAGGACATGTCCACCGCCGACGGCGGGCTCGCCGTGCAGTGGGGCGACAGCGGGACGGCCGACCACAACTGGGTCATCGTGACCGATGGCGACGCGGTCCGGTTCCGCAATGTCAACAGCGGCAAGGTCCTCGGCGTGCAGAACATGTCCACCGCCGACAACGCCGTCGTGTTGCAGTGGTCCGACAACGGCACCGCCGACCACCGGTGGACCCTCCTGGGCCAGGGCGACGGCACCTACAAGATCCGCAACGTCAACAGCGGGAAGCTGCTCGGTATCCTCAACGGCTCGACCGCCTGGGGCGCGCAGGCCGTGCAGGACTCCGACAACGGCAGCGCGGACAACCGCTGGCGGCTCGTCGCCAACCAGTAGGCGGCGATCGGTCGAAACCGGGCGCCGGCCCGAGGCGCCGGGCGGGACGGCGAGGGCTCTCGGTCGCACGAATGGCAACGCGCCAGGAGATCGGACGCATACGACGAACCATCGTCGACCTCACTCCGCTGGTCATGGGCACTGAGCGATGACTTGATTTGTCGAGACGAGACATCCGCGACGCGGAGCCCTTGGCAGAAGCGCGGCGGCCCCGCGACACGGTCGGCATGTCCCACGTGTCGCGGGGCCGCCGCGAGGGTGTCTGACCCCGGATCGGAGCGCGTGGGGTGGCCGCCGCGCCGCTCTCAGCGGGCCGTGCCGGCGCGACGCTTGTTGTAGACGTCGAAGGCCACGGCGACCAGCAACACCAGCCCCTTGACCACCGACTGGACCGACTGGTCGACGCCCATGAGCTGCATACCGTTGCTCATCACCGCCATGATCAGGCCGCCGACCACGGCACCGACCACGGTGCCCACACCACCGGTGACGGCCGCGCCACCGATGAAGGCGGCGGCGATCGCGTCCAGCTCGAACATGTTGCCCGCAGCGGGCTGGGCGCCGTTGGACCGCGAGGAGTAGATGACCCCGGCGACTGCCGCCAGGAAGCCCATGTTGACGAACATCCAGAAGTTGACCGTCCGCACCTTCACCCCGGACAGCGTCGCCGCCGACAGGTTGCCGCCGATGGCGTAGACCTGCCGGCCGAAGACGGTACGCCGGGTGAGCAGCCCGTAGACCAGGACGAGAACGGCCAGCACGATCAGCACGATGGGCAGTCCCCGGGCGTGAGCCAACTGCCAGGCGAAGTACATGATGACCGCCCCGACCACCGCCACCCGGGCGACGAACAGTGGGAACGACTCCACCGGCTGCTGGTACCGGACCCGGGCCACCCGGGTCCGGAAGCCGCTGACCACGTACCCGGCCACCGCGACGGCCCCGATGAGCAGGGTGAACGCGTCGAAGCCCTGACCGCCGAGCAGTCCGTTGAGGAAGCCGGCGGCGACCTGCTGGTAGTCGGCCGGGAACGGCGACAGCGAGATGTTGTCCAGCACCCGCAGGGTGAGGCCGCGGAACAGCAGCATGCCCGCCAGCGTCACGATGAAGGCGGGGATCCCGGCGTACGCGACCCAGAAGCCGTGCCAGGCGCCGACCACCACCCCGACCGCCAGCGCGGCCAGGATGCCGACCCACCAGGGGTAACCCTCCCGGATGACCAGCACGGCGGAGACCGCCCCGGTGAGCGCGACCACCGAGCCCACCGACAGGTCGATGTGCCCGCCGATGATCACGATCACCATGCCGATCGCCAGCACCAGGATGTAGGAGTACTGCAGCACGATGTTCGTGATGTTGCCGGGGCTCAGCGACACCCCGTCGGTCAGCACGGCGAAGAGCGCGACGATGACGACCAGGGCGACGTAGATGCCGCTCTGCCGCAGGTTGTTCAGCACCAGCGCCCGAAGGTCGCTGGTGCCGGTGTGCAGGGCGACGCCCGGGGCCTTCCCGGTGGGCTGCGGGGCGGGGGCCGACGAGGTCTTGACGCTGGTCATCCCACGCGCTCCTTGTCCTTCGTCATCAGGTCCATGAGGTACTCCTGGGTCGCCTCGACCACCGGCACCTGGCCGGTGATCCGGCCGGCGGCGAGGGTGTAGATGCGGTCGCACATGCCCAACAGCTCGGGCAGCTCCGAGGAGATCAGAATGACCGCCTTGCCGGCGGCGACGAGCCGGTTGACGATCGTGTAGATCTCGAACTTCGCCCCGACGTCGATCCCCCGGGTCGGTTCGTCGAGGATCAGCACGTCCGGGCTGGTGAACAACCACTTCGACAGCACGACCTTCTGCTGGTTGCCGCCGGAGAGCTTGCCGACCACCGCCATCACGCTGGTCGTCTTGATGTTCATCTCGCGTCGGCTCCGCTCGGCGACCTCGATCTCCTCGTTGCCGTTGACCCAGCCGAGGCGGGCGAGCCGGCCCAGTGCGGCGGCGGAGACGTTGCGCCGGACGTCGTCGATCAGGTTGAGGCCGAAGCGCTTGCGATCCTCGGTGACGTAGGCGATGCCGTGGCCGATGGCCTGCGCGACGGTGTGCGCCCGCACCTCCCGGCCACGCACGAACAGCCGGCCGCGCACGTCCCGGCCGTACGACCGGCCGAAGACGCTCATCGCCAGCTCGGTCCGCCCGGCGCCCATCAGTCCGGCGATGCCGACCACCTCGCCGGCGCGTACGTCCAGGCTGACCCCGTCGACGACCAGCCGGTCCTGGGTGGGGTGCCGCACGCTCCAGTTTTCGACCCGCAGCACCTCCTCCCCCGGCGACGAGACCCGATCGGGGTAGAAGCTGTCCAGATCCCGGCCGACCATCCCCCGGATGATCCGCTCCTGGACGACGGCCCCCGACGCCATGGCGAGCGTCTCCACCGTGCGCCCGTCCCGGATGATGGTGGTCGAGTCGGCGATCGCAGTGACCTCGTTGAGCTTGTGCGAGATCAGAATGCAGGTGATGCCCCGCTCCCGCAGCCGTCGCAGCAGGTCGAGCAGGTGTGCCGAGTCGACGTCGTTGAGGGCTGCGGTCGGCTCGTCCAGGATGAGCAGGCGCACCTTCTTGGACAACGCCTTGGCGATCTCGACCAGCTGTTGCTTGCCGACGCCGAGCTGGAGGACCGGGGTGACCGGGTTCTCGTGCAGGCCGACCGAGGCCAGCAGGTCGGCGGCGTCAGCGTTGGCCCGGTTCCAGTCGATGAGGCCGCCCAGCCCACGGCGCTCGTTGCCGAGGAAGATGTTCTCGGCGATCGACAGGTGCGGCACCAGGGCGAGTTCCTGGTGGATGATGACGATGCCGTGGGACTCGCTGTCGCGGATGCCCCGGAAGTGCACCGGCCGACCGTCGAAGACGATCTCGCCGTCGTAGGAGCCGGTCGGGTGTACGCCGGAGAGCACCTTCATCAGGGTGGACTTGCCGGCGCCGTTCTCGCCGCAGATGGCGTGGATCTCCCCTCGGCGCACCGCGAGGGAGACGTCCTGCAGTGCGGTGACCCCGGGGAAGGTCTTCGTGATGCGTCGCATCTCGAGGATGGTGTCGTCCATGGTCAGCGTCCTGATCGTCAAGGCCGGAGGCGGGCTCGCGGTGCCTTCGGGCGCGGCGACGGCCGTCGCCGCGCCCGAAGGCCGGCTCACTTCTTGGTCTGGCCGGCGGCGACCTCCTCGGCCGTGTAGTAGCCGGAGTCGATCAGCACCGTCTTGATGTTGTCCTTGTAGACGGTCTGGATCGGCAACAGGTGCGCCGGGACGACCTTGACCCCGTTGTCGTAGGTCTTGGTGTCGTTGGCCTGCGGCTGCTGGTCCTTCAGGTACGCCTCTGCTGCGAGGACGGCCTGCTCGGCGAGCAGCCGGAGGTCCTTGAACACCGTCGAGCTCTGCACCCCGTCGTTGATCAGCTTGATCGAGGCGACCTCGGCGTCCTGGCCGGTCACCACCGGCAGCTTCTTCTTACCCTGGCCGTAGCCGACGTTCTGCAATGCGGTGATGATGCCCCGGGAGATCCCGTCGTACGGCGCCAGCACGCCGTGGACCTGCGTGCCGTCGGCGTAGCTGGAGGTGAGCAGGTCCTCCATCCGCTTCTGCGCGGTCTCCTGCTGCCAGCGCAGGGTGGCCGCCTGCTCGATGCGGGTCTGGCCGGACTTCACCCGCAGCGAGCCGTTGTCGAGGAACGGCTTGAGGGTGTCCATCGCCCCGCCGAAGAAGTACTGGGTGTTGTTGTCGTCGAGCGAGCCGGCGAACAACTCGACGTTGAACGGGCCGGTGGCACTGCCCCTGGAGCCGTCCTTGTTCTGCAGGCCGAGGCCGACCAGCAGCGCGGTCGCCTGGGCGACGCCGACCTTGTAGTTGTCGAAGCTGACGTAGAAGTCGACGTTCTTGCTGCCCCGGATCAGCCGGTCGTACGCGATGACCGGGATCTTCGCGTCGGCGGCGGCCTGCAACTGGCCGCTGAGGGCGGTGCCGTCGATCGCCGCGATGATCAGCACGTCGGCGCCCTGGGTGATCATCTGGTCGACCTGCTGGGACTGGGTCGGGATGTCGTCGCCGGCGTACTGCAGGTCGACCTTGTAGCCCTTGGCCTCCAGCTTTTCCTTCACCGCCTTGCCGTCGGCGATCCACCGCTCGGAGGTCTGGGTCGGCATCGCGACGCCGATGGTCAGGTTGGCGGGTTTCTCCCCGCTGGTGTCACCGCCGCTGCCGGCGCCTTCGCCACTGCACGCGGCCAGGCTGAGCGCCATTGCCGCGGAACCGAGAGCGACCAGGAATTTCCTGCGCACAGGTTTCTCCTCTCTGGAACTCCCGTCGAACGCCGGGACCACCTGTCACCTTGGGGTGAGTGTTAGCGTTCACATAGCTCCTCGTCAACACCCCTCCGGAAATCCGGATGTCACGGTCCCGTAACGGGGATCTTGCGAATTTCCGCCCGGTTTCAGCCCGCCGGCCGCCGTCCAGCAAGGACGACCTGGGCCACCCGCCCCACCATTGGCCCGATCCGGCACCGGCCGGCCACCCGCCGCCGCAGCCGGGCGGCGACGGTGGCTGGCGGGGGAGGCCGGCCGGGACCGCGCCCCGTTCGCGGTTTACGTCGGCGGCTGCGGCACCCGGCTAGCGCTGGGTCCAACGCTGGTTCGCCGCCGCGGTGCAGGACCAGAGGATCACTGCACTGCCGTTGGCGGTCCCGTTCTCGTACACGTCGAGACACAGGCCGGACTGCCCGTTACTGATGGTGCCGTTGGCGTTGAGCGTCCACCGCTGGTTGGCCCCGCCGTTGCAGTCCCAGATCTGGACCTTGGCGCCGGCGGTGGCGTTGAGCGGGGCGTCCAGGCACTTGTTGAGGGACTGCAGGGTCTGCCCGTTCACTGTCCAGCGCTGGTTGGCGGCCCCGTTGCAGTCCCAGATCACCGGCTGGGTGCCGTTGGCGGTGTTGCTCTGCGGGACGTCCAGGCAGCGCCCCGAGGAGACGCTCGCCAACGCGCTCGACGTGGACGGCGGTGGGGTCGTCGTCCCGCCGCTGACGCGGATCACCACCGTGCCGTGCGACGGCACGCTGGCGCTGATGGTCCCGCTGGTGGTGGTGGCGGCGTTGGTCCAGGCGTCCAGCAGCGTGAAGGAGGACCCGGACTTGCCGATGGCGGCGGCGGTGGTCGAGATCGTCGTCGTCGAACCGCCCTGGTTGAACAGGGCGACGGCGACGTCACCGTTGGCCAGCCGCTTGGCGAGCACCCGCCGGGTGCTGTCGAACGAGACCTGGGTGGCCTGCAGCGCCAGCGGGTCCTGGTTGATGGCGATCAGGTTGGCGTTCTTGAGGATGGTCTGGGTGGCCGACGTCATGTTGCGGATGTCGTTGCCGGCGATCAGCGGAGAGGCCATCACCGCCCACATCGCGAAGTGGCTGCGCATCTCCGTGTCCGTCATGCCACCCCGGCCGACCTCCATCATGTCCGGGTCTGTGAAGGCCCCCGGCTTCGCGTACGGCGCGAGCGGGACGGTCACGTCGATGATGTTCTGGACGCCCATCGGGTAGCCGTTGGTCTGGCCGGTGTTCCAGGCGTTGGTGATGTCCTCGGTGGTGCGCCACATGTTGGCCACGTCGCCCCAGTTGCGCTGGGGGCCGGTCTTGGCGTGGATGCTGTTCGGGTTGATGCTGTACACGATCGGCCGCCCGGTCGCCGCCAGCGCGTCCCGCATCTTGGCGAACGTGGCGACCTGCTCGTCGATCGACCCGGTCGGCGAGCACCAGTCGTACTTGAGGAAGTCGACCCCCCAGGCGGCGAACTGTCGAGCGTCCTGCGCCTCGTGGCCCAGGCTGCCGGTAGCGCCCGGGTACGAGCCGAAGTACTGGGCGCAGGTCTTGTCCAACGGCACCTGGTAGATGCCGAACTTCAGCCCCTGGCCGTGCAGGTAGTCGCCGAGGGCCCTCATCCCACTGGGGAAGCGCGTCGGGTCGCCCTGCAGGTTGCCGGCGGAGTCGCGGTTGGGGTTGAACCAGCAGTCGTCGACGACGACGTACCGGTAGCCCAGGTCGCGCATCCCGCTGCTGACGATCGAGTCGGCCATCTGCCGGATCAGCGTCTCGCTGATGTTGCAGCCGAAGGAGTTCCAGGAGTTCCACCCCATCGGGGGCGTGCGGGCCACCCCGTTCTCCAGGGCCTGCGCCGCCGGGGCGTGCACGCCGGTCAGGACACCGGCCAGGAGCAACCCGGCCGCCAGGGCCCGCCCCCAACGGCGGGCTCGCACGAATCGCTTCACCAGAGTCTCCCGTCAGTGATGCCGTCCGGGCGCGGCGCAGGGCGAAGTGGAGCGGGACACCCAGTTCGCCACGCTGACCATGTGAACGTTCACATGAACCGTTTCCATGTTACGGAACCGCTTCGTCACATTCAACTGACTCGATTTCGCGACTACCGTCGACCTGCCCTCGCGCGGAAGTGGCGAGCTGCCTCCCGACGGCCTCAGCCCTCTCGATCGCACCTCTCGGCGGAGGGCGGGGCGGCGGCATGGCGCCGCGCCGTTGTCGGAGTTCCCCCGGCCCGCGCACAGGAAGTCACGCTGCTCGGACCGCCACCGTGGGTCGCCCAGAGGGTGGGACACGCCGCCGGCGGGTTGGCGGAACATCACGACTTGACGAACGGCATGTTATCGCTCACAGTCGATGGCCAGAGACGACGACACCTGCGGCTTACCGGGCGAGCCTGCGTCGTCAACCTCGAATCCGCCGTGCGCCGGGGCATGCAGACGTCCTCTCAACGCCTGCGCCCCGCCACGCGCCGCGGTGCGCCCATTTTCGGGTAGACCGTTTGGCTCTTGGTTATCAAAAGGAGGATCATGTCTGCTTTAAGTAGATCTCCATCGATCGCGCTGCCGTCGCGGCGGCGAGGGTGGTTGCTACGGTTCGCCGCCGTCGGCGTGGCGGCGGTGATGGCCGGCGTTGCCGCGGCGGCGGTGGCGTCGACACCCGCCGCTGCGGCGACAGTGGACACGAACACTTGGTACGTATTGGTCAACCGCAACAGCGGCAAGGCCCTGGACGTGTACAACCTGGCCACGAATGACGGTGCACGGATCACCCAGTGGGCCCGGAACAACGGCAACCAGCAGCAGTGGCAGTTCGTGGACTCCGGCGGCGGCTACTACCGGTTGAAGTCGCGGCTGTCCGGCAAGGTGCTGGACGTCTACAACTTCTCGACCGCCAACGGTGCCAGCGTCGTGCAGTGGACCGACGGCAACGGCACCAACCAGCAGTTCCGGCTGGCCGACTCCGACGGCGGCCACGTCCGGTTGATCAACCGAAACAGCAACAAGGTGGTGGAGGTGCAGGGCGCGTCAACCGCCGACGGCGGCAACATCGTGCAGTACGACGACTGGAACGGCGCCAACCAGCAGTGGCAACTCGTCCGCGTCGACGGCGGGGGCAACCCGACCACTCCGCCGCCCGGCACCTGCGCTCTGCCGTCGACGTACCGCTGGAACTCGACGGGCCAGCTGGCGAATCCGAAGTCGGGATGGGTCTCGCTCAAGGACTTCACCCACGCCCCCTACAACGGCAGGCAGCTCGTCTACGCGACGACGCACGACACGGGGACGTCGTGGGGTTCGATGAACTTCGGCCTCTTCTCGAACTGGTCTGAGATGGGCTCGGCCAGCCAGAACACGATGCCTTTCGCCGCTGTCGCGCCCAGCCTGTTCTACTTCGCTCCGAGGAACATCTGGGTCCTCGCCTACCAGTGGGGTGGGACCGCCTTCTCCTACCGGACGTCGACCGACCCCACCAATGTGAACTCGTGGTCGTCGCAGCAGACGCTCTTCACCGGCAGCATCTCCGGCTCCGGCACCGGGCCGATCGATCAGGCAATCATCGGTGACGACACGAACATGTACCTGTTCTTCGCCGGAGACAACGGCAAAATCTACCGGGCCAGCATGCCCATCGGGAACTTCCCGGGCAATTTCGGCTCGACCTACACGACCATCATGAGTGACACGACGAACAACCTGTTCGAGGCGGTTCAGGTATACAAGCTCCAGGGCCAGAACCGGTACCTCATGATCGTCGAGGCGATCGGCTCGCAGGGTCGCTACTTCCGCTCGTTCACGGCCACCAGCCTGGGCGGTACGTGGACCCCGCAGGCCGCCACCGAGAGCAACCCCTTCGCCGGCAAGGCCAACAGTGGCGCCACCTGGACCAACGACATCAGCCACGGCGAACTGATCCGCAGCAACGCCGATCAGACCATGACCGTCGACCCCTGCAACCTGCAGCTGCTCTACCAGGGGCGTTCCCCCAACTCCGGCGGCGACTACGGCCTCCTGCCCTACCGGCCGGGTCTACTGACCCTGCAACGCTGAGGGTGTGACACAGGTCCGGCCCGAGTGTTCCTGAGGGGCGGGCTCGGTGCAATGCCGAGCCCGCCCCGGTCCATGCGGGGAGCCACGACCGTTCTGCTGCCCGCGCTGTCGGCGGTGATCATGCTGGGCCGATTCCCCCGAATGAAAGACCACGTCATCGACCTCCACCTCCCATAGGAGAAGTCTTGTGAGGAAACACAGAGCGATTAATGCCGCCTTGGCATCGGCTGGCACCGTCCTGCTGCCACCGGCCGCGGTCGCCGTGGCGTTGCCGGCCGACGCCGCGACCGAAGGCTGCTCGGTGGACCACATCGTGTTGTCGCAGGCGGCTGCGCGCTCCGGTGGGCCGGATGGACGAACTCATCGACGACCACGAGCACGACCGGGCCTTCCATGACACGGTCATGCAGTCGTCCGGTAACCGCATCGCCCGCGGTGTCGTACGGGCGCTGGAGAGCCAGGTCATCAACACCGCGCGCTACATAGGCCGCACCGAACGTCGACGTCCGACCTCGGCCACAGGCGTATCTACGAGCGCATCGCCGCCCACGACCCGGACGGTGCGGCGGAGGCGATGTTCACCCATATCACCGAGGCCGGGCTGGTCCGGCGCCGCGGTTCGGGCAAGCCGGTCCGCCTGCAACGCTGACCCCGGTGGTGGGCTCGATGGTCCGCACTCAGGATCTTCGCCACGTCGATCCGGGCGGGAACGGCGCCCGCCCCCGGAATGCGGGAGCAGGCGCCGCCGCCTGAGATCGCCATGGCACCGACCAGCATCACGAGAACTGCGCGAAGAACCTCCAGATCTCACCCTTGGTCCAGGTCGTGATGCCGCTCTCGGCGTAGGTTCCGTCCACCGGCCCGGGTATGTGACCGTTGTCGAACGCAGCCCACTGGACCGGGTAGCCGGCCCGGCATCCCGAGTAGGTGGTCGTGATGTGCGTACGGCTGCCCGCCCCCGGCTCGCGCGGGCTCTGGGCTGCGCAACCGTTGTTCCGGACGAACGTGTCGCGCAGTGACCGCCCCTGGGCGATGTTGAGGACGTTGTCGGAGATGCCGTGCAGCCCGAAGTACGCGATGGGCTGCGTGCCGCCGCTGCACCCGCTGATCTGCCCCCCGGAGATCACCGCGACGGCCCGGAAGACGTCGGCCCGCGCGCAGGCGAGGGCGTAGCTCATGCCGCCGCCCCAGCTGAAGCCGAGGGCGAACCGCTGCCTCGGGTTGACACAGAGGTCGCTCTCGATCCGCCTGATCATGTCGTCGACGAGGGTGACGTCCTCACCGCCGGCATTGCCCCAGCCGTTGCCGAGCCCCTGCGGTGCGACCAGGATCGCGCTGTTGTTCGACTGCTCCTGCTGCCCGTAGTAGGACCAGGCGGCCCCGCTGGTGCCGCCCGAGGAGATCTCCTGCATGGTGCCGCCCCGCCAGTGGAACGCGAAGATCAGCCGGTAGGGGTTGTTGTTGTTGTAGTTGGCGGGCACCCGCAGGATGAAGGAGCGGCTCTTGCCGTTGCTCTGAATCGTGTGCGTGCCGCTGGACAGCGTCGGCACCCTGCCGCACCCGGCGCCACCTGACGGCGGGTTGCCGCTGTCCGCGCGGACAAGCTGCCACTGCTGGTTGGCACCGTTCCAGTCGGAGTACTGCACGATGTTCCCGCCGTCGGCCGTCGAGGCGCCCTGCACCTCCACGGCCTTGCCGCTGTGCCGGCTGATCAACCGGACGTGGCCGCCGTCCGAGTCGGCCAGCCGGAACTGCTGGTTCGTCCCGTTGAGGTCGGACCACTGCACGATCGCACCGCCGTCGGCGGTCGACCAGTTGTGCACGTCGAGAACCTTGCCCGAGTGCCGGGACTTCAGCCGGTAGTAGCCGCCACCCGAGTCCACGAACTGCCACTGCTGCTGGTTACCGTTGTTCCGGGACCACTGGGTGATCCGGGCCCCGTCATTGGTCGCGAGGTTGTACACGTCCAACGCCTTGCCGCTGTTCCGGTTCACCAGGACGTACCAGGCGTTGGTGTCCACGGTCGCAGCCGCTGCGGGCGCCGCGTTCACCGCGACGAACGTGCCGGCCGCCATGACCGCGGCCGCCGCCGCGGCCAGCCCTGACCGCCAGCGACGCCTGCGTGGAGAGGCGAGATGAGCCTCACCGATGGCCTTCATGGTCCACTCCTTCGATCGGGGTCACCCACGAGCAGAACGCACGCGCGTGCCCTGGCGTGTGTGCCGGCCTCTGCTGGTGGCGTCGGCACATCGAGGTGTTGTGCGGGTGGAGATGCGGCCACCGGCCCACGTCCCGGCCGCAGCCCGGACCGGCCGAGAAGCAGGACCGCGCCGACCGCGGCGGTGCATGGCCTGGCTCCCGGCAGCCACGCGACCCGCAAGTCTGTGCCGACGGAACGGTCGGCCTAACCGATGCGGATCAGTTGCCACTGCTGGTTGTTGCCACCCCAGTCGGCGTACTGGACGATGTTCGCCCCGTCAGCGGTGGACGCACCCTGCACCTCCACGGCCTTGCCGCTGTTGCGGTTGATCACACGTACGTAACCCCCGGCTGATTCGGCGAGGCGGAACTGCTGGTTCGTGCCGTTGCCATCGCTCCACTGCACGATCGCCGCGGCGTCGGAGGTGGAGAAGTTGTAAACGTCCAGCACCTTGCCGGAGAGCCTGGACTTCAACCGGTAGTAGCCACCACCCGAGTCCACGAACTGCCACTGCTGCTGGTTACCGTTGTTCCGGGACCACTGGGTGATCCGGGCACCGTCGTTGGTCGCGAGGTTGTACACGTCCAACGCCTTTCCACTGTTCCGATTCACCAGCAGGTACCAGGCACTGGTATCCACCGGGGAGCCCGGCGGAGGCGTGGAGGGCGGGTTGGCGCCGGCGTTGAGGGCGTTGAGAACGGAGGTGTACGCCGCCTTCTTGTTGCCTGACCGATCGAACAACAGGGCGTCGTCGGTGCCGCGCCAGGAGTCGCTGTCCCGCACACCCCAGACCGTGATGCCGTTGCAGCGCGAGACAGCCAGGCAGGCGCGGGTGACCGTGGCGTAGATGTTGGCCTGGTTGGAGCCCGTCATGACGTCGAGTTCGGTGATCTGCACGTCGACGCCGAGGTCGGCGAAGCGCTGCAGATTGGCCTGGTAGTCCCCCGGGACCGAGGTGCCCAGGTGGGACTGGAAACCGACACAGTCGATCGGTACGCCACGGGCCTTGAAGTCCCGAACCATGTTGTAGATACCGGTCGATTTCGCATTGACGCCGTCGGTGTTGTAGTCGTTGTAGCACAACTTCGCGCCGGGATCGGCCGCCCTGGCTGCGCGGAATGCCGCCTCGATCCAGTCATTGCCCGTACGCTGCAGGTTCGAGTCACGCCGGCCGCCGCTGCCCCCGTCGGCGAATGCCTCGTTGACCACGTCCCAGGAATGGATCTTCCCTCGGAAATGGGTGGCCACCTGGGTGACATGGTTGATCGCGGCGTTGCGCAAGGTGGTGCCGGACAGACCCTGCGCCCAACCCGGTTGCTGCGCGTGCCACAGCAGGGCGTGACCGCGCATGCTCATGCCGTTGGCCTGAGCGTGACTGACGAGACGATCGCCGCCCGTGTAGCTGAACCGACCCTGTTGCGGCTCGGTGGCGTCCCACTTCATTTCGTTCTCGGCGACAACGCTGTTGAATTCGCGGTTGAGGATGCCAACGTACTGACTGTCGGAGAGCTTGCCCGTCGCGACGGCCACGCCAAAGTAGCGGCCCTTCTCTGCGGCGGACGCTTTCAGGGTCGTGCCGGCACTGGCCGTCGAGGCCAGCGCCACCGTCATACCCGCGGTCAGTGCGACGGCGATAGTCGCCGCCGACAGCAGAGTTCTCTTGGTTCTCATGTCGTTCCTTCTCGTTGTCTTGCACCGGTGGTGGTGTGGTGCCCTTTCGCTCAGGGGAGCCGGTCCGGGACGGCAGACCGGTTCGCTGACGGTCAGATGGGTGAGTGGCGGCGCCTCCAGGTGCGCACCGCCGGTCATCGTCGGCCGGTCCGCGCTGGCTCGGGCAGTCCGACCGGCTGTCGCAGACAGCTGCTGATGGTCCTGAAGCGACGTCCGTATGCCCTGGGGGCTGCCCTGGACGCGAGGTTCGGCCAGCGAGGCTCGCCCGGTGAGCCACAGATGCCGTCATCCTCGACATCGAGAGTGAGCGATAACATTCCGTTCGTCAAGACGTGACGGGGCATCCATGCCCGCGCCCTCCGGAACACCGTTCCATCCGAACGAATCTTGTCCGCGTCCCTCGCCGTCGCCATGGAACGGGCTGCCGAGGGCGCCGGCTCGGTGTCACGGGCGCATGGGACGATCATCTTGTTATCGCTCACATCGTCCAGCCGAGAAAGACACCGGCGCGACCAGGGCCCGCGCGCCACCGCCCCCCTGCCACACCCGATGCCCTCGCCGTGAGCCTGCTCGCCCTGTCGGTGTCGAGGGGCAGTTCCTCGCGGGTGCCCACGAGGTCCGCGCCATCAGCGGCCGGGTGATCACGATCGCGCCGGTCACGACGCCGACGTGCAGCGTGAGGCCGGGCGTCCAGCCCAAGGCCCGCAGCAGTGGACGGGCGAATGGAACGCGGCCGGGCCGCTACTTCGATGCCTGGCCAGTCCGGACCGGCCCGAGGTGCGTCGAGCGCACATTCTGAGGTGTCGGTCGCGTGAGTCGCCGGTTGCGATGCGCGAGTCCGCTTCAGGACTGGTCCGGTTCAGGGCTTGCGGACGGCTGGTCGCTCGCGCAGGGCCAGCGCGTACAGCACGGCGATGATCAGGGCCGCGGGCATGTCCGCTCTGATCCACTGGGAGCCGGGCCAGCCTGCGGAACTGGGCGGGCTGCAGCCCGGTGAATCGCAGCACCCACCATGACGCAAACAACGATCATCATACTCAAGGATTCGCAACCACCACGGGTCGTTAGGATCAGGGCCTGTTCCTCGTCTATGCGGGGGTGATCCGGAGGGCGACCCCGTGCGGACCTGAACGAAGGTCTGTTCCCCGCGCAGGCGGGGGTGATCCCGACGTGATCACCGTCGAAGGTCTGCACGACTCGCGTCCCCCGCGCATGTGTGGTGAAGCGAAGCGGCCCCGTCACCCCTTCCGGGTGGCGGGGCCGCTTCGCACTGTGGTTGATGTGTGTCAATTTATCTGTCAAGCTCGGGCTTCGGATCGAACAGAGTGGAGCCCGAATGCCCGCACTTCGTCGGATCGTCGCAGCCACAGTGCTGGCCGGGACGGTGTCCGCGGCCGTCCTGCTCGCCGGACCGGCATCCGCCGCCGAGACCAAGGCCTTTTACGGCAGAGGCATGAACAACAACTACTTCACGGCGCTGTCCTTCGCCACCAACAACGCGCGCTCGCTCGCCAGCGCGGACGGCTTCGACCCGGACACGCAGTGCAGCCACGGCGGAAGCTTCACGACTCAGCCGTGGCCGGGCCTCTACTCGGTGCTGGCGCAGATCAACTGCACCCGCTGATCACAGGCGCCCCTGCTGCCTCACGGCGTCTAGCTACGACAGCGCCCCTGCTTTGGCCGCACGGCTGGGCGGGGGCGCTGCTGCGTGTCGGGGCCCAGGCTGCGTGCCGTGGCCTGCCGACCGATGCCGCCACACCTCCCGTGGGTGTGGCCGGCGGCGTGGCGACCGGCGCGGCGGTGTTGTCGGTGCTCACGTCGATCGTGTCGGTGGCCGGAGGGGAGCCGGGCTCCCCGTGCCTGGTCCCCGGCGAGCTGTAGCCACACCGCACCACACGCGAACGCCCCCGCCCAGCCTTCGGGCTGGGCGGGGGCCTGAGGGTGGCGGCTACACGATCATCGGGGAAGGCATCGTCATCGGCGGCTGCGGCTGGGTCATCCGCCGCATGGTGGGTACGCGCAGGCGAGCCCGCGCGCAGGTGGCCGAATTGGCCAGCCAGGTGGGCGACCTGCGCGAGTTCGCCGCACAGCGGAGGGTGCCGGCGGGCGGCCGTAGGGGCGGTCGGGCAGCCCTACGTCTCGCGGACCGCCGGTCCGGGCCGCGGCCCAGTCGACGCAGGCACTCTGGGGCTGCCGCTCGGCGTCCTCGGCCAAGCCGATCGAACGGAGGCGGCCCGAGCCCAGGGATACGCCGAGGGGTACGTCGACGGCATCGCCCGCCGGGTCCAGGATTTCCCTGCAGGCTGAGTTCCCCTACGGCGCCCCCATGACGAGTCAGGCCCCCTCCACCGGAGGGGGTCTGACTTGCTGTTTTATAGATCAGTTCTTGGTGTCCGAGGGGGGATTCGTACACGAGCCGACGACAAGGGCGTCGGTGTGTCTGGTGACCGGGTTCCACGAGCCCAGATCGGTGTTCGTCCACCAGCGGCTCCCCATTCCGAGCCCATCCGCCCACCGAGCCGCCGCTGCGGCAGCCTGACGGCACCTTCGGTGGTGCTCGCGCGGCTTGGGGTGCCCCTGGATCGGGTTGTCCCGGTAGGTTGCAGGCTCCGGAGTCCGTTCTGGGTCGGGGTGGCTGACGCGTGTCGAGCATGGAACAGATCATCGGGGAGCTGCGCGCCCTGACGGCGGGGGTTGAGCGGGCCCAGGGTCTCACGGCGGCGATCGACCGGCAGGCTCAGGAGATCGCCCTACGGGCTGCCGCCGCGGGGTTCGCCGGGGTCGCCGCAGGGATCGCCCGGGTACGGGCGATGGTCTCCACCGTCCAGGGCGGGTTGGGCAGCGTCGCCGCTGCGGTCGGGGAGGCGACCACGGCCGCCGCAGGGGTTCCCCGGCAGGCCGCCGCGCAGGAGACCATCGCCGCGCTGGTACCGGTGCAGCAGGGCATCGCCGCTGCCCGCGAGTGCGCCACCGCGACGATCAGCCACCTCGACGACGCCCGGCACCTGGTCAACGTGGTTCTGCATGGCGGGCAACCGGGCCCGCTCCTGCAGGCCCTCGACGGCGTCAAACAGGTCCTCGTGCTGCTCGTGCAACGCGCTGGCACCGCCGGGCAGGCCGTCGACGCGGCGACCGGCCAGGCCCGGCAGCTCGGGTCCCCGGGAAACTGACCGGGGCTGACCGGCACCCACCGGCCAGCCCCACCCCGACCACCAGCACCGACCCCTCCCCCGCCGAACCCAGCCACGCTCGGGGCTCGGCCGAGGTGTTCCCGCCGTGGAGCCGGCAACCCACCGGCGTCCCCGGCGGCACACCGACCGGCCCACGTACCAGAATCGGACCCAAGGTGGATGCCAGCACCCGACGAGCCCTGGAGCTGGAGAACGAATGCGCCGACAGCATGGCCGCCAAGGGCTACCAGGTGCACCAGAACCCCACCCCGGCGCAGACCAGCGACGCCCGCGAACGCACCGGCGACCACGGCAACCCGGACAAGGATCCCGACTACCTCGTTGAAAGTCACGTCTTCGACTGCTACTCCCCCGGCGCCCGCACCTCCGTGCGCAACGTCTGGAGCCAGGTCCGGGAGAAGATCGACGACAAACAGACCCAGCGGGTGGTGGTCAACCTCCAGGACTGGGAAGGTGACCTGACCGCGCTACGCCGCCAGTTCGACGGCTGGCCCATCGACGGACTGAAGGAACTGGCCGTGGTGAAACCCGACGGTACGATCCAACAGATCATCCGGCGACACTGAACAGAGGCGGGGGCGGACATGGGCGTCGAGTTCCGGCTGATCATCGTCGGCAATCCACCCGTCGAGGAGATCGCCGCCCTCACCGCAGCGCACCCCGACGAGACGCCGCGACCGACAGCGAACCCGGGGCTGTTCACCGCCCGCCTCTACGACCAGCGCGGCTACGCCATCACCGTCCGATCCGGCACCCACGGCTACTACGAAGCCGAAATTGACGACGGCACCCGCTGGGAATGGGAACCCGAAACGTACGTCAACATCACCTTCTCACCCCACACCGACGACCTGGCCGACAAAGCCATCCCCAACATGATCACCACCGTCGCCAAGGTCCTAGCCGGCCGGGACGAGGACGCCGCCCTCATCCAGGACGGCAACCACCTCCTGCTGACCCGAACCAACGGCGTCATCCACCTCCACCACCACACCGACTGGTGGAACCACTACCACCTCACCCACCTCATCACCGGCTGAATCCACCTCCCGCCCGCACCACCTACGCGGCACCGGACCAACGTTCGGGATCGAAGCACGTACCAACCCAGGGCACCAGGGCCGTCGATGTCGGCCGTGGGGGTGACGAGATGCCGGCGCGCCGATGATCGATAGTCCGGAGCGACGCGCTTGCTGCTGGTGACGTCTGGGCCGGGCCTGGATGGGGAAGGTCGACCGGGTGGAAATGATCCTCACCGGAGGTGCATTGAGGCTTTTCCATCGTGATGGTGCTGGTCACGGTGGGTGCGGGGAGCCCGTGTCGACATAGGACGAGGCTCCCGGTAAGACAGCAGTCGACCAA
>NZ_JBIATC010000013.1:117568-167189 GCF_042891255.1 Micromonospora sp. NPDC001898 | reverse complement strand
CAACGACGTCCACGTCGCACTATCCACCGGCACCACCTTCACCCCCACCACCAAATGGCACGACTTCTTCGGCCTCCCCGGAGAAACCACCCTCTGAACCCCCCACCACCTGAATCGCCTCGCCGTCTTTCCCGGGGAGGCACCGAGTGCGCCCGGCCGGACCGGCCGGGCGGGAAGGAACTGACATGGCACTGGACCGTCGTGCATTCCTCGGCAGGGTCGCCGCGGTCGCCACGGCCTCGGCCGTCGCGCCGGCCCTGGCCTTCCCCGGCCCGGCCCAGGCCGCCGCCTGGAAGAAGCGCCTCACCGGCGCCGACCTGGACACCAACAGGCGGTGGCAGGTCGCCGGCACGGACCTGGGCATCCCGTACGTGCTGGAGAACGGCTCGATCGGGTACCTCTTCGGCGACACCTTCAACACCCCGTGGCCCGAGGGTCCGCCGCTGCCCAACGACTGGCGGTCCCCGGTGATGCTGCGTTCCAACGTCCACCCCGGTGCGCCCGGGGGGATCGTCTTCGACAGCGCCGCGCGAGTGGCCGGCAACGGCCGGGCCCCCGAGATCATGCACAACGGTCACCACGGGATCGGGATCGACGGGCTGTGGGAGGTCAGCGTCATCCCCAACGACGGGATCAGCTTTCCCGAGACCGGCCGCCAACTGATCTCCTACATGAGCATCGAGAACTGGGACTCCGCCGGTCCCGCCGGCCCGCACTGGCGTTCGCGCTACGCCGGCCTGGCCTATTCCGACAACGGCAACGACTTCGTCCGGACCCCGCTGAAGTGGTGGAACAACGGCAACAACACCGACCCGTTCCAGATGTGGACGATGCAGCGCGACGGGGACTGGGTCTACGTCTTCTCCGTCCGCGCGGGTCGTCAGGACGGCCCGATGATGCTGCGCCGGGTCCGCTGGGACCGGCTGTTCTACCCCGAGTCGTACGAGGGTTGGGGCTGGAACGGCAGCAACTGGGGCTGGGGCAGGCCCTGCACCCCGATCCTCAACGGCCGGTTCGGCGAACCGTCGGTACGCAGACTGCACGACGGCACCTGGGTCATGTCCTACGTCAACTGTGTGACCGGCTGCATCGTCACCCGCACCGCAGGCGGGCCGGACCAGGTGTGGACCGCCGAGAAGATCCAGGTGTTCCCGTGGCAGGAGCCCGCGCTGTACGGCGGCTTCATCCACCCCTGGTCCGGCAGGAACGCCAACGAGCTTCACCTGATGGTCTCGAAGTGGACCAGGGGGCCCGACAACCGCAGCACCGCCTACCACGTCAGCCAGTTCGTCGGATCCCTCTGAACCATCCGAGGTCGCCGGGCGGCGACGGTGTGCCGTCGTCCGCCCGGCGGCACTCGACGCGGGACCGGATCGCGGTGGTCGGTCAGGAGGCGCCTTCCGGCGCGGCGAGGGACCGCAGCGCCGGCCTGAGGCGGATCTGCTCGACCGCACGGTCGTAACCGGCGAGCATCAGGAACGAGTCGTCGCCGACGCCGACCTGGCACATCGACCGGATCCAACCCGTCGAGCCGGTCAGCAGGCCCAGCAGCGACGCGGTGCCCAACGAGCCCCGGCGCGTCCCGCTCGCCGGATCCCACAGGGTGACGCCGATGCCGTCCCCGGCTGCGGCGAGGAGCACCTCGCCGTCCATTTCCACCACGCAGAGCGCGTAGCGGGGGGCCTCGTCGTGGAAGGAGCCGAGGCGCTCGCCGCCGTCGGGGTCCCACAGGACCACGGTGCCGTCGCCGGCCGCCGAGGCGAGCCGGGTCGTGCCGTCGACGGTGACCGCGCAGACGGCGTTGACGCCGCCCTGCTGGGCACCCAGGTGTCGGACCAGTCGCCCGTCGGCCGGGTCCCACAGCCGGACGGTGCCGTCGGCGTATCCGGCGGCGAGCAGGATCCGACCGTCCACCGGCACGGTGCACAGCGCCCGGACGACCCACCGCGCCTGCCGGCCGACGACCCGCACCTGGCGACCCGTCTCCGGTTCCCAGATCCGGATCCGGCAGTCGTCCCCGCCGGAGGCGAGCAGGACGGTGTCGCCGACCGGCACGGCGCACAGGGCGTTGACCGGGCCCAGGTGTCCGGCGAGGGCGTGTACCGGCTGGCCGGTCTCGGGGTCCCACAGGTGCACGGCGTCGCCGTAGCCGGCGGAGGCGAGCAGCACCCGCCGCGGCGTCTCGATCGCGCAGGCGGCCCGTACCAGGCCGGGGGTGAGGCGGTCGAGGAACTGGCGGAGCCTGTCGGGGGCCGGGTCCGGCAGCATGCCCGACAGGTCGGCGAGCACGCCGCCGGAGCCCATCGTCCGCAGGTGCTCGCGGGCGCCCGGGTCGCCGATCCCGACAAGGTGCCCGATCCCGCCGTACGCGGCCCGCTCGCGGCCGCCCACGGTCACCGGCGTCACGCAGGCGTGCCACGGCCTGGTCCACGCCAGGGTCGTGCCCGCGACGAGGGTGCCTCCCGCGACGAGGCCGCCCAGCAGCGCGCCGGGCCACCGGTGCGCCGACTGCACGCCCGGCATCACCTCGACAGCGGCGAGATACCAGGCCGCCGGCACCACGAACCGCGCCGCGAGCCGGGCCACGCCGAGCACGTCCGGCGGGAACGGCTCCGCCCGCAGCGCGCGACCACCGCCGCGCAGCAGCGAGAACAGCACCGCCAGCGTCACCAGGATCCCACCGACGACCGCCGCCGGACCGGGCTCGCCGGTGAACGCGGCCAGCAGGACGAACGCGACGGCGGTCGAGAGGAACCCGCGGATCCACGGCGCGGCCCGGGAGAAGGCGACCCGGGACAGGCCCAGGGTCAGGGCCGAGCCGACGGCCGTCACCACCGCGACCGCCGCCAGCGGCCAGAATCCGTCGACCCGCAGGGCGTCCGGTTGCGACCATCGCACCGCGATCAGCACCAGCAGCGTCGCGACGACCGGCAGGATGAGTCGCACCATCGGATGACCTCACAGTCCGCGTCCCCGGCCCGTCCGGGGATCGATGAGCTTTGAGCGAATGCCGGTCCGATTGTGCCGAACGGCCGCCACCGTGCGGTGCCGGCCGGTCGCGCTACGCGAAGCGGGACGGGTCCCCCGCGCCGACGCGGACGACCTCGGGTTCGCCGTCGGAGAAGTCGACCACCGTGGTCGGTTCGGTGCCGCAGTCACCGGAGTCGACGACCGCGTCGACGACGTGGTCGAGGCGCTCTTTGATCTCCCAGCCCTGGGTCATCGGTTCGGCATCTCCGGGCAGCAGCAGCGTGCTCGACAGCAGCGGCTCGCCCAGTTCGGTGAGCAGCGCCTGGACGACGGAGTGCTCGGGGATGCGGACGCCGACGGTCTTCTTCTTCGGGTGCAGCAGCCGGCGGGGCACCTCCTTCGTGGCGGGCAGGATGAAGGTGTAGCTGCCGGGGGTGGCCGCCTTCACGGCGCGGAACACGGCGTTGCCCAGGTGGACGAACTGGCCGAGCTGCGCGAAGTCCCGGCACACCAGGGTGAAGTGGTGGCCGCTGTCGAGGTGGCGGATCTCCCTGATCC
The DNA here is from genome assembly GCF_042891255.1 of Micromonospora sp. NPDC001898. Classification (NCBI taxonomy): domain Bacteria; kingdom Bacillati; phylum Actinomycetota; class Actinomycetes; order Micromonosporales; family Micromonosporaceae; genus Micromonospora; species Micromonospora sp. NPDC001898. The sequence goes on along the minus strand of NZ_JBIATC010000013.1, from coordinate 163,661 downwards.
GGTCCATGCCCTCCTTGTTGCCCAGCCGGCAGCCCAGGGCGAAGCACGAGTCGGTCGGGTAGGCGATCAACCCGTCCCCCCGGACGAGGTCGACCACCTGGCGGATCGTCCGGGGTTGCGGGTTGTCGGGGTGCACGTCGTAGTACTTCGCCATGGCGGCAGCTTAGGCCGACGCCTGGCGGTGTCGTCTTCCTGACAGTGCTGGATCCCCCTGCGGGTAGACCTCCATCGTTGTTCCATGGTGCTTCGACCGCCCCGCGCCGGTGGGTACGACGGCGTGCTGCGCCGCCCCCCGATGCCCGGCCCCGTGCTGGCCACCGTGCTCGCCTTCGCGCTGCTGGCGCTGCTGTTCGCGCTGGCGACGGTGCACCGGCTGCTGGCCGAGGACGGCTCCCTCGGCGCCGCCGTGTTCTTCGCCGCCATGGCCCTCACCTGCGCCTTCGTGGCGTTCAGCCTGTCCGGCCGCCGCCCCTGGGCGGCCTACCCCGCGTATGCGTCGTCCGGGCTGTTCGCCGTGGCCTCGCTCGGGATGTTCGGCGCGATCACCATCGTCGGGGTCGGCCTGTTGGCCTGGGTGCTGTGGGCCCTGAACTCCCGGTCCGCCCGGGAGTGGCTCAGCGGCCGTCACCGGCTGCGCTGACCACCGCCCCCGCGTCGTGCGGGCGGGCCGCCTCGACGACCGCCACCAGGTCGTCGAGGGTGTCCAGCCGGTGGCCGGGTTCGGTCAGCTCGACCTCCACGCCGTACTCCAGTTCGATCGCGTCGACCAGGCGCAGCAGGCCGAGGGAGTCGACGCCGAGGGCGACCAGCGACCCTCCGCCGAGGATGTCGGCGGCCGGCACGTCACCCCCGGTGGCCTCGCTGACCAGTGCGGCGACCCGCGCGCGCAGCTCGGTCGTGCCCATCAGAGTTCCTTTCCGGACTGTCGGACGATCTCGGCGATCTCCGCGATCGTGGGGGTGTCGAAGAAGGCGTCGAGCGGCACCTCGACGCCGAGCCGCTGCTGGATCCGGCCGCTGATCCGGGTGATGGTCAGCGAGTGCCCGCCCAGGTCGAACAGGTCCTCGTGCACGCCGATGTCGGGGATCTTCAGCACGTCCTGCCAGATCTCGCGCAGCGTCGCCACCACCGGGTCGTCGTCGGCCGCCGCGTTCCCGGCGACGATTCCGACCGGCGCGTCCCGGGGCGCCGGCGCGGGCAGCGCCGCCCGGTCGACCTTGCCGTTCGGGCTCATCGGGAGCCGGTCCAGCAGCACCCAGTCGGTGGGCAGCACGGCCGTCGGCAGGCTCAGCGCCAGGTGCCGGCGCAGGTCCGCCGGGTCCGCGACCGCGCCGGCCCGGGCCACCACGTACGCCACCAGGCGGGCCTCGCCGTCGCCGTCGGCGCGCAGCGCCGTGGTGGCCTGCGCCACCGCCGGGTGCTCCAGCAGGCGGGCGTCGACCTCGCCCAGCTCGATCCGGTACCCGCGGATCTTGACCTGGTCGTCGGCCCGGCCGAGGAAGTCGAGCCGGCCGTCCGGCCGCCACCGGCACCGGTCGCCGGTGCGGTAGAGCCGCCCCTCGCCGTCTCCGAACGGGTCCGGCACGAACCGTTCGGCGGTCAGGTCGTCGCGCCCGAGGTAGCCGTCGGCCAGCCCGGCGCCGGCCAGGTACAGCTCGCCGGGCACCCCGACCGGCACCGGCCGCAGCGCCTCGTCCAGCAGGTACGCCCGCACGTTCGGCAGCGGGCGGCCGATGGTCACCTCGGCCGGGTCGGCGGGGACGTCGGCGGCGGTGGCGTAGATCGTCGCCTCGGTCGGGCCGTACCCGTTGACCAGCTGGGTGGTGCGGGCCCGCAGCTCCCGGGCCAGGGCGACCGGCAGGGCCTCCCCGCCGGCGAGGGCGACCAGCGGGCCCGCCGTGTCCAGGCCCGCCTCCAGCAGCACCCGCCACCCGGACGGGGTGGCCTGGACGTGGGTCACCGCGGCATCGCGGACCAGCCGCAGCACCCCGGGGCCGTCCAGCGCGCTCACCGCCGAGGCGACGACCACCCGGCCGCCGGTGACCAGCGGCAGGAACACCTCCACCGCGGAGATGTCGAACGACGGCGAGGTGAGGTGCAGCCAGCGGTGCCCGGACCGGCTGTCCAGCAGGTCCCGCATCCCCAGCAGCAGGTTGGTCAGCGCGCCGTGGCGTACCGCGACGCCCTTCGGCCGGCCCGTGGAGCCGGAGGTGTACAGCACGTACGCCAGGTCTGCGGCGGTCGGCGCGTCGCTGTCCCGGGTCGGGACCGGGCCGGCGAGCAGGTCCACCCCGTCCAGGGCGAGTTCGGGCCGGGCGTCCTGCGTGCCGCGGGACGCGGTCACCACCAGCGCCGGGTCGGCGTCGGCGAGGACCAGGTCCCGCCGGGCCGGCGGGTGGCCGGGGTCGACCGGCAGGTACGCGGCCCGGCGGCGCAGCACCGCCAGCATCGTCACCACCGTCCGCCAGGACCGGTCCAGCGCGACCGCGACCAATGACCCGGGGCCGACGCCGCGCTCGCGCAGCAGCACCGCGAGCCGGGCGCTGGCGGCGTCGAGCCGGGCGTAGCTGAGCGTGACGTCGCCGTCGACGACGGCCACCGCGTCCGGGTCCGCCGCGACCCGGGCCGCGAACAGTTCGGGCACGGTGTCGCCGGGGTACGCCCGCGCGGTGTCGTTCCAGCCCCCGGTGACCCGGTGCAGCTCGTCGGCGGGCAGCACCGGCAGGTCGCCGACCTGCCGGCCGGGGTCGGCGACCACGGCGGCGAGCAGGGTGCGCAGGTGGGCGCCGATCCGGGTGACCGCGTCGGTGTCGATGGCGGCGGGGCTGTGCTGGAGGCTCACCGTGATCCCGGTCGGGCCGTCCACGATCTGCACGTGCAGCGCGTTGCGGGCCGCGCCGCCGAACAACGTCCAGTCCACGTCGGTGGCCACCCCGGGGAAGGCCGGCTCGGCGCCGCGCCGCCGGTAGCCGACCGAGACCCCGGTCAGCGCGGGCGCGGGGCGCAGCCCCGACACGGCGTGGGCGAGGGGCACCGCGCGGAACCGGTACAGCTCGCGCAGCCGGGCCCGCACGGCGCGGGCGTGGTCGGCGAAGGTGCCGGCGACCGGGTCGGCGGCGACGGGCAGCTCGTTGACGAACAACCCGATCCGGTCGGCCTGCGCGGCCGTGCGGGTGGACAGCGTGACCCCGACCGGGACGCCCCGGTTGCCGTACCGGGCCAGCAGGGCGTGCACCGCAGCGAGCAGCAGCTCGAACCGGGTCACCCCGAGCGCCCCGGCGGCCCGGCCCACGCCGTCGGCCAGGTCGGCGGGCAGGTCGACGTCCACGGCGGCGCCCGGTTCCGCGCCCGTGGGCAGCCGGCGCAGGCCGGGCAGCACCACGTCGCCCGGGCCGGACCAGTGCCGCGCCCAGTACGCGCGGGCCGCCGGCAGGTCGACCGCGACGCGTTCCCGCTCGGCGGACGCGTCCCCGGCGTACCCGTCGAAGTTGGGCGCGGCCCGCGCCGGGAGGTCGGCGAGCGCGGCGGCGTACGCGTCGGCCAGGTCCCGGGCCAGCACGTCCTTGGACATCCCGTCGAACCCCAGGTGGTGGACGGTGACCAGCAGCAGGTGCCGGCCGTCGGCGGCGGTGAGCAGCGTGAACCGGGACAGCGGGCCGACCCGCAGGTCGTGGGGGCGGGCCAGCTCCCGCGCGACCCGGTCGTCGGTCCACTCGCCGAAGGCGACCGCCGGCCGCACGTCGGCCGGCGCCAGCCCGGGGGTGCCGTCGGCCTCGGTGACCACCCGGGTGCAGAGGACCGGGTGCCGGTCGGTCACCGCCGCACACGCCTCGACGAGGGCCCGGCGGTCCAGGTCGGCGGCGAACCGGACGCCGAGTGCCATGTGGTACGCCGTGCCGGCGACCCCGGCCTGCTCGGTGAACCAGACGGCGTGCTGCGCGTATGTCGCCTCGGCGGTGCCCACATGCTCTCCCATGAATCGCGGTCCCGTGCTGGTGGTCAGTTGTCGAACAGGCCGGCGAGCTGCCGCTTGAGCACCTTGCCGCCCTCGTTGCGGGGCAGGCCGTCGAGCAGCAGCAGCCGGGCGGGAAGCTGGTGGTCGGCGAGCCGGTCGGCGAGGAAGCCGCGCAGCACCGGCAGGGTCAGCCCGTCGGTGACGGCCTGCGGCCGGGGCACCACGGCGGCGGCGACCGCCGACCCGAGCACCGGGTGCGGCACGCCGACCACGGCCGCCTCGGCGACCAGGGGGTGCTCGTGCAGCGCCGCCTCCACCTCGAGGGAGGAGATCTTGAACGCGCCGGACTTGATGACGTCCTGGTGCCGGTCGGTGAGGTAGAGGAAGCCGTCGGCGTCGATCCGCCCGACGTCGCCCATCCGCACCCACCCGTCGCGGAAGGTGGCCCGGTTGGCGACCTCGTCGCGGTAGTAGGCGCGGGGGTACGGGGCCCGCAGCCACACGTCACCGGTCGTCCCGGGCGGCAGCGGGGCGCCGTCGGCGTCGGCGACGCGTAGCTGCCCGCCGACCGGGCGGCCCACCGCGTCCCGACGCGCCGGGTCGTAGATCATCGTGGTCTGGGCCGGTGCCGCCTCGGTGGAGGTGTAGTAGTTGACGATGGTGGCCTGCGGGAACGCCTCGGCGAGCCGGGCCGCCACCGCCGGCGGCAGCGCCGCCGCGGTCGACCCGATCAGGTGTACGCCGGCCAGGTCGCGGCCCCGCAGCGCCCCCGAGTCGAGCAGCTCGATCGCCATCGACGGGACGACGAACAGCGTCCCCGTGCCCGGGGTCTCGACCAGCCGGGCGAACCGGACCGGGGTGAACGCGGGCAGGGTCAGCGCGCCGGCCTTCGCGGTCAGCGCGTTGAACAGCATGGTCTGCCCGGCGTTGGTGCCGATGGGGAACGCGTGCAGGAACCGCTGCGAATGGCCCAGCGCCAGCCGCCGCGGGTTCGTCGACACGCCGACGGTCAGGTTGGCGTGGCTCGCCCCGACGCCCTTCGGGCGGCCGGTGGTGCCGGAGGTGTAGAGGATCTGCGCGAGGTCGCCGGGGCGTACCGTCGGCAGGTCGGCGTCGGTCGCGGGCCCGGCGGCCAGGTCGCCGGCCCGCCACACCGGCAGCCCGGCGGGGGCGTGCGGCGCGGCGGTGTCGTCGCCGTGCACGACGGCGGCGGCCGCGCAGTGGGTCAGCGCGTGGCCGAGCTGCCCGGCGGCGAGCCGGTCCGACAGCGGCACCGCGACCCCGCCGGCCCGCAGCACCCCGCAGTACGCCACGGCGAACCGGGTCCAGTCGCGGGCGCCGAACACCAGCCCGACCCGGTCGCCGGGGCGCAACCCCCGGCGGCGCAGCCCGGCGGCGACGGCGGTCGTGCCGGCGGACCACTGGGCGAAGGTCAGCGCGGCCACCCCGGCCACCTCCACCGCGACCCGGTCCGGGTGCAGGCCGGTGCGCCACGCCAGCAGCTCCGGCACCGTCCGGGCGGCCGGTGGGCCGCTCGTCGTCGCGGTCACCGCCGTCCACCCCCGGTCCCGGCGACCTCGGCCCGGCGCTCCCGGCCACCGCCGGTGACGGTGGCGCGGGCTTTCGTCCCCCCGACGTCGACGGTGGCGCGGGCCTGGCGTTCCTCGATGCCGACGAGGTCGTCCGGCGGCGCGTCGGGCACCTCGTCGTCGAACCGGGACAGCACCGGCGTGGCCAGCGCGACCAGCGCGGTCAGCGCGATGCACACCCCGAACACGACGTACAGCAGGCCGTGGCCCCGGCCGGGGCCGACGCCGATCACCGCGCCGACCGTGCCGGCCAGCGCGCCGCCGGGCAGCAGCAGCGGCTCGGTCACCTTCGCGGCGAACGGGGCGATGAGGCCCCAGCCGAGGGGCATGGTCGACCAGGCGATCATCTGGTTGAGCGCGAACACCCGGCCGTGGAAGCGCGGCGGCACCTTGGTCTGGATGATCGTGTTGTAGACGCCGTTGACGATGCCCAGCGACAGGTACATGCCGAACGCGCCCGCGCCGACCAGCAGCGGGTCCGGCCGCAGCCCGGTCAGCACGGCGGCCACCGCGATGCCCAGGGTGCCCAGCAGCACCGCCCGCATCCGGCGGCGGCTCGGGCCGCCCCAGACCAGCATCACCAGGCCGCCCACGGCCGCGCCGACGCCGCCGGTCAGCGCGATCCGCGCCACCTGGTCCAGGTCGGCGAAGCCGAGCACCAGCGGGGAGAGCAGGTACAGCGCCGGGAACAGGAACAGGTTCAGGGCGGCGAAGAAGGTCAGCATGGCGCGGAACTCCCGGCGGCGTAGCGCGTAGCGCAGCCCGGCGACCATCTCCTCGCCGAGGCCCTCCCGGCGTTGCAGGGCCAGGGTTCGGGGGAACCTGATGAGCCCCAGCACCCCGATCGCGAACACGTACGACGCCACGTCGATGAGCAGGATGCCGCGCAGCCCGACCGCGTCCAGCAGGGCGACCGCGACCAGCGGGACGGTGAACTGGGTCAGGCCCATCGCGGTCTGGGTCACCCCGTTGGCGTGGCCGAGGAAGCGCTTGGGCACCAGCTGCGGCACCGCCGAGACGAACGCGAGGCGTTGGAAGGCCAGCGCCACCGACAGCCAGGCCACCAGCGGGTAGAAGTGCCACACCTGCGCCCGGTCGGCCAGCACCAGGGCGGCCAGCACCGCGTTCGCGCCCCCGGCGGCGACGCCCGCCGCCAGCAGTACCCGCCGCCGGCTGGTCCGGTCGATCAGAGCGCCGGCCAGCGGGGCCACCAGCAGGCCGGGTAGCAGGCCGAGCACCGCGAACAGGGCGAACCGGGCCAGCGACCCGGTCTCCAGGTAGATCCACAGGGGGATCGCGAAGTTGGTCAGCGCGGTGCCCATGCCGGAGACGACCTGCCCGGCCGCGACCAGCCCGAAGCGGCGCATGCTCGGCTCCGGCGCCGTCGCCGGCCCGGCGGTCGGGGCGTCCGGCGTGCCGGGTGGCCCGGCCGGCTGGCGGGAGACGGCGACCAGTTCCCATGCGGGCTCCGGCCCGACCGCCCCGCCGGCCGGCTCAGGGCCGGTCGGGTCGGCGGTCCCGGTCCGTCCGGAGGCCCCGGCCAGCCCGGCGGGCGGTGCGGGTGGGACGGGCGAGTCGACCTGCCGGTGCACGGTCGTGACGATCTCGGCCAGCTCGCCGGCCCGGTACTTCAGGAAGTAGTGCCCGCCCTCGTCGATCACCGCGAGCGCGGTGCGGTCGGTGAGGAAGTGCCACTCCCGGAACCGCTCACTGTGATAGTCGGTGCTGCGGTCCCGCTCGCCGACCACCGAGACCACCGGCGCCCGCAGCGGGGTCACCCGCTGGCGCATCAGCTCGGTGAAGTACTCCTCGGAGACCCGGGCGTCGTGGCGCATCGCCCGGATCAGGAACGCCACCTCGTTCGGGTCGAGGGAGCCGACGGACGTGCCCTGCGCCTGCAACCAGGTCCGGTAGATCCGGTCGCTGCGCATCCGCTCGGCCAGGCGCAGCCGCAGCAGCGGCCCGAGCAGCCCGTCGGCCGGCCGGCCGAACGGGAACACCGCGCCGAGGTACACCGCCTCCAACTCCCGGCCGGCGGCCTCCAGCAGCCGGGCCACCTCCACGGCGAGGGCCCCGCCGGGGCCGCAGTGCCCGTACAGCACCAGCGGGCCCTCCACCCGGGACAGGATCTCGGCGGCGACGTCGGCGGCGACCTCCTCGACCGGCGCCGGGTCGTCGGCCAGACCGATGTCGTGGCCCGGCATGGCCACCGACAGCAGCCGGTACCCGGCCGGCAGCGCGTCGGCCAGCGGCTGGTACACCACGGCGCTGCCGCCGCCGTACGGGACGCAGACCAGCGTGGCGACCCGGTCCGCGGCGGCCATCGGCGGGGTCAGCTCGTGCAGCAGCCCGTCCGGCCCGGCCCCGCCGCCGGTCGCCAGGACGGCCAGCTCGCGGACGGTCCGGTGCCGGAACAGGTCCATCACGCTGACCGTGCCCGTCGCGCCGCCGTCGACGCTCGGCAGCTCCCGGCGCAGCCGGGCCACCACCTGGGTGGCCAACAGCGAGTGCCCGCCGAGGTCGAAGAAGTCGTCGGTGGCACCCACCTCGGCCACCCCGAGCACGGCCTGCCAGATCCCGGCGATCAGCGTCTCCACGGGCCCGACCGGCGGCACCCGCTCCCCGGCGGGGAGTTCGTCGGTCGGCTCCGGCAGCGCCCGCCGGTCGACCTTGCCGTGCTCCTGCAACGGCAGCCGGTCCAGCACCACCCAGCGGCCGGGCACCATGTGCTCGGGCAGCCGGTCGGCCAGGAGCCGGCGCAGCCCGGCCACATCCGGCGGCTGCGCCCCGGGCGTCGGCTCCAGGTACGCCACCAGCCGGTCGTCGCGTAGCAGCACCGCCGCCTGACACACCCCCGGGCAGTCCCGCAGCGCGGCCTCGACCTCGCCCAGCTCCACCCGGTACCCGCGGATCTTCACCTGGTGGTCGCGGCGGCCGAGGAACACCAACTGCCCGTCGGCGCGCCACCGGCCCAGGTCCCCGGTGCGGTAGAGGCGTGCGCCCGGCGGGCCGTACGGGTCGGGCACGAACCGCTCGGCGGTCAGGCCGGGCCGGTTGAGGTAGCCGCGGGCGAGGCGGTCCCCGCCCAGGTACAGCTCGCCGGGCACCCCGACGGGCACCGGCCGCATCCGCTCGTCGAGCAGGTACACCCGGGCGTGCGGCAGCGGCCGGCCCGTCGGCACCGGGCCGGTGGCGGGCCCGCCGGCGCCCACCTCGTACGTGGCGACGCCGACGGTGGCCTCGGTGGGACCGTAGTGGTTGAACACCCGGGCCCCGCCGGCGGCGGCCAGCGGCACGATCCGCTCCAGGTCGGACGCCTCGCCGCCGAGGATCAGCCCGCGGGCCGGCAGCAGGTCGCCCGGACCGGTGTCGGCGGCCAGCGCCGCCAGGTGCGACGGGGTGATTTTCAGGTAGTCGATCCGATGGGCGCGCAGCTGCTCGGCCAGCTCCGCCCCCGTGCACCGGCGCTGCACCAGGTGCACGGTCCCGCCGGTGGCCAGCGCCAGGTAGAAGACGGTGACGGCGAAGTCGAACGACATGGACTGCATCAGCGCGTACCGGGCGGCCGGGACGACGGCGAACCGGTCGGCCACCCCGTCGAGGTAGCGCAGCACCTGCCGGTGCGCCACCGCCACCCCCTTCGGGGTGCCGGTGGAGCCGGAGGTGTAGATGACGTACGCCAGGTTCCCGCCGGTCGCGCCGGTGGGCGGCGGCGTGTCGGGCCCGGCGGCGACCTCCGCGGTCACGGCGTCCAGGGCGGTTGCCTCGACCCCTTCGGGCAGCCGGTCGCGCAGCTCGGCGCTGGTGAGCACCACCGCCGGCCGGGCGTCGGCGAGCATCAGGCCCAGCCGGGCCGGCGGCTGCTCCGGATCCAGCGGCAGGTACGCCCCGCCGGCCCGCAGCACGCCGAGCAGCGCCACGGCCAGCTCGACCGACTGCTCCAGCAGCACCCCGACCAGCGCGTCCGGGCCGACGCCGCGCCCGCGCAGCCAGTGCGCCAGCCGGTTGGCCCGCCGGTCCAGTTCCCGGTAGGTCACCGCGTCCGCGCCGCACACCACGGCGGGGGCGTCGGGGGTCGCGTCGACGTGCGGGGCGATCAGATCGGCGAGGGTGACCGCCGCCCCGGTGACCCCCGGGCCGCCGGCCCCGGCCCCACCGGCCCCGGGCTCGGCGCGGCCGGCCTCGTCCTGGTCGGGCCGGGCCAGCGCCAGCACCTGGTCCCGCTCGGCGGGACCGAGCAGGTCCAGGTCGACCACCGGCAGGTCCGGCTGCGCGACCGCCGCGCGCAGCAGCGTGTCGAGGCTCGCGGCCAGCCTGGCGATCGTGTCCGCGTCGAACAGGTCAGTGTTGTAGACGAACATCCCGCGCAGCCCGTCGGCGGTCTCGCTGACGTACAGCGACAGGTCGAAGCGGGCGGCGGCGGCGTCCGTGCCCAGGCTCTCGGTGCTCAGCCCCGCCGGCCACCGGCCGCCCGTGCGGGCGTAGTTCTGCAGGGTGAACAGCACCTGGAACACCGGGGAGCGGCTGACGTCCCGGGGCACGTTCAGCTCCCGGACCAGCCGCTCGAACGGGATCTCCTGGTGGGCCAGGCCCTTCACCACGGTGCCACGGGTGCGCCGCAGCAGCGCCGCGAAGCTGGGCTCCGTGCCGGGTGAGTCGACGCTCGCGCCCACCGGGGAGAGGTCGACCCGCAGCGCGAGGGTGTTGACGAACAGGCCGATCAGGTTCTCCAGCTCCGGCACCACCCGGCCGGCGACGGGGGATCCGATCGCGAAGTCCCGCTGCCCGCTGTGCCGGAACAGCACCGCCTGCAGGCCGGTGAGCAGGGTCATGTAGAGGGTGGCCCGGTGCGCCCGGCTCAGCCGGCGCAGCCCGTCGGTCAGGTCGGCGTCGACGGCGAACCGGTGGGTGCCGCCGGCGTACGACTGCACGGCCGGTCGCGGCCGGTCGGTGGGCAGCTCCAGCGGCGGCACGCCGGCCAGCGCCCCGGCCCAGTAGGCGAACCCGTCCCCGGTCGCCGGGCCGTCGAGGCGGATCCGCTGCCAGGCGGCGTAGTCGACGTACCCCGTCGTCGGGGCCGCCGGCGCCGGCCCGCCGTCGCGCAGCGCGGCGTAGCCGGCCGCCACCTCGCCCAACAGCAGGTCCAGCGACCAGCCGTCGCTGACGATGTGGTGCATGGCCAAATGCAGGACGTGGTCGTCCGCGCCCAGGCGGACCACCGTCGCCCGCAGCAGGGGAGCGGCGCCGAGGTCGAACGGGGTACGCACGGACGCGGCCACCAGCTCGTGGGCCTCCGCCAGCGAGCTCGCGCCGGTGACGGTGACCGGCACCCGCACCTCGGGCAGCACCTCCACCACTGGCTCGCCGTCGGCGTTCTCGGCGAAGCGCATGCGCAGGCTGTCGTGCCGGGCGGCGGTGCCGTCCAAGGCAGCAGACAGCAGTTCGATCTCCAGGGGCCCGCGCAGCCGGGTCGTCGACCAGACGAGGTACGCGGCGGTGCCGGGCGTCAGCTGCTCGGTGAACCAGATCCGCTCCTGACCGAACGACAGCGCCGGTCCCGCGGCGATGTCGGGCGGCGTCGCGGGCGACGGGAGGGGGATGGCCCGCGTCGGTAGGTCGAGATTCGTCACGCGGAAGCCTTCACACCGGTGTCGGACAGGAGCCCGTAGTCTGCATGCTGCAAACGGGGCATCGCGTCGTCTGATCGGTCCACGGTGGAGAATCCGATCGACCGACCCCGGGCGGCACGGCCCGTCGTACGGTCGGGGATGCGATTTGCCGATGCCGTGGTGCCCGCCGAATGGGCGGACGAGATGCTGGTTCACGCGCCCTTTTCCGGTGCCGACGCCGGCACGGCGCCGCTGACCTGGGCCCAGCAGGTGACCTGGCGGGCGAACGCCCGACACGGCTCCAACCACCACTTCCTCAACCTGCGTCGCACGGTGCCGGTCTCCGCCCGGGCCGGCGCCGACACCGAGCGCGCCACCCGGGCGCTCGGCGCGCTGGTCGGCCGGCATGGGTCGCTGCGCACCCGGGTCCGCACGGTCGACGGCGAGCACCGCCAGGAGACCGCCGCCACCGGGCACCTGCCGCTGCTGGTGCTCGCCGGCACCGGTGACGGCGCGCGGGACGCCCGGGACGCCGCGGACCGTCTCGGCGGCGTGGCGTTCGACCATGCGCGGGAGTGGCCGGTGCGGGTCGCCCTGGTCACCGTGGACGGCCGGGTACGGCAGGTCGTGCTGGTCTTCAGCCACTCGACCGTCGACGCCCATGCCGCAGAGGTGGTCCTGCGGGACCTGCGGCTGCTCCTGCTGCGCGGGCGGATCGACACCCCGCCCGGGCCTCAGTCGGTGGACGTGGCCAGGCTCCAGCACGGCGCCGAGGGACGCCGCTCAGAGCGGGCCGTGGCGTACTGGCTGCGGGAGTTCGCGGGGCTGCCCACCGAGCCGCTGCCGCCGGGCGGCCCCGGGCTCACCCCCCGGCTGCGCCGGGGAGTGCTGGTCTCCTCGGCCGTCGACCTGGCGGCCCGGGCGATCGCCGCCCGGCACCGGGTCAGCACCTCGGCGGTGCTGCTCGCCGGCGTGACGGCGCTGGCCGCCGCCCGGTCCGGGCGGGACCGCTGCGGCCTGTTCCCGATGGCGCACAACCGGTTCCCCGCCAGGTACGCGAACGCGGTAGCGAACCTCGGGCAGATCGGGTTCGGCGTTGTGGACGTGGCGGACCGCCCCGCGTTCCCGCTGCTGCTGTCCCGCGTCTGGCAGGCGTCGCTGAACGGCCTGCGGAACGCCTTCTACGACCCCTCCGCGCTGCGCCGGGGTTTCGTCGACGCCGACCGCGACTACGCGACCGCATTCCTGCCGCACTACTATTTCAACGATGTCCGGCTGCCCGCCGGCACCGCGGTTGCCGCGCCGGAGGTGACCCGTCGCGACCTGCGGGCCGCCATGGCGCGCACCGGCTTCTCCTGGGCCAGGGGGCTGGACCGGGCGTCCTGGCACCTGCTGACCCACGTGGTCGACGAGCCGGGCGGGGTGGGGTTGACCCTCACCGTCGACACCCGTCACGTCGCGGTCGACACGGTCGAACCGTTCCTGCGCGAGCTGGAGGAACTGCTGGTGGAAGCGGCATTCGCCGAGGTGTCCTGGCCGTCGGCGGTCCCGTCGGCGGCTCCGGTGGTGGCGGCGGGGCCGCCCGTGGTGCTCCGTGCCGAAGCCGGCGAGGAGGTGGCGTACGCCCGGTTCGCGGGCGGCCGGGTCGGGACCGGCCCGCTCACCTGGGGCCAACGGGCGATGTGGCGGGCCGTCGAGGAGTTCGAGTCCCCGAGCCACAGCGTGCTGAACCTGCGCCGCGTCCTGGCCGTCTCCCGGCGGGCCGACGTCGACGTGGCGCGGGCCGTGCGGGCCGTCGCGGCCCTGGTGGACCGGCACGAGTCGCTGCGTACCCGGGTGTGCTCCGTCGACGGCGAGTTGTACCAGTCCGCCGCCCCGGCGGGCCGGCTGCCCGTCCTGGTACACCCGGTCCCGGACGCCGTGGTCGATCCCGACGGCCGGACCGCCGCCGCGGCCCTGGCCGACCGGCTGGGCGCCCCCCGCTTCGACCACGCCGCCGAGTGGCCGATGCGGGCCGCGCTGGTCACCGTGGACGACCGGGTACGGCGGGTCGTGCTGGTATTCAGTCACTCCACCGTGGACTTCCACGCCACCGAGACCGTGCTGCGGGACCTGCGGATGCTCGTGCTGCGCGGTTCGCTGCCCACCCCGCCCGGACCGCAGTCCCTCGACGTGGCCGAGCGGGAGCGGGACGGGGAACGGCGTCGCGGCGACCGGGCGGTGGCGTACTGGACGCGACAGTTCCCCGGCCTCACGGTGGGCCTGTTCGACCAGGTAGGACCCGGGCTCAACCCCCGGTACCGTCGGGGCTCGCTGGTTTCCGAGGCAGTGCATCACGCGGCCCGGCTCGTCGCCGCCCGGCACGGCGTCAGCAACGCCTCAGCCCTGCTCGCGGCGACCGCCGCCGTGCTCACCGCCGACAACGGCGGGGACGTCTGTGGCGTGTTCACCATGGCGAACAACCGGTTCCAGCCCGAGTACGACGTCGCGATCAGCAAGCTCAACCAGATCGGGCTCTGCCGGCTCGACCTGGCCGACCGGCCTGGGTTCGCCGAGTTGCTCTCCCGCGCCCGTGGGGCGTCGCTGGACGCGTACCGGCACGCCTACTACGACCCGGCCGAGCTGGATCGCGCGTTCGCCGAGCGGGGGCTCGACTACCGCACCGCCCTGGCCCCGTTCTGCTACCTCAACGACATCCGGTTGCCGCACGCCACCGACCCCGAACCGGTCGGCCCGGACGAGGCTGCCCTTCGGGCGGCGGCGGGCCGCAGCACGTTCCGCTGGCTGGAGGAGCTGGACCGGTTCGCCTGGCGCTGCCGCCTCCAGGTCATCGACGCACCCGGCGCGGTCGAGCTGGCGATCACCGTGGACACCCGCTACCTGCCGCCGGAGCGCGCCGAGCGGTTCCTGCGGGCCGTCGAGGCCCTGCTGGTCGAGGCCGCCTTCCGCGACGTGCCCTGGCCGTGGTCGCCGTCGCCGGCCCCCGCCTTTCCCCGGCAGGGCTGACGGGTGGCGCGGGTGTGGCGGCGGGTCGCCGGCATGCCCGCGCGCCTGGGCCGGCAGCCCCGGTGGCCGAGCTGTCGCCTTGACGAGGTCTGATTGATCCGGCCTGGCGTCATCTGTCAAAGACCGGTGCCCGCGACGGTATCTCCGCTCGCCGCTCCGGCTCCTGAAGCCATGACCACACCGACGCGGGGCCGGAAAACCCCCGGGCCGGTCACCTCCGTCGATGGGAGACAGTTGTCATGGCTTTTCTGGGTAGCCGTGCCCGCCGCGTGGCGGTGGCCCTGCTCGCCGGCACGGCCCTGGCGAGCCTGTTGGCCGCCACCGCCACCGCCGCTCCACCGGCTGTGAAGCCGGACCGGGTCATGGCCGTCACCGACGTCTGGATGCGGGACGTCGCCACGGACGTCGGTCTCCAGCCGCACTCGGGCAGCCCGATCTGGGCCAGCCCCGACGTCAAGATCTGCCCGACGGCGGTGGAGTGCGCGACCAGCGGGAACGCGATCGTCGGCGTGACCAACTACATCTCCGTCACGCTGCGCAACCCCGGCCCGTACGGCTCGGGCATCGACAGCGGGGTGCTGCGGTTCTACCGCACGACCCCCGGCGGCAGCCTGGCCTGGCCGATGGGCTGGCTGCCGGTGGCGGCGGTGAGCGTCGTCGCCGCACCGGGCGTCACGACGGTGAGCGTTCCGTGGGGCGGCGTCCCCGGCCCCGGCCACTTCTCCCTGCTGGCCGTGTGGGAGTCCCCGAACGACCCGTTGCCGTTCCTGACCGCCGACATTCTGACCAACGTCCGGAACAACAACAACATCGCCTGGCGCGACCTCAACTCGATCAACCCGTTCACGGGTGGGCCTCCGGCCCCGGCGTCTGATTGATCCGGCCTGGCGTCATCTGGACAACCGCCACCCCCGGTGTCGGTATCTGCGGTCGGTCGGCCGGCTCCTGAAGGCATGACCACGCCGGCGCGGGGCCGGAAAACCCCCGGGCCGGTCACCTCCGTCGATGGGAGACAGTTGTCATGGCTTTTCTGGGTAGCCGTGCCCGCCGCGTGGCGGTGGCCCTGCTCGCCGGCACGGCCCTGGCGAGCCTGTTGGCCGCCACCGCCACCGCCGCTCCACCGGCTGTGAAGCCGGACCGGGTCATGGCCGTCACCGACGTCTGGATGCGGGACGTCGCCACGGACGTCGGCCTCCAGCCGCACATGTACAACCCGATCTGGGCCAGCCCCGACAACAAGGTCTGCCCGATGGTACCGCCGTGCGCGACCAGCGGGAACGCGATCGTCGGCGTGACCAATTACATCTCCGTCACGCTGCGCAACCCCGGGCCGTACGGCTCGGGCATCGACAGCGGGGCGCTGCGGATCTACCGCACGTCCCCGGGCGGTGGGATGGCTTGGCCGACGGACCTGACCTGGGTCGCGACGGTGCCCGTCGTCGTGCCGCCGGGGGCCACGACCGTGGTCGTTGCGTGGGGCGCCGTACCCGGCCCCGGGATCTTCTCGTTGCTTGCCGTGTGGGAGTCCCCGGACGACCCGTTGCCGCTGCTCACCCCGGACCTACAGGCCAACGTCCGGTACAACAACAACATCGCCTGGCGCGCCCTCCAGTCGGTCTAGCCTTCGCGGGCGGAGCGCCGGCAGGTGCCACCGGGTGGAAACCCGGCGTCATCCGGTGCCGGGAGGGGGCGCCGGCTCGATGCGGAAGACCTGGCCGCCTCTGCCCACGCAGCGTCCCAGCACCGCCTCGGTCCCCACCGTGGTGCCGGAGTCGCTGATGCCCACACACCCCTGGCCCGGAAGGCGGAGGACGTAGGTGTTGCTGTCGTACGAACCCGACGGCTCGATCCGGAAGCGGCTGCCGCGTACGCAGTCGTCCCAGGGCTCCAGGAGCCCGGCGCCGGGCCCCGCGGTCAAGCCCACCAGACAGCCCGGACCGTAGTCGGGGTGGTCCCACCTGATGCGGTAGGTCCCGTCTTCGGTCGGCTGGAGCACGGTCGTCTGCGGCCACACCTCGCCGCACGACCGCTGCACCGCCACCAAGGGGGTGTACCGGCGGTCCAGGACACGGCCGTCCGTCAGGCACAGGTCGGGTGCGGTGACGGGGCGGATCCGGACCTCCCGGAGGAGGTTCGTGGGCAGCGGCGGGGCCTGCCGGACGGCCGTGCCGGTCGACGCCCGGCCCGTGATTGCCGTCGGGTCGGGCCATGTGTCCCGGGCCGACGTCGTCGCCAGCAGCGCTCCGACACCGATGGCCAGCAGGCTCGCCAGTAGTGGCGTGACCAACGGCGGAGGGAACCAACGTCCCGCCGGCCACCACCGGGCCGCCGGTGTACGACGGCGGGTGTAGCCGCCGGAGCGACCATCCGTGGTCGCGGTCGGGCCGTCGTCCGGGGCCGGGTCGGGCCGGTCACCGGCGGGGGGCGCGGGCGGACCCGGTGGCGGTTTTCCGGGCGGCACGGGTTGACCCGGTTGCTCCCCGGCCGCGTCGAGCCGGTCCCGTGCGCACCGCCACTGTCGCAGGTGTTCCTCTGCCCCACACGCCCGCACCAGGGCATCGAGCAACTCGGCGCGTGGCGGGGAGTTGCCGCGCAGGGCGGCGGCGGTGGTGCTCCGGGGCAGGACGTCGCCGCGTGCTGCCGCCCGCCGTTCCAGCTCCCGGTAGGTGTGGCCGGACCGGTCCTTGAGTTCCCGCAGCAACGCGAGGAACTCGGCCGTCGTGCCTGCCTGGTCCGGCCGAAGGTCCGCTCCGGCTGTCGTCACGTCCCAAGCATATAGATCATGACCGATTCGACGCCGTCGGCGATCTGACAGATACCAGCTGCTGGGGGCCCCGGTATCCGGTCATGTCCCGGCTCGCGTCACCCCCGGAGCGGGTTCCGGCCGCCCGACAGCACCGCGCCGAGGACGCGTTCCGTCGGGAAGAGGCCCAGCTGCCGCGAGTCCACACTGTCCGCGCGATTGTCGCCGAGCAGCACCAGCCGGTCCCGGGGCACGCTGCGCCCCCCAGACCCGTCCGGCGGTGCCGGCAGGCCAGTCGGCATCGGATCCCCGGCCACCGCGGCGACCCTCTTGATCATCCAGATCCGGTTGGCGATCACCGCCGCCGAGGCGCCTCGGGGCAGCGGTGGCAGACGCCAGCCGTGCGCGGGCCGTTCGATCACCACCACCTGTCCCACGGCGGGTGTCCCGGCCCGGCGTACCAGGACCCGGTCGCCGTCGCCGTAGGCGGGAAGCATGCTCGTGCCGCGCACCGTGACGGCGACGAAGTGCCGCCGCAGCGCGACCGAACCGGCCCCGACCAGCGCGACCGCGAACAGGCCGCCGGGGAGGGCCGCCCACGGTGTTTCCAGCGCCCCGAGTGCGACGACGGCGCCGAGCCCGCCGGCGGCGAGTCCGGGCGTCGCCCGTCGCCACCTGATCCGGCGACGGATGCGGCGGGCGTCCGTGGCGGTGGGCGGCCGGGGTCGGAGCTGGTGGGTCTGCCCGCCGGTCATGCCTCCTCCCTGCCCACGGCCGACGCCTGGTAGCCGGCGGCCTGGAGGGTGAACAGCCGGGCGTACTCCCCGCCGGTCGCCATCAGCGTGACGTGGTCCGCCTGCTCCACCACCCGCCCGTCGCGGAGCACGACGATCACGTCGGCGTCCCGCACCGCACCGAGCCGGTGCGAGATGAGCAGACTCGTCCGCCCTCTGCGATGCCGGCGCAGCGAGGTGTGGATCCCGTGCTCGGCCTCGGCGTCGAGCCCGGACGACGGCTCGTCGAGGACCATCAGGTCACGCTGGTCGCGCAGGAACGCCCGGGCCAGGGCGAGGCGTTGCCACTGGCCGCCGGAGAGGACGGTACCGGTCGTCTGGTCCTCCCTGTCCCGCTCCGAGAAGAAGATGCGGGACAGCATGGTGTCGTACCCCTGCGGCAGGGCCGCGACCTCGTCGTGGATGCCGGCGCGCTCGGCGGCGACCCGCACCCGGTCGTGCTGTTCGCGCAACGCCAGGTCACCGAGGCCGATGTTGTCCGTCGCGGTCAGGTCGTAGCGCATGTAGTCCTGGAACACCGCGCCGATGCGCTGCCTCAGGTGCGTCACGTCGAACTCCCGCAGGTCCACACCATCCCAGAGGACCGCGCCGCGGGTCGGGTCGTAGAACCGACACAGCAGCTTGACCAGGGTGGACTTGCCGGCGCCGTTGAGCCCCACCAGCGCGACCGACCGGCCTGCCGGGATCCACAGGTCGACGCCCCGGAGCACCCATGGGTGCTCCTCCGAGTAGCGGAACCACACGTCCCGCACCTCGATGCCGTGACGAAGCGGCGGCAGCGGACGCGGCGGCGTGGCGGCGACCAGGTCGTTGCCGGCCCCGGTCACCGCCGTGTAGTGCTCGAAGACGAGCAGCGCCTGGTGCGCCCGCGCCACCTCGCCCGCCAGGGCGGTGAGCGCGCCCTGCACCCCGGCCACGCCGGCGACGAGGACGGTCAGGTCGCCGACCGACAGCCTGCCCGCATGCGCGGCGGCCACCGCCCACAGCAGGCCACCGCCGGCCACCAGCGCCGCGAGCAGGCCGAGGCCGGACTGGATCCAGCTCTCGCGCCGGTCGACGGCCCGCTTCGCGGCGTTGGCGGCACGCCGCTCGGCGATCATCCGGCCGCGCAGGTACCCGCCCGTGCCGAACAGCCGGATCTCCTTGGCCGCCTCGGCGCTGGACAGCAGGTCGCTGTAGAAGAACTCGCGCCGTTCGATGCCGCCCACGGTCCAGAACATCCGGGCCCGTCGACGTGACAGCGCGATCTCGGCCACCAGGACCGGCACGCCGGCTCCCAGCACGACGAGCGTCAGCAGCGGGCTGAGGACGTACAGGGAGCCGAGGAAGCCGACCACCGTGATCGCGCTGCGGACACCACCGAGCACGCCGTCGACGATCTGGCCGGGTGTCCCTCCGGCGGCCTGCTGGGCCAGGCGGAGCCGGTCGAGAAACCCGGGGTCCTCGAAGCGCCTCAGCCCCGCGAAGTCGTCCACCGCCGCGAAGAGCCGGTCCTGGGCCACCAGCCCGACCGACCGGTCCAGCTCCGCCCGCAGGTACGTGGTCAGTTGCGGCGTCACTGCGGCGAGCGCGCCGGCCCCGGCGAGCCCGAGCGCGAGCCCACCGAGCCCACCGAGTCCACCGCGCGGGCCGCCCCCGACCAGCCCGTCCAGGATGAGCTTCGTCAGCCACGCGGCGAGGACCGGCAGCGCCCCGCCGGCCAGCATCACCACCACGTACACCGTCAGGGTTCCGGGGGCGGTCCGGGCCGCCAGCGCCCAGGCGGGACGGATGCCCCGCGCGGCCCTGGTCGGCCCGGTCGCCGCCCGGTCGGTTCGCCCGCTCATACCAGGGCGGCTGGCTGGTCTAGGGCGAAGTGGTCGTCGGTGACGACGAGCCGGCCGTCGTCGTCCGGTGCCACCGCGAGCACGGTGGGGAACGCCCGCGTCTTGAACGCGAGGCTCATCGGGCCGTCCGGGTTCTCGAGCACCACCCGGACGACCGGGGAGAGCCGGCTGACGAAGTCCGCGGCCTGTTCGGCGTCCCCGACCACCACCGCCAGCGCCCGCCGGTCACCACCGGTCCGGGTCCGCGCGTAGTCGATGAAGGTCGGCAGCTTCTCCTTGCACGGTTGGCAGGTCGGTGAGAAGAATCCGACGACCGTCTCGCCGGTCAGCGACTCCCGGTCGAGCGGCCGGTCGTCCACGGTGACGGTGCTGAACTCACCGACCGCCTCGCCGGCGACCAGGGACGCCGGCCCTCCGCCGAGGTTGCCGAGCAGTTCAGTGTGCTCGCGGAGTCGCTTGATGATGCCCATGCTGAGCAGCAGGTTCACGGTGGCGATCAGCCCGACGAGGGTGAGGGCCGCGACCAGTACCGGCATTCTTGGTACCCCTTCTGTGCGGTTGCGGCCCGCGGCGAAGGTCGGGGGCCGGGGACATCGGGTGGAGCAGTTCGGCAATGTCGTCCCCGGCCGCCACCAGGAGTCCCAGGACCGTGCCGGCGACGGCGGCCAGTGCGGCTCCGCCGAGGTGCGTCGGCGTCGGTTCCAGCGTGGCCGGCGCGGCGGCTGCCGCGAGGGCGGCGAGGACGGCGTTGCGGACCACGTGGGGGAGACCGAGGGCGACGGTGGAAGCGCCGAAGCAGCGGCAGGCGGTCCGGGTGCCCCGCCGTAGCGAGACCGCGATGCCCGCGCTGAACACCAGGAGCAGCGCCGCCGCCACCAGCAGGCCGGCCACGCCGGTCACGGGCAGCGGAACAGCCAGCAGCGTCCAGACGGCGAACTCGACCGCGACCACGGTGCCGGCGAGGGGTCGTACGGTGCGGGTGGGCGCCAGCCCCAGGTCGCGGATCGACGCGGCGAAGGTCTCGAACGCCCCGCGACCGGTGACCTTGCTCAACGAGGAGACCAGGAAGACCGTGCCGAGCAGGAACCGGATCCCGATCGTCAGGTACTGCACCGAACCTCCTGAGCCGTGGGACGGATGGGCCGGGCCCGGAGGCGTACCGGTGCCCGGGTGGGCCGTGCCGGCGGATCGCAGAGCCCGCCGGCACGGCCCGCGCGATCAGCAGAAGCAGCTGTAGGAGCCGCCGTTGTTACACGTCGAGCACGGGGCGTTGTAGGAGCAGTTGCCTCCGTACGCCTTGTTGCACTGCCAGCAGGCGGGCCAGGACTTGCAGGCCGCCGTCGTCGCCGCAGCCGCCTCGACCCGAGGGACGAAGAGGCCGAGGAGCCTGCCGCCCAGCGCTTCGATCTGTCGGTACATGTTCACCTCCGTGGTGATTTCGGGCTGTAGAGCCCAGGTGCCGGTTATGTGGATAACCTTCATGCACGGCGGCATCGATCGTCTTGGAAAAACCCGACCGGCTGCCGGGGCGGCGTGCGCCGTCAGGGCCGGGCGAAACCCGGGTCGGCGCCGCGTTCGAGGAGGTACCGCGAAATGCTGCGATCGGTCATGCGGGAGAACTCACGGGTGAGGTGTGGCTGGTCGTAGTAGCCGCACACTGCGGCGACCTCGGCCGCGGGGCTGCCCCCGACCAGCAGCCGGAGCGCCCGCTGGAACCGCACGACCCGCCCCGCCGTCTTCGGCGACAGCCCGATCTGCTGGCGGAAGCCGCGCTCCAGGTTCCGGGTGCTGCAGTTGATCGAGGTGGCCAGGCCGGAGACGGACGCCGTGCCGCCGCTGCCGGTGAGAAGCTGCCAGGCGCGGAGCACGTACGGGTAGCACCGGGGCCCCCGGTCCAGCCAGCGGCCGAGGGCCTGGTCGAGGCCGTGGAGGCGCCGCTGCCAGTCGGGCGCCGTGCTGATCGCGGCGGTGAGGACGACCGTCGGCACGCCGGGCAGGTCGGCCAGGTCGGTGGCGACGTCTGCCAATTCGTGCATCGGCACGCCGAGAAGGGTGAACGCCGCCCACGGCTCGAGGGCGATCTCCAGGGTGTACGGCCGGATCCCGCGTACCCGTTGCCGGGGCCGGGTGTGCAGGCCGTAGACGGTGTAGGCGAACGAGCCCGGATCGGCCGTGGTCCCGTCCCCGAGCCCGGCCGGGGCGAACTCGGCGACGAGGGTCACGGCGTCGGTGGGAACCGCGAGGTAGTCCTTCGGGCGGTCGGGATGGCGGCCGAAGCGCCGGTATCCCCGGATGCCCGGCGGCCGTCCGTCGGCGTCTGTTCCTTCCATCGATCGGTGTGTCGGGCGCGGCTGGTGTGCCGTGACCATCGAATCCCCCGATTCGTCTGCGGCGCAGTGCCGCAACGTTGGCACCCGGCTGCAGGGCCGGGCGGGCCGTGTGGCGCGGCTGCCTCCACCCTGTAGAGGCGGTCGGGAGACTGACAAGGCACGTCGTTGTCCAGGACACCTGCCCGGTTGTCCTGGCTGTTCAGGCCACTGTCCGGCACCGTCCGGGACAGCGTCGGACCGCCGCTTCGGGTGGCGACGGGCCCGGCCGCGTGTCCCGGACATCGGTGTGCGGGCCGGCGCTGTCCCGGACGGGTGGCGCACGGGCGCGTCCCCGGGCGGCGGTGGGCGGGCGGCGGCCGCGCGCCGCTCGCGATGTCGGATCCGAGGGAAGGACGCCGCCGGCGTGGACAGGCCGGCCGGCCTCAGCCCAGGCTGACCCAGTCGGTGGCCACCGCGTACCCGTCGGCGCGGGCGGCGAGCCGGACCGGGCCGGCCGGGGGAGCACCCAGCGAGAAGAAGCCCACCTCGTCGACCGGCGACTCGTCGTACTGGCCGGTGGCCGTCCGGGCGGTGACCCGGCCGCCGCGGGCCGGGGAGAGCTGGCCGACGATGCCGGCGTCGCTCACCTCGATCTCCAGCACCACGGCGCCGCTGCGGAAGGACAGGGTCCGCGCCGCGCCACCCGAGCGGGTGAGCCCGGCAGGCTCGGCGTCGCACGCCGAGTCGAACGTCAGCTCGGCGACCGCCAACTCGGCGTCCACGGTCCGCCAGGCGAACGCCGCCCGCGCGGCGGTCAGGAACTCCTCGGGGACGGGCCCGGCGTCCCACAGCGCCGCGCCCAGCTCCACGGTCAGGGCATCGTCATCGACCGGCGGCCACGGCGCCATCGCGGTCACCCCCGTTCCTGTTGGGGCCGCGGCGGGCCCCGAGGAACGGGGCGAGCGCCGGGCAGTTACGCAGCTTGTGTAGACAACGGCCCTGAGTGGGGCCGATGCTACCGACCGGCATCCCGAGTCGTTCGCCGATCTCCCGGTAGCTGACCGGGGGATCGGCCGTCAGCAGGGCCAGCAGCTCCTGGCAGCGGGGCGGGAGCTGGGCGAAGCCCTCCCGCAGCGCCTGGCCGCGCTCGGCCCGCAGCAGCCCCTCGTCCGGCGCCGCCACGTCCACCGGCGGCCCGTGCCGGGCGTCGAGCGCGTCGTCGTGCGGGTCGACCGGCTGACTGCGCCGGCTGAGGCGGGACAGCCGGTAGCACTCCCGCCGGGCGGTGGTGGCCAGCCAGGCGGCCAGCGCCTGCGGGTCCCGCACCTGGTCCAGCCGCTCCACCAGGCGCAGCCAGACGGTCTGGTTGACGTCGGCGGCGTCGGCGCGGCTCATCCCGTGTGCCCGGATCACCGACACCACCAGCGGGGTGTAGCGGCGGACCAGCTCGGTCCAGGCTGCCTCGTCCCCACCGGCGGCGGCGACGACCAGGCCGGTGGCGGTCGGGTCGCTCACCGGCGGGCCCCTTCGCCGTCCGGGCCGGGTCTCACGAGACCAGCACCCCGTAGTCGGGGTGCCAGCGGGGGCTCGCGAGCAGCGCGATCCGGGCCGCGTCGGCGCTCAGGCCCCCGGCGACCATCATGGCCGCCAGCCGGCCGGAGACGTACGCCGTGGCGAACGAGGTGCCGGACCACCCGGCGAAGCCGTGGAACACCCTGGTCGGCCGCCCCGGCAGCGGCAGCTGGCCCACGACGTACGTGCTGTCGCGCTCGCCGACCGCGCAGGCATCGGTCCACGTGCCGAAACCGCTGTACGCCGCCGGCACGATGCCGGTGCCGGCCCGGCTCACCGCGGCCACGCCGAGCACCCGGCCCAGGGCGGCCGGCCAGGCCGGGCGGCTGGTGCCGGCGTTGCCGGCGGCGGCCACCACGGCGGTCTGCGCCGGCAGCGCGGCCACGGCGTTGACCAGGGGCAGCGGGGGCAGGTCGTCCTGGGTGAAGCCGCCCAGGGACAGGTTCACGATGGAGACCTGCGGCCCGAGGCGGGACATGGCGGACACCAGCATCGCCTCGTCGCCGACGCCGGTGGGGTTCAGCGCCTGCTCCGGGTCGACCTTGACTCCCGGCGCGGCCTGCCGGACCACCCCGGCGACGAAGGTACCGTGGCCACCCTGCGCGGCCAGCACGGTCCCGGAGACGTAGAGCGCGTCCTCGTCGTCCGGCTCCGGGAGGTAGCTGCCACCGAGCCACTGGGGGTGGTACGCGCCGGCCTGTTGCCAGATCCCGGTGTCGCAGACGCCGACGGTCACCCCGGCGCCCTCGCCGAGCCGGGCCGGGTCCGGCGGGGCCAGCGCGGCCACGGCCTGGGGCGGGCTGCCCGGGTTACCCATGATGTTGCCCAGGCCCAGCAGCACGTGGTGCGGCTGTACCGCCGGGACCGGCTGGCCCGGCCACTGCTGGGGGTTGCGCAGCGTCGTCACCACCGTGGGGATGTCGGTCTCCTTGCCGAACAGCAGCCGCGTGACCCCGGCGAAGCCGGCGCCGACGGTCACCTGGTGCCCGCGCGAGCGCAGCCAGGCGGTGACCCGTTGGGCGTCGGCATTGGACGCGAGCAACTGCCGGGGGCGGTAGAGGAACTCCCGGCCCACGACGGTGTGCCGGCGGACGTTCGGGTCGGCGGCCAGGGCGTCGGAGAAGGCGCGCTGGTACGCGTCGTCGTCGCCGGTGTCGCCGGCGGCGGCGGCCGGTCGCAGCGAGCTGCCCAGGGGCGCCGCCGCGGCGAGCGCGCCGAGTGCCAGCAGCCGCCGACGGGACAGCCGGCCAGCCGGCTGCGGCGTGCGGGGGAGGTCAGGCGGCACCGGTCCTCCAGGCGGTTGCGGTGGCGCGGTCGGCGGTGTCCCCGGTGCGGTCGCCACAACGCATACCGGGCGTGCTCGATTCTTCCAAACCATTGTTGAATGTCAATGACGTGAATGGTCGCCCGATCCGTGGAATTCCCACCTGCCCATCCGCATTGACGCTGGACGGTTCATCGGGAACGCTGATCGGCATGGCCGACAGCGCCGGTTCCGGTGCCGGGGCGGCCCAGGCCGCGCTCGACGCGGTGCAGCGCTATCCCCGCGAGGCGATCACCCTCGCGCAGCGGGTGCTCGCCGCCGGCCGCGCCGGCACCGGCGACGAGCGCTCCACCGCCGAGCGGGCCGTCGGCCTGGCCCTGCGGGAGCTCAACGACCTGCCCGGCGCGCTGCGTCACCTGCGCCGGGCGGTGCGGGTCGCCGTGACGCCCCGGACCCGCGCGCTGGCCCGGATGAGTCTCGGCTACGTGCTGGCCAACGCCGGCCGCACCGGCGCGGCCCTGCGCGCGGTGACCGCCGCCCTGCCCCCCCTCACCGGGGCCGACGCCGGGCGTGCCCGGATGCAGCGGGGCGTGGTGCTGCACTACCGGGGCCGCTACGACGAGGCGGTGCGCGACTACTCCCTCGCCGTCGAGATCGCCCAGCGCGAGGACGACCCGCTGCTGGAGGCCCGGGCCCGCAACAACCGCGGCCTGCTCAACGCCCACCGGGGCACCGGCCGGGGCCGCGACGACGACCTCGCCCGGTCGGCGGCGATCTTCCAGCGGCTCGGGCTGGAACTCGCCGCCGCCGACGCCCGCTGGAACCTGGGCATCGCGGCGGGCCAGCGCGGCGACACCGTGGGCGCGCTGCGCTGCTTCGCCGAGGTCGAGCAGGAGTACCGGCGGCTGGCGGTACCGCGGCCGGCGCTGCTGCTCGACCGGTTCGAGCTGCTGCTGTCGGTGCCGCTGCTCGACGAGGCGGTCGAGGTGGCCGGGGCGGCCGTGCGGGAGCTGGGCCGCCGGGGGATGGCCTCCGACCTGGCCGAGGCGCTGCTGGCCCAGGCCCGCGCCGCGCTGCTCGCCGGGGACCTGGACACCGCCACCGACGCCGCCGCCCGGGCGCGGGTCCGCTTCCGCCGCCAGGGCCGCCGCACCTGGGCCGCCTTCGCCCGGCACGTCGAACTGCGCGCCGAGTTCCGTCGCGGCACCCGCTCGGCGGCGCTGCTCACCGCGCTGGTGCGTACCGCCGACCAGCTCGACGCCACCGGCTGGCCCGGCCCGGCGCTGACCACCCGGATCGACGCCGGCCGGCTGGCCGCCGCGCTCGGCCGCACGGAGAGGGCGGCGACCCTGCTGGGCCGGGCGGCGCGGGCCCGTCGGCGGGGCACCGCGCCGGGCCGGGCCCAGGGGTGGTACGCCCTGGCGCTGGCGCGTCGGCTCGCCGGGGACGACCGCTCCGCCGCCCGGGCGCTGCGGCGCGGACTGGCCGTGCTGGACAGCCACCGGGCCTCGCTCGGCGCCACCGAGCTGCGGGCGCACAGCGGAGCGTACGGGCAGCAGTTGGCCGCCGAGGGACTGGACCTCGCGGTCCGGTCCGGCGCCCCCGGCCGGGTCCTGGCCTGGGCGGAGCGGTGGCGGGCCAACGCCCTGCGTACCCGCCCGGCGCTGCCGCCCGAGGATCCGGACCTGGTCGCGGCGCTCAGCGAGCTGCGCCTGGTCAGCAGCCTGTTGGAGGACACCCTGCTCGCGGGCCGGCCGACGCACGCGCTGCGGGGCCGACAGGCCCGGCTCGAACAGCGCATCCGGGACCTGGCCCGGCGCGTGCCCGGCGGCGGCGACGTCACGGCCCCGCCGGGCGTCGCGGCGCTCGCCGCCCGGCTCGGCCCGCGCGTGCTGGTGGAACTGGTGGCGCACGGAAACCACCTGCGGGCGGTGCTGGTCCGCGACGGCCGGGCCAGCCTGCACGACCTCGGTCCGCTCGCCGAGGCGGTGGAGCAGGCCCGGCGGCATCGCTTCGGTCTGCGCCGGCTGGTCACCACCGGCGACACCGCGGCCGCCCGCGCCGGCGTCGGGCACGCCGCGGCGGTGCTGGACCGGCAGCTGTTCGACCCGCTGCGCCGGCGGCTGGGCGACCGCCCCCTGGTGCTCGTTCCGACGGCGGCGCTGCACGCGGTCCCGTGGTCCGGCCTGCCGACCTGCGCCGGGCGCCCGGTGACGGTGGCCCCGTCGGCCACGGCCTGGCTGCGCGCGGACGGCCGGGTGGCGCCCGACGGCGCGCCGGTGCTGGCGGCGGGCCCGCGCCTGCCGGCCGCGCGGACCGAGGTCGGGCTGCTCGCCCGCGAACTGCCCGGCTCCCGGCTGCTCGCCGGGGCGGACGCCACCGCCGACGCGTTGACCGCCGCGCTGGACGGCGCCGGGTTGGCCCACATCGCCGCGCACGGCACGTTCCGGGCCGACAACCCGCTCTTCTCCGGCCTGGAGCTGGCCGACGGGCCGCTGCTCGCGTACGAGTTGGAACGGCTGCCCCGCCCGCCGGGCTGCGTGGTGCTCTCCGCGTGCGACTCGGGGCTGTCCGGGGTGCGCCCCGGCGACGAGGTCCTCGGCTTCACCGCCGTGCTGCTGGCGCTGGGCACCCGGTGCCTGGTGGCGACCGTGTTGCCGGTGCCGGCCGACCTCACCACCGCGCTCATGCTGGACCTGCACCGGCGAATGCGCGCCGGCGTCCGGCCGGCCCGAGCCCTCGCCGACGCCCAGGCCGCGTTCGTGGCCACCGGCGACGGCTCCGCCGCGGCCACGGCCGCCGCCTTCGTCTGCTTCGGCGCCGGCTGAGTGGCGCCCGCAGTGCCCGGGCCGGCCCGGACGGCGCGGACGGCCCGGTCGCGCCGCCCGCCGGAGGACCTGGCCCGACGGGTGGATAGCGCCGTCGTATGACCCGGAGAGGATGATCAGAAATCCATATCCATCAATAGAATTTCCGTCATCTCGAACACGGTGCGTCCACCGGCGCGCCGGTCTTCCGATGCGGAGGAACATATGGTTCGCTGGCGCACCCTCACCGGCCTGTTGGCCGCCGCGCTCGTCGCGGTGACCGCGAGCAGCCTCACCCTCACCGCACCCGCCGCCGCGGCGCCCGACGACACGATCACCCCCAACGTCGTCGGCGGCACCCCGGCCACCCAGGGCGAGTTCCCGTTCATGGTGCGGCTCTCGATGGGCTGCGGCGGGGCGCTCTACAGCCCGCGGCTGGTCCTCACCGCCGCGCACTGCGTGGGCTCCACGGGCACCAACACCAGCATCACGGCCACGCTCGGCGCGGTCGACCTGCAGTCCAGCAGCCGGATCACCGTCCGGTCGAACTACGTCTACCGCGCCCCGGGCTACAACGGCGCGGGCAAGGACTGGGCGCTGATCCGGCTGGCCACCCCGGTCACCACCCTGGCCACCCTGCCGATCGCCACCAGCGGCGCGTACGACAGCGGCACCTTCACCGTCGCCGGCTGGGGCGCGGCGCGGGAGGGCGGTGGGCAGCAGCGCTACCTGCTCAAGGCCACCGTGCCGTTCGTCAGCGACTCCGTCTGCAACTCCAACTACGGCGGCGACATCATCCCGGCCGAGGAGATCTGCGCCGGCTATGCCAGCGGCGGCACCGACACCTGCCAGGGTGACTCGGGCGGCCCGATGTTCCGCCGGGACGCCAGCAACGCCTGGATCCAGGTCGGCATCGTCAGCTGGGGCAACGGCTGTGCCCGCCCCAACTACCCGGGCGTCTACACCCAGGTGAGCTACTTCGCCTCCGCGATCGCCGCGGGCGCCGCGAGCCTCGGCGGCTGACCGGACGACCCACGGGTGCGGCCCGGCCGGACGATCGGCCGGGCCGTACCCGTGCGCCGGGCCTACTGGACGGCCGGCGGCGTCCAACCGGTCGGTACGTGGCCGATCCGGACCCGCTGCGGGTGGTCGCCGACGGGCACGCTGGCCACCTTCTGGCCGGTGGCGAAGCTGATCGCGGTGACCCGGTCGGAGCCCGCCTCGGAGATGACGCAGTCGCGGCCGTCCCCGCTCACCGTCGCCCAGTACGGCTTGCCGGCCGCGACCAGCGGCCCGGGGGCGAGGGTGACCCGGTCGACGACCGTGGCGTAGTCGTCCATGGTGCCGGCGACACAGAGCTTCCCGCCGTCCGGGCTGACCGACATGCCGTGGTGCCGGGAGTCGTTGACCCAGGTGGTGCGGTCCTCACTGGTGTTCGGGTTCTTCGGCAGGGTGGCGATCCGGGTGACCTTGTCGGTGACCACGTCGTACTCGACGAAGCCGTTGAAGAACGACACCTGGAAGTAGAGCCTGCGCTCGTCGGGGGTGAAGACCGCGGGCCGGACGGCGTCGGAGAGGTCGCCGCGGCCGAAGGCGTCCAGCCGGGGCCGCATGTCGATCTCCTTCACCGTCTGGAAGGTGGCGGCGTCGGCGATCGTGATGTGCCGGTCGCCCTTGGTCCAGTCCTGCGACGGGTCGTCGAGGGAGGTGTTCACCTCGCCGATGGACATGTTCCAGATGTGCCGGCCGCCGCCGGTGAAGAGGTTCTCGTGCGGCTTGTCGCCGGTGTCGAACGAGCCGACCTGCCGGCCGGTGACGATGTCCAGGACGTGCACCTTGTTCGAGGTGGAGGCGGAGACCGCGACCCGGGTGCCGTCCGGCGACACCGCCATGTGGTCGGAGCGGAACCCGGAGACCGGGAACCGCCACCGCACCGCTCCGGTGCTCAGGTCGATCGAGACCACGTCGGCGAAGCTGGGCCTCGACGCCACCAGCGCGGTCCCGTCCGGGGTGGTGTACATGTCGTCGACGAGCTGGTCGTGCCCCTCGCCGGGCCCCTGCTGGATGCCCAGGTAGAACGCGAGTTTGAGGGGGTTGAGGTAGATCTCCCAGAGCCGCTGCTGCTTGTCCGGGACGACGTTGATCCGGCCGAGGCGGGCGTAGTCGCCGCGCGGGCGGATGACGTCCACGGTGCCCTCCCAGTTGTTGCCGACGAACATCACCTCCGTCAGCCCGGCGGCGGCCGGGACGACGGCGGGGGCGGCGACGGCGGGGGCGGGCGCGGCGGCGAGGGCGAGGGCGAGGGCGGCGAGGGCGCCGTACCGGCGTGGGCGGGGACGGTGGGCGCGCGGGGGCGCGGACGGTGCTGCGGTCATGGACTGCTCCTGGACGGTGGGGCGGCCGTGGTGTGGCGTTCCGCGGCGCGGAACGCGGTGTTACTTTGCGGTAACAGAAGGAAACCAACCGAAGCCGGACTCCCGGTAGGCGACGGGGGCCAAAACCGGGCCGGGTCGTTGTGGACGGGCCACAGTGGCCGTGGCGAGGGGAGCGGGCCGATGGCGTTGACGGAGCGGACCGGGCCCCTCGGTGCGCTGCTGCGCGAGCTGGCCGCGGACCGGCAGGTCGTGGACGAGATGGTCGAGGCCGCCCGGGTGCACTCACCGGAGGTGGCGCGGCTGCCGCCGGCGGAGAACCGTCGGCACGTGGCGGCCCTGTTGGCCGCCGGGCTGGCCTCCTTCCAACGTCTGGCGGAGCCCAGCGAACGGGACTTCGCGGAGGCGCGGCGGCTCGGCGCCGACCGGGCCGGGCAGGGCGTCTCCGTCGCGGGTCTGCTGCGCGGGGTGCAGGCGGGCCGGCAGAAGGTGGTGGAGATCGCGCTGGACCGCGGCCGGGCCGCCGGGATACCCGACACCGCGCTGCTGGAGACCCTGTTGGAACTCGGCCGGTACGCCAGTGCCCTGGAGCGCGCCCTGGTCGACGGCCATCACACGGCGGAGCTGGAACTGGTCCGCACCCGGCGGGACGCCCGTAACCGGCTGCTGCGGCGGCTGCTGCTCGACGAGGCGGCCGACGGCCGGCCGGACGAGCTGGCCGGGTTCGGGCTGCGCCCCGACGGCCGGTACCACTGCGTGGTCACGGACCTGACCGACCCGGCCCGGATCCCGGCGGTGCGGCGGCGGCTCTGCGGGGGCGGGGGAGTCTTCGGCACGGTCGACGACCGGCTCACCGGCCTGTCCCCGCGGCTGCCGTCCGCCGACCTGGCCGACGCCGCCGTGCTCGTGGTGGCCGCCCCGGCCCGACCGCTGGCCGAGGCCCCGGCCCTGCACCGGCTGTGCGTGGCCGCGCTGCGCGTCGCCGCCCGGGCGGGGCTGCGCGGCCTGCACGGGGTGGTCGACCTGGCCGGCGAGACCGCGTTGGCCGCCCAGCCGGAGCTGGCGGGGCTGGTCAGCGGGGAGTTGCTCGGCGCCCTCGACCCGGCCGACGACTTCCACCGCCAGCTCGCCTCGACCGCGCTGGCCTACCTGGATCACGGGCAACGGCTGGACCTGACGGCCGCCGCCCTGCACCTGCACCCGAACACCGTGCGCTACCGGCTGCGCCGGTTGCAGGAGCTGGCCGGGCTGCCGCCGACCCTCGCCGAGCCGGGCGGCCGGTGGCCGGTCCCGCAGACCCTGCGCTGGTGGTGGGCGCTGCGCACCTGGTTGGGGCAGGAGTGAGGCGTGCCGCCGGTCCGGGCCGCACGCCTCACCCACCCCCCTGCGGTGGCCTCAGACGATCCGGGTGAGCCGGATCGCGTCGGCGATGACCAGCCCGGCGGCGGTGGTCCACCGGCTGACCCCGACGCGGTTGGCGTCCCCGGCCGGCAGGGCGAACGTGCCGAGGGAACGCCACTGCCCGCCGGTGGCGCGCTGGTCGACGTGGACGGTCCGGTTGCCGGCGGTGGTGGCCACGATGTACGGCGTGGCGCTGTTGTAGCCGGCGTTCGCCGGCCACCAGGCGTCGACCCGGTAGCTCCCGGCCGCCGGGACGTTGACCCGGTACCAGGCGACGTCGCTGGACTGCACCGGATCGGCGTAGCGGTAGTCGGCGCCGTACCGCTGCCCCGAGTACGACGAGACGCCCCAGTTGGCGCTGGCGGTGAACCGCCCGGTGGTGGAGTTGTCCACGATCGCGCTCCACGCGCTTCCGCCGGACATCCGGGCGGCGACGTCGGCGCGCATCACGTCGAGGTCGATGAACGACGGGTCGATCTTCCCGGAGGTGCTGGTCTCGCGGTGGCCCCGGGCGTGGCTGGCGTCCCGGCCCAGGCGGGTGAGCACCGCGGCGGTGGCGGCGACGCACGCGTTGTACTGGGCGCTGGTCATCTCCTGGCTGACGCCGTTGTAGTCGATCTCCCAGCCGATCATCAGGGTGTTGCCGTCGCCGGCCGGGATCGGGCCGCTGCCGCGGCTGGCGCCGGCGTGGTTGCACCGGCCGGCGGAGATCAGGTGGAACACGCCGTGGTAGTCGACCAGGGCCTGGCAGAGCGGGCCGGGCAGGTCGGAGCGGCCGTTGATGCAGATGTTCAGCGCCGGGTGCGGGTTGGCGGCGCTGGAGGTGGACGCGGTGTGGTGCCACAGCACCCCGATCGGGGCGAAGTCGCCCGGGCGCGCCCGGTTGCGCCAGTCGCCCTCCTCGACGACCTGCACGCCCGCCGCCCGCAGCACGTCGGCGAGCCAGGGGACCGTGGCCATCAGGATGTCTGGATCAAATCGGCCAGGCACTCGGCCTGCCCGGCGGCGCGGGCCGGGGCGGGCCGGGCGGTGGCGGTGACGGTGAACGCGGCGGCCAGCAGGGCGGGTAGGCCGAGCAGGCGGCGACGCCGCAGGGTGACGGAGGGAGAGGTGGCCACGGCACTCCTCGGTGAAGGACGGGGGCCCCGTCGATCGACGATCACGATGACGGGCAGGCTATACCGTCACGAGAGTCGATGTCGATACCCTTCGACCCCTCAGCTCATCCTGAGGCTTTCTGCCCGATCCGGCTCAGCCGGCCGGCGGTGCGCAGTGGTCGGCCTCGAACCGGGCCCGGGTGAGAGACCGCGCCAGCGCGGGCCCCACGGCGCGGGTGACCTGGTGTGTCACGGGTGGCTCGTCTCCTGCTCGGGGGTGAGCTGCGCCCAGTCGGTGACCACCGGGATCAGCTCGCCGGCGGCCCACCGGGTCAGCTGGTCGTCGAAGTGCGGGTCGCCGGGGCGGCCGGAGGCGCCGAAGGGCACCACCCACCGGCTGTCCGCCCGGTCGGTCAGGTCCCAGACGTAGCGGGCGACCGGGCCCCGCCAGCAGGCGTCGGAGAGCCCGGGGACGCTGCTCGTGGCCAGCACGCAGTCGGCGTCGCCCGAGAGCGCCACGCGCTCGCGCATCTCCTCCACCGCGACGCCGACCTCCTGGGCCACCGACAGGTGCACCGGATGCAGGACGTGCCGCCGCCCCCAGGTGCCCGGCGGGTCGCCGTGCGCCACCTCCTCCAGCGCGGCGACGGCCACGGGCCCCACGTCGACGCCGAGGTGGTCCAGCCCCGCCACCACGGCGTCGAGGGCGTACCCGATGCGGCCCAGGGGATTGGTCCACGCCGCGAACAGCTCGTCGTACGCGCCCTCGGCGCGCAGTGGGCGCAGCCGCGGGTGCTCGTGCAGCCCCCGGGCCAGCGCCGCCCGCCAGGCGGCGAACGCGCCGGCGTCGGCGCTGTCGGCGCGCATCCGCCCGTCCCAGGCGGTCAACCGGTCGCGCAGCGCCCGGGCCGGCGCGCTGAGGGCATCGGCGTCGAGGCGGTCGAGCGTGCCGCGCAGGACGGCGGCCTCCAGCCGGTCGTCGGTGTGCACGGTGGACGGCTCGGCCCCGGCCGCCAGCAGCGTACGGATGCGCCGGGCGCGGTGCGGCGGGGCGAAGTCGACGCCGAGGGCCGCCACGTCGGGCCGGCGGTCGTTGGCGCAGACCGCCGGCCCGGTCACCGCGGTTCGGGACATCGGGGCGTACTCGCCGGTCCAGTCGTAGCGTGGCTCCCAGCCGGGCACCGGTTCCCGCCGGCACCGCTCGTCGCGGGCCGGGACGAGGCCGGTGACGAGCTGGGCGATCGCCCCCGACCGGTCGGCGACGAGCACGCTGTTGACCGGTTCGACCCAGTGGCGCAGCGCTGTGGCGACGTCGTCGACGGTCCGCGCCCGCAGCAGCGGCAGCAGCGCGTCGAAGCCGAGGCGCTGCTCGACCCGGGCGGGGGTGCGCAGGCTGATCGCCTCGCCGGTGTGCCGGTCCTCGTCGATGACGGGGCCCCGGGGCGTCTCGATCACCTCGACCTGCACCGGGTCGCCGCCGCGTACCCCGATGCGCTCGACGTGGCGGCGGGCCGGCGCCCAGCCGTCGGCCTCGCGCACCAGGACCCGGTCGCCGTCGCGGCGCAACTGCTCCCGGTAGAGGTCCTGGTAGTCGGCCATCGCGTTGGTCACCGCCCAGGCCACCTCGCCGGCGTGGCCGAAGTGCGGCAGGCCGGGAACGCCGGGGAAGGCGAACCCGAGCACGTCGAACTCGGGGCAGGCCAGCCGCACCTGGTGGTAGATGCCGGGTAGTTCGAGGATCCGGTGCGGATCGCCGGCGATGACCGGGCCCCGCCCGGTGGCCGGGTCGGCGGGCACGGCCCAGGCGTTGCTGCCCGAACCGGCCGGCGGCTCGGCGCTGAACAGCCCGGCCGCCGCCGGCCCGAGGGTGGCGGCGACGTGCGCGTGCCACAGCTTGTTCGGGAAGGTCGCGAACAGCACGTGCTGCACCAGGAAGACCCCGAGCGGGGACCACGGCCGCCACCGGCCGGGGGCGCAGCCGGCCGCCGCGAACTCCGGGGCCCCGGCTGCCCCTTCGGCGAGCCCGTCGTTGACCCCCTGGGCGTAGGCGGCGGCCCAGCGCCGGGTGGCGGGGTCGAGCCCGGCGTAGCAGCGCCGGGCGGTGTCGTCGAGGCGGGCCCGGCGGGCGAACCGGTCCCAGCCCACCTCGGCGGGCCCGACGTGCTGGGCGAGCCGGCCCTCGGAGCGCCACCGCTCCACCTCGATCTGCCAGGCCCGGTCGAGCGCCGCCGCCCGGCCCTGGAGCCGGGCCAGTTCGTCCACGGTGTCCGCCCACAGGTGCGCCACGCCCCAGGCGTCGCGACGGATGCCGGTCGTCCGGGCGTGCGGCGCACCCGGCGAGGCAGGGTCCCACAACAGTTCCAATTTAGGTTAACCTTCCCTAACTTGGGTGGACCTTACTGGAGGGGTGCGTGAAACGGAACTGGGAAGTCCCGGTGCTGCGCGCGATCGGCGGACGGACCTTCCGGCTGACCGTGCGGGGGACCGAACTCGGCCCCGCGCCACCTCTGGCCGGTCGGCGACGCCGCGTCCCTGCCCTCCACGTCCCGGTGCTCGCCGCGAGCTGAGCGGTCCGACCGCGTCCCTTCCGCCCAGGAGCGCCATGAGCCTGTCCGAACCCGCCGTCCGGACGCTGTCCGTACCCGCCCGTCCGCTGCCCACCCGGTGGCTGATCCTCGCCGTGCTCTGCCTCGCCCAGGTCACGGTGGTGCTCGACAACACCGTGCTGACCGTGGCGGTGCCCGTGCTCACCGCCGAACTGGGCGCCAGCACCGCCGAGGTGCAGTGGACCATCAACGCGTACGCGCTGGTCCAGTCCGGGCTGCTGCTCACCGCGGGCAGCGCCGTCGACCGGTACGGCCGGCGCCGGCTGCTGCTGGCCGGCCTCGTCCTGTTCGGGGCCGGCTCGCTGGCCGCGGCGCTGGCCCAGTCCACCGGGCAGCTCATCGCGGCCCGGGCCGGCATGGGCATCGGCGGCGCCCTGCTCGTCACCGCCACCCTCGCGGTGGCGATGCAGGTCTTCGACGCCGCCGAGCGGCCCCGGGCGATCGGCATCTGGGCGGCGGCCAGCGCGCTGGGTTTCGCGGCCGGGCCGCCCGTCGGCGGGGTCATCCTCGCCCGCTTCCCGTGGGAGGCGATCTTCCTGGTCAACGTTCCGATCGTGGTGGTCTGCCTGGTGGCCGCCGGGCTCCTGGTGCCGGAGTCCCGCAACCCGTCCGGCGGTCGCCTCGACCTCGGCGGGGTGGTGCTGTCCACGGCCGGCCTCACCGCCGTGGTGTACGCGATCATCGCCGGCCCCGACCGGGGCTGGCTCTCCGCCCCGGTGCTCGGCACAGCCGGCGGGGGAGTGCTGATGCTCGCCGCGTTCGTGTGGTGGGAGCGGCGGATCGCCCATCCCATGCTGGACATGGGCTTCTTCCGGGATCGCCGCTTCGTCGGCGCGGTCTCCGGGGTCGTCCTGATCACCTTCGGCGCCACCGGCGCGCTGTTCCTGCTGACCCAGCACCTCCAGTTCGTGCGCGGATACCCGGCCTGGGAGGCCGGACTGCGGATGGTGCCGTTCGCGCTGTCCATCGTGGTGCTCAACCTCGCCGGCATCGCCGCCCGGCTGATCCACCGGCTCGGCACGGCCGGGGCCATCGCCGTCGGCATGACCCTGCTCTGCGGCGGTCTGCTGTTCGTCACCCATGCCCCGGGAGACGGCTACGGCGTGCTGCTGGCCGGCCTGCTCACCATGGGCGCCGGCTGCGCCCTGGCCAACCCGGCGATCGTGGAGGCGGTGATGAGCGCGATCCCGCCGGAGAGGGCCGGCGCGGGCGCCGGCGTGGACGGCACGATGACGGAGGTCGGCAGCAGCCTCGGCGTCGCCGTCCTGGGCGCCGTGCTGAACGCCCGGTTCGCGGCCCTGCTGCCCGCCGCGCTGGCCGGTGCCGGGTCGTTCCCCGCGGCGCTGGCCGCCGCCCGGACCGACGCGGAGCGGGCCCAGGTCGCCGACGCCTTCCGTGCCGCGTCGGAGTCCGGGCAGACGGTGGGCGCGGTCGCGGTCCTCGCCGGTGGCCTGGTCGCCGCCTGGCTGCTGCGACGGGCGCACCGCACCGGCTGAGGCGCACCTCGGAGGGCGCGACGCCGGCCGGAGCGTGCGGCGTGGCGGCGACGGGGTCGTGCAAGATGATCGCAAGTGCTGGAAGTTGTTGCGGCAAGGTTGCGCCGATCCCCCGGGCATGTCAAGGAATTCCCTCCAGCGCGAGGGCGGTCCCCTCCGAAATGGGCAGCTGGGAGCGCGTGGGAGGGCCCCTGCGGGTGGCGTATTGCCGGCATGTTTCAAAAATCTTGCCGAAAAGTCTTGCAAACTCTTTCATCCATACCGCATCGTCTTGCTACCTGGACGGCCGTCCATCCACCAGCGCCTCTTCGCCCCCACGGAGGAAGGTTCACCCGTCATGGAACGTCTGAAGTCACCCCTTGGTAGCCGCGCCGGCGGCCTGCTGCTCGCCGCCGCCGTCGCCGCGGTGGTCCTGCCGGCCGCGATCGCGACCGCCACCACCACCGCCACCCCCGCCCAGGCCGCCGCCGGGCTCAACAACAGCGAGGTGACGGCCAACCTGTGGGAGTGGAACTGGCCGTCCGTCTCCGCCGCCTGCACCAACCACCTTGGCCCCGCCGGGTACGGCGCGGTCCAGGTCGCGCCGCCGCAGGAGTCGGTCAGCCTCCCCAACAGCAAGGACGGCGCGTACCCCTGGTACGAGGTGTACCAGCCGGTGTCGTACAAGCTGGAGAGCCGGTTCGGCACCCGCGCGCAGTTCGCCGCGATGGTCACCGCCTGCCACAACGCCGGCGTGCGGGTGTACGTCGACGCGGTCGTCAACCACATGGCCGGCGCGAACAACGACGAGTCCATCGTCGGGTACGCGGGCACGGACTTCTCCGGCCCCGGCTACAGCTTCCCGGCCGTGCCCTACGGCAACGGGGACTTCCACCGGCCGGGCGACAACTGCCCGACCAGCGGCGGCATCAACGACTGGAACAACGAGGCCCAGGTCACCAACTGCGAGCTGCTGCAGCTGACGGACCTGTACACCGAGAAGGACAGCGTCCGTACGAAGATCGCCGCCTTCCTCAACGACATGATCGGCCTCGGCGTCGACGGCTTCCGGGTCGACGCGGTCAAGCACATCAAGAAGGACGACTTCGCGGCGCTCCTCGGCAAGCTCCACAACACCGTGGCCGAGAACAAGCGACCGTACATCGCGCAGGAGATCTTCGACGGCGCCAGCAACGACGCGCTCAAGGCGCGGGCGTTCACCGGCAACGGCGACGTGCTCGACTTCGCGTACGCCAAGGGCCTCAAGTCCGCCTTCCAGGGCTCGATCTCCACGCTCGCCAACATCCCGAGCTGGAATCTCGACGCCCCCAGTGCCAACGTCTTCGCCATGGTCACCAACCACGACCTTGAGCGCGACGGGGTCGTGCTGTCCTACAAGAACGGCACCGACTACACCCTGGCCAACTACTTCGCCCTGGCCTACCCGCACGGCAAGCCGTCGGTCTACGACAGCTTCTCCTGGAACGCCCGCAACCAGTCCCCGCCGGCCAACGGCAGCGGCTACGTCACCGACACCGCCTGTGGTGGCGCCTGGAACTGCCTGACCCAGTCCACCGGCGTCAAGGGCATGGTCGGCTGGGCCAACGCCGCCCGGTCGGTCAAGACCATCTCCGACTTCACCGCCGTCAACAGCAACGTCATCGGCTTCCACCGGGGCGACCGTGCCTGGTTCGGCGTCAACGACTCCGGCAGCGCCACCACCGCCACGTTCGTCACCGGCCTCGCCGACGGCCAGTACTGCGACGTCGTCTCCGGACCCGCCACCGCGTCCGGCTGCGCGGGCGGCACGGTGACCGTCTCCGGCGGCCGGGCCACCGTGTCCATCCCCGCCAACAACGCGGTCGCGATCCACGTCAACGCCCGGCCCGGCGGCGCCACCCCGTCGCCCACGGTCACTCCGACGGTCAACCCCACCGACAAGGTCGCCACCACCTTCACCGTCGCCGCGACCCCGGCCGCCGACCAGGAGGTCTACGTCGTCGGCAGCATCCCCGCCCTCGGCTCCTGGGCCCCGGCCAGCGCCGTCAAGCTGACCGCGCAGGGCGCCAACACGTACCAGACGGTAATCGACCTGCCGCAGTCCACGGGGGTGGAGTACAAGTTCCTCAAGAAGACCGCAGCCGGCGCCGTCACCTGGGAGAGCGGCGCCAACCGCTCCTTCACCACCCCGGAGGGCGGCACCTACACGGTGAACGAGACCTTCCGCGGCGACGCCGACACCGGCGGGCAGGTCGCGGCCTCGTTCCACGCCACCGTCACCACCTCCTACGGCCAGAACGTCTACGTCGTCGGCAACATCGCGGCCCTTGGCGGCTGGAACCCGGCCAACGCCGTCGCGCTCTCCTCGGCCGACTACCCGGTCTGGCGGGCCACGCTGAACCTGCCCCCGAACACGGCGGTGGAGTACAAGTACATCAAGAAGACCGCGGCCGGTGCCGTCACCTGGGAGAACGGCGGTAACCGCACCTTCACCACCCCGGCCAGCGGCACCCGGACCAGCACCGACACCTGGCGGTAGGCACCCCACCGCCCCCTGCGACGACGGGGTGGCCGGCTCCCCGGAGCCGGCCACCCCGTCGGTGGTCGAGGGCCAGCCGGGCGGGAGACTGTGGACCGTGGCGCGCGCCCGACGGTCTAGGCTGGCGTGTCCTGATTTACCGTCACGGTGCCGCGCCGCAGGCGGTGACGGCGGTGTGGCAGGCCGCCGGCCGGACGGCGGCCCATCGAGGAGAGACATGACGACTGCCCCGACCTCCTTCTCGCGTCACATCGACGGCTTCGGCGAGGTGGCCATCCGGCCCGTGCGGCCGGCCGAGGACATCGACGTGATCCACGACTGGGTCACCCGGGAGCGCTCGCGGTTCTGGGGCATGCTCGACGCCAGCCGCGAGCGGGTGCTGGAGATCTACGAGTACCTGGACTCGCTCGCCACGCACCACGCCTACCTGCTCCACCGGGACGGCCGGCCGGTGGCACTGTTCCAGACGTACGAGCCGGCGGCCGACCCGGTGGGGGAGTGCTACGACGTCCGGCCCGGCGACTTCGGCATCCACCTGATGATCGGACCGCCGGACGGTGGCACCGAGCGGGGCTTCACCGCCGTACTGCTCGACGCCTTCCTCGCCTTCGTGCTGGCCGAACCGGGCCGCCGGCGCATCGTGGTGGAGCCCGACGCGCGCAACGACAAGGCGATCGCCCGGCTGACCCGCGCGGGCTTCGTGCCGGGGCCGCAGATCGACCTGCCGGAGAAGCGGGCCCAGCTGCTCTTCCTGGAGCGAGACGCCGCGCTCGGGTGACCCGCCGAGGCGGGCGCCGTCCGGCCCGGTCAGGGCGGCGGCCGTCGCCCGAAGGGGGTAAGGCCGGACCGCCCTGAGACCCGACCGTGCCGTTAGGTTAGCCTAACCTCGTGTCGATTGATCACGTCCAGCCGCAGCCGGCGCAGGGTGTCATGACCGAGACCCTGCCCATCGCGCCGTGGCGTCTGTTCGCCGTCGAGGTCCGCGCCGTACGCCGACTCAGCCCGTCGTTCCTCCGCGTCACCTTCACCGGCCCCGACCTGGACCGGTTCGCGGACAACGGCTACGACCAGCGGGTCAAGCTGGCGCTGCCGCTGCCCGGGGAGCGCGGGGTGCAGCTCCCCGTCGGCGCCGACTGGCACGTGAGGTGGCGGGCCCTGCCCGAGGACCGGCGCTGCCCGGTGCGCACCTACACCGTCCGGGCGGCCCGGCCGCACCTGGCCGAGGTCGACATCGACCTCGTCCTGCACGGTGACGGCGGTCCGGCCAGCCGGTGGGCCCACCGGGTCCGGCCCGGGGACGAAGCCGCCCTGCTCGGCCCCGACGCCGGCTACCCCGGCGAGCACGGCGGGATCGAGTTCCGGCCCCCGGCGACGGGCCACCTGCTGCTGGCCGGCGACGAGACGGCCGTGCCCGCGATCTGCGCCATCCTGGAACGGCTCCCACCCGACGCCCGGGGCCGGGTGCTGCTGGAGGTGCCGGAGCGGGCCGATGCGCTGTCCGTCCCGGCCCCGGCCGGCGTCGAGGTCGCCTGGCTGCCCCGCGACGGGGGTCCGCACGGCAGCCGCCTGGTTCCCGCCGTCGCCGCGGCGGCGGCGAGCCTGCTGCCCGGCCGGACACCCGCCCTGGCGGGCCTGTCGTTCGGGCGGACGCCGATCCCCGACGTGGACGTCGACCGGGACTTCCTCTGGGAGGTGTCGCCCTCGGTGGCGCCGGGGCCGCTGTACGCCTGGCTGGCAGGCGAGGCCGGTGTGATCCGTACGCTGCGCCGGCACCTGGTCGCCGAGCGGGGGATCGACCGGCGGGCGGTGGCGTTCATGGGCTACTGGCGGCTGGGCCGGGTCGACCCGATCTGACCATGACCGGCGTTGCCGCCACCAGGGCGAGGCGTGCGGCTTGATGGGGGTCGGGCAGGCGTTTGG
Source organism: Micromonospora sp. NPDC001898 (assembly GCF_042891255.1). Lineage (NCBI taxonomy): Bacteria > Bacillati > Actinomycetota > Actinomycetes > Micromonosporales > Micromonosporaceae > Micromonospora > Micromonospora sp. NPDC001898. Next base: position 122,777 of record NZ_JBIATC010000013.1, on the reverse strand, counting down.
CGGGTTCTACCGATAATCGGCGAAAATTCGACGTTCCACGCCATCAACGGTGATGGCTCCGCCGTGGGGAAGGATCCACTGCGGTCGGGTGTGGCCGAAGGGTATGCCGACGCAGACGACTGCCTCCGGGTTGTAGCGGGCCACGACGTCGACGACCGTGTCGCGCTGCTGCTCGCGTAGCCGTGCCCGATCCGCGGCAGCGGGCCTACGGGTGTGGTCGGAGACCGGCGGACGGGCGAGCAGGACCGCGTCGACGGCGCTGAGGATGCCGCGTTCACCGAGTGAGCGGACGATGAAGCTGACATCGCGCGCGGGGAGGAGTTCTTCCGACGTCTCGATGATCAGCACCCCGCCTTGCAGAATCTCCGGGGGAAACGGGAAGCGTCCCGCCGTCAGGATCCACTGGATGATTTCCAGGCAGCCGCCCCAGGTGGTGCCGGTGACTGCGCGGCGCGGCCCGTACCAGCTCCACGGCTCCGTCGGTTCGCGTTCTCCGGAGTATTCCAACGCTTGCGGATCGGCCCAATCGATCCCGACATCCTCGGATTCGCCCGGATCGCTGATCTCCAGCCGCTCCCCGGTGAGCAGCGCCGCTCGCAGCGACCGGGCGTGGATGTCGTCCACGGCCGGCCCGGGGCCAAGGTGTACCTGGGAGGACCCACCGTAGAAGCTGGCGATGCCAAGGCCCCAGAGCCAGTGGTGCAGGTTGGTGTTGTCGCTGGTGCCGAGGAACGGCTTCGGATCGGCTCGGGCGAGGTCGGCGTCCAGATGCGGGATGACCGTGATCTGGTCCTCGCCTCCGACGACGGCGAGAATGCCGCGCACCTCGGGATCTGCGAAGGCGGCGTTGATGTCCGCTGCGCGCGCTGCCGCGGTCGCACCCACCTTGCGGGTGGTCGGGTATTCGACCGGAACGAGGCCGGTCACGTCAGCAAGCCGTCGCATGGCCTGCTCGTGGATTTCGGGATAGGCACCTGCCGCAGCGAAGGACGGGGAGAGAACCGCGATGTGCTCCCCTGGGCGCGCCTTCCGAGGAAGAACAAGATCGTGCGTCATGCCGAGATCCAACAGGTGCGCCAGTCCGTGCGCATCCCATTTTGGGGTGTATCACCGTGTTGGCCTGGGGCGATCGGGACGTGTGCCGCGCCTTGGCCGGGACGGCCGGTGACCAACCTGGTTGGGTTCTGCGGCGGGGCGGCCTATGGTGGCCCCATGCCATCGGCCGCCCCGCTCGCCCGCGTCACCGTCACCGCCGTGACGGCGTCGCCGGCTGCCGCCGGCCGCCGGCGCACGTGGGTGGCCACCCGCCCGGCGGGCGCGCCGTCGCTCGATGCCGCCCCCATCCACGGGCTGCCGAGCCCGATCCCCAGCGGGCGTGGCCCCCCGCCGGGAAATCTCCGACGGGTACGGCCACCAGGGCGAAGCTTCCGGCTTCGGCCCTTTTCTTTTACCTTTTTCCGGAAGGACGCGACATGAGTACCGACATCCAGCAGGCCAGCGACCGGCAGTGGCTCGCCGACCTCCGCACGACACTGACCGACGATCACGCGGCGCAGACGGTCCGGCTGACCGAGCTGACCGCCGACACCGGCGACCCGGGTGAGGCGCACACCCGCGCCGCGCTGATCGCGGCGACCCGGATGAGCCTGGAGCGGATCGTCGACGCGCTGCACCGCATCGAGGACGGCCGCTATGGCGCGTGCGAGAAGTGCGGGGCGCAGATCCCACCGGAGCGGCTGGAGGTCGTCCCGCACGCCCGCTTCTGCGTGCCCTGCCAGCAGAAGCACCACGGCTGACCGAGATCCGCGGGTGGCCGTCGCCGGTCAGTCGTCGGCGACGGCCACCGGCTCGCCGGCCACGCACCGCAGCTTCAGCTCGTGCTCGCCGCCCGACCCGACGAAGGTGACCTCGACGTCGTCGTCCGGGCCCTGGTCGGCGTCGGCGACCCGGTAGCCCTGCGCCGGCGCCCAGGACACCAGCCGCACCCCGCCCGAAGTGCACTCGGCCACGGCGCTGCCGCCGGCGGTCGCGAAGGCCCGGCGCGCGCCGGGCCCCGGCGACGCGGTCGCCGACGGCGCGCCCGGCCCGGTGGCCGGGCTGCCGCCCGGGGCCGCCGTGCTCGCCTGCGGCGAGGCCAGCGCCCGTTCGACGTCCCGCTGGCTGTGCACCCCGCCCGGGGTGCCGGTGATGCTCTCCCCGACCAGCCGGATCGCGGCCACCCCGACCAGGGTGGCGAGCGCGGCGGTGGCCAGCCACCCGGCGAAGGCGAGGGCACGGCGACGACGCATCCCCCGACTATCCCCGATCGAAGGTTGGCGGGAGCGCCGGTCGACGCTAAGAGAGGGTTAAGGAACCGGCCGGCGGCGGTCCCGGCGGCTAGCCTGCATCCTGTGCCCCGCCTGCTGCTCATCGAGGACGACCTGACCATCCGGACGCCGCTGGCGCGGGCGCTGCGGGACCGGGGTCACGCCGTGGCCGCCGCGTCCACCGCGATGGAGGGTCTGCGCGACGCCCTCGACGACCGGCCGGACCTCGTCGTACTGGACCTGGGCCTGCCCGACCTCGACGGGCGGGACCTGCTGCGGATGCTGCGCGCGGTCAGCGCGGTGCCGATCATCGTGGCGACCGCCCGCGACGACGAGACCGAGATAGTCCGGGTCCTCGACGCCGGAGCCGACGACTACGTGGTGAAGCCGTTCACCGCCGCCCAACTGGACGCGCGGGTCCGCGCGGTGCTGCGGCGCGGCGCGGCCCAGGCGGCGCAGGACCCGACCCTGGCGGTGGGCGGGCTGCGGGTCGACCCGCGCTCACGGCAGGTGACCCTCGACGGCACGCCGGTCGAGCTGACCCCGCGCGAGTTCGACCTGCTGCACCACCTCGCCGCCCGGCCCGGCGAGGTGGTCACCAAGCGGGAACTGCTCACCGAGGTCTGGCAGATCCCGTACGGGGGCGCGGACAAGACCGTCGACGTGCACCTGTCGTGGCTGCGCCGCAAGCTGGGCGAGAACGCCCAGCAGCCCCGCTACCTGCACACGGTGCGGGGGGTGGGGGTCCGGCTGGAGTCCCCGGGCGGCGCCGGGTGAGGGCGCGGCTGGCGCTGCTGTCCGCCGCGGTCAGCGTGCTCACCCTGGTGGCCTTCCTGGTCCCGTTGGCGCTGCTGGTGCGGGACGTGGCCGAGGACCGGGCCACGGTCCGGGCGACCGCGGACGCGCAGAGCCTGGTGCCGGTGGTGGGTACGGCCGATGCCGCGACCATCCGGCTGACCGCCGAGCAGCTCGCCGCGGAGTCGGGCCGGCCGGTCAGCGTGTTCCTGCCCGGCGACACGGTGCTGGGCACGCCCGTCCCACGTACCCCGGCGGTGGCCCTGGCCGAACGGGGTCGAAGCCTCACCGCGGAGTCGGACGAGGGACGCGAGGTGGTCATCGCCGTGCAGGGCCGGCCGGACGGCACGGGTGTGATCCGGACGGTGGTGCCACGCGCCGAGCTGACCGCCGGGGTGACCCGGGCCTGGCTGGTGCTGGCGCTGCTCGGGGTGCTGCTGGTGCTGCTCGGGCTGCTGGTCGCCGACCGGCTGGCCCGTACCCTGGTCCGGCCGATCGCCGAGCTGTCCGCGGTGTCGCACCGGCTGGCCAACGCCGAGCTGGATGCCCGGGTGACGCCCGCGGGCCCGGCCGAGCTGCGCGAGGTGGCCGGTGCGCTCAACCACCTGGCGGGCCGGATCCAGGTCCTGCTCGCCCAGGAACGCGAGCAGGTGGCCGACCTTTCGCACCGGCTGCGCACCCCGCTGACGGCGCTGCGGCTGGAGGCCGAGTCGCTGCGCGAGCCGCCGGAGGCGGCGCGGATCGCCGCCGCGGTGGACGGGTTGGAGCGGGCCGTGACCGGCCTGATCCGCCAGGCCCGCCAGGCCCGCCGGGACCGGTCGCCGGCCGCCACCGGCGGCGACGCGGCGGCGGTGGTCGCCGACCGGGTGGCGTTCTGGTCGGTGCTGGCCGAGGACACCGGGCGGGAGGTCCGCTGCGACCTGGATCCCGGGCCGCTGCCGGTCGCGGTGCCCGCCGAGGAGTTGGCCGCGGCCCTCGACGCGCTGCTCGGCAACGTGTTCGCGCACACCCCGGACGGCACCGCGTTCACCGTCCGTCTCGCCCGCGACTCCGACGGGGTGGTCCTCGTCGTGGCCGACGAGGGCCCCGGCATGCCGGCCGCCACCGTACGTCGGGGAGCCAGCCCGGCCGGGTCCACCGGATTGGGCCTGGACATCGCCCGCCGGGTGGCGGAGGCCGGCGGCGGCCGGCTGGAGCTGCGCACCGGCCCGGCCGGCGGGGCCGAGGTGCGCCTGTGGCTGGCCCCGCGGGCGACCTTAACCGGGCCTTAGCGTTCGTGCAGCGCGCCGCTATCCCGCCACGGCCGATCCTCGACGTAGTAACCGAGGAAAGGTGCACCGAGATGAAGCGCAACTCCCTGATCAAGGCGTCCGTCGGCGGCGCGGCGATGCTGGCGGCGGCCGGGGTCGCCCTCGGCGTCACCGCCGCCGACGACCGCGCCGCACTGACCGCCCTGGTCGCCGCCACCGTGGCCCCGGCGGCGACCGGCAGCCCGAACGACGCCCCCAGCTCGGCGCCGGCGACCGGTGCTCCCGCCACCGGTTCGCCCGCCGGCACGGCGACGCCGCCCCCCACCGGCTCGCCCGCCGGCGGGAGCGTCGACGAGCGGCGGGCCGGCGAGATCGCTCTGGCGCGCGCCGGGGGCGGCCGGATTGTCGAGGTCGAGGCCGAGGACGAGGACGGCCGTCAGGTGTGGAGCGTCGAGATCGTCGACGGGCAGACCGAGCACGAGGTCGACGTCGACCGCAACGACGGCGCGGTGGTCAAGGCCGAGCAGGAGCCGGTCGACGCCGATGACGACGACGATGACGACCGTGACGACAAGGACGATGACGACGACGACCGCGACGACGACTGAGGGCCGGCACCCCGTGCCCGGCCCGGCGTCGCCGGACCCGGAGACGGGGGGGGGCCCCCCCCGGCGCGGCCCCGCCCCCCCGGGCCCCCCCCCCCCCCCCCCCCCCCCCCCCCCCCCCCCCCCCAACCCCCCCCCCCGGGGGGGGGGGGGGGGGGGGGGGGGGGGGGGGGGGCCGCCCCCCCCCCCCCCCCCCCCCCCGGCCGGGCCACGAAAGCCGGCCCGGGTCGCGTACCGTTGCGGCTCATGGGTG
>NZ_JBIATC010000013.1:0-117558 GCF_042891255.1 Micromonospora sp. NPDC001898 | reverse complement strand
CGGCGGGCCGCCCCCCGGCCCCGGCCCGGGGGGCGCCCCCCCGGCCCCCGCCCCCCCCCCCCGGGGGCCCCCCCCCGTCTCCGTCTTCGCCCCCGCCGCCCGGCCCGCCGTCGCACCGCCCGACGGCGTTCCCGGCGCGGCGTGGAACTTTTTCCTCCCCGCGACCGACAAACAGTGGTGCGTCGCACCGGAGGCGGCGCGCGGAGACCACCCTCCCACCGCTGGTGGGAGGCGTCAGCCGCCGGAGCCCGGCCGGGAGACCACGTGAACGCAACAGCGCCGCGCGCCGTACCGGTCCGCGTGAGCACCGCCGAAGCGCACCACCGGGCGGGCGCGGGCGCCCGCGTCGGGTCGGGCGGCCGGCGGTGGTGACCGCGGAGGCCGACGACGAGCAGGTGACCCGCTGGGCACGCCTCGCCGGGCAGGGCGACCAGCAGGCCGCCGCGGCGTTCGTCCGGGCCCTACAACGCCCGGTGTGGCGGTTCCTGGCCCACCTCGCCGGGCCGGGGGAGGCCGACGACCTGACCCAGGAGACGTTCCTGCGGGCGCTGCGCAGCCTGCCCGGCTTCGCCGGCCGCTCCTCGGCCCGCACCTGGCTGTTCACCATCGCCCGCCGGGTCGCCGTCGACCACGTCCGGGCGGCGGTGACCCGCCCACGCACCGCGGCCCTGCCGGACTGGCGCACGGCGGCGGAGGGCGTGGGCGCGGTCGAGCCCGCAGCCGACGACGGTGTCGCCCTGCACCGGCTGATCGCCGCTCTGGCCCCGGAGCGACGGGTGGCGTTCGTGGCCACGCAGGTGGCCGGCCTGTCCTACGCGGAGGCCGCCCAGGTGTGCGGCTGCCCGGTCGGCACGATCCGCTCCCGGGTGGCGCGGGCGCGCGAGGACCTCGTGGCCGCCTGGTACGCCGACGCCCGCCCGGCCCGCCCGCCCAGCGCCGGCTGAGTTCCCGGGTGGCCGCCCGGGTGGCCGCCGACGCCTGCCCGGCCCGACGAGCGCCCGAGGCACCGCCGAGGGCCGGCCCTCAGGCGGCCCGGCGGTCGCTGGCCTGCGCGGCGTACGGCTGCGGTGGCACCAGGCGCAGCGGGGCCGGCTGCTCGGGCTGGTCCGGCTCGACCCGCCAGCGGGATGCCCGCGACCGTCCCTGCCCCGGCGACGGACCATCCGGGCGCAGCCGGGGCCGCGACAGCAGTACGGTGAGCACCCAGCCGACCACCAGGAAACCGTGGCTGACCAGCCGGGACGCGGCCACCTGGCCGGTCATCAGGTCGTTCACCGACAGCAGCACCAGCGTCGCGACGAACGCGCTGAGCATCGGCAGCACCCCGGCGGGCGCAAACCGCCGCGCCGCGACGAACAGGAACCCGGCACCGACGGCGACGTTCCACGCCGCCGACTCGTGCCACAGGTGCTGGCCGGCGGCGTGGGCGTGCGTGACGACCGCGCCCCGACCGACCTGAGCCAGCCCGAGCACCAGTTGCACGGCGCCGACCAGGCCCAGCGCGGCCCGCAACCCGGCCACCAGCCGGCCCCGCCGGGCGGGCGTCCACCGGCGGGGGGAAGCCCCGGCCGGGATGGCGGCGAGGACCGCGTCGGCCAGGTCGGGCCCGGGCGACACCAGCCGGGTACGCGCCCGCCGGGTCACCGCCGCCGCCGCGTCGAACCAGGCCGAACAGTCACCGCACGCGTCCAGGTGCCCCTCGGCCGCGGCCCGCTCGGCCAGGGTCTCCTCCCCGTCCAACTGGGCCGACAGGATCTCCCGCCACTGCTCACACCGCATGTACCGATAGTCGCTCGCCGGCGGCGTGTGGTTCCCGCCGACGAGCCACCTGCCACCCGGAGCTGCCTCCGGGCGGGCAAGTCGGCATCTGCGAGCCGCTGTTCAACGGCGAGCGCAGCCCCGCCCTCGGTCGGCAGCCGCAACGCCGCCCGCCCGGCTCACGGCGCGTCCGGGGGCTTGTACGCGGTGACCAGTTCCCAGCCGCCGGGCAGCACCCGCACCCGGGTGAAGCCGACCTCCTCGAGCAGGCCGGTGTAGAACTCCACCTCCCGCAGCCGGCTGACGCAGCTGTCGACGCCGATGAGGAAGTAGCTCCAGAAGAACTGCATCGCCAGCCGGTCCGGGGTGCGGAACTCCTCGCAGATCAGCAGGAGCCCGCCCGGCGCGAGCGCGGCGTACGCCTTCTCGACCAGCGTGCGGGCCACGTCGTTCGGCCAGTCGTGCAGCACCCGCACGAACGCCAGCGCGTCGTAACCGCCCGGCAGCGGCCCGGCGAGGAAGTCGCCGCCGACGAACCCCAGCCGGTCCGGGTGCCCGCAGCGGGCCCGCGTCAGCTCCACCAGCGGTGCCACCGCCGGCAGGTTGTACACGTCGGCCCGCAGCCCCGGGGCGTCGTCGAGCACCCGCGCGGCGAGCGTGCCGTCGCCCCCGCCGACGTCGAGCAGGCGGCGCCGGTCCGGCCACAACCGGTCGGCGTGGCGGTGGACCGTCTCGATCACCGGGCCGAGGCCGACGGCCATGCTGCGCTCGAAGGCGGCGGTCTGCTCGTCGTCGCGCGGCGGCCACGCGAAGTCGTCGTCGGTCATGCCGGCGTCGCCGCGCAGGCTCTCCGCGAGCCGGCCGTGCAACCGCCGCCACGGGTACCGGTCCCGGTCCCGTTCGATCGCGTCCGGCCCGGCGACCGCCGCCACGGCGTCGCGCAGCCCGGGCACGGCCCGGTAACGGGTCGTGGTGATGTCGTCGCCGGGCTCGTCCCGTTCGACGAACCCGAGGCTCTCCAGGCAGTCCAGGAACTTGTACAGCCGCAGCGGCCGCACCCCGAACTTCTCGGCGAGCTCACCGAGGACGGCCGGACCCGGCTCCAGCACGTCGAGCAGGCCCATGGTGAGCGCCGTCTCCAGCACGTCCATGGCCTTGGTGCCGTTGGCGAGCAGGCTCATCAGCGCCCGCGGTGACAGCGTGACGGTCATCGGCCCAGCTCCTCTTCCAGTGCGTCCATGAACGCGTCGACCTCGTCGAGGGTGTTGTAGACGTGCGGTCCGACCCGCAGGTAGCCCCGCCAGCTGCAGATCACGTCCCGTGCGGCCAGCCGCCGCTTGACCGCCTCACCGTCGGGGACGTCCAGGCACACGACGCCGCCGCGCCGATGCGGCTCGGTCGGGCTGGCCACCGTGATGCCGGCGGCCCCGGCACGGGCCAGGATCCGGGACGTGCACGCCAGGGAGTGCTCCCGGATCGCGGCGATGCCCACGCCGGCCAGCAGGTCCAGGCCGACCTGGGAGACCAGCGAGGTGAGGGGGAACGGGGTTCCGCCGGCGAACCGCTGGGCCCCGGCCGCCCAGCCGGTCGACGGTCGGAAGGTCAGCGCCCGGTCGCCGGCCTGCCAGCCGGTCGCCGCCGGCTCCAGGGCCGGCGTCAGGTCCGGGCGGACGTACAGGAAGGCCGTGCCGACCCCGCACAGCCACTTGTGGGCGCCGCCGAGGACGACGTCGACGCCGAGGGCCGTCACGTCCAGCGGCATGATCCCGACGCTCTGGAAGGCGTCCACCACCACCAGGGCGCCCACGTCGTGGGCGCGCGCGACCAGGCGGTGCAGGTCGACGGTGGCCCCGGAGGAGAAACTGGCGTGCGGCACGCACACCAGCAGCGTCCGCTCGTCGATGTGCCGGACGAGCGCGTCCTCGTCGAAGTCGGGGCCGCCGGTGCCGACCACGTCGAGCCGGGCGCCGTAGCGGCGGAACGCGTTCCACACGAACGGCACGGCCGGGAACTCCAGGTCGGTGATGACGACCCGGTCGCGCGGTGGGCGGTAGTCGAAGCAGGACGCGACCCGGCCGAGCAGGATGCTCAGGTTCGCGTCGGTGACCACGCTGCCCGGCGGGGCGCCGATGAACGCGGCCAGCCCGTCGGCGTACCGGTCGAGGCCCTCGTGCCAGCCCTGCCACACGTCGTCCCGCCAGGTGCGCAACGTGTCCCAGTAGCCGGTGAGCACGCCCTGCGCGGCCTGGGGCACCGCACCGGTCGAGTTGTTGTTCAGGTAGAGGCAGGTCTGCAACAGGGGGAACTCGGCGCGCAGCGCGGCGTGTGCGGCGGCGTCGAGACGCCGCGGCCCGCCGATCGCGGGTTCCAGTTCGGGTGCGCTCACTCGGGACAGCCTCCACTCGGTTCGGACGGGGCCGCCGGGTCGGGGTCGGCGGCGACGGCGGTGAAGACCGGGATCGACCGGACCTCGGCCAGGTAAGGTGTCCCCTCGGTGTAGCCGGTGCCGGGCCGTTCGCCGAGCATCCGGACCGCCAGCCGGTGGTGGGTGCGGCGCCAGTGCAGCACCGTCGCGGCGAACTCGCGCATCCGTAGCTCCACCAGGGCTCGGTCCGCCCCGGCCAGCCGGCCGTCGCGGACGGCCGCCCGCAGCGCCGCGTCGACCGACGGCCCTCCGGCGCGCACCCGGTCGCGCAGCTCGGGCACCGACCGGTAGGCGGCCGAGTCCAGCCGGGACCCCTCGGGGGTACGGCACAGCGACTCCATCAGCTTGTAGGAGCGGGACTGGATCGCGCTGGCCCCCTCGGTGTACGCCCGGAACGTCCGGAACGACTCCGGTTGCATGCTCGCCAGCAGCGAGAACAGGGGCGCGGCCGAGGCGAGCTGGTCCCGGGCGTACCCCAACCGTTCCGCCGCCGCGACGGCCCGGCCCGCGTCGATCGCGTCGATCGTCGCCCGCAGCTCGTCGGCGAGCCCGGCGAAGACGCACTCGTAGGCCTGGAGCACCCGGATGAACAGGTACTCGTCGTGCGACAGGTACACCGGCAGCATGCTCAGCCGCACCGCCCGCTCCTCGGCGGCGCTGCGGTCGGCGGCGACGAGGGCGTGCAGTGCCGCGGCGGCCGCCGCGGGCTGGGGATCGTCGACGGTCAGGCCCAGGCGGGACAGCGCGGGGGAGACGGCCCGGACGCCCAGCCGGTGGCGCTTGGCCACCAGCGCCGGCCCGGGCCGCTGCTCGGGCAGCAACTCGGCGGTGCCGGCGGCGGCGGCCAGCTCGAACGCCAGCGCGTCGGCGACCAGGTGCACGAAGATCCGGTCGCGGCCCTGGCGGGTGGCGGCCCACGCCGCCACCGACCCGCCACCGTCGCCGCAGGGCAGCCCGAGCAGGCACAACGCGAGGTAGCTGCGGTAGTCGTACCGACCGTCCCACTTGTCGAGCGCGACGTCGAGGAAGTCGCGCAGCAGCCGGACAGGGCCGGAGTCCGCCGGCCCGGCGCCGGTCGCCCGGGCGGCGACGTGCGCCCTCGTCTCGTCGAGGAGGGCGAGGAACTCCTTTCCGACGAAGTGTTTGCCGGTCCGGTGGAACTCCGCCGTCACCGGGAGGTAGGGAAAACTGTCGGGATCGGCTCCACCGGACAGCCAGCTCGTCAGCTCGCGCACGAAACCGCACCTCGACATTACAATTATGTAAAACACGGACGGTGACTTCCGGCGAATTTCGGGCCGGCGGGATTATTCAGGGCAGTTCCGGGTGGAGAATGCCCTCGGCCGGCGTGGCGGGGGCGACGCGCGCCTGCCACAGTTCCGGGAAGAACCGGTGGTCGATCAGCCTGGCGAGCATGGTGGCCGGGCTGCCCTCGGTGCCGGCGACGCCGTGGCCGCCGACCCGGATCGCGGCCTGGTAGTGCCGCACCCGCCAGAACGCGACCCGCTCGTCCCACTCCACCATGGCCTCGGCCAGTCGGTGCGCCGGGTCCGCCGGGTCCGCCCGGAGCAGCGTGGACAGGTCGGTCCCGCGCCGCGCTAGGTGGTCGGTGAAGGCCCGGCCGAGCTTCCGGCTCCCGGCCTGCACCCCGCGCCAGCCGGGCGACTCGGCGCCGGATCCGGTGCCGAGCGCCGGTTGCATCGCCTGGAAGACCGCCGGGGGCAGGTGCCGGAACATCTCCAGCTGGTCGGTGATCAGCCGCACCCCGAGCGTCGCCCGGGCCAGCAGCGGCTCGGCCGCCGCCGGCTCGTCGGCGGCCACCCGGGCGCCGGCCTCGGCCAGCTCGGCCCCCGCCAGCTTCAGCCACAGCTCGGTGGACTGGTGCACCACCTGGAAGAGCAGCTCGTCGCGGTGGATCATCTGCTCCGGGCGGCGCTGGAGCTCCAGCAGCGCATCCGTGCGCATGTAGCGCGCGTAGTCGGTGGCGCCGTCGCCCGGCAGCACGGGTGAGTGGTCCCGCTTCACAGAATAGTTCCCTTCGATCGGCGTCGGTGACCCAACACCCGACCCGAGGTGGATCGACGGCAGCCATTATTGAACGACGAACTGCAATGTGTCATGCCCTGGTGGCAGACCGTCTCGCAGCGTCATCAATGGGTCCGTCTCCGCTGTTTTCAGCGCAATTCCCGCGCCATTTAGCACAATAGTCCACCGCAGTCAATCCCTGGCGGGCTCGACCGATGGGTACCAGCCCCGGAATCCGCCCCGGCGCCGAAGGGCCGGGGCGAATTCCGGGCAGGCAGGAAGATGATCGGGGTGCCCGCCCGGCGGTACGGTGCTCGCCGTGACCGCTGTCGACCGCACCGCCCCCGGCCCGCACCCCGAGGGCCCCGTCGCCGTGCTCGCCAACCCGACGGCCGGCCGTGGGCGGCACCGGGGACTGTTGCCCGGCCTGCTGGAGCGGTTGGCCCGGGCGGGCCGGCCGGTGCGCCTGCTGGAGGCGTACACGGCCGACCAGGCGGAACGGGCGTGCCACGCCGCGCTGGCCGACGGGATCGCCGCGCTGGTGACGGTGGGCGGGGACGGGACCGTGCACCGGGGACTGCAGGCGGTCGCCGCGACGACCGTGCCGTTCGGGGTGGTGCCGGCCGGCACCGGCAACGACTTCGCCGCCGACACCGGCTTCCCCACCGACCCGCTCGCCGCCGCCGATGCGATCGCCGACGCCCTGCGGGCCGGCCGGACCAGCCCGGTCGACCTGGCCCGGATGACCCGGCCGGAAGGCCCGCCCCGCTGGTACGGGGCGGTGCTCGCCGCCGGGTTCGACGCGATTGTCAACGAGCGGGCCAACCGGATGCGCCGCCCGCGCGGCCCCCGCCGGTACGACCTGGCGATCCTGGTCGAGCTGGCCCGGCTACGCCCCCGCCGGTACACGCTGCGCCTCGACGGCGAGCCGTTGCAGGTCGACGCGGTGCTGGTCGCGGTCGGCAACTGCGCCAGCTACGGCGGCGGGATGCGGATCTGCCCGGACGCGGACCCGACCGACGGGCTGCTCGACGTGGTGGTCGGCGGCCGGTTCGACCGGCGCACCCTGGTCAGGGTGAAGCCGCGCATCTACCGGGGCACCCACGTCCAGCATCCGCTGGTGAGCTGCCACCGGGCCCGGACGGTGGAACTGGCCGCCGAGGGCATCACCACGTACGCCGACGGGGAGCGTGCCCTCGACCTGCCGGTGACCGTCACCGCCGTGCCGGGCGCGGTCCGGCTGCTGCGGTGACCAGGGGCGAGGCGGTGGCCCCGCCGACCGGACGCCCCGCGCCGTCACCGGCCCCCGGACGGGGTCAGGTCGGCAGGGCCAGGCCGAGCACCGAACCCAGCCCGTTGGGTCGGCCCGGCTCGGCCTCGGGCAGCACCAGTGCCGCGCAGCCGGCCCGCACCGCCCCGGCGTCGGCCGCGGTGTCGCCCACCATCAGTGCCCGTTCCGGGTCCACCCCGAGCATCCCGCAGGCCCGCCAGAAGATGCCCGGGTCCGGCTTGCAGCGCCCCACCTCGTACGACAGGGCGTACGCGTCGATCAGCCCGTCGAGCCCCCAGGCGGCGAAGAACGGCCGGATGTCGAAGCCGATGTTGCTGACCACCGCCACCTTCACCCCGGCCTCCCGCAGCGCCCCCAGGGTCGGCGCGGTGTCCGGGTACGGCACCCAGCCCTCGGGCACCAGCACCCGGTCGTAGAGCGCGTCGGCCAGCCCGTCGATCCCGGCGTCCACGGTCGCCGCCAGCCCCGTGTACGCGCCCCGGTGGGCGTGCGGATAGAGGTCCCGGTCGGCCCACAGCTCGGCCAGCGCCGGCGGCACCCGGGCCGGCAGCGGCCCGCCGGCCCGGCCCGCGGTGAGCAGCCGGTCGGCCAGGCCGGTGGCCCGGGCCCGCTCCAGGGTCACCCCGCAGGCAGCCGCGGCGGCCAGCACCCAGTCGCGGGGCTCCTCCACCTGGGCGAGGGTGCCGTGGAAGTCGAACAGCACCGCTTCCACGGGCCGGCGGGACGCCTGGGCGCTGGCGGCGGCGTCGATGCCGTGCGGCGGGATCGGGCGGGGCGGTTCGGCATGGTCCGGCACGCCGTGCACCCTACCGACCGCCCTGGACGCCGGTGTCGGACGGCCTTGACAGGTGGTCCCGCGACGTACGCATTAATCTTGACGACATGTCGAGTCCCGCCGAGCGGTACGCCGCGGCCCGCCGCCGGTCCGCGCAGGCCTCACAGTTTCCGGCGCTGGACGAGTTCGCCCCTGACCTGGGGTTCGATCTCGACGACTTCCAGCGGGAGGCATGTCAGGCTTTGGAACGGGGCAGCGGGGTGTTGGTCTGCGCCCCCACCGGCGCCGGCAAGACGGTGGTCGGGGAGTTCGCCGTACACCTGGCCCTGCGCGGCGGCCCCGCCCAGCCGGCGGGTGCCGACGGCGCCGACGCGGCGCCCACCCGGCGCAAGTGCTTCTACACCACCCCGATCAAGGCGCTGTCCAACCAGAAGTACCACGACCTGGTGGACCGCTACGGGGTCGAGCAGGTCGGGCTGCTCACCGGCGACAACGCCATCAACGGGGACGCCCCGGTGGTGGTGATGACCACCGAGGTGCTGCGCAACATGCTCTACGCCGGCTCGGCCACCCTCGATGGCCTGGCCTACGTGGTCATGGACGAGGTGCACTACCTCGCCGACCGGTTCCGCGGCGGCGTGTGGGAGGAGGTGATCATCCACCTGCCCGCCTCGGTCACCCTGGTCTCGCTGTCCGCGACCGTCTCCAACGCCGAGGAGTTCGCCGACTGGCTGGTCACCGTGCGCGGCGAGACGACGGTGGTGGTCAGCGAGCACCGGCCGGTGCCGCTGTGGCAGCACATGCTGGTCGGCAAGCGGATGTTCGACCTGTTCCACGACGCCGACGCCGCCCGCAAGCACGATGTGCACCCGGAGCTGCTGCGCTACACCCGCGACACGATGCGCCGGCTGGAGCTCGGCGAGGGGCGCAGCGCAGGCCCCGGCGCCGGGCGGCGCGGCCCCCGCTGGCGCGGCCCGCTACGCCCCGACATCGTCGACCGGCTCGACCGGGAGGGGCTGCTCCCGGCGATCCTGTTCCTCTTCAGCCGCGCCGGCTGCGCCGCCGCCGTGCAGCAGTGCCTCGCCGCCGGCCTGCGGCTGACCTCAGCGGAGGAACGCACCGAGATCCGCCGGGTCGTCGAGAGCCGGGTCACCGCCATTCCCGGCGAGGACCTGACGGTCCTGGGCTACTGGGAGTGGCTCGACGGTCTGGAGCGCGGGCTGGCCTCCCACCACGCCGGCATGCTTCCGGTGTTCAAGGAGATCGTCGAGGAACTGTTCGTCCGGGGCCTGGTCAAGGCGGTCTTCGCCACCGAGACGCTCGCCCTGGGCATCAACATGCCGGCCCGCTGCGTCGTGCTGGAGCGCCTGGTCAAGTACAACGGCGAGGCGCACGTCGACCTCACCCCGGGGGAGTACACCCAGCTCACCGGCCGGGCCGGCCGCCGGGGCATCGACGTGGAGGGGCACGCGGTCGTCGTCTGGTCCCCGGAGACCGATCCCCGGCACGTCGCCGGCCTGGCCTCCACCCGCACCTACCCGCTGCGCTCCAGCTTCCGCCCGTCCTACAACATGTCCGTCAACCTCGTCGGCAGCGTCGGCGCGGAGCCGGCCCGGGTGCTGCTGGAGTCCTCGTTCGCCCAGTTCCAGGCGGACCGGTCGGTGGTCGGCCTGGCCCGCCAGGTGCAGCGCAACACCGAGACCATCGACGCGTACGGCGTGGAGGCCGGCTGCCACCACGGCGACTTCGACGAGTACTTCGCCCTGCGGGTGGCCATCGGCGACCGGGAACGCGCCGTCGCCCGGCAGGGCCAGCACCAGCGCAAGGCCGCGGCGGTGGAGTCGCTGGAGCGGCTGCGCGTCGGCGACGTGATCCGGGTGCCGTCCGGCCGGCGCGCCGGCCTCGCGGTGGTGCTCGACCCGGCCACCGGCGGGTTCGGCGAGCCCCGCCCGCTGGTGCTCACCCAGGACCGCTGGGCCGGCCGGGTCGGCCCCGGCGACTTCACCACCCCGGCCGAGGTGCTTGCCCGCATCCGGGTTCCCAAGCACTTCAACCACCGTTCCCCGGGGGCCCGCCGGGACCTCGCCGCCGAGGTCAGCGGCACCGGGCTGGACCGGCACGGCGGTCGCCGTGGCGGCCGGTCCCGGCAGGGCGCCGCCGAGGACCACGCGATCAGCCAGCTCCGCTCCGAGCTGCGCCGGCACCCCTGCCACGACTGCCCGGACCGGGAGGAGCACGCCCGCTGGGCCGAGCGCCGCCGCCGGCTGGAGCGCGACACCGAGGAGCTGCGCCAGCGGGTGGCCGGTCGCACCGGCTCGCTGGCCCGCACGTTCGACCGGATCGTCGCGCTGCTCACCGCGCGCGGCTATCTGTCCGCCGACGGCGCGGTCACCGACGCCGGTCGGATGCTCGGCCGGATCTGGACCGAGGCCGACCTGCTGGTCGCCGAGTGCCTGCGCCGGGGCGTCTGGGACGGCCTGTCGCCGTCGGAGCTGGCCGCCGCGGTCTCGGTGGTGGTCTTCGAGGCCCGCCGGGACGTCGACGAGCGGGCGTCGCTGCCCCGTGGGCCGGTCGCCGAGGCCGTCGAGGAGACGCTGAAGCTGTGGGGGGAGATCGAGGCCGACGAGGCCGCCCGGGGCCTCACGGTCACCCGCGAGCCGGACCTCGGCTTCGCCTGGCCGGTCTACCGCTGGGCGCGGGGCGAGGCGCTGGCGAAGGTGCTGGCCAGTGGCCACGAGATCGACGGCGAGATGCCCGCCGGGGACTTCGTCCGGTGGGCCCGGCAGGTGGTCGACCTGCTCGGCCAGCTCGCCGACTCCGGCGGGGCGTCCACCGAGCTGCGGGCCACCGCCCGACAGGCCATCGCCGCGGTGAACCGGGGTGTCCTGGCCTACCACGCCACCGCCTGATCGTCACCGGTGCGGCCGGCGGGCCCCGTGGCCCGGCCGTCCGGCCGTGGGGTCAGCCCCGGGCGGCCAGGGCGTCGACGAGCCGGCGACAGGACCCGGCGAGGTTCCACCGCTCGGCCAGCTCCAGCAGCCGGTCCGGCGCCTCCGGAGCGGTCGGCAGCGCGGTCGGCAGCTCCGGCAGCGGCACGTCCAGCGCCACCCGCACCACCTTCGGCGCGACGGCCAGATAGTCGCGGGAGGCGTCGAGCTTGGCGCGCAGGCCGGGGGCGAACCCGGAGCCCGGGTCGTCGAGGGCGGCGAGGATGCCGTCGAGGTCGCCGTACCGGTCGATCAGGCGGGCGGCGGTCTTCTCCCCGACGCCCGGCACCCCGGGCAGCCCGTCGCTCGGGTCGCCGCGCAGGGCGGCGAAGTCGGCGTACCGGTCGGCCGGGACCCCGTAGCGGGACCGCACGGCGGTGTCGTCGCAGTCGTCCAGCTTCGCCACGCCACGCCCGACGTAGAGCAGCCGCACCCCGCGGACGTCGTCGATGAGCTGGAACAGGTCCCGGTCGCCGGAGACCACCTCCACCGGCGCCTCCTGGGTGACCGACAGGGTGCCCAGCACGTCGTCGGCCTCGTAGCCGGCGGCGCCGACGACGGTGATGCCGACCGCCGCCAGCACGTCCAGGATCATCGGCACCTGCGGGGTGAGGGTGTCCGGCACCACCTCGCCGCCCTCCGGGGCCAGCCGGTGCGCCTTGTACGACGGCAGCAGCGCCACCCGCCAGTCCGGCCGCCAGTCGTGGTCCATCGCGCAGACCATCCGGTCGGGGCGGCGGGTGCGGATCAGTGTGGCGAGCATGTCGAGGAAGCCGCGCACCGCGTTGACCGGGGTGCCGTCCTCGGCCTTCGCCGCGGACTCGGGGATGCCGAAGTAGGCCCGGAAGTAGAGGCTGGGGGCGTCGATCAGCATGATCGGGGGTCGGTGTGCCACGCCGGACAGCCTGGCACAACCGTCCGACGATTCGGGTACGGCGCGGCGGTCAGCGCGGCTCGTCGTGCCGGTACAGGGTCTCCCGGCGGGCCAGGCGCTGCACCGCGTAGCTCGCCACCAGCAGGACGATCGCGACGGCCGCCTCCAGCCAGGCGACCGCGCCGTCGGCGACCGTCAGGCCGACGGCCAGCAGCGCCAGCCCGGCGATGGCGAGTATGCCGGCCCAGAGCAGCCGACGTCGCCGCTGCCCACGTTCGCGCTCGCTCGCAGCCACCCGCGTCGCCCGCCCTCCGTGCGTCAGCCTCCGCCGAACCCCGGTCGGCGCAGAACCAGGCTATCGACACCGTGGCCCGGCCCGGGTGGCTTCGCGGGGTGCCGGGGCAGCCAGCCCGAGCGCTACCCCGGGCGGCGTGCCGGGCGCCCGGCGCCGACCCGCCGCGGGACGCGAGCGGCGTTCGTCGACGCCGGGCCGGCGGATCGGCGACCGCACGACCGCGGTCACCGCTGCCCGGGGCCGGCGTCGAGGCGCCGCTCCAGGTTCTCCAGGCGCGCGACGATCGGCTGGAGCTGCTGGTGCACCGCCGCCGCCAGCGCCTGCGTCGGGTCGGCCGCCGCGACGCCGGGGGCTTGGGCGCGCAGGTGCATGTAGCCGGCCAGGGCGGCGACCACGGACCGCCGCACCAGCCGGGGCTCGGCACCCAGCGCCCGCAGCACCTGCCCGGCGGTGCCGTCGGGCTCGGTGACCAGGCCCAGGAGCAGGTGTTCGCAGCCCACGTAGTTGTGCCCCAGGGCGATCGCCTCGGTCGTGGTCAGTTCAAACGCTCCGGCGGCGGGGGTGCTGGGGTGCAGCGAGCCCTCGCCCGTCGGGCCCGGCTCGGCGGCCGGGTGCCGGTCCAGGTCGCGCTGGACGTGCGCGGGGTCGATCTCCATCGCCCGCAGCACGTGCAGCGCGAGGTTCTCGCCCTCGGCGAGCATGCCGGCCAGCAGGTCGCCGGTGCCCACCGAGGTCGCGCCGGCGGCGCGGACCCGGTCGATCGCCAGCGTCACGACGGTGCGAGCGCGCGCGGTGAACCGGGGCAGCCGCTCGCCCAGGTCGTCGGCCCCCAGGTCGCCCAGGGCGGTCTGCCGGATGGCGGTGACCTGGCGGACCGCCTGCTCCAGCGCGCGCTGGCAGACCGCCGACACCGGCACGCCGCTGTCCCGGACCGCGTCGGCCAGCTCGTCGGGCAGGTACACATTGATCTTCGGCACGTCCACCTCCAGTGGGGTTAGCAACGGGTTATGTCATAGGTATACCCCTAGCGGGGTTAGCTGGGCAAGTAGTTGTCTCCCCTAAAGCAGACAGACACGGTCCTGGCGGCCGGCCGGCACGTCCGGTTGGCACCCGCGCCCTCGTACCCGCTGTCTGTCCGCTCAGGACGGACGATTCGCCGCCCGGGCTGCTTCGGCACCGCACCGGCTCCCGGTAGCGACCAAACGACCGTTAAGCTGGCCGGGTGAGAACCGACGAGTTGTACCCGGCCGACCGGCTGGCCGCCGCGCGGCGCGCGACCACCGCCGCCGGCCTCGACGCGCTGCTGCTCACCCCCGGCTCTGACCTGCGCTACCTCACCGGCTACGACGCCCACGCCGGGGAGCGGCTGACCTGCCTGGTGCTGCCCGCCCGGGGCGAGCCGACGCTGATCGTGCCCGCCCTGGAACGTCCCGCCGCCGAGGCGTCCCCCGCCCCGGCCACCGGCGTGCGGATCGTCGACCATCCCGACGGCGCCGACCCGTACCCCCTGGTGGCCGCCGCCCTCGACGGGCCGGTCGCGGCCGTCGGCCTGGCCGACCGGATGTGGGCCGAGCAGGTCCTCGCCCTGCGGGCCCTGCTGCCCGGCACCGCGCAGCGCCTCGCCGGTGAGGTGCTGCGCGAGCTGCGCGTCCGCAAGTCCCCGGCGGAGGTCGCCGCCCTGGCCGAGGCCGGCGCCGCCATCGACGCCGTGCACCTGCGGATGGACCGGTGGCTGCGCCCCGGCCGCACCGAGGCCGAGGTCGCCACCGACATCGCCGCCGCGATCCGCGCCGCCGGCCACGTCACCGTCGACTTCGTCATCGTCGCCGCCGGCCCCAACGGCGCCAGCCCGCACCACGGCACCTCCGACCGGCCGATCGGCGCCGGCGAGCCCGTGGTGGTCGACATCGGCGGCACCATGCCGTCGGGCTACCGCTCCGACTGCACCCGCACGTACGTCGCCGGCGGCCCGCCCCCGGCCGAGTTCACCGACTACTACGCGGTGCTGCACGCCGCCCAGGTCGCGGCCGTCGCCGCCGTCCGTCCCGGCGTCACCGCCGAGGCCGTCGACGCCGCCGCCCGCGACCTGATCACCACCGCCGGGTACGGCCCGGCGTTCCTGCACCGCACCGGCCACGGCATCGGCCTGGACGGCCACGAGGACCCGTACGTGGTCGCCGGCAACCCCCGGCCGCTGGAACCCGGCATGGCGTTCTCCGTCGAGCCGGGCATCTACCTCGCGGGCCGGCACGGCGCCCGCATCGAGGACATCGTCGTCTGCACGACGGACGGCGTGGCCCGGCTCAACACCACCCCCACGGAGCTCATCGCGCTATGACTGTCGACCGGATCCTGCCCACCGACGAGGCCCACGACCTGCTCGACCTGGCCACCGAACTCGCCGACCGGGAACTCGCGCCCCGGGCCGCCGGATTCGAGCAGCGCGCCGAGTTCCCCCGCGAGGTGCTGCGCACCCTCGGCCGCGCGGGCCTGCTCGGACTGCCGTACCCCGAGGAGCACGGCGGCGCCGCCCAGCCGTACGAGGTCTACCTCCAGGTGCTGGAGATCCTCGCCAGCCGGTGGCTCGCCGCCGCCGAGGCGGTCAGCGTGCACACCCTGTCCTGCCACCCGGTCGCCCAGTTCGGCACCGACGCCCAGCGCAAGCTGCTGCCCGACATGCTCGGCGGCGAACTGCTCGGCGCGTACTGCCTGTCGGAGCCCCAGGGCGGCTCGGACGCGGCGGCGTTGACCACCCGCGCCACCCGCGACGGCGACGCGTACGTGGTGACCGGCACCAAGGCGTGGATCACCCACGCCCGGGTCGCGGACTTCTACAACATCTTCTGCCGCACCGGCGGGCCCGGCCCGAAGGGCATCTCCTGCCTGCTCGCCGACCGCGGCACCCCCGGCATCATCCCCCAGGCCCCCGAGCGGACCATGGGCCTGCACTCGTCCCCGGTGGCCCAGATCGCCTTCGACGATGCCCGCGTCCCCGCCGACCGGCTGATCGGCGGGGAGGGGGCCGGCTTCACCATCGCCATGTCCGCCCTGGACTCCGGCCGGCTCGGCATCGCCGCGTGCGCCGTGGGCCTGGCCCAGGCGGCCCTGGACTACGCGGTCGGCTACGCCCGCGAGCGGCAGCAGTTCGGCCGGGCGATCGTCGACTTCCAGGGCCTCGGGTTCATGCTGGCCGACGCGGCCACCCAGATCTCCGCCGCCCGCGCCCTCACGCTGCACGCGGCCCGGCTGCGCGACGCCGGCCGGCCGTACTCGATCGAGGCGGCGAAGGCGAAGCTGTTCGCCAGCGACATGGCGATGCGGGTGACCACCGACGCGGTGCAGGTGCTCGGCGGCGCCGGTTACGTGGTCGACCACCCGGTCGAGCGGTACCTGCGGGAGGCCAAGGTCCTCCAGATCGTGGAGGGCACCAACCAGATCCAGCGGCTGGTCATCTCCCGCGACCTGGCCAGGGGCTAGCCTGGCCCGATGGTCTTCGAGCGGATCACCGTCGACCCCGACGTCATGGGCGGCGCGCCCTGCGTGCGCCAGTCCCGGGTGCCGGTCGCGACGGTCCTGGCCATGATGGCCGACGGGATGAGTGCCACGGACATCCTCACCGACCTGCCGTTCCTGGACGAGGAGGACATGGCCGAGGTGCTGCACTACGCGGCGGATGCGGTGCGCGACCGGGCGGCGCGCTGAGCGTGCCGGCCTCCCGTCGCGGGTGAGCGCGATTACGGGTAGGTTGCACGCCGTGGAGGACATCGACCGGGCCATCGTCGCGGCGCTGACCGCTGACGGGCGGCTGTCGTACACGGTTCTGGCGGAGAAGGTCGGGCTGTCGGTGTCCGCGGTGCACCAGCGGGTCCGCCGGCTGGAGCAGCGCGGGGTGATCAAGGGGTACGCCGCCCGGGTGTCCTTCGAGGCGCTGGACCTGCCGCTGACGGCCTTCGTGGCGATCCGGCCGTTCGACCCGTCGCAGCCGGACGACGCCCCGGAGCGGCTGGCCCACCTGCCGGAGATCGAGTCCTGCTACTCGGTGGCGGGGGAGGACTTCTACCTGCTGCTGGTACGGGTGGCCAGCCCGGCGGACCTGGAACGGGTGCTCCAGGAGATCCGCACGGCCGCGAACGTCACCACCCGCACCACGGTCGTCCTGTCCACCCCGTACGAGAACCGGCCGCCGAAGATCAGTGGCGACCCGCCGACGCGTCGGCCCCGGGCGGCGGGGGAGTCGACTGGTTCCACCGCTGGATGACCCGCCGTCCGTGCTCGTGGCCGAGCACGCTGACCGTGGCCGTGTCCAGCCGTAGCCGCCCGCCGGCGGCCGGCGGCAACCCGATCCACCGGGCGCCGAGCACCCGCAGGCTGTGCGCGTGGCCGACCAGGGCGACGTCGCCGGAGTCGAGCAGGGCGGCGACGCGGCCGAGCACCCGGTCCAGCCGCTCGCCGACCTCGGTGGGGGACTCCCCGCCCGGGCAGCCGTCGGTCCAGATGTCCCAGCCCGGCCGGTCGGCCTGGATGTCGGCGGTGGTCCGGCCCTCGTACTCGCCGTAGTTCCATTCGGCCAGCTCGGGGTCGGTGTCGTCGACGGTCAGCCCGGCCAGCCGCGCGGTGCGCAGCGCCCGCGTGCGCGGGCTGGACAGCACCCGGGCGAACCGCCGGCCGTCGAGGAAGGCACCCAGCGTGCGGGCCTGCCGCTCGCCGTCGGGGGTGAGGTCCAGGTCGGTGTACGAGGTGTGCCGGCGGTTGGCGCTCCACTCGGTCTCGCCGTGCCGGACGAGCATGATCTCTCCCATCCACCCAGTCAACCAGGCCCGGCAGCGGTACCCCTTTCACCTAGCCTCCTAGGATGCCCTGCGGGCTGTGCGCACCACGGGAGGTTTTCGCCTCGAACCGATCGGGCATGCCTGATGGTGGAGGCCGGAACGGCCACGCAAAACCGCCGGAGCAGAAGGAGTCCGAGATGAGCTTCACCGACAAGGCGAAGAACAAGGCCCAGGAACTGGCCGGCGCCGCCAAGGAGCGGATCGGCGACGCCACCGACAACGAGCGGATGCGGGCCGAGGGCGCCACCGAACGGAGCGACGCGCGGGCCCGGCAGGCTGGCGAACATGTCAAGGACGCCGGCCGGGACGTGCGGGACGCGTTCACGAAGTGACCTGACGGCACAGCACAGGGCGGGCCCGGAGGAAAGCCTCTCCGGGCCCGCCCTGTGCTGTGCCGTTCGCCCGGGTCTGGCCGCTTCAGCGCCGACGTGGCCCTTGAGGAACATCGCCTCGCAGGACTTTGCAGGCTTGCGGCGGGTCGCTGAACCCCACGGGGCGACCGTCGGAAAACGGAGGCTACGTGAAGAAGACGTTGTTCGTGGCGGGCGACGACTCCTCGGGCAGACGTGCTTGGTAGCCGGCGATGACGAGTTGGGCGCGGTCCCGGGCCCCCAGTTTGGTCAGCAGCCGTCCGATATGTGTCTTGAGGGTGGCGCGGCTGATGTGCAGGGCAGCCTGAATCTCGGGGTTGGACAGGCCGCCGGTGATGAGCGTCAGGACCTCGCGCTCGCGGGGTGTCACGCCGTCGAGAGATCGGATGGCGGTCGGCCGGTTGGTGAAGGCGGTGATGAGGCGGCGGGTGACGGTGGGGGCGAGCAGTGCCTCTCCGGCGGCCACAGTGTGGATCGCGTCGAGCAGCCGGGGTGGGGTGGTGTCCTTGAGGAGGAAGCCGCTGGCGCCGGCGTGCAGTGCCCGGTAGACATGGTCGTCGAGGTCGAAGGTGGTCAGGACGAGCACCCGGGGCGGGTGAGGGCCGGCGGTGAGCTGTGCGGTCGCGGTGATTCCGTCGATGTCCGGCATGCGGACGTCCATGAGGGCAATGTGGGGGCGATGTTCGGCGGCGAGCGCGAGGGCTTCGCGTCCGGTGCCGGCTTCGGCGGCGACGGTGATGCCGGGGCTGGCGTCGAGCAGGCGGCGTACGGTGGCTCGGAACATGGGTTCGTCGTCTGCCAGCAGTACGCGGATGGCGCCGCTGCTCATGTCGGGAACGGCAGGGTCGCTCGCACGGCGAATCCGCCGGTCGGCTGCGGGCCGGTTGTCAACGTGCCGCCGTGCAGGGCGGCACGTTCCCGCATCCCTGCCAGCCCGTGTCCGACGGCAGTGTCACGGCGGGTGGCGGTGCCGTCGTCGACCACGCGGACTGTGAGGGCGTGGGGCGTTGCTGTGACGGTGACGTGGCAATGGCGGGCGTTGGCGTGCCGACGCACGTTGGTGAGGGCCTCTTGCAGGATGCGGTAGGCGGAGGTCTGCACGGCAGCCGGCGCGACCGACAGGTGTGACCCGTCCACGGTGACGTCCACACCGGCCGCCCGGGTGGCCTCGATCAGCCCACCGACACCAGCCAGGCCGGGTGAGCTGTCCCGGATGTCATCGGGGGAGGGCTCGTCGCGCAGTCCGCCCAGTACGGTCCGGACGTCGGCCAGGGCGCTGCGGCTCACCTGCTCGATGGTGCGCAGGGCGGCGTTCTGCTCGGTGCCCAGGTGTTGTGCGACGGCGGCGTTCATGGCGATCAGGCTGAGATTGTGTCCGACGACATCGTGGACGTCCCGGGCGATGCGCAGCCGTTCCTCGGTGATCGCCCGAGCGGTGCGCAGCTGAGCCAGTTCGGCGGCGTGCCGGCGGCTGCGCCGTACGGCCCAGGCCAGCGACCACGAGCCCGCGATGACGGCGATGCTCATCGCGGTCGCCAGCCAGGGCGTGGTGCTGAACGACTCCGCCTGCTGCTCCGTGGCGGGAATGAGGGGAAGCCGGCTCGTGGCGGCGTCGGTGAGCCCGGGAAGCAGCACCGCCGCCAGGGCGGTCGGCAGAGCCCACGCCGCGGTCTGGGTCGAGATGAGTGCCACCGGGTAGAGCGCGAACGCGACGGCCCACATCGCCACGTCCGCTCCCACCCCGGCGAGCACCGCGGCGGCCGCAGCCGTGCCGACGAGCGCCAGGACGGGCACCGGCGACCGGCGGCGCGCCGCGAGCGGCAGGCCGACGAGCGCGGACAGCGCCCACACGGCTGCGCCGGAGCCCGGTGTCCGCAGCAGGGCGGCGGCCGTGACGGTGACCGCGAGCAGCACGTCGGCCATGAGGAGGGCTCGGCGGGGAATCAGCACGATGTCACCGTAGTGACGGCCGCCCCGCCGCGCATCGGACCACCGTCCGATGCGTCGGGGGACGTCGCCCCGCAGGCTGGCGTGGTGCTGATCCGAACGCTGACCGCCATGATCCTCGCCGCCACTGCCGCACCCACCGCCCCAGCCGGGGAGATCGCCCCGGCCACGATTGACGCGGCGGTCCAGTCGTACCGCGAGGCCACGGGCGTGCCGGGCGTCGCGGTCGCCGTCACCCGGGGCCGCACCGTGATCCATACGGCGGGCTACGGACGCACCGCGGCGGGCGAAGCCGTCACGAACCGTACCGTCATGGCTGTCGCCTCGGTCAGCAAGTCCATGACGGCGCTGACCGTTCTGCAGCTGGTCGACGCCGGCCGCGTCCAGTTAGACGCTCCCGTGCGCGGTTACCTGCCGGAATTCACCCTGGCGGACGAGCGCGTCGCGCAGGTCACCGTGCGGCAGCTGCTCAACCACACCTCCGGGCTGTCGGACCGGACGTACAAGCCCTTCAGCGGCCCTCCGGTGCGCAACCTGCGGGAAGCGGTCGCGTCGATGCGTACCGCCCGCCTGGCCGCCGACCCGGGCACCCGGTTCGAGTACCACAACCCCAACTACCAGGTCGCGGCGCGTCTGGTCGAGGTCGTCAGCGGGCAGCCGTTCGACGTCTGTCTGCGCCAGCAGGTGTTCGGCCCCCTCGGCATGGTGGACAGCCGGACCGTCAACACCGCCGACGAGGTGCCATCCAGCAGTCGCGGTCACCTGATGATCGCCGGCAGGCCCGTCGCCGTGCCGGAACCTCCCGCGTTCGGTGCCGGCTCCGGCGCCGTGTTGAGCACCGCCCACGACATGGCCGCCTGGCTGGTCTCGCAGAACGACCATGGACGCGGACCCGACGGCAGGTCGGTCGTCTCGGCTGCCGCTGTGGCCGACATGCAGCGCCCGTCCGTCGATGGTTACGGTCTCGGCTGGCAGAGCGCCGCCACCGGGTCCGGGGCGCCGCTGATCGAACACGACGGCGACATGATGACGTTCACCGCGTACCAGGCCATCCTGCCCGCCGGTGGGTACGGCATCGCGGTGATGGCCAACACCGGAACTCTGCACCGCGACGCCCAGGCCATCGGCGCGCGCCTCGTCGACCTCATCGAAGGGCGTGTCCCGTCGCGCCCCAACACGTCCCTGGTCTGGATCGACGTCACTATTCTGGTTCTCGTGCTCGCGGTGGCGCTGCTGGGCGCGCGGGGGATCCGCCGGGCCCGTGGCTGGGCTGTCAACCGCCGCCCCGACTGGGGAATCGCCGCCCGGCTCCTGCCCTACCTGCTGCCGTTGGCCCTTCTTGTCGAGCTCCACCGTGTGGTGAGCTTCCTCTATCGCGGCCGTGACATCTCCTGGCTTCAGACGGCCTACCTCTATCCCACCTTCACGCTACTGCTCGCGGCGACGTCAGCCGCCGGCATCGCGGTCATCGCCAGTCGGCTGACGATGCTCGTTCGCACGCCGCCGCGGTAGGCCCCGGGCAGGCATCTACACCTAGTGTCCTAGGACGCCTTAGGGGAGGTGTCGCCAGCGACACCCAACAAAGAAGTGGGCCCCGGCGTCAGCCGGGGCCCACAGAGGCTGCGGAAAGGTCAGTCGTCGTGGTGCTCGCGCCACCACTGCTGGCCAGAGGCGGGGAGCGTGTCGATCGGGTCGTAGTAGGCGTAGCGCTTGTTGAGCGCCTCCAGGTCGGCCGACTCGATGGAGGTGCGGTAGTTCTTCGTCCAGTACGAGATGCCGCGCTCGCGGTCGTACTCGGTGAGCATGTGCACCCAGCGCTTGCCGACGAACGGGACGTCGCAGACGATCCGTGGGGTGGCGTAGCCGGGCAGGTAGCCCATGATGTCGTGCTGGAGCTGCTGGGCGTGCCAGACGGGGACCCGCCAGTGCTCGGCGTTGGGGATCATGTCGCACATGTAGAAGTAGTACGGCAGGATGCCGGCCTCACCCTGGAGCGCGAAGCAGAGGTCGAGCAGTTCGGGGGTGGTGGCGTTGACGCCGCGCATGAGCACGCCCTGGTTGCGTACGTCCCGTACGCCGACGTCGAGGGCGGTCTGGGCGGCCCGGGCGACCAGCGGGGTGATCGACTGGGCGTGGTTGACGTGGGTGTGGATGGCCAGGTTGACGCCGCGGCGGGCGGCGGTGCGGGCGACCCGTTCCAGGCCCTCGACGACGTCGGGCTGGAGCCAGTGCTGGGGCAGGCCCATGAGGGCCTTGGTGGCGAGCCGGATGTCGCGGACGGTGTCCAGTTCCAGCAGCCGCATCAGGTACGACTCGAGGTTGCGCCACGGCACGTTGGCCACGTCGCCGCCGGAGACGACGACGTCACGGACGCCGGTGTGGGCCTTGAGGTAGGCGATGTGGGCGTCGTACCGGTCGACGGGCTTGAGGGTGAGCTTGAGTTTGTCGACGGCGGGGGTGGAGTTGCCGACGAGGTCCATCCGGGTGCAGTGCCCGCAGTACTGGGGGCAGGTGGAGAGCAGTTCGGCGAGGACTTTGGTCGGGTAGCGGTGGGTGAGGCCCTCGGCTACCCACATGTCGTGTTCGTGTAGGGAGTCGCGGCTGGCGTAGGGGTGGGAGGGCCAGTCGGTGCGCCGGTCGGAGGCCACGGGGAGCATGTAGCGCCGGATCGGGTCGGCGAGGAGCGCCTCGGTGGTCATCGGCGCGAACGGGACCATGGTGTTGATCATTTGTGGTGGCACCAGCATGGACATGGTGGCCAGGGCCTTCTGGTCGGCCTCCAGGTCGGCGTAGAAGGACTCGTCGACGGTGTCGCCGAGGACGGTGCGGAGCTGCTTGATGTTCTTGACGCAGTTGACGCGCTGCCACTGCGCGTTCTCCCACTGCTCGCGGGTGACGTGGCGCCAGCCGGGGAAGCGGGTCCAGTCGGGTTCGACCAGGGGGCTGCGGCGGTATTCGTACGGCTGCCCGGCGGTCGGTACGGCGACCGGGGCGTGACGGGGTTGAGGGATGGTCTCAACCGGTTGCGTCTGGGTCACGGCCCCTCCTCGGTGCGTGGTGCGGATGATCAGCAGGCCGTAGGCTACTGGAAAATATCCGGTGAAGAAATTAGTCTGCCGTAAGTTTTCCCGCGACGCGAGTCCTGGCCAGGGCTTCGGGCGGTTGGACAGGGGGAGGTCGGCGTGACGTCACCGGTGGGTCTGCACCGCGTTGTCGAACCGGCGGGGGTGCTGCCGCAGGCGGCATGGCGGCTGGACGCCAGTGCGACGATCGCGCCGAACGAGGTGCGTATCAGGGTGGAGCGGCTGAACCTGGACGCGGCGAGTTTCCGGCAGTTGTGGGAGAAGCACGGCGGGGACGGGGAGAAGGTCCGCGCCGAGGTTCTGGAGATCGTCTCTACCCGGGGCAAGATGCAGAACCCGGTGACCGGGTCGGGTGGGATGCTGATCGGCACCGTCGACGAGGCGGGGCGGCGTTCCCCGCTGGGGCTGAGGGCGGGCGACCGGGTGGCGACGCTGGTGTCGCTGACGCTGACCCCGTTGACGATCACCGACGGGCTGGCGCGCTGGGACGGCCGCAGCGAGCAGGTGCCGTGTGACGGGTACGCGATCCTGTTCGCCCGGTCGATCGCGGCGGTGCTGCCGGCGGATCTGCACCCGGAGTTGTCCCTCGCCGTGCTGGACGTGTGTGGGGCGCCGGCGCTGACCGCGCGGGTGGTCCACGAGCGTGTGCGGCGGCGGGAGCGGGAGGGCGATCCGACGCCGGTGAGCGTGGCGGTGATCGGTGGGGCGGGCAAGAGCGGGTCGCTGTCGTTGGCGGCGGCGCGTCGGGCGGGCGCGGGTCGTACGGTCGGGGTGGTGCCGGTGGCGGCGGAGCGGGACGCCCTGGTGGCGGCGGGTCTGGCCACGGAGGTGGCGTTGGCCGACGCGCGGGATCCGGTGGCGTTGTCGACGGCGGTGACGACGGCGCTGGGGGTGCCGGCGGACGTGACGGTGGTGTGCGTGGACGTGCCGGGTTGTGAGCACGGTGCGGTGTTGGCCACGGCGGACGGCGGGACGGTGATCTTCTTCTCGATGGCGACGAGTTTCGCTGCCGCCGCGTTGGGCGCGGAGGGGTTGGCCGCGGACGTGACGATGCTGGTGGGCAACGGGTACGTGCCGGGGCACGCGGAGCTGGCGTTGGGGTTGTTGCGGTCCGAGCCGGGGGTGCGTGGTCTCTTCGAGGCGCGGTTGGCGGCAGACTGAGAGCCATGACGAACCCCTCGACGACGCGCCCGGTGACGTTGTACCGCGGTGGCGTGCTGCATTGTCCGGCGGATCCGGGTGCCACGGCGTTGCTGGTGCGGGACGGGCGGATCGCCTGGTTGGGGGTCGACGCGGATGCGCCGGCGGCGGACCGGGTGGTGGATCTGGGTGGGGCGTTGGTGACGCCGGCGTTCGTGGACGCGCACGTGCACGCCACGGACACGGGGTTGGCGTTGTCGGGGCTGGACCTGTCGGGGGTGCGGTCGGCGGCGGGGTTGTTGGACGCCGTGGCCGGGTTCGCGGCGGGTCTGCCGGCGGACGCGGTGGTGCTGGGGCACGGCTGGGACGAGTCGGGTTGGGTGGAGAAGAGGCTGCCGGGTGCTGCCGGGTTGGGGCGGGCGGCTGGGGGGCGGCGGGTGTATCTGTCGCAGGCGTCGATCCATTCGGCGTTGGTGTCGGAGGCGATGTTGGTGGCGTGTCCGGAGGCGGCCGGGGCGGCGGGGTTCGACGCGTCGGGGTGGTTGCGGCGGGACGCGCACCATGTGGTGCGTGGGGCGGCGCTGGCGTCGGTGAGTCGGGAGCAGCGGGTCGCGGCGCAGCGGGTGGCGTTGGCGCATGCGGCGTCGTTGGGGATCGCGGCGGTGCACGAGTGTGGTGGGCCGGAGATTTCCGGCGAGGAGGACTTCACGGGGTTGTTGGCGTTGTCGGGTGCGGGGTTGCCGGAGGTGTACGGGTACTGGGGTGAGCTGGGTGGTGCGGCGCGGGCGCGGGAGTTGGGCGCGGTGGGCGCGGGTGGGGATCTGTTCGCGGACGGGGCGTTGGGGTCGCGGACGGCGCACGTGTCGGGGGCGTACCTGGATGGTGAGCCGGGGGCGTGTGGGCACGGGTATGTGAGCGCGGTGCAGGTGCGTGATCATTTGTTGGACTGTGCGGCGCACGGCATGCAGGGCGGGTTCCACGCGATCGGGGATGCGGCGATCTCGACGGTGTTGGAGGGGTTCGCGGGGGCGGCGGAGAGGTTGGGTGTGGATCGGGTGCGGGCGGCGCGGCACCGGGTGGAGCATGCGGAGATCATGAGTAGGCGGTTGATCGCGGGGTTTGTGGAGTTCGGGGTTGTGGCGAGTGTGCAGCCGGCGTTCGACCGGTTGTGGGGTGGGGCGGGTCGGATGTATGAGTCGCGGTTGGGGTTGGGTCGGTCGTTGGAGTCGAATCCGGTGGGTGCGATGCATTCGGTCGGGGTGGCGTTGGCGTTCGGGTCGGATTCGCCGGTGACGCCGCTGGATCCGTGGGGGTCGGTGCGGGCGGCGGTGGCGCATCACAACCCGGTGCAGCGGATGAGTGTGCGGGCGGCGTTCGCGGCGCACACCCGGGGTGGGTGGCGGGCGGTGCACCGTGATGGTGAGGGTGTGTTGGCGTTGGGGGCGGCGGCGACGTTCGCGGTGTGGGCGACGCCGGCGGGGGTGGATCGGGGTCTGCCGGTGTTGCAGGCGTCGGATCCGGAGGCGCGGGGGGCGGAGGATGTGACGCCGTTGCCGGTGTGTCGGCGCACGGTGCTGCGTGGCGAGGTGATCTATGAGGAAGGGTCTGCGTGAGCGAGCGTAGCGAGCGAACCATCGATGTGGTGCAGGCGCGTGTCGCGTCGTCGTCGAGCGTATTGGGGGGCGGTGTGACGGGGAAGCTTGGCCTGGATCCGGTGCTGGTGGCGCGGGCGCGGGAGTTGGCGCGTCGTGCGGGGCGGCCGGTGGTGGATCTGGCGCGTAGCCATACGACGGTGTCGGTGGAGCGGGCGGTGCTGCGGTTGGCGGGGGTGACGGGTGCGGATCCGGATGGTATTCCGTGGGTGAATCGTCTGGTGGATGCGGTTGTCGCTGATGTGGGGTTGGGTCATGGGGTGGCGTTGCCGGTGTTCGACGCCCTGGTGCGGGAGCAGAGCACCGATGTGACGTTGTTGGCGCAGAAGGCGGCGGCGGGGTCGGTGCGGTTCGCCCTGCCGGCGGGGAGGTCGGCCACGGCGGCGCGGCGGGCGGCGCGGAGGGCGGTGGCTGCGGGGGTGCGGCAGATCGACCGGCGGCGGGCGGAGCGGGATCGGTTGGTGAAGCGGTACGGGGATCCGGTGCGGCGGCCGTGGATCTATCTGATCGTGGCGACGGGTGACATTTACGAGGACATTCCGCAGGCGCAGGCGGCGGCGCGGGCGGGTGCGGATGTGATCGCGGTGATCCGGTCGACGGGGCAGTCGTTGTTGGACTATGTGCCGGAGGGGGCGACGCGGGAGGGGTTCGCGGGGACGTATGCGACGCAGGAGAACTTCCGGTTGATGCGGGCGGCTCTGGACGAGTCGTCGCGGGAGTTGGGTCGGTATGTGCGGTTGACGAACTACGCGTCGGGGTTGTGTATGCCGGAGATGGCGACCCTGGCCGGGTTGGAGCGTCTGGACATGATGCTCAACGATTCGATGTACGGGATTTTGTTCCGCGACATCAACCCGGTGCGGACGTTCGTGGACCAGCGGTTCTCGCGGCAGGTGCACGCGCGGGCGGGGATCATCATCAACACCGGTGAGGACAACTATCTGACCACGGCGGATGCGGTGGATGAGGCGCACACGGTGACGGTGTCGCAGTTGTTGAACGAGTATTTCGCGCATGAGGCGGGGTTGGCGGACTGGCAGTTGGGGTTGGGGCACGCGTTCGAGATCAACCCGGATGTGCCGGAGTCGTTCCGGTTGGAGTTGGCGCACGCGTTGTTGGCGCGGGAGTTGTTCCCGGATGCGCCGTTGAAGTGGATGCCGCCGACGAAGCACATGACGGGGGATGTGTTCCGGGGGAATCTGCTCGACGGGTTCTTCAACCTGGTGGGGGCGATGACGGGGCAGGGGATCCTGCTGGTGGGGATGATGACGGAGGCGGTGGTGACGCCGTGGCTGTCGGATCGGGACATCGCGTTGCAGAACGTGCGGTATGTGCTGGGTGCGGCGGGTGGGTTGCACGAGGATTTTGTGCCGGCGCCGGGTGGGTTCATTCAGCAGCGGGCGAATCGGGTGTTGGGCGAGGCGTTGGATCTGCTGGAGCGTATCGGTGAGCAGTCGTTGTTGACGGCGATCGCCGAGGGCACGTTCGGGATCATGAAGCGGCCGGCGGACCGGGGTAAGGGTCTGGCGGGGGTGGCGGCGCACGAGGGTGACTACTACAACCCGGCGACGGAGATCCTGGAGCAGTCGGCATGACGGAGAAGCAGGTCGTCCGGCCGTACGGGGACACCACCGGCGACGGGATGGTGCAGGTGTCGTTCACGTTGCCGGTGCCGCATGACAAGCGGGCCGAGGGCGCGGCGGTGCAGTTGGCGAACAGGATGGGCATCGACCCGGCGATGCTGGTGCACGCGAAGCCGATGAGTGACGGGTTCACGTTCTTCGTGGTGTACGGGCGGGTGAACCACCTGGTGGACCTGGCGGCGGTGCGGGTGGTGGAGCGGGACTTTCCGCTGCTGTCGGCCAAGGAGGTCAACGCGGTGGTGAAGCAGCGGTTGCGGCGGAAGTTGTCGGTGGTGGGGGCGTGTATCGGCACGGACGCGCACACGGTGGGCATCGACGCGATCCTGAACGTGAAGGGTATTGCCGGGGAGAAGGGGCTGGAGTACTACCGGGAGCTGAAGGTGTCGAACCTGGGGGCTCAGGTGAGTGTGCCGGAGTTGGTCGAGGCGGCGCGGGCGGAGCGGGCCGACGCGGTGTTGGTGTCGCAGGTGGTGACGCAGCGGGACGCGCATCTGCACAACACGCGGGAGATGTCGGCGGCGTTCCGGGAGGCGATGCCGGCGGGCCGGCGTCCGCTGTTGATCGTGGGTGGGCCGCGGTTCGACGAGTCGATGACGGGCGAGTTGGGCGTTGATCGGATCTTCGGGCGGGGTACCACTCCGGGTGAGGTGGCTTCCTATCTGGTGCACGCGTTGGTGACGAGTAAGAAGGCGAAGGCATGAGTGATTCCCGGGTCGGTCTGACGGTGACGCATCGGCGGTATGTGCCGTATTCGCATGCGCATTACGCGGGGAGCCTGGTGGACGGGGCGTACGCGTTGGGGTTGTTCGGTGATGTGGCGACGGAGGTGTGTATCCGTACTGATGGTGATGAGGGGTTGTTCGCGTCGTATTCGGATGTGCAGTTCCGGGCGCCGATGCGGGCGGGGGACGTGTTGGAGGTGACGGCGACGGTGACCCGGGTGGGGACGCGTAGCCGCACGATCGACTTCGAGGCGCGGGTGGTGTGTCGGGGTCGTCCCGACCGGTCGGAGTCGGCGGCGGAGGTTCTGGATCCGGCGGTGGTGGCGGTCACGGCGACTGGCACGGTGGTCGTGCCGGCGTCGGCGTGAGGGTCGCGGTCTGCGCCGACGTCGGGTCGACGTACACGAAGGCCGCGGTGGTGGACCTGGACTCCGGTCGGTTGGTGTCGGCGGGGTCGGCGCCGACGACGGTGGGCAGTGATGTGCTGCGTGGCTTGGACGCGGCGGTGGCGTCGGCGTCGGTGGGCGTCGCGGTGGGTGACGCGCCGTGGTACGTGTGTTCGTCGGCCGGTGGGGGGTTGCGGCTGGCGGTGGTCGGCTACGAGCCGCTGGTGACGGCGCAGGCGGGTCGGCGGGTGGGGTTGTCGGCGGGGGCGAACGTGGTGCACGTGGCCGTGGGCCGGTTGGGTGCGGCGGGGTTGACGGCGTTGCGGGGGGCCCGCCCGGACGTGGTGTTGCTGGTCGGGGGCACCGACGGGGGTGACGAGGAGGTGTTGACGCACAACGCGACCCGGCTGGCGCGGGCGCGGTGGCGGGTGCCGGTGGTGTTGGCCGGCAACGTCGAGGTGCGTGACGGGTTGGGTGCGCTGCTGGTGGCGGCGGGGGTGCCGGTGACGGTGGCGGACAATGTGTTGCCGCGGATCGGGGTGCTGGCGCCGGCGTCGGCGCGGGCGGCGATCCGGGAGGTGTTCCTGCGGCACGTCATCGGTGGGAAGCGGTTGTCGCGGGGGCCGCGGTTTTCCCGGTTGGTGCGGGCGGCCACCCCGGACGCGGTGCTGACGGGGGTGGAGGTTCTCGCCGACGCGGTCGGTGGCGATCTGGTGGTGGTGGACGTGGGTGGGGCGACCACGGACGTGTATTCGGTGTTGACGCCGGACGAGCGGGCTGACGGTCCGGGTCGGGAGGTGGCGGGGACGCTGTGGCGGGCCCGGACGGTGGAGGGGGATCTGGGGATGCGGTGGAGCGCCCCGGGGGTGGTGCGGGCGGCGGTGGAGGAGCGGCTGGTCGGCGGCGGAGAGGAGGCCGGGTTGGCGGCGGCGGCGCAGGCGCGGGCGGCGGATCCGGGGTTCCTGCCGGCGGGTGACGCGGAGCGGGAGGTGGATGCGCGGTTCGCGGCGTTGGCGGCGACGGTGGCGGTGCGCCGGCACGCGCGGGGTGGGGCGACGGGGGAGCGTGGGGGGCGGGATCTGCGGGACGTGCGGCTGCTGGTGGGGTCGGGGGGTGTGCTACGTCACGTCGCGCCAGTGGTGTCGGCGGCGGTGTTGGGGGCGGTGTTGGGTGATCACGCGGGTGGGTGGCCGGTGCCGCGGGATGCCCGGCCGGTGGTGGACGTCGACTATGTGCTGGCCGCGGGTGGGCTGCTGGCGGGGGATCATCCGGTGGCGGCGGGGGCGTTGCTGCGCCGGCACTTCGGGGCGGATTGAGACACGCCGACGCGACACGCCGTGGTGAACGGCACGACAGGCCGGTGGTGGGTTGACAGGGCGTGGGGTGCAGCACGTACCGTCTTTGAGTCCTACTACGGGAAGCGGCTGTTGTTCGCTTCGTCCCTTCGCCCGCTGGCCGAGTGACCTTCGAGTCGCGGCGGCCAGGTCCAGCGGGCGGGGGTCGGCGGGGCGGCGCGAACCGGCCGCGGTTACCGGTGTACGGGCAGGGTGAGGTGCACGGCCAGTAGACAACGGCCAGGCGGGGGCAGCCAGTTTCCCGTCGGGTCGGTCCGAAGGTCGGCGTGCCTGATCCTCGCCCCACCGGCCGGGAAGGGCCTGGGAGCATCGGGGCGCGGCAGTAGCCGCGCCCCGATTTTCGTTTCCGCCCGGGTGGGCGGTGCCGCGCCGGGAGTAGCGCGGGGACGGGTAGCCTTCGGCGGTGTGATCGCAGGTGAGGTGCCGGTGACGGTCGTCGCGCAGAACCCGTCTGGCCCCGCGGCCGGGGTGCGGGCCGGTCCCGCAGGGCCGTTGCCGTTGCGGGTGGCGGTGCCGTTGTCGGTGGTCGCCGGGTTGGCGATGCTGGTGGCGTTCCCCCCGTACGGGTGGTGGCCGGCCGCGCCGGTGGGGGTGGCGTTGCTGGGCGCGGCGGTGCACCGGCGTCGGGTGCGCGCCGGTGTGGGGTTGGGTTTCGTGGCGGGCGTGGCGTTGTTCGGCCCGCTGCTGTCGTGGACGAACCTGCACACGGGTTACCTGCCGTGGCTGTTGTTGTCGTTGTTGCAGGCCGGGTACGTGGCGTTGCTGGGTGGGGCGGCGGCGTACGCGTCGCCGTTGGTGGACCGGTGGCGGTGGTCGTGGCCGGCGCTGACCGGGGTGCTGTGGGTGGGGCAGGAGGCGCTGCGGTCGCGGGCCCCGTTCGGGGGGTTCCCGTGGGGCCGGTTGGCGTTCAGCCAGGACGAGTCCCCGGCGCTGCGGCTGGCGGCGGTGGGTGGGGCGCCGCTGGTGACGTTCGCCGTCGCCGTGGCCGGTGGTCTGCTGCTGGCGGCGGTGTGGCGGCCATGGCGGGGCGGTGTGGCGCGGTCACGGTGGACGGCGGGGGCTCTGGTGGTGGCTGCGGCCGGGGTGCTCGCGGTGGGGCTGTTGGTGCCGGTGGGGGTCGCCGGGGGCGGCGGCACGGTCACCGTGGCGGTGGTGCAGGGCAATGTGCCCCGGCTGGGCCTGGACTTCAACGCGCAGCGGCAGGCGGTGTTGAACAACCACGTGCAGGCCACCCTCGACCTGGCGGCGCAGGTCGCGGCGGGGCAGCGGCAGCAGCCGGACCTGGTGGTGTGGCCGGAGAACGCCAGCGACATCGACCCGCTGCGCAGCCCGGTGGCGGGGCAGCGGATCAGTGCGGCGGCCGACACGGTGCGGGCGCCGATCCTGGTGGGGGCGGTGCTGGTGGGCCCTGGTGAGGGGCAGAGCCGCAACGCGGGGATCCTGTGGCGGCCCGGCAGCGGCCCGGACCTGGAGCAGATGTACACGAAGCGGCATCCGGTGCCGTTCGCCGAGTACGTGCCGCTGCGGGACGTGGCGCGGATGGTCAGCAAGGAGGTCGACCGGGTCCGCAGCGACATGGTGCCCGGTGACCGCGCCGGGGTGGTCGACGCCGGTCCGGCGGTCCTGGGTGACGTGATCTGCTTCGAGGTGGCCTACGACGGGTTGGTCCGCGACACCG
Organism: Micromonospora sp. NPDC001898; assembly: GCF_042891255.1. Classification (NCBI taxonomy): domain Bacteria; kingdom Bacillati; phylum Actinomycetota; class Actinomycetes; order Micromonosporales; family Micromonosporaceae; genus Micromonospora; species Micromonospora sp. NPDC001898. Next base: position 86,322 of record NZ_JBIATC010000013.1, on the reverse strand, counting down.
TCACCGGTGGGGCGCAGCTGCTGGTGGTGCAGACCAACAACGCCACGTTCGACGTCGCCGAGGCCCGTCAGCAGTTGGCGATGGTGCGGCTGCGGGCGGTGGAGCACGGCCGTGCGTCGTTGATGGCCTCCACGGTCGGGGTGTCCGGGTTCGTGGCCCCGGATGGGCGGGTATCCGACGCCACCGGGTTCAACACCCGCGCCGTGGTGCTGCGCCAGTTGCGCCTCGGTGACGGGCGCACCCTGGCCACCCGGGTCGGGGTGGGGCCGGAGGCGGCGCTGACCGCCGCGGCGGTGGCCGCCCTGGCCGGGGCGGTGTGGCGGCGCCGACGGTCGGCCGTCGCCCGGTAGCGACACGTCGGCGTCGCGTCGGCGGGGGCGGAGGAACGGTGAGCGGAGCGGTGGGTGTGCGGCCGCAGGTGCGGCGGCCGGGGTTGGGGCGGGTGTTGGTGGTCATCCCCACCTACAACGAGGCGGACAACGTGTCGCCGATCGTGGCGCGGGTCCGCGCCGCCGCTCCGGACGTGGACGTGCTGATCGCCGACGACAACAGCCCCGACGGTACGGGGGCGATCGCCGACGCGCTCGCCGCCACCGACGCTCGGGTGCGGGTGTTGCACCGGCCGGGTAAGCAGGGCCTCGGCGCCGCCTACCTGGCGGGGTTCGGGTGGGCCCGGGAGCGCGGCTACGACGCGGTGGTGGAGATGGACGCCGACGGTTCCCACGCCCCGGAGGACCTGCCGCGGTTGCTGGCTGCCGCCGGGGACGCCGATGTGGTGATCGGTTCCCGCTGGTGTCGGGGCGCGAAGGTGGTGGATTGGCCGCTGCGGCGGCTGCTGCTGTCGCGGTGCGGGAACCTGTATGCGCGGGTGGCGTTGGGGATGCCGGTGGCTGACGCGACCGGCGGGTACCGGGTGTACCGGTTGGCGGCGTTGGACGCGGTGGACCTGGGGTCGGTGTGCTCGCAGGGCTACTCGTTCCAGGTGGAGTTGTCGCGGTTGGCGCACCGGGCGGGGGCGCGGATCGTGGAGGTGCCGATCACGTTCGCCGAGCGGGAGCGGGGGGCGAGCAAGATGAGCCCGGTGATCGTCGCGGAGGCGTTGTGGCGGATCAGCGTGTGGGCGGTGCAGGACCGGCGGGCGGCGTGGCGGCGTGGGGTGCACGGCACCCGCGGTGGTCAGGCGCGGTGGCCGTGACCGGCGGCGTGTCATGCTTGAACGGCGGGATGTCGGAACGGCCGATGGGGTGAGATGCGCCGAGGACTGAAATTCGTGCCGGTGGCGGCGCTGCTGGCGGTGCTGGTGGAACTGGCGGTGTTCGTCGGGGTCGGCCGGCTGGTCGGGTTCGGGTCGGCGGTGCTGTTGGTGTTCGCGGCGTCGTTGCTGGGGCTGGTGCTGCTGCGGCGTGAGGGTATGCGGGCGTGGCGGGGGTTCCGGGCGGCGGCGCAGGCGGGTCAGCCGCCCGGCGCGCAGGTCACCGACGGGCTGGTGGGGTTGTTGGGGGCGTTGCTGCTGGCGGTGCCGGGCCTGGTCAGTGGTGTGGTGGGGGCGTTGCTGCTGGTGCCGCCGGTGCGGCGGCTCACCCGGGCCGGGGTGCGGCGGGCCGCGGAGCGGCGGGTGTCGTCGATGGTCGCCGGTGACCTGTTCGGGCCGCGGGTGGTGCGGGTGCGTCGTGGTGCGGCCCAGCCCACCCCGTCCGACGAGGCGCCGGTCGAGCCGACGGTGGTCGACGGGGGCACGGTGGTCGACGGGGGCCGGGCCATCGAGGGGGAGATCGTCGAACCCGGCCGTTGACGTCGACGCGGGTAGCGTCGGGCTTGGGCGGGACATGCGCAAACGCCCCCGGTGAGTATCTCCCGGGGGCGTTTGCGCTGTTCGGGGCTGGCGTTCAGGCGCGGCCGCGGCGGGTGCGGACCTCCTGCAGCCGCTCGGCGAGGATGTCCTCCAACTCGGCGATGGAGCGGCGCTCCAGCAGCATGTCCCAGTGGGTGCGCGGCGGCTTGGCCTTCTTCTGCTCCGGCTCGTTGCCGTCGACCAGCCGGGCGACGCTGCCGTCGAACTTGCATTCCCAGGTGGTGGGGACCTCCGCGTCGACGGCGAACGGCACCTCGAACTGGTGGCCCTTGGCGCAGAGGTACTCGCGGGTCTGACGCGGCGCGAGCTCCGTGTTGCGGTCGGATTCGTAGCTGACCGCGCCCAGACGGCTTCCGCGCAGCATACGCTCGCCCATGATCGACTTCCCCTCGCTCGTGGTGCTGGTCTTCTCGTGTAACGGTCCGTGCCGGCCGGGCCATTCCCCGCCCTGGCGGGCCGGAACCCGCCCACCCGGTGGGGCACGGCACGGCCGTCGCCCCGCAAGGGTAGCCGGACAGGACATGCACCCGGCGGGGTCGCCCCGGCCGGGTCGAGTCGGTGGGAGTGTTTCGGCGGTTTACGGGGATGTTATCGAACCCCAGCCGTGCGGAGGTGTCGATGTCCAGTGACGCGCCGGTCGCCCGCCGGTCGCCCGCCGGCCGGACCTTCTTCGGCCACCCCCGCGCCCTGGCCACCCTGTTCCTCACCGAGATGTGGGAGCGGTTCAGCTTCTACGGCATGCGGGCGATCCTGGTGCTGTACCTGACGGCCGCGGTCGCCGACGACGGCGGCGGTCTGCGCCAGTCCACCGCCACCGCCGTGTACGGCGCGTACAACGCGATGGTGTACCTGATGGCGCTGCCCGGCGGGTGGGTCGCCGACCGGCTCCTCGGCGCCCGCCGCAGCGTGCTGTGGGGCGGTGTGACCATCGCCTGCGGCCACTACGTGATGGCGATCCCGGTGGGCTGGAGCGTCTTCGCCGGGATGGCGCTGATCGTCGTCGGCACCGGGCTGCTCAAACCCAACATCTCCACCATGGTCGGCGACCTGTACGACCGGGACTCCCCGCGCCGCGACGCCGGGTTCTCCCTGTTCTACATGGGCATCAACCTGGGTGGCTTCGTCGCCCCGCTGATCACCGGTTTCCTCGGCGAGCGGATCAACTGGCACCTGGGGTTCGCCGTCGCCGCCGTCGGCATGACCTTCGGGGTGATCCAGTACGTGATCGGCGGGCGGCACCTCGGCGACGCCGGCGCCCGGCCCGCCGACCCGCTGCTCGGCGCGGACCGCCGCCGCGCGCTGACCCGCGTCGGGGTGGCCGCCGGCGCGTTGGCGGTGGTTCTGGCAGCCCTGGCCGTCGCCGGGCTGTTCACCGTCGACACCATGGTCAACCTGCTCACCGCCACCACCGTGCTGGTCACCGCCGGGTACTTCACGCGGATCCTCACCGACCGGGAACTGAGCGGCACCGAACGCAGCCGGATGAAGGCGTACGTGTGGCTGTTCGTGTTCGCCGCCTCGTTCTGGCTCATCTACGACCAGGCCGGGTCGGTGCTGAACATCTTCGCCGCCGACCGCACCGACCGGGACGTGTTCGGGTTTACCTTCCCCGCGTCCTGGCTCCAGTCGGTCAACCCGATCCTGATCATCATCGGGGCGCCCCTGTTCGCGTGGCTGTGGCTGCGGCTGGGCCACCGGGTCTCCACCCCGGTGAAGTTCGCCGTCGGCCTGGTGCTCAACGGCCTGTCCTTCGTGCTGATGGCCGCCGCCGCGCAGGCCGCCGTCGGCGGTGACCTGGTCTCCCCGTGGTGGCTGGTGGCGGTCTTCGCCATCCAGGTGGCCGGGGAGTTGTCGCTGAGTCCGGTGGGCCTGTCCGCCACCACGAAACTCGCCCCGGTGAAGTACGCCAGCCAGATGATGGGCCTGTGGTTCCTGGCCACCGCCGTCGGCGACGCCATCGGCGGTCAGGTGGCCCGGCTCGCCGAGGCGTGGCCGGAGCCGACGTACTTCCTCGTCTTCGGCGTGGCGTCGGTGCTACTGGGCCTCGGCGCGGTGATGTTCTCCCGGCACCTGCGCCGGCTGATGGCCGGCATCCACTGAAAGGGCAGGGGGCCCGTCAGCGTGGTGCGGCACCGAGCCGGGCCAGTGCGGCGGCCAGGTCGCTGACCTGATCGACGAGCTGCGCCGAGCGCCGCTGCGCGGCGTCCCGGTCGGCCTCGGCCGCGCCGAGGCGGGCCTCCAGCTCACCGAGGCGACCCTGCGCGGCAGCCGCCGCCTCCCGGGCTGCGGCCAACTGGCCGGCGACGGCGTCGCGGGCCGCGTCGGCCTCGGCCAGCCGCGCCGACAGCGCCGCGGCTTCCTGCCGGGACGCCGTCGCCGCGGCCTGTGCCTGCTCGGCGGCGCGGCGCGCCTCGCCCGCGTCGGCGCGCAGCCGGTCGGTCTCCTCGCGGGCCCGGGTGGCCTCGACGCGCGCCGCCTCGGCTGCCTCGGCGGAACGCCGCGCGTCGGCGCGGGTCCGCTCGGCGTCGGCGTCGGCCTGCCCGGCCCGCCGCCGTGCCTCGTCCGCCGCGTCGGCGGCGCGTCGCGCGTCGGCGGCGGCGGTGTCCCGCTCGGCGGTCAGGTCGGCGGACCGTCGTCGTTCGTCGTCGCGTTCGCCGGTCACCGTACGCAGCTCGTGGCGGGCGGCGTCGCGGTCCCGTTCGGCCTGCACCCGCAGTGCCTGCGCCGCCCCGTTGTCGCGGCGCGCGGAGTCCCGGGCGACCTCGGCGGCGTCGGCCCGCTCCCGGCCCCGGGCGGCGTCGGCCTCGGCCCGTTCGGTCCGCTCGCGGGCGGCGTCGGCCTCGGCCGCGGCCGTGCGGGCCTCCTGACGGGCGCGGGCGGCGCCCGCCGCCGCGTCCTCGGCGTCGCGGCGGGCCTCGTCGCGTTCGGTGTGTGCCTGGGCCAGCTCGGCGGCGGTCTCGGCGCGTAGCTGCGCCAGCTGCCGCTCCACCCCCGCCGGGGACAGCTCGGCGTGCAGCGCCTCGGTGAGGGTCTCCACCACCTGGTCGAGCCGGTCCACGGCCTCCCAGGTGCGGGCGACCTGCCCGGGTAGGCCCGGGGCGTTGCGGTGCCGCATCCGGTTGTTGCGTGAGGCCCGCTGGCAGGCGCCGTCGTTGTCCCGGCAGTAGCGGAACGGCCGGCCCGCGCCGGCGCGCTGCGGCACGTCCCGGCCGCAGTGCGCGCAGGGACGGGTCTCGGTGGGGGAGGGCTGGGCGTCCATCGAGGCGGAAGTCTAGCCACGCCGCCCGCCCTGCGCGGGGGCACCGGGCGGGTCAGCCGGCGGCGCGGGCCGCGCGGTCGAGGGTGTAGCGGCGCTGCGCCAGCACCGCGGCGAGCATCAGGGCGGCCGGCAGTAGCCCGAACCCGTAGCGGATCGCGGTCAGCGCCGCGCCGGGCTGGGCGACCGGCTCGCCGCCGGCCGAGGCGACGAACCCGCCGGCGGCCAGGCACAGCGCGTACGCGTAGGGGCCCAACGCCGCGCCGGTGGCCTCGGTGGCCGTCCACACCCCGGTGTAGGTGCCCGCGCCGGTGGCGCCCGCGGCGCGGATGACGTCGGGCACCATCGCGAACGGCAGTAGCTGCATCCCGGCGAACGACACCCCGAGCACCGCCACCGCCGCGACCAGCGCCGGCAGGCCTGCGGGTCGGCCCACGGCGAGCACCAGCGACCCGGCGGCGAACGCGCCCTGCGCGGCCAGCAGGGCCCGCTGCTTGCCGACCCGCCGGGCCACCGCCAGCCAGCCGGGGGTGACCAGCAGCGCCGGGGCGACGAACGCCGCGACCAGCACGGTGGTCAGCGCGGGACGGCCCAGCTCGTACTCGGCGTAGTAGGGCACCCCGGCGAGCACCAGGTGCGTGGTGGTCGACATCGCCAGGTACGCGGCGACCAGCCAGCGGAACTGCCCGTCACGCAGCGCCGCGACCAGTGCCCGCCACCCGCCCGGGGCGTGGCCGTCGCCCGCCGTCCCGGCGGCCCGGCGCAGCCGGCCGATGCCCGCCACCCCGACCAGCATCGCCGCGAGGGTGCCCACGCCCAGCAGCAGTCCCATCCGCTGGTAGCCGGCCCGCGTCGCGGTGTCCCCGCCGGTCAGCAGTGGCGCCAGCAGTCCGGCGATCAGGATCCCGGCGGTGAGCACCACCATCCGGAACGCCATCAGCCGGGTCCGCTCGTGGTAGCCGATCCGCAGGTCGGCCGGGGTGGCCAGGTAGGGCACCTGGTAGGCGGCGAAGAGCAGGTTCCCGGCGACGAAGCACACCGCCACCCAGCCCGCCGCCGGCGCACCGGTGAGCCCGCCGGGGACGGCGAACAGCGCGGCGAACGCCACCGGCAGCAGGCAGCCGACCAGCAGCAGGGGTCGCCGGTCCCCGCGGCGGGCCTGCTGCACGTCGCAGCGGTGCCCCACCCACGGGTGCAGCAGCACGTCGGCGACCTTCGGCGCCAGCAGCGTCAGGCCGGCCAGCCACGGCGCCACGGCGAGGACGTCGGTGAGGAAGTACAGCAGCAGCAACCCGGGTACGGTGACCCAGACGCCCATGCCGAGCGAGCCGGTGGCGAAGCCGAGCAGCGGCCCGCGCGGCAGGCGGGTGCCCGGCGTGCGGTCGCGGGTGTCGAGCCCGGTCATAGGTCTGCGTCCCTCCGGCGGCACGCCGGCCGCCCCCAATCCAACGGTTGCTGGATTGTAGGGGGACAATGGCGGCCGTGACCATGCCCCGACGGCGACCGGGTCGGCCCCGGCGTTCCGATACCCGCGACACCCGTGAGGTGGTGCTCACCGCCGCCACCGCACTGTTCGCCGCCCGCGGCGTCGACGCCGTCGGGCTACGGGAGGTCGCCGCGGCCGCTGGCGTCGACGTGGCCACGGTCTCCCACCACACGGGTACGAAGGCGCAGCTCTACGACGCCTGCTTCGCCCGGGTGTTCGCCGCCGAGCGGGCGGTGCTGGAGGCCGGGGCGGCGCGCGCCCGCGAAGCCCTCGCCGCCGGGCCGCAGCAGGCACGGCGCGCCCTGCACGACCTGCTCGACGTGTTCGTCGACTTCCTGGAGGACCGGCCGGAGACCACCGCGCTGTGGCTGCGCCGCTGGCTGGAGCCGGACCGGCACGCCGAGTTGGACCAGCGCTACGCCACTCCCCTGTACGACCTGGTGGAGGAGTTGCTGGCCGCCGCCGCGGCCGGCGGGGCCCTGGTCGAGCCGACCCCGCACGTCACGGTGCGCAGCCTGGTGTGGGCGGTGCACGCGCACGTGGTGGCGCTGGCCACCCCCGGAGGGTCACCGGCACAGGAGCGGCGGGAGTTCCGGGCGTTCCTGCGCCGCCTGCTCGACGCCCTGTACCGCCCGCCGGCTTGACGAGCGGGGACCGACCCGCGCATTATCCAGCAGACGTTGGATTAACTGTCGAGGGGGACCACATGGGGGCACCGCCACGGGTCGCGGTCGTCGGCGCCGGCGCCGCCGGCCTGGCCACCCTCAAGGCCCTCGCCGACGCCGGCGTCACCGCCGTGGCCTACGAGTCCGCCGACACCGTCGGCGGCCTGTGGGTGTACGGGGCCCCCGACTCGCCCGCCTACCGCACCCTGCACCTGAACACCAGCAGGACCCGCACCCAGTTCGCCGACCACCCCATGCCGGCGCACTGGCCCGACTACCCCGACCACACCCGGGTCGCCGGCTACCTGCACGACTACGCGCGACGCTTCGGGCTGCTCGACGCCGTCGCACTGCGACACACCGTCACCCACGTCGCCCCCGGCGCCGACGGCCGCTGGACGGTACGGGCCACCGGCCCGCACGGCCCCGTCGAGGTCGACGTGGAGGCGGTCGTCGTCGCCAACGGCCACAACCGGGTGCCCCGCCCACCCGAGCCCGGCTACCCGGGCGACTGCGCCGCCGAACAGCTGCACAGCCACGACTACCGGGGCCCCGAGCAGCTCACCGGCCGGCGGGTCCTGGTCGTCGGCGGCGGCAACTCCGCGATGGACATCGCCGTGGACGCCTCCCACGCCGCCCGGCGCACCCTGCTGTCCCTGCGCCGGGGGGTGTGGGTGGTGCCCAAGTACCTGCTCGGCCGCCCGGCGGACACCCTCAACGGGGCGCTCGCGCGCCGGCTGCCCTGGCGGCTGCGTCAGCGGATCAGCCAGGGCATGCTCGCCGCCACCGTCGGCCCACCGTCCCGTTACGGCCTACCCGCCCCCACCCACGGCTTCCTGCAGGACCACCCCACCCTCTCCGACACCCTGCTGTCCCGGCTCACCCACGGCGCCGTCGAGGCCCGCCCCGGCATCGCCGCGTTCCACGGCGACCGGGTCGAGTTCACCGACGGCCGCGTCGACGAGGTCGACCTCGTCGTGTGGTGCACCGGCTACCGCGTCGCCGTGGACTTCCTCGACCCGGCGCTGCTCGGCGCCGGCCCCGACACCCTCCCGCTGTACCGGCACGTGTTCCACCTCGACGCCCCCGGCCTGGCGTTCGTCGGGCTCATGCAGTCCACCGGAGCCGCGTTCCCCCTGGTCGAGGCGCAGGCCCGGCTCGTCGCCGCGCACCTCGCCGGCCGGTACGCCCTGCCCGACGCGGATCGGCGGCGGGCCGCCTGCCGGGCCGAACTGCGCGCCGCCACCGCCCGGTGGGGGCAGCGCCGACCGGCGATGCGGGTCGACTTCGACGCGTACCTGGCCGACCTGCGCCGGGAACTGGCCGCCGGCGTCCGCCGAGCCCGGACGACGCGATGAGCGCCCTGACCGGCCACCGGGTCGTCATCACCGGCGCCCGGGGCACCTTCGGACGTGAGCTGTGCGCGGCCCTGGCCGCCGTCGATGCCCGCGTCATCGGCCTCGACCTGTACCCCGGCACCACCGCCGGAGTGCCGGTGCTCGGAGTCGACCTGACCGACCCGGACGCCACGACCGCGGCCGTGCGCGCCGCCGTCGCCCGGCTCGGCGGCCTCGACCTGCTGGTCAACAACGCCGGCGTCGGCGGACCCGCCCCCGCCGAACTGGCGCCCGACGACACCGTGCGCCAACAGATCGAGGTGAATCTGCTCGCCGCGTGGCGGACCACCGCCGCCGCCCTGCCCGCCCTCGTCGACGCCCGCGGCCGGGTGATCTTCGTGGCCAGCCGGATGGCGGTCCTGCCGCTACCCCTCGCGGCCGCGTACGGGGTCAGCAAGCGCGCCCTCGTCGCGTACGCCGACGCGCTGCGGCTGGAGGTCGGCACCCACGTCGGGGTCAGCGTCGTCTACCCCAGCATGGTCGCCTCACCCATCCACGACAGCACCTCCCGCGCCGGCCTGTCCCTGCGGGGGGTGTCCCGGCTGGAATCCGTCGAGGGCGTGGTCGCGGCGATCCTGCGCGCCGCCACCGCCCGCCGCGCCCCCCGCGACGTTTCCACCACCGCCCGGGGACGCCTTGAGCTGGCCCTGGCCCGGCACGCGCCCGCGCTCGCCGACCGCCTCGTGCGGCGCACCGTCGCCCGCCGGGTCGCCGCCGGTGACCTCGACGGCGCGCCGCTGGCCGAGGGCCTCGTCCGCCGCCACCGCGACGCCACCGGCTGACCGGCGCGGCGGGCGTCAGAACGTGGCGGCGGCCGCCCGGGACCGGTCCGCCGCGATGCGCACGGCCAGGGCCGCCAGCACCGTTCCCATCAGGTACCGCTGCACCCGCAGCCAGGCCGGGCGGCCGGCCAGGAACGACGCGACCGACCCGGCGCTCAGCACGATCAGCGCGTTCACCGTCAACGCGATGACGATCTGGACGCCGCCCAGCAGCAGGCTCTGCATCGCCACGTGCCCCCGCGCCGGATCCACGAACTGCGGCAGCAGCGACACGTACAGAATCGCGATCTTCGGGTTGAGCAGGTTCGTGACCAGGCCCATCGTGAACAGCCGCCGTGGCCGGTCCGGCGGCAACGGCGCCGGCGCGAACGCCGACCGGCCACCGGGCCGCACCGCCTGCCAGGCCAGCCACAGCAGGTACCCGGCCCCGGCCAGCTTCACCGCCGTGTACAGCGCCGGAACCAGCACGAACACCGTCGCGATGCCGGCGACCGCGGCCGCCAGGTAGACACCGAACCCGACCGCCACCCCGGCCAGCGACACCAGCCCGGCGCGGCGGCCCTGCGTCACCGACCGGGACACCAGGTAGACCATGTTCGGGCCGGGAGTCAGCACCAGCCCCAACGCCACCAGCGCGATCCCCAGCACCGCCGCCGCATCGACCATGACCCGCCCCGCTTCCCCGTTCGAGTTCGCGGTCGAGCCTAGCTGTGCCCGGGGCCCTCCGCGCCGACCAATCGGCAGGCGCTGGCTCCGGCGCGAACCGGTCGTCGCCCAGCGGCAGGCGCAACGCCTGCGGAAGTCGGCTTGCGGCTACCCCCACCGTCCACTCCGGCCCCTCGACGGGCAGCACCGCCCCGCTCGATGGGCCACACTACGGGGATGCCGGTCCTGCTGCGGGCCCCCGCGACCGCCCACCGTGCCGAGCTGGTGCTCCGCCCGTGGTGCGACGCTGACATCGCCGAGCTGATCGAGGTCTACCGCGACCCGGAGCTGCGTCGCTGGGTGCGGCGCCCGGTCAACGACGTCAACGGCGCCCGGCGGTGGGTGACCCGCAGCCGGCAGGGCTGGGCCGCCGGCAGCCGGTTCAGCTTCGCCGTGCTGGAGCCGCGACCCGCCGCCGCGGACCGGCTCGTCGCCACGGTGGTGCTCAAGGAGGTCCTGCCCGGCCGCGAACACGCCGAGGTGGGCTACTGGACGGCGGCCTGGGCGCGTGGGCGCGGCGTCGCCCCCAGGGCGGTGGAGGCGGTCACCGACTGGGCGTTCGCCCGGTTCGCCGCGACCGGGCTGGCCCGGCTGGAACTGCTGCACCAGATCGACAACCTGGCCTCGTGCCGGGTGGCGGAGAAGACCGGCTACCTGTTGCAGGAGGTCCTGCCGGCCCGCACGCCGTTTCCCCGCGACGGGCACCGGCACGTCCGCGGGGCGCCGCCGGCCCCACGCCGCGTCCAGGCCTGACGGGAATGCCCTGCGGCGACGCGACGCTGCCACAGACGGCAGGGGTTTCGGCAGGCGCAGGAGGTGGCGACGGTGACCGACAGGTGGGATGCGGCGGCCGAGGCACAGATCCGCACCGCCCAGGAGCGCGGGGAGTTCGACAACCTGCCCGGCATGGGCAAACCGCTCCCGGGACGGAACACGCCTTACGACGAGTCGTGGTGGATCAAGAGCTTCCTGGAGCGCGAGGCGCTGCCCACCGAGCTGCTGCTCCCCACCCCGCTGCAACTGCGCCGCCGGATCGAGCGGATCCCCGACGAGGTGCGGGACCTGCCCACCGAACAGGCCGTGCGGTCGTACGTGGGGGACCTCAACACACAGGTCCTCGCCTGGCTGCGCAACCCGACCGGGCCGCGGATCGTCGTCCGGCCCGCCAACGCCGACGAGGTGGTCCGGCAGTGGCGCGCCACCCGGGACCGGTCCCGGGCGGAGACCGGCCCCGCACCGCAGCCGCCGCGAAGCCGCCGGGGCTGGTGGCGGCCCTGGGGCCGCCGCGCCTGACCGGGGATGACCCCCGCCCCCGGCCAGGCTCCTCACGGCTGCCGACAGCTACGCTCACCACCCCACTGGCGAGCGCGGCCGGTCAGCCCAGGGCGTCCTCGATGAGGTCGGCGGCTCGCGCGGTGCCACCCTCGGCTCGCGTGCCGGCACGCAGCAGCGCCAGGCGGCGGCTGACCTCCACGTCGGCGACAAGTTCACTCAGCGCGGTCCGCAGCGCCGCCGCGGTGGCGTCCGAGGTGTCGATGCGGCGGGCCACGCCCAGCTCGACGAGCCGGTCGGCGTTGCTGAACTGCTCGGCGGCCTGCGGAACGGCGATCATCGGAACACCGGTGAGCAGCCCCTCACCGCTGCCGCCCATCCCGGCGTGGGTGACGAACGCGTCGGCCTGTGCCAACACCGCCAACTGGGGCACCCAGGAGCACACCTCCACGTTGGGCGGGATGTCGCCGAGTTCCCGAGGGTCGGTGTACTTGCCGATCTGGAGCACGACGTGCCACCCGGGCAGGTTGCCGTAGGCGGCCAGGCACTGGCGGTAGAACTCCGGCTGGCGCGTGTACGCCGAGCCCAGGGAGATCAGGAGCACGTTCTCGGCGTCGGCGGGACGGGTCCAGGCATCCTTGCCCCCGTCCGGGCCGAGACAGCGGCCGACGAACGTCACCACCTCGGAGTCGACCTGGTCGGCGTGCGGTTGCATCGCCCGGGGGACCAGGGCCAGGGCCCGCGCGGGCCGGCCGGAGAAGGCGTCCACGTCCGTGGTGGACGCCCCGCACCGCGCGAGCCACTGCGCGAACTTCGCCCGGTACGCGTCGGCGCCCGGCAGTCGCCACAGGTGTGCCGCGACGTCCTGCTCGTAGCTCTTCCAGGCCACGAAGGTCGGGGACAGCTGGATGACGGGACGGTGCTGCGCCTCGGCGAGGGCACGCGCGGCATAGGCGCCGATGTCGTAGAGGTAGAGGTCCGCAGGGTCGTGGTCGTAGGCGGCGCGCAACTGCGGGAGGGCCTGGATGGCGTCGTCGAGGAAGAGGCCCATCGCGGCGATGGGGTCGTCGGGCCAGTCGTTGTCGACGACGGGCAGCGTGGAGGCGCAGGGGACGAGTTCAGCGCCGGTGGCGGCGATCAGGTCGGCCACCGCCGGGTCGTTGGCGTAGGTCACCCGGTGGCCGCGGGCCACCAGCTCGCGGATGACCTCAAGGCTTGGCAGGACGTGGCTGACGGCGGGGATGCCGACCATCGCGATGTGGGCGCGGCGACGGGACATGGAAGATCACCCATTTCAGGTCTACGGCGAAAGGGACATGGCAAGCCGGTGCGCCAACCGCCGACAGGTGTGCCCTGTTGCGGCGGTGCGCACGGGTGCGCGGGACGGCGGCGGTGCCGCCCCGTCCCGGTCAGCCGTAGATCTGACGAAAACACATGCCCGGACTCTATCCCGGGCGGCGGCTCCGAGTTCGTCGGCTTTCTTGACCGCGACCCTCACGCCGACGCCGGCACGACCACCGTGCCGTTTGCCGCGCATCGTCACGTCACCTCCCCCGGGGCCACGCTCCGCGACGGCGACCTTGACTTATCGATCGTTGCCGATTTAGCTTTTAGGAAACTTTCCTAAAAGGAGGACGCCATGGGCGGTCGTACCGGTCCGCGAAGATCCCCCCGCCTGCCGCTGGCCGTCACGGTCCTGCTGGCCGTGTTCGGCGCCATCGTCGCGCCGTCGACCGCGGCCTATGCGGCCGCCGGTCTCACCGCCAACTTCTCCTCGTCCGACAACGGCTCGTGGCGGATGGACAAGTACGTCATCAGCAACCCGACGACGACCGCGGTCGTCGGGTGGACCCTCGAGTTCGACCTGCCGGCCGGGGTGACCATGGGCAACGCCTACCACGGCACCGTCACCCGGGTCGGCGACCACGTCACGGTCGTCAACGCGCACTACAACGGCACCGTCGCGGCCGGTGGCAGCACCGAGCCGTACAGCTTCTGGTACATCGCGACCGGGACCGCCGCCACGCCGACGAACTGCCGGGTCAACGGCAACAAGTGCGACGGCAGCCCCGACCGGGCACCGGGCACGCCGACCGGCCTCACGGTCAGCGGGCGGACCACCAAGACCATGTCGCTGACCTGGACCGCCGCCACCGCCACCGACTTCCCGATCGCGGGGTACGACGTGCTGCGCGGCGGGACCGTCGTCGCGTCGGTCGCCGGCACCGCGGCGACCGTCGGCGGGCTGACGCCGAACACCTCGTACACCTTCGCCGTCGTGGCCAAGGACACCCGCGGCAACACCTCGCCGGCGAGCGCCACCGCGTCGGCCACCACACTCAACCCGGCCGACGACACCGCCGCCCCGCCGGCGCCCGGTGGCCTGCGCAGCACCGCCGTGACCGCCAACAGCGTCACGCTCGCGTGGAACACCGTCAACGACGCCAGCGGCATCGCCGGGTACGACGTCTACCGGGGCACCCAGCTCGCCGCCACGGTCAACGGCACGGGCACCAGCGTCACCGTCAGCGGACTCACCGCACTGACCGCGTACACCTTCACCGTCCGCGCCCGCGACACCTACGACAACGCCTCGCCCGCCAGCGCGCCGGTCACCGTCACCACCGGCGACGTGATGGGCGCCGGCCGGTACGCCAAGGTCGGCTACTTCGTCCAATGGGGAATCTACGGCCGGCAGTACTTCGTGAAGAACCTCGACACGTCCGGCGCCGCGGCGAAGCTGACCCACATCAACTACTCCTTCGCCAACCTCGACCCGGTGAACCTGACCTGCCTGCAAGGCGTCACCCGGGGCACCACCCAGAACCCGCAGGACCCCGACCAGGGCACCGGCGCGGGCGACGCCGACGCCGACTACGGCCGACCGTTCAGCGCGGCGCAGTCGGTGGACGGCGTGGCCGACACCGGCTGGGAGAAGCTGCGCGGCAACTTCAACCAGCTCAAGAAGCTCAAGGCCAAGCACCCGCACCTGAAGATCCTGATCTCGCTCGGCGGCTGGACGTACTCCAAGTTCTTCTCCGACGCCGCGGCGACCCCCGCGAGCCGGGAGAAGCTGGTCCGCTCGTGCCTGGACATCTACCTGCGGGGTAACCTGCCGGTGGCCGGCAACTCCGGCGGGCCGGGCACCGCGGCCGGCATCTTCGACGGCATCGACCTCGACTGGGAGTGGCCCGGCGCCGAAGGGCACCCCGGCAACCACTGGGGGCCGCAGGACAAGGCCAACAACACGGCGCTGCTCGCCGAGTTCCGCCGGCAGATGGACGGACTCGGCGCGACCACCGGCAAGCAGTACCTGCTGACCGCGTTCACCCCGGCCGATCCGGCGAAGATCGACGCGGGGTGGGACATCAGCCGCGCCGACGGCACACCGAGCGTCTTCGACTACCTCGACTTCGCCAACGTGCAGGGGTACGACTTCCACGGCGCCGGCAGTGACAACTCGTGGGAGCCGAACCGCACCGGACAACAGGGCAACCTGTACCGCGACGCGCAGGACCCGTACCCGTTCGAGTTCAGCGTCGAACGCGCCGTGCGCACGTACACCGACGCCGGGGTCAACCCGCGCCAACTCACCGTGGGCTTCGCCTTCTACGGCCGGGGCTGGCAGGGGGTCGCCGCCGGGACCCTGCCGGGCGGCGGCTCGGCCAACGGGGAGTGGCAGACCGCCACCGGGGCGGCACCAGGCCAGTTCGCCGAGGAGGCGGGCACCCGCGGGTACGCCAACCTGCTCGCGATGGTGCCCGGCTGCACCGTCCACCACGACACCCAGTCGGTCTCGTCGTACTGCTTCACCGGCAACGGCGGGCAGTGGTGGACCTTCGACGACCCGTGGTCGATCGGCCAGAAGACCACCTGGGCCAAGCAGCAGAACCTGCTGGGCGGCATGATCTGGGAGATGTCCGGCGACACCACCGCCGGCACCCTGATGTCCGCGGTGGACACCGGCCTGCCGTCACCGCGCTGACACCGACCCGGGGGCGGCGGGGCCACCGCGCCGCCGCCCCCGGCCTCACCCGTCAGTCGTCGAGGCATCGGATGGAGCACCGTCGGGTCGGCGGCGTCGAACGCCGTGGCGAGCAGGCCGCCGCCCGGTCCCGCCCGGCGTGCGGCCCGAGCGCGCCGAGCATCACGTCGGTCGCGGCCCGGACGTGCGTCCCACCGCGGCGTGGACGTCGACGCCGCCCTTCGAGCCACAGTTTCGCGCTCAGCTGACGGCAGCGCCGAACCACCTGGGCAGGTGGCTGAGCAGATCCTGCTGGTCGTCACCGACCCACGCCACGTGGCCGTCCGGCCGCAGCAGCACGGCGGGCACATCCAGTTCCTCGCTGACGTCGACGACGTGGTCGACCCGATCCGCCCAACCCGCCACCGAGAGCCGACCGGTCTGGTCGAGCAACAGCCCTCGGCCGCCGCGCATCAGCTCGTAGAGGCGCCCCCGCCGCGGACGGATCCGATCGACCAGCTGTACCGGCAGGACGGCGACCGCCGGCCCGAGGGCACCGTGTCGGACACCGGCTCGTACTCCGACGTGCTGTTCGGGCTGCTGCCCTACGTCTCGGTGACGCCCTGCCGCCACCGGGGTGTCAGCCTTGGGCGGCCCGGTGGCGTTCAGCTGTCCGCCAGGGCCGCGCCCAGCGGTGTGTGCTGGTAGCGGACGGCCCGGCCGGCGCGGGTGCGGGTGACCAGGCCGGCATCGCGCAGCACCGCCAGATGGCTGCCGACGGTGCCCAGGCTCAGGCCGAGCTGGGCGACGAGCTGCGTCGTCGTTGCCGGCACGTCCAGCGCGCGCAGCACGTCCGCGCGGCGCGGGCCGACCAGCCGGCTCAGGGCGTCACCGCCCGGTGCACGCGCCACAGGGCCGAGCAGGTCCGCGATGCCCCGGGCGGGATAGACCAGGGCGTAGGGCCATGGCGGCTCGACGTAGCTGATCAGAGTGCCGAACACCGTCGGCATCAGCAGCAGGCCCTTGCCGGCCAGCCGGTGCCGGTCCCACCCGGTGGGCGAGCCCGTGCGCACCTCGATGGTCCCGGCCTGCCCCTCGGAGCGCCAGCTCACCCGCGAGTCGAGATCGGACAGCGCTGCCGCCCAGCCGTACATCGCCAGGTAACCGGCGCGGCGGACCAGGTCACGCTCCAGCACCGCCCGCAGCCGCGGCCAGTCCGGCTCGACCAGCGCGTGCCAGCTCGCCTCGACCGCATCGGCGAGCCGGCTGACCACATCCGGCGCGTCGAGGATGCGCTGCACGTAGCGGGGCAGCGTCCGCAGTCCCGCCAGGTTGCGGGCCAGTTCCAGGCGTGCACGGCGCAGCGGCGTGGCGCGCACGGCGGCCAACTCGGCGGCGAAGTCGCCACCGGAGCCCGCCGGCGGCGGATGGATGAAGTCGGCGTTGTAGCCGCCGCGGCGGAACAGCGCCGTCAGCGCCCCGACTGTGGGCACCTGCCGGCGCAGCTGCTCGTACCGGGGCGCGATGCGCTCGGCCCACGGCCGGAGCGGGCCGGCGGCCTGCACGCCGGCTGCGACGCGCAGCGCCTGCATCGCCTCGCCCAGCGGCGAGATCGCGTAGCGGGTACGCGCCAGGTCGACGGGTCCCACCTCGATGGCAAGCATGTTTTGCCTCCACGCGAAAGGATAGTCACCGTGGCCGGGCTGCCGTGATGCTGTCGGCCATGACCGCCACGCCCGTCGCGCCACGTTCGGCCACCTACCGCGAGGTGTTCGCTGTGGGCCAGTTCCGCGTGCTGTTCGGGAGCTACACGCTCTTCCTGATCGGCGAGACGGTGCGGATGCTCGCGCTGTCCGTGACCGTCTACGCGGCAACCGGGTCGTCGCTGATGTCGGCGCTGGCGTATGCGTCAGGCTTTCTGCCCTATGCCCTGGGCGGCACGCTGCTGCTGGCTTTCGCCGACCGCTGGCCCCCGCGCACCGTCATGATCGGCTACGAGGTGCTGCGTGCCGCGGTCAGCGCCGTGCTCGCCGCCGGTCTACTGCCGGTACCGGCCATGCTGGCGCTCGTGTTTGTCACGGGTCTACCCAGCGCCGTCGCCTCCGCCTCACGCACCGCCCTTCTGCCCGACCTGCTGGACGGCGACCGCTACGTGCTCGGCCGCGCCGTGTTCTCCATGGCGGCCGGCGGCACGCAGGTGCTCGGCTTCGCTGCCGGCGGCCTGCTGATCGCCGCTGTCGGCGCGCCAGGCGCGCTCTGGATCACCGCCGCGACCTGCCTGGCCTCGGCAGGCCTGCTGCGACTGCGCCTGGCCGACCACCCACCCCGCCGCACCGGCGGTTCGGCCGGTATCAGCGAGACCTGGCAGGTGAACCGGGCGCTGCTGCGCCGGCCTGCGGTCCGGTCGCTGTTGTTGGCGCAGTGGTTGGCACCGGCGCTGATGGTCGGCGCCGAGGGCGTGCTGGTCCCGTACGCCGCGCAGGTCGGCGCGCCTGACGCGGCCGGTCTGCTGTTCGCAGCGGTCGCCGCGGGGATGTTCGCCGGCAACCTGATCGTCGGCCGTCTGGTGCGCCCGGCGGGCCGGGAGCGGCTGGCCGGCCCCCTCGCGCTTGCGCTCGGGTTGCCGCTGCTGGGGTTCGCGCTGCGCCCCGCACCGGGATACGCCGCCGTCCTGATGGCAGTGTCCGGTTTCGGCGTCGCCTACCAGCTCGCACTGGCCCGCAGGTTTCTCGACGCGGTGCCCGACACGCAGCGCGGTCAGGCGTTCGGCCTGCTGCTGACCGGAACGATGACGCTGCAGGGCCTGGCCGCCGCAGCCGGAGGCGCGCTGGGTGAAGTCGCGGCCCCGGGGCTGGTCGTCACACTGGCCGGCGTGGCCTCGGCCATCGCCGCCCTGATGTCCTGGCGAACGCTGTCGCCCACACGGCGACCCTGACCACGGCCCACGTGCCGAATGGAGTCGACGGACGCGCACCGCCTCCCGCCTACCCTGATTACTGAATTATCGGTAACTCCAATCCACTAATCAGGGTGGGCAAATCGGGCAAAAGGTTGGCGCATCATAATGACAGTTATGTGCGGGGCGGGGTGGGCCGTGTGCTCGGGGTCGGAAGCTCGGCAGGTCTGATGCCGGATCAGTGAATCTGATGCGAATATGACGGTGGCCCTGGGCTGGCGCCGGGAGCGTCGGGTTGAATGATGTGGTGATCACGATGCGTACGCCTTGTCACCGGTGAGCGAGTCCGGACGCTGGCGGGGCCGTCCGACACCGCCGGGTCGGGGGACCCGGACCTGCTCCAGCAGGGGGACCAGTTGGCGGGTGTCCGCTGCCTGACCAGGGGTGATCAGGGTGGCCAGGGAACGGCCACGCCCGTCGGCCAGGGTGTGGATCTTCGTGGTGAGACCACCCCTCGATCGGCCGATGGCTTGTGCTGCCCGCGACTCCTCGCGGGTCAGCCCTTTTACGGGCATCGGCGGCGTGCTGGTGGGTCCGCACGATGGTGGCGTCGACCCGGGCGTTCCAGTCGATGTCGTCATCGAGTTCGGCCAGGGCGATGACGTGGGCCTTCAACCGGGCCCAGGTGCCGTCGGCGGCCCACCGGGCGAACCGCCCGTGGGCGGTCTTCCATGGCCCGTACCGTTCGGGCAGGTCCCGCCACGGCGAACCCGTGCGCTTGACCCAGCAGATCGCGTTGACGACCTGCCGGTGATCCCGCCACCGGCCACCCCGCACGGGCTGTGCCGGCAACAACGGTGCCAACACAGCCCACTCATGGTCCGCAAGACAGAACCTAGTCGCACAGCAAGAAGGTCCACCAGCGCTCCTGGCCTGAGGCCAGGAGCGTGAGTGCTTCCGTTGGACCTCACGAGACCGTCGCTGGCGACCGCCACGTCGCGCGGCATTCATCCGTAAACTGCCGCATGGCGTCCAGAGTCGTGCTGCGTCCACGCTTGTGGGGCACACTCTCCCGCCGCTGCCCCGCACTCTGGACGCGGCATCGGGAACGTGTCGAGGACGGCGCGGTTGAGGGCGTTAGATGCGCCGCCGTACGACGTGAAACCGACGATCGTGTGGACCGGACCGTCGAGCACCCCGATCGGCACGTAGACGCCCGCACAGAACATCGACGGGAAGAAGGGGACTGCCCCTACCGCGAGGACCAGGACGCGCCCCTGGGCGTGTGCGTCAGTGACGATCAGCAGGAACCGCGCCAGCTGGTTCGTCTGAGACCCATCACGCCAGGAGGGCGCGCCAGCGGTCGGCCGACTCCATCTCGTCCAGGCTGACCCGCTCCAGGAACGCCCCTGCCCTGGCCAGCCGCTGCCCCACGGGACTGTCGGGCCCGGACGTCTTCGCTGCGGCCATCGCGGCCTGTGCCGCCTCGAGCGTCTGCCGCGCGCTGATCATGACGGAGTGGTACCAGGCCTCGTCGTCGATCACGTAGACGTCGCGGCGCCGCTGCGGATCGCGCTCACGCCGGACGTACCCCTGCTGGACCAGGTAGTTCACGGCCACGGAGACGGAGGCTGGGCTGACCCGTAGCCTGCGGGTCAGCCCAGCCGCGGTGCGTCTGCCGTCCTCGGACAGCAACAGCTCGACGTGCACGCGCGCTGTCATCCTCGGTAGCCCCGTCCGGACCGCCAGCTCGATGATTTCCTCTCCCGCCGTGCCACCCGGTGGTCCGGCCACGCGCGGAGGTGCGGGTGTGCCGCGCCGCGCCCGCTGGGCCGTCACCCGGTGCGCCTGCTGGGGCTGGTAGCCGCCGGGGCCGCCGTTGCGTCCGACCTCCCGGCTGATCGTCGAGGTCGGCCGGTCGAGCCGTCTCGCGATCTCGGCGTAGGAGAGCCCGCCGGCGAGTCCGGCCGCGATGTGCTGGCGGTCCTGCTGGGTCAACCGTCCTCCTGGCATGCCGCCAGTATTGCCTTCGCCGTCATTCATTGCAACGCGTCATTGCATTTGAGCCCAGCGTCATTGCATCAATTTTCCGCCATACACCTGGGAGAACGCTTTTCGAGCGATTGACATTCATTCTGAATGCAACGTAGCTTTCGAGTATTGCCTAACACGTACTATCGCGAGATGAGGATTGGTCATGGGTGAATCCCTGCACGCCCTCACGACGATGCCGACGGCGCGTCAGCCCGGCTGCCCCTTCGACCCGCCGGCAGAGCTGGTCGATGCCCGCCGGCACGGCCCCATCAGCGGCTACACCTTCCCCGGCGGACAACCCGGCTGGCTGATCACCGGATATGACCTGGTCAGGTCGGTCCTGGCCGACTCGCGGTTCAGCTCACGCAAGGAGCTCATGCTCCACCCGACCATCGACTACGGAGACATCGAGGTCCCCCCGGCGCCGCCCGGCGAGTTCCTCCTCATGGACGAGCCCCAGCACAGCCGCTATCGAAAACCGCTGATGGGCAAGTTCACCGTACGGCGGATGCGACTGCTCACCGAGCGCGTCGCGCAGATCACCGCTGACCACCTGGATGCCATGGAGGAGGCCGGGCCGCCGGCGGACCTGGTGACCGCGTTCGCCAAGCCCATCCCCGCCATCATGATCTGTGAGCTGCTGGGTGTGCCGTACCAGGACCGGAAGTCCTTCCAGGAGCAGGTCGACTCGTTCATGAACGGGGAGACAAGCGACGAGGACCTGATAGCGGCCTACACCGCGACCCAGGACTATCTCGCGGAACTGGTGGCTACCAAACGCGCGAACCCCACCGACGACGTGCTCAGCGACCTCACCGACAGCGATCTGACCGATGAGGAGCTGAAGGGGATCGCCCTGATCCTGCTGGCGGCCGGGCTCGACACCACCGCGAACATGCTGGCCCTTGGCACCTTCGCGCTGCTGCGCAACCCGGAGCAGCTGGCCGCGCTGCGCGCCGATCCCGCGCTCGCCGACCGGGCCGTGGAGGAGTTGCTGCGGTACCTCAGTGTCGCCAAGACGTTCATGAGGACGGCGCTAAAGGATGTCGAGGTGGGCGGCCAGACCATCAAGGCCGGCTCGCCGGTGATCCTGTCGTACCACACCGCCAACCGCGACCCCGAGCGCTTCACCGATCCCCACGTGCTCGACCTCCACAGGCAGGACGGCGGGCACCTGGCCTTCGGCCACGGCATCCACCAGTGCCTGGGTCAGCAGCTGGCCCGCGTCGAGATGCGGGTCGCGTTCCCCGCGCTGGTCAGCCGCTTCCCCACGCTCCGCTTGGCCGTACCGCCTGAAGGGGTTTCCCTGCGCCCGGAGACCGCGGACATCTACGGGGTGAAGAGCCTCCCCGTCACCTGGGATGCGTGACCAATGAGGATCACTGTGGACGCCGAGCGCTGCGTCGGCTCCGGGATGTGCGTGTTGACGGTCGGCGAGGTGTTCGACCAGCGTCAGGACGATGGCAAGGCGATCGTGCTGCGACCCGAGCCGCCCGCTGAAACGCGGGACTCGGTTCGCGAGGCCGTCGACCTGTGCCCTGCCGCGGCGATCGTCCTGACGACCGACCGCCGGCTCTAGGGTGAGTTCAGGGAGCTTTCACCGGACCGTGCCGGCCTCGGCTGGAGATAGATCCCGCACTTCGAGCCACCACCGCGCGCTCAGCTGACGGCAGCGCCGAACCACCTGGGCAGGTGGCTGAGCAGATCCTGCTGGTCGTCACCGACCCACGCCACGTGGCCGTCCGGCCGCAGCAGCACGGCGGGCACGTCCAGTTCCTCGCTGACGTCGACGACGTGGTCGACCCGATCCGCCCAACCCGCCACCGAGAGCCGACCGGTCTGGTCGAGCAACAGCCCTCGGCCGCCGCGCATCAGCTCGTAGAGGCGCCCCCGCTTCAGCCCCACGTCCCGCAGCCGCCGGCCGAGCAGTTCATGCCCCTCGCCGAAGTCGTAGCGGACCCCGATCGCGGTGATCTTCTCGGTCAGGTACCGGTTCACGTCCTCGAATTCCATCAGTTCCGTCATCAGCCGGCGCACTGCCTGGGGGCCCGGCTCAAGGGACATCAGCACGGTCTGTGCGCGGGTGTTGTCCAGCACGTCGGCAGCCACCGGGCGCCGTTCGGTGTGGTAGCTGTCCAGCAGCCCCTCCGGTGCCCAGCCGTCGACCTCGGCGGCCAGTTTCCAGCCCAGGTTGAACGCGTCCTGGATGCCGAGGTTGAGCCCCTGCCCGCCCAACGGCGGGTGGACGTGCGCCGCGTCGCCGGCCAGCAGCACCCGGCCGACCCGGTAGCGCTCGGCAAGCCGGGTGGCGTCGCCGAAGCGGGAGAGCCAGCGCGGTGAGTGCACGCCGAAGTCGGTGCCGGCGTGGACCCGCAGCTGTTGCTTGAACTCCTCAAGGGTCGGTGGGACCGTACGGTCCTCGGCCACCCCCTCGGCGGGCACGACGACGCGGTACGCCCCGTCGGCGAGGGGCCCGGCGCCGAACCGAAGTTGCGTCTTGCGGACCTCCGCCATCACGGCGGCCACCGTCTCCGGCGGAGCGGTCACCTCCATCTCGCCCAGCAGCGTGTCGACCCTGGTGGGCTCGCCGGGGAAGCCGACGCCGAGCAGCTTGCGCACCGTGCTCCGGCCGCCGTCGCAGCCGACGAGGTAACGCGAGCGCAGCCGCGTGCCGTCGGCCAGCTCGACGGTCACCCCGTGGTCGTCCTGGCTCAGCCCGACCAGTTCACAGCCGCGCCGGACCTCGACGCCGACCTCGATGGCGTGTTCGGCCAGCAGTCGGTCGGTGGTGGTCTGGGGTATGCCGAGGACGTACGGATGTGCGGTGTCCAACCGGCCCGGCGACGGCTTGGGGATACCCGCGAAGAAACCACCGGCCGGGTACTGCTGGCCGAGCGCGAGGAACCGCTCCAGCAGACCGCGCTGGTCCATCACCTCGATGCTGCGCGCGTGCAGACCGAGCGCGCGGACATACCTGGCCGGCTCCGTCTCCTTCTCCAGCACGAGCGCGTGCACGCCGTGCAGCCGCAACTCGCCGGCCAGCATCAAGCCGGTCGGCCCACCGCCGGCAACGATCACGTCAATCATGAGAGCCCCATTCAACAAGGTGGCATTACGGCCAGCTGCCCCGCGCAGTTCGTCGGCCGGCGCATCCGCGCCTCCGCGCCGGGTGCCCGCGCCGCGAGTCCCACCGGCGGTTCGACCTCCCGCGAGACCCGCACGTCGACGAAAACACACGTATGCCGCAGAGCACTGATTTCCGCAGGTTCTGGCTTCGGCTGGAGATTCTGCGGCACGACCCGGGTCTTGCCGCAAGGCCCCCAGTGCGCTATATATTGAGAGTGGCAAGGAGTGGTTGACCTCCTTGCTTTTACTTTTTGTCGTCCGCTGTGAACGGACACTCTCCTCCCGAAGCGGCGACACGCCGCGTACGGCGACGCCGCCGCCAGCCGAACACATCTGCTGCTCATCCGGCACCCGCCCCCGGGCCTCGATATCCAGGTCGGCGCCGGTGGGTGAACCAGAGGACGTCTTGGGGTCTGATCGGCTACCGGTTGTCGGGGACGTCGCGCCGCTCGTGCCGCGCGGCCTGCCTCGGCGTCGGCGGTCGGGGCCGGTCGTCGTGCACCCCGACCAGGTCGGCGAAGCGCGGGTCGACGGCGAGCAGCGGGCGCGCCCCGAACAGCGCCATCGCCGTCAGCAGTTCGTCGGTGCCGCGTTCACTCCACGCCGGCCGCCGCTGCGGGTCCAGGTCGGCGTGCGTACGCCGGGCCTGGCGCAGCAGCCGGCGGGCGGCGGCCCCGATCTCCGGCACCTCGCACAACCACCACCCGCCGAGCAGGGTCACCCCGCAACCCAGTAGCAGACCGACGACGGAGGCGGGGCCACCGGCGTCGCGGGACTGCGCGGCGCTCTCCACCAGCCGCAGGATCCCGACGGCGGCGACGGCGAACAGCGGCACCGCGCCGAGAGCGATGCGCCGGCGCTGCCATCGGGTCAGCAGCCACCCGTCGCGCAGGAGGCCGGCGACCAGCCGGCGCAGCGACCGGTTGACCCCGGGGTCGGCGAGGACAGCCGCCCAGGTCTGCGGTCGTCGCAGCGCGGCGTGCACCGCGCGGACCAGGGGCGTCGACCGCGCCGGGGGCGGGGCGACGGCGACCATGGTGGCCAGCTCCGCGGGCCGCAACGCGCCCGCGCGGCGCAGGGTGGCCACGGCGAGCTGGCAGGCCAGCGCCGCCCGGTCAGTCAGGTAGGCCAGCTCGATCAGCCCCGGCTCGCCGCCGATGGTGCGGCGACCGGTCAGCCCGCGCACCGTCAGCGCGACAGCCAGCGCGGCGACGGCCGCCACCGCGTAGTCCAGCAGGAAATGTGGACCGTCGACACCCCAGAGCATGTGATCAAGTATGGCGAGCGGAGCCGGTGACCGTCTGCCCCGTCTTCCCGCCGGGGCTGGTCGTACCGTCGAAACTCATCCGTCCCGTGTCATCTCCCGGTTGGCGACTTGCGCGGAAGCCGTGCGGCGGGCGGCCGGTGAGTCCCTGGACGACGTCGGTGGTGCGGTCCTCAGCCCCCTCGGCGATGGCACGGTCCATGCCGGCCAGCATCGCGGCGAACTCCGGCGGCGTCTGCGCCGTGAGGTGATCTCGGGGCCGGGGCGGGAAACCGGCCGGGCGCGCCTCACCGCCGATCCGACCGAGGGCTGAGAGTCTTTCTCGCATGTCGCGTCCCGAGTTTCCGGTGCCCTCGCGTGGTGCGGCCCGCCCGGCCCTGCGCGGGGCCGGGCCGGGTGACTTCACCGAGGCGTGGCTGCGTAACCGGCGGCTGTCCGAGCACACCCGCGACGCGTACCGGCGGGACGTGGCCGGCTGGTTGGCCTGGTGCGCCGTGCGCGAGCTGGACCCGCTGCGGGCGAACTTTCTTGACGTCAACGCCTACGGCCGGGAGTTGGAGAGCGACCCGGCGGCGCGCACCGGCCGGCCGCTGACGCCGGCCACGGTGGCCCGCAAACTGTCGGCCCTGTCCAGCTGGTACGACTTCCTGGTCAAGCTGCGCGCCGTCGAGGCGAACCCGGTCTCCGGCGCCGACCGGCCCCGCATCGACCGGGACCACTCGGCGACGGTGGGTCTCACCCCCGAGGAGGTGGACGCGCTGCTGGCCGCCGCGGAGGCCGAGGCCGGCCCGACCGCAGCGCGTAACCGGGCCGCCGTGGCGCTGCTGGCCGACCTGGGGCTGCGGGTGGGGGAGCTGGTCTCGCTGGACTTGGCCGACCTGGGCGCGGAGCGGGGACACCGCAGCGTCCGGTTCGTCGGCAAGGGCGGCAAGCCGCGCCGGCGGGCGCTGACCCCGTCGACCACGTACGCGGTCGACGCCTATCTGGCCGAGCGGGCGGCGGAGGCCCGGGTGACGGTGCCCGAGTTGACCGGGCCACTGCTGGTGACAGCGACCGGTGGCCGGCTGGACCGGCACTCGGTGTTCCGCCTGGTCCGCCGGTTGGCCCGGACGGCCGGCATCCCGGCGTGGGCGAAACTGTCCCCGCACTCGCTGCGGCACGCGTTCGCCACCACCGCCCGCGCCGAGGGAGTGCCTCTGGAGGACGTGCAGGACGCCATGGGACACGCCGACCCGCGCACCACCCGCCGCTACGACCGGGACCGGCACAACCTCGACCGCGACCCGGCGTACGTGATCTGGGCGGCTCGGGCCCGGCGCCGGGGCTGAAACCCGCTGCGGAGTGGTTTTCGCTCCACGACGGTGCCTTGCCGGCATGCCCCGCCGTCTGGCCTCAAGCTGGTGGTTCACCCGCGTGCTCGGCTCTCAGCCCTCGCCGGGGCGGCCCAGCGCCGCATCGAGGTCGGCGAGGTGGCCGGCCACGGGGCCGAGGGTGAGCACCCCGCTGCCCGCGCCCGCCAGCTCACCGGCGGCGGGCAGTAACTCGGCATGGACGCGTCGCATGGTGGCCTGGTCGCCCAGGGCCAGCGCCGCGCGGCCGGCGAGGCAGAGCCTGGCCTCCCACAGCAGGTCGTGGGGCGAGTCGGGCAGGGCGCGCAGCGCGGCGGCAGCTTCGTCGCGGTGGCCGGCGGACAGCAGGAGCAGGGGGCGCACCCAGGGCTCGTACGGGCCCCAGTCCCAGTCGTCCCACCCGTGGTCGGGCGGCACGGGCGACAGGTCCGCGACGCCCGTGCCGGGGTGCCGCGCCAGGCGCAGCGACAGCAGGGCCAGGGGAAGCATGCCCCGCTCCATGCCGGGCATGCCGCTGCCGGCGAGGAGCGACAAGCCCGCCGATGCCGACGGCACCCGTTACGCCAAGCGGACCATGGCCGCCGACGTGGTGGCCCTGGCCCGCGCGCTCGGCCACGAGCGGTTCGCCCTGGCCGGGCACGACCGGGGCGCCCTGGTCGCGGTCCGCGCGGGCCTGGACCACCCCCGCGCGGTCACCTCGATCGTCGCCGACTACCGGGCGTCGGCCGGCATCGACGTCACCGACGACACGGCCGACCGGGCGGCCGGCAACCGGCTGGCCATGCCGGTTACCGTGCTCCAGCAGGACTGGGGCACAGCCCTCGGCTACGACGCGGCCGGCCTGTGGGGGGCTGACCTGGAGCACCGCACCGTGACATCTGGGCACTTCATGGCCGAGGAGGCGCCCGCCGAGGTGGTCGCGGCGCTTCGGGCGCTGCTGGCCCGCTAGCCCGACAGCGCTCAGCAGAGCAGGTCGAGGTGCTGGTGGGCGTCGCCGGAGATGTCCTCGTGGCGCAGCCGCCGCCGGGCCCAGAGCCGGGCGGCCACCTCGGCCTGCTCGTCGCCCCACGCGGCGTGCTCGACGAGCAGGGCGCAGGCCAGCGCCGCCGCCAGGCGCAACGCCAGCCCGCGCGCGCCGGCGACCACGTCGGCGGCCCCCGGGTCGGCGGTGACGTCGGTCAGGGCGGTGGTCAGCTCCCCGGTGACCGAGGCGAGGGTGTCGGCCAGGGCGGGGGAGAGCGGCCGGGCCAGGTCCACGGCGGCGGACAGCCTGCGCAGCAGGGGCGCGCCCGCGTCCTCCCGGGTGACCGCGCGCAGCACGTCCAGGGCGAGCACGTTGGTGGTGCCCTCCCAGATCGGCAGGACCTGCGCGTCGCGCAGCAGCCGGGGCACGCCGGTGTCCTCGACGTACCCGGCGCCGCCGAAGCACTCCACGTACTCGCTGGCGGAGCTGACGGCGAGCCGGCCGGTGGCGAGCTTGGCCAGCGGGGCCACCACCCGCAGCTCGGCGGCGGCGTCCGGGTCGGCGCCCACCTCCACCCGGCCGAGCAGCGCGAACGCGTGCCCGGCCAGGGCGAACGCGGCGGCGGCGTCGACGGCGAGGGCGCCGAGGGTGGCCCGGTGCAGCGGGTTGTCGGCCAGCCGCCCGCCCGCGACGGTACGGGCGTCGGCGTACGCGCGGGCGTAGGCCAGGCCGCGACGCATCCCGCCGGCCGCGGCGGAGGCGTTGTGCACCCGGGTCACCACCACCAGGGTCATCGCCCGGACCAGGCCGGCCACGGCCGGGTCGCCCAGCGGCAGCGCGTACGCGTCGCGCAGCCCGATCTCGGCCGTCGGCAGCGCCCAGGTGCCCAGCTTGTCCTTGAGCCGGTGCACGGTGACCCCGGGCGCCGGCGAGTCGGCGGCGGCGCTGGCCCCGGCCAGCGGCGAGTCGGCGGCGTAGCGGGGCACCAGGAACGGGGCGAGGACCCGGCTGCCCCGTCCGGCGCCTTCGGGCCGGGCCAGGGCCACCGCCATCGGGGCGTCGGCGGCGGAGCAGAACCACTTCTCCCCGGTCAGCCGCCACGACCCGTCGGCGGCGGGCCGGCCGGTGGTGGTGGAGCGGGACAGGTCGGAGCCGCCCTGCGACTCGGTCATCCACTGCCCGCTGACGATCGCCGTGTCCGGGTCGGTGGAGGTGAGCCGGGGCAGCCACGCGTCGCGGACGTCCGCGTCGACCTCGGGGAGGCTGAGCAGCGCCGCCGCGCCGTCGGCCATCGCCACCGGGCAGGAGAAGGTGGCCGACTCCGGCCCGTACAGGTGCAGCAGGGCGTGCTGGACGACGCGGGTGGCGGCGCCCCACGTGCCGCGCGCCGACTCCAGGTAGGGCAGGGCGACCACGGCGTGCCGGGCGGCGGCGGCGCGCTGGGCCTGCCAGCCGGCGGAGGTGTCGACGCGGTCGACGCGGGCGCCCCACGGGTCGTAACGGACCAGGGTCGGCGGGTGGGCCTCGGCGTCGGCGTGCGCGGCGCGCAGCGGCCCGGTCACGTCGGCGGCCAGGTCGGTCAGCGGGCCCTGCGCGGCGTCGTGTCCGTCCGCGCCGAGCTGCCGGCTCAGCCAGGACCGCAGCAGGCGGTCCCCGGTGTACGGGTCCTCGGGGGTGGACACCGGCTGCACGTAACGGGTCATCGTCTCGCCTCCGGGGCGCTCGCGTCGGGGTGTGCGCCGACGGTAGACGATGCGTGCCCCGGAGGCGACCGGGGGCGAGTTGCTGCGGGCCGGCGGCCGGCCGCCTACGGTCGGAGGTGATGGGCGGTGAGCGGTCGTGGAGCCGGCCGGCCCGGCGGAGCCGGCCGGTGCGCACCGGGCTGCTGGCCGCCGGCGCGGGGCTGGGGTTGTGCCTGGTCGGGGTGGCCGGGCTGGGGGCGTGGAACGTGCAGGTGGTGGCCGGGTCCAGCGGCCCGGTGCGGGAGGCCGCCGACGGGTTCCTGCGGGAGGTGTCCGCCGGCGACGTCGACCGGGCCTACGGGCGGTTGTGCGCCGACGCGCGCAGCCGGTGGAGCGCGGCGGGCTTCGCCGCGTGGCTGCGGACCCCGCCGCAGGTCACCGGCTACGAGATCACCGACGTGGCGGTGGCCACCCGAGGCGGCCGTCCCCGGGGCACGGTGGCGGTGCGGCTGACCCGCGACGGCGGCGGCAGCGAACAGCGGGAGCTGCCCGTGGTGCGGGAGTCCGACGGCTGGCGGGTGTGCGGGGACCCGTACTGACCCGTCGGCGCGGTGTTACCGGCCGCCGAGGTCCCCGGCGCGGTAGTGCCGCCGGCACAGCACCCGGTAGCGCACCTGCGCGCTGTTCGCGGTGTCGCCGATGACGACCTGTTCGCCCTCGCGGGCGACCCGGCCGCCGACGACGCGGGCGTTGAGCAGCCCCTCCCGGCCGCACCAGCACAGCACCTCGACCTGGATGCGGGCGACGGAGTCGGCCAGCTCGAACAGCCGCCGGGCGGCGGGGAACAGGCAGGACCGGAAGTCGGTGGCCAGGCCGAAGGCGTACACGTCGACGTCGTAGTTGTCGACCAGCTCGGCCATCTGCTCGATGTGTTCGAGGTCGTAGAACGACGCCTCGTCGCAGATGAGGTAGTCCACCCGGAGCCCCTCGGCCCAGGCGTCGCGGACCAGGTCGCGCAGGTCGAGGCCGTCGGTGACCTCGATCGCGGAGTGGGCCAGGCCGATGCGGGTGGTGACCTGCGGGCCCAGCGACCGGTCGATGCGGGTGGTGACCAGGCCACGGCGGCCCTGCCGGGCGTGGTTGTAGTTCATCTGCAAGGCCATCGTGGACTTGCCGCAGTCCATCGGCCCCCAGAAGAACTTCAGCGCGGCGGCGTGCAGCGGGCGGCCGTCGACGCCCCGGGCTGCGGCGCAGCCGGCGCGGGTGTCGTCCGGGCCGGGGAGGGGCCGGGCCAGGCAGGTCGGGGCGGCGTCGTCGGTCACGTCGGGGCAGCCTAGTCCATCGACGGCTGACGATCGGTCCGGTGCGTGGGCCCCCGGGGATGCGGGGCCCACGCACCGGACCGGCGCGCTACAGCACCCGCGGCGGGGTGTTTCCGGCGGCGACGATGGCGCGGCGGATCGGCACGGCGGCCAGCAGCGCGAACCCGACCACGAAGAAGATCAGCAGGGAGACCAGACCCACCCGGTAGGAGGAGGTCAGCTGGAACACCAGCCCGAACGCGAGGGGCCCGAGCCAGCTGGTGCCCTTGTCGCTGATCTCGTAGAAGCCGTAGTACTCGCCCTCCTTGCCTGCGGGGATGAGCTGGCTGAACAGCGACCGGCTCAGCGCCTGGCTGCCGCCGAGGACCAGGCCGATCGCCCCGCCGAGGATCATGAACGGCAGCGGGGCCTTCTCGGGCAGCCGGAACGCGGCGATGATCACACCGGTCCACAGCACGAGGCTGAGCAGCACCGTCTTCCACGCCCCGATCCGCCGCGCCAGCGCGCCGAGGCCGAGGGCGCCGCCGAAGGCGAGGAACTGCACCAGCAGGATCGTCACGATCAGGGTGCCCTGCTCCAGGTGCAGCTCCTCGGTGCCGTACTGGCTGGCCAGGGTGATCACGGTCTGGATGCCGTCGTTGTAGACCAGGAACGCCAGCAGGAAGTACAGGGTCAGCGGGTAGGCCTTGATCTCCCGCAGGGTGCGGCCGAGCTGCCGGAACCCGTCGCCGAGCACGTTGCCGCCGCCGCGCAGCGCCGCGGCGGTGGGGTGTTCACGCAGCCAGCGCAGCGGCACCAGGGTGAACACCGCCCACCACACGCCGGCGGACACGATCGACCAGCGGGCCAGGTCCAGGGTGCGCTGCGGGTTGCCGTCCTCGCTGAACATCGTGACCGCGACCAGGTTCAGCGCCAGGAGCACCCCGCCGCCGAGGTAGCCGATGGCCCAGCCTCGGCTGGAGATGCCGTCGCGTTCGTCGGGGCCACCGAGCTGCGGCAGGAACGAGTTGTAGACGACCACGGCGGCGCCGAAGGAGATGTTCGCGACGAGGAACAGCGCCCCGCCGAGCAGGTACCGCTCACCGGTGACGAGGGCCATCGCGATGGTCGCCCCGGCGCCGGTAAACGCCGCCGCGCCGAGCAGCCGCCTCTTGTGCGCCGAGCGGTCGGCGACCGCGCCGATCACGGGCAGCACGAACACCGTCAGCAACACCGACAGGGAAATCAGGTACGGGTAGTACGAGCCGGCGGCGACCCGGATGCCCAGCGGGTGGACGTAGCCGTCGCAGCTGTCCGCGCCGAGCTCGCAGCCGGCGGCAAGCTCGGTGACGGTGGTCAGGAACGGGCCGAGGAACACGGTGATCACCGTGGTCTGGAAGGCCGAGTTGGCCCAGTCGTAGAGGTACCAGCCGCGCCGCTCGCGGGCGGTGCTCGCCGGCGGCGGGGGGTTGTCCACCGTCGGGGTGACGGTCTCGGCCATGGGGGTTTTCCTCCGCCGGTTCTCAGGCGGCCCAGTGGCCGCGGCTGCGGTAGACGTCGCGCAGCACGCCGACGTGATCGGTCATGATGCCATCCACTCCAAGATCAAGTAACTCGTGCATCTCGGCAGGTTTGTCGATCGTCCAGACGTGCACATGCAGTCCGAGCCGGTGGGCGTAGGCGATCAACCGGCGGTCCACGACCGGGATCCGGCCGTAGCGGGGCGGGACCTGGGCGGCGACCACCGACGGGGGCAGCCGCAGCGGCCGGCCGTGCAGGGACGCCACCCGCAGCCGGGCCACCCCGCGCATGCCGAGGCCGGTGGCGATCCGCCCGCCGGTCAACGCCCGCAGCCGGGCCAGCCGGGCGTCGCTGAACGAGGCCAGCAGCACCCGGTCGCCGGCGCCGGCCCGACCGAGCGCGGCGACGGTCGCCTCGACGCCCCCGTCGGCCTTGATGTCGATGTTGAACCTCACGTCCGGCCAGGCGGCGAGAACGTCGTCGAGGCGGGGCACCACGGCGGCGCCGCCGACACGCACCGAGGCCAGGTCGGCCCAGCGCAGGTCGGCGATGCGCCCCGGCTCTCCGGTGACCCGGCGCAGGGTGGCGTCGTGGAAGACCACGGCGACCCCGTCGGCGGTGCCGTGCACATCGGTCTCGACGTACCGGTAGCCCAGGTCGACGGCGCGGGCGAACGCGGCGGTGGTGTTCTCGTCGCCGTCGGCCGCACCGCCGCGGTGGGCGAACGCCAGCGGCGCGGGCGCGTCGAGGTAGCCGGAGCGGGGCTGCACGGTGGGCAGTATGCCGGGCGGCGGTGGCCGGCGGGTGTCCGGCCGGGAATGAACCGCCGTCGGGTCGGTCAGGCCGCCCAGCCGGTCACCGCCTGACCGTCGGGGTCGGCGTGCTCGACCCGACGAGACCGCCGGGCCGCCGCGCAGGTCCGCACCCGGGGCGGCGTGGCGGTTTCGTCGGAGGGGACGCGGGACCGTCTGCGCAAGCGGCCGGGGCATTGCCGGTGATCCGGAGGCGACACTAGTATCTGACATCGTGACTGCCGGGTCGGCCATGGGCCACGAGCGGACAGGGCACCCGGCCGAGGCGTGAAGGCCGGGCGGGCCCGCGGCCCGCCGTGCGTGAGTGACACCCACCCCCCGCCCCGCGCGGGCGGCTCGTCCTGCCGCTTCACGTCACCTTCCGCAGCGCCCCCGACGTGGCCCCTCCCGGGGGCCGCTCGCCGGCCGCTTCTTCCCGTCACCCACCGCCCCGCCCCGCGCGAGGCGAGCACCCGGTCCGGAGAATGGACACCGCATGCCCAACGACTTCAACCAGCAGATCATCGAGGAGTTCCGCGCCAACGGCGGCCGGGTCGGGGGGTGGTTCGAGGGCGCCCGGCTGCTGCTGTTGACCACCACAGGGGCGCGCACCGGCGCACCGCACACCACCCCGGTGGGCCGGGTGACCGGCGAGGACGGCCGGGTTCTCGTCATCGCCTCGGCCGGGGGAGCGCCGCGGGACCCGCAGTGGTTCCGCAACCTGGCGGCCGATTCGCTGGTCACCGTCGAGGACGGGGTGTCGACCTGGCGGGCGCGGGCGGTCGTGCTGGCCGGCGACGAGCGGGACCGGGCCTTCGCCCGTGCGGCGCAGGCCGACCAGGGCTGGGCCGACTACCAGGCCCGGGCGGGCCGGGTGATCCCGGTGGTGGCGTTGGAACCGGCCGCCTGACCCACCTGACCCGGTCGCGTCGGGCGCCCCGACGCGACCGGGTCAGGGCCGCGGGCCTCGCCGGTGGGAGCGGCTGGTGTCGCTGGGGCGGCCCGGGTCGACGTGCCGGGGCCGGTCGGGCTCGTCGGGGCGCAACGGGACCAGGCTGTCGGTGACCGCGTCGATGATCCGGTCGGTGGCCCGGGCCGCCGCGCCGGGGGCCGCTGGGTCGATGCCGGTCAGGTCCACGGGCGCCCCGAAGCGCACCCTGAGCACCGGCCGGCGAACCACCGCCCGGGCGAGGGCGCGCAACATGCCCCTCGGAGCCCGGTAGGGCAGCACCTCGTGGGAGCCCCACTGCGCGACGGGCACCACGGGGGCGCCGCACGCGAAGGCGAGCCGGGCGGTGCCGGTCTTGCCGCGCTCGGGCCACAGGCCGGGGTCCAGGCCGATGCGGCCCTCCGGGTAGACCAGGATCACCGACCCGTCGGCCACGGCCCTGGCCGCGTCGTCGAGGGCCCGGTGCACGGCGTCGGTGCCCCGGTCCACGCGCAGGTGCCCGGCGCGGCGCATCGCGGCGCCGACGAGCGGGGTGCGGAACAGGCCGCCGGTGGCCATGATCCGGGGAGCGACGCCGCGGGCGCGGCAGGCGGCGGCCAGGACCACCGGGTCGAACGGGCTGAGGTGGTTGGCGGCCAGGATCAGCGGGCCGCGGCGCAGCCGGTCGGGCACGTCGCCGGTGACTTCGAGGCGGGCCAGGGCGCCGACGAGGGCGCGGGCGAACAGTTGGGCGCCACGCCAGAGCAGGGGCGGCCGCCAGGGGCCGGTCGGGGTGTCCATCAACGCTCGATGGTCGCACGCCGCCGCCACGGCCGGGGGACCGCCCGCCCGGGTGGGCCGAGCGGCAGTGGTGATCAAGGTCATTGGTCCCGGGCCGGCTCGGGACCTCCGCCCCTGACGACTCCCTACGACGCCCAGTAGTATCTACTACGTCTCGTAGTATGAAAGGCTGGGGGTTATCAGGTGGACGCGTTGGACGTCGCCCGCTGGCAGTTCGGTGTCACCACCGTCTACCACTTCCTGTTCGTGCCGCTGACCATCGGCCTGTCCGTGCTCGTCGCCATCCTGCAGACCCTGTGGCACCGCACCGGCAACGAGCGCTACCTCAAACTCACCAAGTTCTACGGCAAGCTCTTTCTGATCAACTTCGCGATGGGCGTGGTCACCGGCATCGTGCAGGAATTCCAGTTCGGCATGAACTGGAGCGACTACTCCCGCTTCGTCGGCGACATCTTCGGCGCCCCCCTGGCCATCGAGGCCCTCGTCGCCTTCTTCCTCGAATCCACCTTCATCGGCCTGTGGATCTTCGGCTGGGACCGGCTGCCCAAACGCCTGCACCTCGCCGCCATCTGGGCCGCCGCCATCGGCACCAACCTCAGTGCCTACTTCATCCTCGCCGCGAACTCCTTCATGCAGAACCCCGTCGGCTACCGCATCAACCCCGACACCGGCCGAGCCGAGCTGACCGACTTCCTCGCCGTGCTCACCAACAAGGTCGCCCTGATCACCTTCCCGCACACCCTCGCCGGTGCGTTCCTCGTCGCCGGGTCCCTCGTCGTCTCCGTCGGCCTGTACCACACCATCCGCAACCGCGACAGCGCCGACACCCCCGCCTACCGCTTCGCCACCAAGTTCGGCGCCTGGGTCGTCCTGGCCTCCTCGGCGCTCGTACTCATCACCGGCGACATCCAGGGCAAGATCATGACCCAGGTGCAGCCGATGAAGATGGCCGCCGCCGAGGGCCTCTACACCACCGAGAGCCCCGCCTCGTTCTCCGTACTCACCATCGGCAGCCTCGACGGCAGCCGCGAGGTCTTCGCCCTCAAGATCCCCTACCTGCTGTCCTACCTCGGCACCGGCGACCCCAACGGCACCGTCCACGGCATCGACGACCTACAGGCCCAGTACGCCAGCCAGTACGGCGCCGGCAGCTACACCCCGATCATCCCCATCACCTACTGGAGCTTCCGCTTCATGATCGCCTTCGGGCTCGCCGCCGCCGCGATCGCCCTGCTCGTCCTCTGGACACAACGCAAGGGCCGCACCCCCACCAGCAAATGGCTCCTGCGCGCCGGCCTGGTCATGCCGCTACTACCCCTCGCCGCCAACTCGTTCGGCTGGATCTTCACCGAAATGGGCCGCCAACCCTGGATCGTCTTCGGCGAGATGCTCACCCGCGACGGCGTGTCCCGCAGCGTCTCCCTCACCGAAGTCCTCACCTCATTCACCGCCTTCACCCTCATCTACGCCATCCTCGCCGTCATCGAGGTCAAACTCCTGCTCCGCTACGCCCGCGCCGGCGTACCCGACCTCACCGACCACCCCGACCCCACCGACGACAGCGGCGACGCCGAACGCCCGCTCGCGTTCGCCTACTGACCCGGAGCCCACCATGGAACTGACAACCATCTGGTTTCTCCTCGTCGCCGTGCTGTTCACCGGCTACTTCATCCTCGAAGGCTTCGACTTCGGCGTCGGCATGCTGCTACCCGTCCTCGGCCGCAACGACCGCGAACGCCGCGTCCTGATCAACACCATCGGCCCCGTCTGGGACGGCAACGAGGTCTGGCTCATCACCGCCGGCGGCGCCATGTTCGCCGCCTTCCCCGAGTGGTACGCCACCCTCTTCTCCGGCTTCTACCTGCCGCTGCTGCTGATCCTGCTGGCCCTGATCATCCGCGGCGTCGCCTTCGAATACCGCCACAAACGCCCCGAAGCCTCCTGGAAACGCCGCTGGGACACAGCGATCTTCGTCGGCTCCGTGGTGCCGGCGATCCTCTGGGGCGTCGCCTTCGCCAACATCGTGCGCGGCGTACCCCTGGACGCCGACCACGAATACGTCGGCGGCCTACTCAACCTCCTCAACCCGTACGCCCTGCTCGGCGGCGCCACCACCGCCGCACTGTTCCTCACCCACGGCGCCGTCTTCATCGCGCTGAAAACCGTCGGCGACGTCCGCGACCGCGCCGGCAAACTCGCGGTACGCCTGGGCATCGCCACCGCCGTGCTCGCGGTGGCGTTCCTGAGCTGGACGTTGACCATCCGCTCCAGCACGGCCGCCGTCGTCTTCGCCGTCGGCGCGGCGCTGGCCCTGCTCGCCGGCCTCGCCGCCGCCCGGCTACGCCGCGAAGGATGGGCGTTCACCGGCACCGCCGTGGCAATCGCGCTGGCCGTGGCAACGCTGTTCGCGGCGCTGTTCCCGAACGTACTGCCCTCCACCCTCGACGCCGCCGGCACGCTCACCGCCACCAACGCCGCCTCCACCCCCTACACCCTGAAGATCATGACCTGGGTGGCGGTCGTGTTCACCCCCATCGTCCTGGCCTACCAGGGCTGGACCTACTGGGTGTTCCGCAAGCGCATCGGCGTCGCCCACATCCCGCACCACTGACCACCAACAATCAGCAGGGGCCGGCGCGGTAACCGCACCGGCCCCTGCCGCACACCCGAACGACAAAACCCAGGCAGACACACCACACCGCCCGCTACCGTCACCCGATGCCCACCATCGACGTCCGGGAACTCACCCCCGACGACCTCACCGCAGCCTGGACCCTCGGCCGCCACGCCTTCGGATCCGCACCCACCCCACCGCCCCACGCCACCACCACCCCACCCGGCCTCACCCGCTACGGCGCCTTCGACCACACCGGCCAACTCCTCGGCAAAGCCGTCGACCTGCACCACGACCAGTGGTGGAACGACCGCCCCGTAACCGCCGCCGACGTAGCCGGCGTCGCCGTCGCCCCCGCAGCCCGCGGCCGAGGCGTCGCCCGCGCCCTACTCACCGGCCTCCTACGCGGCGCCCACGACCGCGGCGCCGCCATCAGCGCACTCTTCCCCACCACCAGCGCCCCCTACCGCGCCTGCGGCTGGGAGGTCACCGGCGCCCTCCGCACCCTCGACCTGCCCACCGCCGCACTACCCCGACACCCACCCGCACCCCACCTCACCGTCCGCGACGGCAGCCCCGCCGACCTGCCCGCCGTCACCGACCTCTACGAAACCGTCACCCGCCACCGCCGCGGCCTACTCACCCGCCGCGGCCCCCTGCACGACCACCCCACCGACACCCTGCCCACCGACGGCCTCACCCTCGTCGAACACGACGGTCACCTCGTCGCCTACGCCACCTGGGACCGCGGCCGAGGCTGCGGCCCCGACGCCGTCCTCACCGTCGACAACGCCCTCGCCACCACCGCCGACGCCGCCCGCGAACTCATCCGCACCCTCGCCACCTGGGCCAGCGTCACCCCCACCCTGCGACTCAACCTCCTCGACGGCGACGCCATCACCGCCCACCTGCCCCTCGAAGCCACCCGCGAACACCACCGCGACACCTGGATGCACCGACCCGTCGACATCACCCGCGCCATCACCCAACGCGGCTGGCCCACCCACACCCACGGCACCGTCACCTTCACCCTCCACGACCACCTCGCCGACTGGAACACCGGCACCTGGCGCCTCGACGTCGCCGATGGCGCCGCCCAACTACACCGCACCACCACCGACACACCCCTACACCTGACCGTCCGAGGCTTCGCCCAGCTCTACACCGGCACCACCGACGCCGAAACCCTCCGACACACCGGCCAACTGCACATCACCACCCCAGCCGACCCCCGCCCACTCGACCTGCTCGCCGCCGCCGGCCCCGCCCACCTGCACGACTACTTCTGAACCCCGACACACCCCCGCCCCCCGCCGCACACGGCGACGGAGGGCGGGGAAACAGGCACACCAGGCGCGATCAACCCGCCTCGCGCAACTCCGCCAACCGCGCCTCGATCTCCGCCAACTCCGCCCGCAGCCTCCCCGCCTGCTGCTCCGCCTCCGCCCGCTCCGCAGCCAGAATCTGCTCCACCGCCTCCTGCACCCCCGGAACATCCACCAACACCACCATCCGCAACGCCTCCGCCGGCTTCACCACATACGGCTTCGCCAACGACTTCGCACCCTGCTGCGCCGCCACCGTCCACTCACCGTCGGCATACGCCAACGTCACCGTCAAACCCGCCGGACCCTTCGCCTTCACCGCCTTCACCGGCCGCCGCGCCGGCTTCGCCTCCACCTGCTGCTCCACCTTCGGCTCCTCCCGCCGCGCCACCGGCACCCGCGGCGTGTCCAACACGAACTCCGGCTCCGCCACAGGCGGCACCGGCTCCGGCTCAGGCTCCGCCTTCACCTCCACCACCCGACGCCCCGCCCCCCGCGGCGCCACCGCCACATCGGCGGGGGAGAACGGCAACTCGTCCCGACCGAACCGCACCACCACGAACTCGTCGGACACCGACGGATCGGTCAACTCCACCACCTGGCCCACCTGACCGGCGATCTGACCCGCCGACGACGTGAACACCACCTTCGGCTTCCGGCCGGCCGCCAACGCCTCCCGGATGCTCTGCACCTCGTCAGTGGACAAACCCTGGCCCGCGGCAACCATCACAACCCTCTTCCGTACACCTGTCTGATTCCTGCCTTGATACCAGCCCGCTGCGACACCCCGAAGATCAGCCCCCCAACGCCCGCAACGCCCGATCCGCATGCTCGTTCATCCCCAACTCGCTGTGCACCACCTCCACCACCCGCCGGTCGGACCCGATCACAAACGTCATCCGCCGCGAACCCAACGGCCCCAACGGCACCCGCCGCAACACCCCCAACCGCCGCGCCACCACACCGTCCACATCCGACAACAACGGATAGTCGAACCCGTGCAACCGGGAGAACTCCGCCTGCTTCTCCACCGCATCCCGACTGATCCCCACCCGAGACGCGCCCACCGCCGCGAACTCCGCCGCCAGATCCCGGAAGTGACAGCTCTCCGCCGTACACCCCCGCGTCATCGCCGCCGGATAGAAGAACAACACCACCGGCCCCACCGCCAGGAACTCCGACAACCGCCGCAGAGTCCCCGTCTCGTCCGGCAACTCGAAATCCTCGACCAGGTCACCAACCCGCACACCCGACACCCGCACACCTCCACTAGTCGACGCCGGCAGCGTAAGCGATCACCAGTGTGACCGCGCTCTCCACCAACACCGCCGCCCCCGCCGGTACCGTCACCACCAGCACCCGGGGGAGGAGCACCCATTGAATCCCGTCACCATCATCACCGGCGGCAGCCGCGGCATCGGCGCCGCCACCGCCCGCCGCCTCGCCAACCACGGCCACCACATCGCCATCGGCTACCGCCGCGACCACCACGCCGCCGACACCGTCGTCGCCGACATCCGCGTCACCGGCCGCCACGCAGTCGCCGTCCCCGCCGACACCACCGACCCCGACGCCGTCACCCGCCTCTTCGACGCCGCCGCCGACCTCGGCCCCCTCACCGGCCTCGTCAACAACGCCGGCGTCACCAGCCCCATCGGCCCCTTCACCGAACTACGCGCCGACGACCTGCGCCACGTCGTCGACGTCAACCTCATCGGGTACGTCCTCTGCGCCCAACAAGCCGCCCGCCGCCTCACCCACGGCGGCGCCATCGTCAACGTCTCCTCCGCCGCCGCCACCCTCGGCAGCCCGGGGGAGTACGTCCACTACGCCGCCGTCAAAGCCGCCACCGACACCCTCACCGTCGGCCTGGCCAAGGAACTCGCCCCCCACGGCATCCGCGTCAACGGCGTCGCCCCCGGCATCGTCCGCACCGACCTGCACGCCCTCTCCGGCGCACCCGACCGCGCCGACACCGCCGCCGACCGCATCCCACTCGGCCGCGCCGGCGAACCCGACGAGATCGCCGCCGCCATCGCCTGGCTCCTCAGCCCCGACGCCAGCTACACCACCGGCGCCGTCCTCCGCGTCTCCGGCGGCCTCTGACGGGGATACCGCCGAGCCGGCCACTCACCTCGACCGCCGCCGCGCGCCCCGCCGGCGTGGACAGGTCGGCGACGACCTCCACGCCCCGACGTACGCACCCCTGCCGGTTCCCCCTCAGCCGGTGAACAATTTCGCCGCCGTCAGCACCGTCTGCACCACCCCGTACCCCAGCAGCACACCCACCAGCAACCAGGAGATCCACAACCGGCCGGTCTGCCCGGACGAACCGTTGCTCATCGCGCAATCCCTCCCTGCACCCCGCCCGAACCGACGGGCGCCAGCTCGTGGAACCGCTCCGGCACCGGCCGCACCAGCAGGTTCGCCACGAACCCCACGGCCAGCACCCCCACCATCGTCAACAGCGCCGGCCGGTACCCCGCCGCTGTCAGCGTCCCCGGCGCACCCTTCGCGTCGAGGAACCCGTTGACGATCAACGGACCGGCGACCCCCGCCGCCGACCACGCCGTCAACACCCGGCCGTGGATCGCCCCCACCTGGTACGTGCCGAACAGGTCCCGCAGGTACGCCGGCATCGTGGCGAACCCACCCCCGTAGAACGACACGATCACGCACGCCAACAACACGAACAGCCCCGTCGCCACCTGCCCGAACAACGCCAGCAGCAGGTACAACACCATCCCCACACCCAGGTACAGCACATACACCGGCTTACGGCCGATCATGTCCGACGCCGACGACCACACGAACCGGCCACCCATGTTGAACAGCGACAGCAGCCCCACGAAACCGCCCGCCGCCGCCACCGACACCGCCGACGCGCCCTCCTCACGGAAGAAGTCCTGGATCATCGGACTCGCCTGCTCCAGGATCCCGATCCCGGCCGTCACGTTGCAGAACAACACCACCCACAGCAACCAGAACTGCCGCGTCCGCACCGCGTTCGCCGCCGACACGCTCGCCGTGGTCACCATCGGCCTCGCCGTCGCCCGCGCCGGTTCGAACCCCGCCGGCCGCCAGTGCGCCGCCGGCACCCGCACGTTCACCACCCCGAACATCATGATCATGAAGTAGCCGACGCCCAGCGTCACGAACAGCCACACCAGCGCGGTCCCCGACGCCGTCGCGCCCGTGGTGGCGTCCGGGTCGTAGCCCGGGTCGTAGAGCGACAACAGCTGCCGGGACAGGGGAGAGGCCACCATCGCGCCGCCCCCGAACCCCATGATCGCCAACCCGGTAGCCAGGCCCGGCCGGTCCGGAAACCACTTGATCAACGTCGACACGGGGGAGATGTAGCCGATTCCCAACCCGATCCCGCCCAGCAGCCCGTACCCCACGTACAGCAGCCACAACTGATCCGTCGCGATCCCCACCGCACCGACCAGGAACCCCGCCGCCCAGAAGCACGCCGAGACGAACATCGCCTTACGTGGACCGTTGCGCTCCACCCACGTGCCGGCCACCGCCGCCGACAACCCCAGCATCACGATCGCGATGCTGAAGATCACCCCGATCGCCGTCTGGCTCGCGTCGAAGTGGGCGATCAGCGAGTTCTTGTACACGCTGGTGGCGTAGACCTGCCCGATGCACAGATGGATCGCCAACGCGGCCGGCGGAATCAGCCAACGGCTGTACCCGGGCGGCGCGACGGTGTGCCGACGGTCGAGTGCGGGAAGCATGCTGCCTTCTTCCCGGAAGTTGACGAAAAACTCTCCGCCCGACAGCCGACGGTGACAGACACGTCGGCGACGCGGAGCTCGCCTGGCGATGCACGCAGGCGGTGCGTGGCTGAATTGCCTTCGGGCGGAAGTTCTGGCAGCTCACGGCACCTTCACCCGGCGATTCGATAATGTACATTATGTAAAGTAGACCGTTCAGGCGCCTCTCCCGCGCAGGAGCCGGCACCGGCAAAGAACCGGCCTCCGGCGCCCCGCGTCCCCGTCGCCCATCCCGACGGAACTCCAGCCCCAGGCAATCTCACGCCCGGCCCGGGCGCCAGCACCCACCACCCCGCCTCCGGCCACGCCGAGGCTGGCCCGGCTGACCGCGCAGGCCCCTTGATCCACCCCGCCTCGCACTCGCCCCACCAGCCCTCCGCCTTCGGCGGTGATCAAAAGGCTTGGTCCGGTTCGGGCTTGTCCCCAGCCCGCTTGATC
Source organism: Micromonospora sp. NPDC001898 (assembly GCF_042891255.1). Lineage (NCBI taxonomy): Bacteria > Bacillati > Actinomycetota > Actinomycetes > Micromonosporales > Micromonosporaceae > Micromonospora > Micromonospora sp. NPDC001898. The sequence continues at coordinate 44,127 of NZ_JBIATC010000013.1, read as the reverse complement.
ACCACCGAAGGCGGGATCGGGAGTCGGGCGATGCCGGCCGGGGTCGAGGCGTCAGGGTTCTTCACTCCCCTGGGGGTCGCCGGTAACCCGAAAATCATGCATAATATCCCTTATGCATGAGAAACAGGACGAATCGGTACGGTCGTTGATCGAGGAGTTCCTGACCGCTCGGGCCACCCGCAAGCCCTCCCCCCACACGCTGGAGGCGTACCGGCGGGATCTGTGCGCGGTGGCGGCCCTGGCCGGCGAGACCCTCGTCCCTCCCCTGCCGTCGGACGCGCTTCCGGTCACCGGCCTCTCCCCCAGGGTCATGAGGGCGGCGTTCGCCCGGTTCGCCGCCCCCCGCGCCGTGGCCTCGGTGCACCGCGCCTGGTCGACGTGGAACAGCTTCTTCTCGTTCCTGGTCGCCGAGGGGGTGGTGGCGGGCAACCCGATGCCGGCCGTGGACCGACCCCGTGCCCCGCTCCCCCAGCCCAAGCCGCTGCGCGGTGAGGACACCCCGGAGCAGTTGCTCGCTGCGGTGTCCCGGGAGGACGGCCGGCAGCGCGATCCGTGGCCGGAGCGGGACGTGGCGGTGTTGGCGTTGGCGCTGTGTGCGGGGCTGCGCCTGTCGGAGTTGCTGGCGCTGCGGGTCGCGTCGTTGGCGGGGCGGCCCGGTGAACGGCGGGTCGACGTGATCGGCAAGGGCGGTCGGCCGAGGGTGGTGCCGATCGAGCCGGAGCTGGACCGGGTGGTGGTGGCGTACCTGGAAAGTCGGGCTCGGCGGTTCGGGGCGCGGTCGGTGCGGCCCGATTCGCCGCTGCTGCTGGACCGGCGGGGTGAGCCGCTGCGCCGGGGCGGCCTGCAGTACCTGGTGGAGTCCTGTTACCGGCGGGCCGGGGTGGTCGACCGGGTGCCGCGGGGGGCGCAGTTGCACGCGCTGCGGCACACGTTCGCGACGCGCTTGGCGGAGGACGGGGCGAGCGCGGCGGAGATCATGCGGTTGTTGGGGCACGCGTCGTTGGCGTCGTCGCAGACGTACATCGAGGTGACGGCGGGTCAGCAGCGGGCGGCGGTGCGGTCCAACCGCACCAACCGGGCGTTGGTGGGGTTGGTGCGGTTGGAGGAGGGCGCGGCGGGGTGACCGGCGGGGTGTGGGGTGTGGCAGGGTGCAGGGGTACGCGACTGGCGGCATCGGGGATGGGATCGACCATCGGGGAGCTCGCCGTGGGGGTCGTCCGCCTGGGCTCCTGCGGGCGAGGTGGTGCCATGTCTTCTTCTGCGGTTTCCTCGGGTGGGGTTCCTTCGGGGGCGGCACGGTTGTTGCCGGGTGGGCCGGTGGCGCAGCAGGTGCTGGGTGGGGTGGCGGCGGAGGTCGCGGCGTTGCGGGCGGTGGGGGTGACGCCGTCGTTGGCGACGGTGCTGGTGGGCGACGACGACGCGAGCGCCGGGTACATCCGGATCAAGCAGCGGCAGGCGGCGGAGTTGGGGTTCACGTCGCCGCATGTGCATCTGGCGGCGTCGGCGTCGCAGGCCGATCTGCACCGGGTGATCGAGGAGTTCAATTCCGATGCGGGTGTGCACGGGGTGTTGGTGCAGCATCCGATTCCGGGGCATCTGGACTACGACCGGGCGTTGCAGGTGTTGGATCCGGACAAGGACGTCGACGGGATGCATCCGGTGAACATGGGGCGGTTGGCGCTGGGGTTGCCGGGGCCGTTGCCGTGTACGCCGGCGGGGATCGAGGCGTTGTTGGCGTTCCATGGGGTGCCGGTGGCGGGTCGTGAGGTGGTGGTTCTGGGTCGGGGTGCGACGTTGGGGCGGCCGTTGGCGATGTTGTTGGCGCAGAAGCGGCCGACGGCGAATGCGGCGGTGACGGTGGTGCACACGGGGGTGGCGGACTGGCCGCGGTATACGCGGCGGGCGGAGATTCTGGTGGCGGCGGCGGGGGTGCCGGGGATCGTGCGGCCGGAGCATGTGCGGCCGGGTGCGGTGGTGGTCGGTGGTGGGGTGCGGTATGAGGGTCGGCGGTTGTTGCCGGATGTGGATGAGTCGTGTGCGCGGGTGGCGGGGGCGATCACGCCGCGGGTTGGTGGGGTGGGGCCGACGACGGTGGCGATGTTGTTCCGTAATGCGGTGGTGGCGGCGCGGCGGGCGGCTGGGCGGGGTTGACGTTCGGCAGGCCTTGGACCCGACCTGCCGGGTCCTCCGGTGGGTGCGGCTCTGGGTTCCGGCGGCCGTTGGCAGGTGCCGGACGGTTGTCGGGTTCGGGGGGTGTGTGTCCGTCGGGGGTCAGCCGAGGTCGACGACGAGGGGGCGGTGGTCGGAGATGGTGCTGGCGGGGGTGGTGACGGCGGTGACGGGTGGGAGGCGGTGGCGGTGGTGGGGGTCGGCGAGGATGTGGTCGAGTTGGACGCGGGGGTGGGCGGCGGGGTAGGTGGGGCGGCGGCCGAGGGGGGTCCAGCCGGAGATGAGTCGGGCGGGGCCGGCGGGAAGGTTGAGGTCGCCGAGGAGGATGCGGGGGGCGGGTAGGGCGCGCAGGGCGCGGATGGTCTGGCGGAGTTGGTGGGCGTTCCAGCCGGGGACGAAGGACAGGTGGGTGGCGGCGACGGTGATGTCGCCGTGGGGGGTGTCGAGGACGGCGGCGAGGACGACGCGGGGTTCGTCTCTGAGGAGGATGAGGCCGCCGCCGGGGCCGGGTGCGTAGACGGGTGAGCGGACGGGGGCGGGTTTGAGGCGGGTGACCTGCCAGGTGCGGACGGGGTGGCGGGTGACCAGGCCGATGCCGTAGCAGGGTTCGCCGTGTCCGTCGTCGTCGTGGCGGAGGGGGCGGAAGTGTTCGCCGGGGGTGCCGACGAGGGCGGCGGCGAAGCGGTGTTGGGGGGCGTTGAGGGCGCGGGCGGCGATGGCGGTGAGGTCGAGTTTGCCGCTGCGGGTCTGGTCGCGGTCGACTTCTTGGAGGGCGAGGACGTCGGCGTCGAGTGTGGTGACGGCGGTGGTGAGTCGATCGGGGTCGACGAGTCCGTCGGTGAGGGATCGGCCGTGGAGCAGGTTGAAGGTGGCCAGGCGCACCTTTGCACCCTACGTGGGTGGTGGGAGGGTTGGCGGATGCTGAAGGTGTTGGTGTGTTCGATGGTGGTGTTCGTGGCGGTGGGTTTTGTGGGGGTGTGGTTGCGGCGTCGGCGTGGGCGGTGACGCGTTCGGGATCTTGGGTGGTGCCGGCCGGCGCGCAACCCGCGCCGGCCGGCATCGGTGGGTCAGGCGTGGCGGACGATGTCGTCGTAGTCGAGGCGGGGCAGGCGGGGGTACCAGGCGTCGGGGCCGGGTTTGCCGAGGTTGACCACGAGCAGGGAGCGCCAGGTGCTGTCGGCGAACAGGTCGCGGTCGACGGCGGCGGCGTCGAAGCCGGCCATGGGGCCTGCGGCGAGGCCGGCGGCGCGGACGGCCAGTAGCCAGTAGCCGATCTGGAGGGTGGCGTTGAAGCGGGCCATGCCTTCGCGGGCGGCGGCGTCGGCGGCGAGTCCGTCGCGCATCTCGGGGCGGATGGGGAAGATGCGGGGGATGAATTCGTGGAAGTCGGTGTCGGCGGCGAGGACGGCTACGACGGGGGCGGTGGCGGTCTTGGCGCGGTTGCCTTCGGACAGGTGGGTGAGCAGTCGGTTGCGGGTTTCGCCGGGGCGGGTGTAGAGCACTCGCAGGGGCTGGGTGTTGGCGGCGGTGGGTGGGTACTTGGCGAGGTCGTAGATGGCGTGTAGTTGGGCGTCGGTGACGGGTTCGTCGGTGAAGGTGTTGGCGGTGCGGGCGTCGGTGAACAGTTGTGCTTGGGCTGCGGTGTCGAGGGTGATGAGGTGGGGTGTGACCGTGTCGGTCATGTGGGGTTTCCTTTGGGGCGGGGACGTTAACTACTCGGAGGCTAGCAGCTAGTTTTTTCGAAGTTGCTTCGTCGTGGGTAAGGCCACGTATCGTGGGGGCCATGACGCCCCGCTCCCCCGGTGAGGTCCCCCGGTCCTGCGACGGGGGGTTGACGCGGGCGTTCGCGTTCCTCGGCAAGCGGTGGAACGGGGTGCTGTTGGGCACCCTGGCGCATGGGCCGGCGGGGTTCGCCGAGCTGACCCGGGCGTTGCCGGGGATCAGCGAGTCGGTGTTGTCCGACCGGCTCGGGGAGTTGGCCCGGGTGGGGCTGGTGCGTCGCACCGTGCGGCAGGGTCCGCCGCTGGGGGTGAGCTACGAGCTGACCGAGCGGGGTGCGGCGGTGTTGCCGGCGTTGGACGCTCTGGCCCGGTGGGCGCACGAGAATCTGTCCGCCGAGGAGTGCGGCCGGGCGTGAGCGGGTCACCACGCCGGGGCATGTGATCATCGTCGGATGCCGTTGCGCGCCGAACATGACCGGGTGTTGCTGGGGCGGTTGCTGGGTCGAGATCCGGCGCTGCACGCGTACCAATTGGGTGACCTGGACGACTTCTTCTGGCCGTACACGTCGTGGTTCCGTCGCGGGGAGCAGGTCGCGCTGCTGTACCACGCGGTGACGCCGCCGACGTTGCTGGCGTTCGCCGACGCCGCCGGGCGGGAGGAGTTGGCGGCGTTGCTGACCGACCTGGCGCCGGTGTTGCCGGCGCGTCTGCACGCGCACCTGTCCCCCGGTGTGGTGTCGGTGCTGGCGGGCTGGTTCCACGTCGCCGACGGCGGCGCGCACCGGAAGATGGCGTTGACCGATCGGGCGCGGCTGGCCGCGGTTCCCGGCGAGGGGCAGCCGTTGGGCGCCGCCGACCTGCCGGAGCTGACGCGGCTGTACGCGGCGGCGTACCCGGGTAACTGGTTCGACCCGAGGATGCTCGACACGGGCCGGTATGTGGGGGTGCGCCGCGACGGGCGGTTGGTGGCGGTGGCCGGGGTGCACGTGTACTCCCCGGTGTGGCGGGTGGCGGCGTTGGGCAACGTCACCACCTGTCCCGGGTACCGGGGGCGGGGTCTGGCGGCTGCGGCGGTGGCCGCGTTGTGCCGGCGGTTGGTCGCCGACGTCGACCACGTCACGTTGAACGTGAAGGTCGACAATGTGGCGGCGCTGCGGCTGTACGACCGGCTCGGGTTCACCCCGGTGGCCGGGTACAACGAGTACACCCTCACCGCGTGCGCGGGACCGCGGTGACGGCCCCGCCGCGCGCCGACCCGCCGGCGGGTCCCGCCGGGGGGCTGTGGCGGCGTCGGTGGGTGCGGCTGCTCGCCGTCGCCGTGGGGGTGCTCGGCGCGGCCGTGGTGGGTCTGCGGGGGCGGCTGCCCGATCCGCGGGAGTTCCTCGCCGCGCTGACCGGCGCGGGTTACGGCTGGGTGGTGCTGGCGGTACTGCTGCAGGTCGTCTCGCTGGCGGCGTTCGCGTTGCAGCAGCGGCGGCTGCTCGACGCCCTGGGCGTGCGCCTGCGGCGCAGCCGGGTGGTGGCGATCAGCCTGGCCGGCACGGCGTTGTCGATCTCGCTGCCGGCCGGGGCGGCGGTGTCCACCGGGTACGCCATCCGGGAGTACGAGCGTGCCGGGGCGTCCCGTGAGGTCGCGGCGGCCTCGGCGGTGGTGTCGGGGTTGGCGTCGATCGGCGGGGTGGCTCTGCTCTACGTGGGTGGGGGTGCGGTGGTGCTCACCCGTGCCCCGGGTGGGTGGGATTGGCGTGCGCTGGCTGTCGTGGCGGCGCTCGGCGGGCTGGTCGCGTTGGTGGTGCTGGTCGGGCGTCGGCGGCCGCGTCGGCGGCCGGCCGGGTCCGCCCCGGGCGCCGACGTGTCGGGGGGTGTGGTGCGTCGGCGTGCGCGGGCGTTGTTGCTGTCGGCCCGTCAGGCGTGGTGGGTGGGGGCGTCGCTGCGGGTGCGGGACTGGGTGGGGGCGGTGGGTTACGCGGCGGTGAAGTGGGCGGCTGATCTGCTGTGCCTGGCCGCTGCGGCCCAGGCGTTGCGCCTGGCGGTGGGGGTGGCCGCCCTGGCGGGCATCTACCTCGGTGTGCAGATCGTCCGGCAGGTGCCGTTGACCCCTGGTGGGGTGGGTGTCATCGACACCGCTCTGGTGGCCGGGCTCACCGCCTCGGGGGCGACCGCGGTCAGTGCCGCCGCCGCGGTGCTGGTCTACCGGATGTTGTCCTGCTGGCTGCTCATCCCGGTCGGTGGGGTCGCCGGGCTGATGCTGCGTGGCGGCCGGGTCTGAGGGTCGGGGTGGTCTGGCCACGGCGGTGGTGTCGGCGTCGGCCGGGTGTGACCGTGTCGGGCTGTCCGGGAGGTGGGGCGGCGGGACGCGGGTGGGTCAGTGGCGGCGGGTGGGTGAGTCGAAGCGGCCGGCGCGGATCTCCCGCAGCGCCCGCCGGCGGGTGTCTCCGCGCAGGGTGTCGACGTAGAGGTGTCCGGCGAGGTGGTCGGTCTCGTGTTGCAGGGCGCGGGCGAGGAATCCGCTGCCGGAGATGGTCAGCGGCTCGCCGTGCTGGTCGAATCCGTGGGCGGTGGCGTGCAGGGCGCGGGGGGTCGGGAAGTACAGCCCGGGGATGGACAGGCAGCCCTCGTCGTCGTCCTGGAGTTCGTCGGACAGCTCCACCGTCGGGTTGATCATGTGGCCGCGGTGGCCGGCGGCGTCGTAGACGAACACCTGGGCGGGCACGCCGATCTGCGGGGCGGCGACGCCGGCGCGCCCGGGTGCGCCGAGCAGGGTGTCCATCAGGTCGCCGACCAGGGCGCGCAGGTCGGCGTCGAAGCTGGTCACCGGCTCGCAGGCGGTGCGCAGCACCGGGTCGCCGATGATCCGGATGGGCCGCATCGTCATGGCAGCAGGCTATCGGCCCGCGATCCGGGCGCGGAGGCGAGGGCGGCGCGGACGGGCCGGGCCTTGGCGGCGGCCTCGGCGACCTCGGCGTCGGGGTCGCTGTCCCAGGTGATGCCGCCGCCGGCCCAGCCGTGCAGCAGGCGCCCGTCGGCGGCGGCGGTGCGGATGGTCAGGCCCAGGTCGATCCGGCCGGCGCCCACCCAGCCCAGCGCGCCCATGCTCGCGCCCCGGCCCACGGGTTCGCGGGCGGCGACGACGTGGAGGGCGGCCAGTTTGGGTGCGCCGGTGACCGACCCGCCGGGGCAGACCGCGCGCAGCAGGTCGGCCAGGCCCAGGCCGGCGGCGGGGGCCGCGGACACCGTCGATTCGGCCTGCCACAGGTCGCACCAGCGGCGTACGGCGAACAGTTCGGTGACGGTGACGGTGCCGGTGGCGGCGACGCGGGCCAGGTCGTTGCGTTCCAGGTCGACGATCATGATGTGTTCGGCGCGTTCCTTGGCCGAGGCGAGCAGTTCGGCGCGGCCGGCGGCGGTGGCCGGGCGGGTGCCCTTGATCGGGCGGGTGACCAGCCGGCCGCCCTCGACGGCGATCAGGGTTTCCGGGGAGGCGCAGCCGATGGCCCAGCCGGGGCCGTGCAGGGTGCCGCCGTAGCGGGCGCCGGGCAGCCGGCCCAGCCGGGTCAGGGCGGGGCGGGGGTCGCCGGTGTACGGGGCGGCGGCGTGACCGACGAGGTTGACCTGGTAGACGTCGCCGCGGCCGATCGCGGCGCGCACGGCGGTCACGGCGTCGGCGTGCTGGCGGGTGCTCCAGCTCGGGGTCCAGTCGCCGACCCGCCAGGGGCCGGTGCCCGGGGCCGGTGCGGCGGGGCGGGTGGGGGTGTGCGCGTAGACGACCACGGCCAGGTCGGGCAGGGCGGGGGCGGGGCTGGGCGCGCCGGGCGGTGCGGCGGCCATCGTGGCCCCGGCGGCGGCCGAGACGTACACGGCGGCCCCGCACACCCCGTCCGGGTCGTGGGAGGCGGGGCGGGTCAGGTCGTCGACGCCGAGGCCGTGGGCGGTGAGGAACTCCTCGACGAGGCGGGCGGGGTCGCCGCCGTCGCGCTGGTGCCAGTGCAGGCGGTCACGTTCGGTGAGGCTGTCGCGGCAGGCGGCGGGGGCGGCGGGCACGTCCACCCGCGTCAGTGGGAACGCTTCCACGCCGTCCGGCCCAATCCGCCTCGTCCGTTCAGTGGATTTCCCCCCGACATGGCGTGAACCTGCTCGATGCAGCTCACGTTCGCTTGGTACTGTGCGTCACTGGTCATGTGAACCATGACACAGTGCCCCCACAGTCCGGAGAACCCGATGTGCCAGCACCAACCCACCTGCCCCTCCGCCGAAGCGACCGACCGGGAAGCCGCCCGAGTCCTCGCCTGCTTCCCTGAGCAGGGCTGGAGCCTGCTCTGCAACGGTGTCATCGTCTTCGAGGACACCGGGGAACTCCTCCCCGACGGCAGCACCATCGCCCCCCACCGCGGACCCGCCCGCCACGCCCTGGTCGCCTGACCATTCACCCAGCGTCAACCTGACACACCCTCGTCGACCACAGGCCTCCCCCGACCAGCCTGTCCGGGTCGACGCACCCGCCGGGGCGGCGCGAACCACCGCCCCGGCGCGCCCCGATGTCACCGCTCGAACGCCTCCGGCGGCGGACACGAGCACACCAGATTCCGGTCGCCGTACCCGCCGTCGACCCGCCGCACCGGCGGCCAGTACTTCCCCGCCCGGTCCACCCCCGCCGGATACGCCCCCACCGACCGCGGATACGGGTGCGGCCACTCGTCGCCGGCCACCATAGCCGCCGTGTGCGGCGCGTTCGCCAGCGGATTGTCGCCCGCCGGCCACTCACCCGAGGCCACCTTGTCGATCTCCGCCCGGATCGCGATCATCGCCGCGCAGAACCGGTCCAGCTCGGCCAAGTCCTCGCTCTCCGTCGGCTCCACCATCAACGTCCCCGCCACCGGGAACGACATCGTCGGCGCGTGGAACCCGTAGTCGATCAGCCGCTTCGCCACGTCGTCGACCGTGACCCCGGTCGCCTTCGTCACCGGCCGCAGGTCCAGGATGCACTCGTGCGCCACCAGGCCCTTGTTGCCCGCGTACAACACGGGGAAGTGTTCCCGCAGCCGCACCGCCACATAGTTCGCCGCCAACACCGCCACCCCCGTCGCCCGGGTCAGGCCCGCCGCGCCCATCATCCGCAGATACGCCCACGGGATCGGCAGGATCCCCGCCGACCCGTACCGGGCCGCCGAGATCGCCGGCCGGCCCGCACCCGGCTCCCCCACCGGGTCACCGGGCAGGAACGCCGCCAGGTGCGCCCGCACCGCCACCGGACCCACCCCCGGCCCGCCCCCGCCGTGCGGGATGCAGAACGTCTTGTGCAGGTTCAGGTGCGACACGTCCGCCCCGAACCGCCCCGGCTTGGCGAACCCGACCAAGGCGTTGAGGTTCGCCCCGTCGACGTACACCTGACCGCCCGCGTCGTGGACCCGCGCGCACAACTGCGCGATACCCGTCTCGTACACCCCGTGCGTCGACGGGTACGTCACCATGATCGCCGCGAGCGCGTCCCGATGCTTGTCGATCTTCGCGTCGAGGTCGGCCAGGTCGACGTTGCCGTCGCCGTCGCATCCCACCACCACGACCCGCATCCCCGCCATCACCGCTGACGCCGCGTTCGTGCCGTGCGCCGACGACGGGATCAGGCACACGTCCCGGTGCCCCTCACCCCGGTCCCGGTGGTACGCGCGGATCGCCAGCAGCCCCGCCAACTCGCCCTGCGACCCGGCGTTGGGCTGCACGCTGACCGCGTCGTAGCCGGTCACCTCCGCCAGCCACCCCTCCAACTGGGCGATCATCTCCCGGTACCCGGCCGTCTGCCCGGCGGGCGCGAACGGGTGCACGTGGGCGAACTCCGCCCAGCTCACCGGCTCCATCTCCGTGGTCGCGTTCAGCTTCATCGTGCACGACCCCAGCGGGATCATCCCCCGGTCCAGGGCGTAGTCGAAGTCCGACAGCCGCCGCAGGTACCGCAGCATCGCCGTCTCCGAGTGGTGGCTGCGGAACACCGGATGGGTGAGGAAGTCCGAGGTCCGCGCCAACGCCGCCGGCAGGGCCACGTCCGCGTCCACGTCCCCGGCGTCCCCGGCCACCCCGAACGCCGCCCACACCGCCGACAGGTGCGCCGCCGTGGTCGTCTCGTCACAGGAGATCCCCACCCGGTCGGCGTCGACCAGGCGCAGGTTCACCCCCCGCCCGGCCGCCGCGGCCACCACCTGCGCGGCCCGACCCGGCACCCGCGCGGTGACCGTGTCGAAGAACGCGACGTCCGCCACCGCCACCCCGCCGGCGCGCAACCCGGCCGCGAGCCGCGCCGCCATGCCGTGGGTACGCGCCGCGATGCCCCGCAGCCCGTCCGGGCCGTGGTAGACGGCGTACATGCCGGCCATCACCGCCAGCAGCACCTGCGCGGTGCAGATGTTGCTGGTCGCCTTCTCCCGCCGGATGTGCTGCTCACGGGTCTGCAACGCCAACCGGTACGCCGGGTTGCCGTCGGCGTCGCGGGACACCCCGACCAGCCGGCCCGGCAGCATCCGCTCCAACCCCGAACGCACCGCCAGGTACCCGGCGTGCGGGCCACCGAAGCCCATCGGCACCCCGAACCGCTGCGTGGTGCCGGCGGCCACGTCCACGCCGATCTCCCCCGGCGGGCGCAGCAACGTCAACGCCAGCAGGTCCGCCGCCACACACACCAGCGCCCCCGCCGCGTGCGCCGCCGCCACCAGCGCGACGTGGTCCCGCACCGCCCCGGACGCCCCCGGGTACTGCAGGTGCAGGCCGAAGAACTCCGCCGGCAGGTCCTCGGCGTCGACGTCGACCACCCGCACCTCGATGCCCAACGGCTCCGCCCGGCTGGTGATCACCGCGAGGGTCTGCGGCAACGCGTCGGCGTCGACGACGTACACGCTGCTGCGGCTCTTCGACGCCCGACGGGCCAGGGTCATCGCCTCCGCCGCCGCGGTGCCCTCGTCGAGCATCGACGCGTTCGCGGTGGCCAACCCCGTCAGGTCGGTGACCATCGTCTGGAAGTTCAGCAGCGCCTCCAGCCGGCCCTGGCTGATCTCCGGCTGGTACGGGGTGTACGCCGTGTACCACGCCGGGCTCTCCAACACGTTGCGGCGGATCACCGCCGGGGTGTGCGTACCGTGGTAACCCAACCCGATCATCGACACGGCGACGGTGTTACGCGCGGCCAGGGCCCGCAGCTCGACCAGGGCGTCGTGCTCGCTGGCCGGCTCCGGCAGGTCCAGGGCGCCGTGCCAGCGGATCACCTCGGGAATCGCGGCGTCCATCAGCTCGTCGACCGAGTCGTAGCCGACGGCCCCCAGCATGCGGCGCTCGTCGGCCGGGTCGGGACCGATGTGACGGGCGGCGAACTGCTCTACGGTCATAGCGGCGCTCCCGGAAGGGGTGAGGTCGACAGGTCGGCCTCCCCCTGAGTCGCACCCCGGGAAGGGCGCTCCACAGTGCCTGCCCACGAGGTCCTTTTGCCTGAGAGGTTCCGGGGAGGAAGCTGCCCCTTCGGCGCCGCCGGCAACGATCACCGAACGGTCTCTCCCACGTGGGTACCGGCGACACCCACGCTACCAGCGCCGCCGCCCCCAGCGGATGTCGTCCCCCCGACCAGTGGATCACCGGCCGGTCAGCCCCGGCCCGGGCCGGGTCAACCCGCGACCGGCGCCGCCCACCCACCGGACGCGCCCGCCGCCACGTCCGGCGCCGAAGACACACCGGCGAACCGGTCGGCCAACGCCGGCAGCAGCACGCCGAGCGGCGCGTCGACCCGCACGGCGGCGTACCCGTCACCCCGGGTCACACCCTGGTTGACGATCGCCACCGCAATGCCCCGTTTCGCCGCCCGAATCACGAACCGGCGCCCCGACATCACCGTCAACGACGACCCGAGCACCAGCAGCGACCGGGCACCCTCGACCAGGTCGAAGCAGCGGGCCACCCGGGCGGCGGGAACCGTCTCCCCGAAGAACACCACGTCCGGCTTCAGCATGCCGGTGCGGCAGAACCCGCAGTCCACCGTCCGGAACCCAGCCACCTCACGGTCGGCGAGATCCACGTCACCGTCGGGGTTGACCGCCGCGACCACCGCGTCGAACCCCGGGTTGGCCTGCCGCAGCCGCCGGTCCAGCTCCTCGCGCGAGGTGTGGTTGCCGCAGTCCAGGCACACCACCTCGTCGAGGCTGCCGTGCAACTCCACCACCGGATCCGACCCGGCCGCAGTGTGCAGACCGTCGACGTTCTGAGTGATCACCGCACCGACCAGCCCGAAGCGTTGCAGGCGGGCCACCGCCAGATGCCCGCCGTTCGGAACAGCCCGGGCGATCGTGCGCCACCCCAGGTGGCTACGCGCCCAGTACCGCCGCCGCGCCACCGGATCCCCGGTGAACGCCTGGTACGTCATCGGAGTGTGCCGCCGCGCCACCCCACTGGGCCCCCGATAGTCCGGGATGCCCGACTCCGTCGACAGGCCCGCCCCGCTCAACACCACGACACCGCCCTCGGCGAGCAACCCCGCCAGCGCGTCGAACGTCTCGGTCACGAAGTCCATGCTGCCTCAGCGTCGCCCCCGCCGGCGACCACCGGCCCCGTGACTATCCTCGCCGCAGCGCCGGTGCCCGGACGCCCCGGCGGCTACCGTGGCAGGTATGCGCGTCGTCACCGCCGGAGGACACGGCAAGATCGCCCAACTGCTGCACCGGGAACTCGCCGGCCGTGGCGACACCGCCGTCGGACTGATCCGCAACCCCGACCACGCCGCGGCGCTGCGCGCCACCGGCGCCCACCCCGTCGTCTGCGACCTGGAACACGCCGACGCCGCCCAGGTCGCCACCCACCTCGACGGCGCCGACGCGGTGGTCTTCGCCGCCGGAGCAGGCCCCGGCAGCGGCGCCGCCCGCAAGGACACCGTCGACCGGGCCGCCGCCGGTCTACTCGCCGACGCCGCCGAACACACCGGGGTACGCCGCTACCTGCTGGTCTCCTCCATGGGCGTCGACGACACCCCACCCGCCGGCACCGACGACGTGTTCGCCGCCTACCTGCGGGCCAAGAAGGCAGCCGAGGACAACCTCACCGCCCGCGACCTGGACTGGACGGTGCTGCGCCCCGGCCGGCTCACCGACGACCCGCCCACCGGCCGGATCACCCTGACCCGGCACGCCGACCCCGGGACGGTCACCCGCGCCGACGTCGCCCGGGTCCTCGTAGCCCTGCTGTACCACCCGGGCAGCGCCGGCACGGTCCTGGAACTGGTCACCGGCAACACCCCGATCGCCGACGCCGTCGCCGCCGTAGCCGGCCCCTGACCGGCGTCTCGTCCGCCGAACCCACCATCCGGCACCGACAGTGGACACCCCGGGGGCGGGGGCCGAACGCCGCACACAGGACCACCGGAAACGCCCGGAAACGCCACGACCGTCACCAAGAAACCGGGAACGTCCACACGCGACGCCTCCCGCGCCGCCACGCCGCACCGGACACCCCAAGCCCACCCCGGCGTCAGCACAGTCGGAACGACAACCCCACCGACTCCGCCAGGACCCACGCCGGGAACGACCCCCGACCGCCCGACCCGGACCCCGCGCCACGGGCACCCGCCCGACGCCTCAACCCGCCCGCCGACGCGCCCGACGCGCCGCCAACTCGTCACCCACCGGATCCGCCGCAGGCTCCTCCACGACCCCACCCGCAGGCTCCGCCGGCAGATTCGACAACGAACCCTCGATCTCCTTGAACGCCCCGCCGATCGCGATGCCGAACACGCCCTGGCCACCCTGCAACAGGTCGACCACCTCCTCCGGCGACCGGCACTCATACACCGTCGTCCCGTCCGAGATCAACGTGATGCCCGCCAGATCGGCCACCCCCCGCGACCGCAACGCCTCGATCGCCTTCCGGATGTTCTGCAACGACACCCCGGCATCCAACAACCGCTTCACGACCTTCAACACCACCAGGTCACGGAACGAGTACAGCCGGGACGTCCCCGAACCCGACGCGTCCCGCACACTCGGCACCACCAGCGACGTCCGCGCCCAGTAGTCCAGCTGCCGGTACGTGATACCCGCCGCGTGGCACGCCGTCACACCCCGGTAGCCCACCGCGCCGTCATCCTCAGACGCCGGCCCCACCGGCACCACACCCGCCCCGCGCTGCTGCGTACCAGGCTCGGGATCTCGCGGCTCGTGCATCCGGACAACCTCCCCGCCAGTGCGGTGACACGTCGCTTCCGGGACGTGCACCCCTCGACACGGCAACCCTATAGCGCCCTTGAGGAGTCACCGCGCAGGAACGGCCACGACACGCCGCACGGCCACAGCAAAGATCCACGGCAGACCACCCACAGTGACCACGCCGGAACGGGAAGAACCACGCGGGAAACCCCACCCGCGCCAGGGATCAGCCCGCGAAATCCTCCGGGCTCACCTGATCCAGGAACTCCCGGAACTTCTCCACCTCGTCCTCCTGCTCGTCCGGAATCACGATCCCCGCCTCACTGAGAACCTGCTCCGAACAACGAATCGGCGCACCGACCCGCAACGCCAGGGCGATCGAGTCACTCGGCCGCGCCGACACCCGCACCCCGTCACCGATCAACAGATCGGCGTAGAAGACGTTCTCCTTCAACTCGGTGATCTCCACCGCCCGCAACGGCGCCTGCAACGCCGCCAACACGTCCCGCAAAAGATCATGCGTCAACGGCCGGGCCGGCTTGACCCCCTGCTGCTCGTAAGCGATCGCCGTCGCCTCCACCGCACCGATCCAGATCGGCAGATAGCGATCCCCCTCGACCTCCCGCAGCAGGACGATCGGCTGGTTGCTCGGCAACTCCACCCGAACTCCGACCACGCTCAGCTCGCGCACCGCCGCCTCCGTGTCGTTGTCACCTACGCCCGCACCGCGACCTTCCCTGCACGGTACACGGACCGCGACACGCACATCCCATGCGCTTACGTGCACCACGCCCCGCACCAGAAGGGTTTACCCCGGCAAGCCTACGACACGCACCCCGACCCAGATCTTTCCCACCGGCCCCCACAAACACCACGCGGCCCGGACCACAGCCCGGACCGCGCAGCACACACCCCACTCACCGACCCAACGTCGACCGCAACCCCACCCGCACCAACGCCGCGTGCAACTGCTGCGACAACGCCACCAACTCCCGCGCCGTCTCCGCCGCCCGCGCCCGCGCCGCCGAATCACTCTGCCGCGCCAACGGGGCCACCAACTGCGCGAACAACCCCACCTCCCGATCCGCCGCCGTCCGGTAACCCCGCAGATGCCGAGGCTCCAACCCGTACGCCGCCAGACCAGCCACCGCCCGCGCGATGATCAACGCATCCCCGTCGTACCAACCCGGCGGATCCGACACCAGGATCCCGAGCCGCTCCAACTCACCCAACGTCGACTCGTCGATCCCGCTCCGCGCGACCAGATCAACCCGACCCAACCGCACCTGCGCCGAATCCACCGGCTGCTCCACAGCGAAACGACCCGGCACCTCACCATCCGGGCCCACCGCCACCAACGTCGGCCGAGACGGCACCGGCCCATCCGCCGACGCATCCCACTGCGCCAACTGCTCACGGATCACCCGCAACGGCAGATACTGGTCCCGCTGCGCGGTCAACACGAACCGCAACCGCGCCACATCGTCCCAGCTGTACTTCCGATACCCCGAAGCCGTCCGCTGCGGCTCCACCAGCCCCTCGGACTCCAGGAACCGCAACTTCGAGATCGTGACGTCAGGAAATTCCGCCCGGAGCTGACCCAGCACCTCGCCGATACTCATCAGCGGTTGGGCACGGGCCACCCCGGGAGGCGTCGAAGCCGCAGGCTCGTTCACCCCCGGCCGGCCTCCTCCTCCGGGCGCGGACCGGCGATGAACACCACCCGGAACTTGCCGATCTGCACCTCGTCACCATTGCTCAACGTGGCCGCCTCGACCCGCTCCCGGTTCACGTACGTGCCGTTCAGGCTTCCCACGTCCCGCACCGTGAACGTGCCACCGTCCCGGTGGAACTCGGCATGCCTCCGCGACACCGTCACATCGTCCAGGAAGATGTCACTGTCCGGATGCCGGCCACTCGTCGTCACATCATGGTCCAACAAGAACCGGGCACCCGCGTTCGGACCCCGACGAACCACCAGCAGCGCCATACCCGGCGGCAACGAACCGGACATCCGGCTCGGCACCACATCGGTGTCCGGCCCCTCCAGCACTTCGTCGAGCGAACCGAGATTGAGCGTCGAAGTGACGTCGAGCGGGGGGAACTCGTCGTCTGGGCGCGTCATGGGACCACCTCACGGATCTGTTTCAGGTCGGCGTACGGGTAATGGCGGGTCTGGCCGCCGGGCAGTCCACCCGGCGGCTGGCTCCCCGTGCCCGGAAAGGCAATTCCGCAACGCTCAACTCATTGGGTTCTCGGTCAACTGGGCGAGCCTAGCCAGCGCCGAAATGCAGGGCAACCGGACGCGCGGACACAACACCCGCACGCCCACGGACACTCAGCTCTCGGTGAGCTCGCGATACGCCCCGGCGGTCAGCAGGCCGTCCACCGCCACCGGATCACTCGGCGTAATCTCCACCAGCCAACCCGCACCGTAAGGATCAGAGTTGATCACCTCCGGAGTGTCCGCCAACGCCTCGTTCCGCGCCGCCACGACCCCACTCACCGGGGCGTAGATCTCGGACACGCTCTTGGTCGACTCGATCTCACCCAAGGAGTCACCCGCAGCCACCTCCGCGCCCTCCTCCGGCAACTGGACGAACACGATGTCACCCAACGAGTCCTGCGCGAAGTGCGTGATACCGACCCGGACAGAGCCCGACCCGTCACCCGCCACCCACTCGTGCTCAGCGGTATACCGCAGATCCTCAGGAATCACCAGACGCGTCCTTCACCGTCGAGTCGACCATCGCTGCGCCGGCGAACCGGCGCGCCGCGCCGGTCAGGAGACCGGACGGGCGTGTTCCAACTTCACAGGCGCGTGCAGCGCCGAAACCTCGGCAACCTCACGATCCTCGACGATCACGTTACCGCCGTCACCGGCAACCGATGCGGCCACCCCGCCCGGAATCTTCAACGCCGTCGCCATCGTCGTCGAATCACCGATCACCGTGATCGTGAACGGACCCGTCAACGGACGCCCGTCCACCACCAGAGCACCATCCCCACCATCCAGGAAATACGTCGACGCGATGACCCGCACCGACGCGCCGTCCCCACCGGAAACCTGCATCGCCTCCGCCCCCGCACCCCGCAACTCCTGCACCGCGTCCAGGATCCGGTAGGCCGAAATCGGCTTCGACCCCGCCTCGAACCGCACACTCAACCCCGGCCCCCGCGCCGGCAACGTCCCCGCCAGAATTCCCAACTCGTCCGCCCGCCGCGTCGCCTCCTCCAGCGCCGCCTGCCGACCCTGCTCACCCGACCGCAACTGCCGCTGACTCTCCTCCAACGACTCGATGTCCTGCCGCAGCCGCTTCTCCCGCGAATCCAGATCCGAGAAGATCCGCACCAGGTCCTCCTGCCGCGTCGCCGCCGACGTCGGATCCGTCGACGTCGTCCGCAACTGCACCACGAGGGTGAACCCCAACAACCCCAACAACAACGCGATCATCGCCCCCGCCGAGGTCAACCGCCGGCCCACCCCGAACACAGCCGGAACACCCGACGAACCCTTCGGCGCCCCGGCACCCGGAGACCCCGCGTCCTCCACCGACGGCTCCCCCTCCGGCGCCAACGGACTGATCTCGTCCGGATCCGGCGCCTCCGGACGCGGATCAGGCTCCACCGCCGGGGCCTGCGGACCCACCGGCGCCTCCGGACGCGGCCAACCGGTACCCGTCTCGCGCTCTTCCTCGCTCATCACCACAAACCTACGCCCGGAACAGGTGCCGACGGATCGCCGCCACATTCCCGAAGATCCGCACCCCCAACACGACCACCACACCGGTGGACAACTGCCCGCCCACCCCCAACTGGTCACCCAGATACACGATCAGGCCCGCCACCAGCACATTCGAGATGAACGACACCACGAACTGCTTGTCATCGAAAATCCGGTCGAGCTTCGCCCGCACCCCGCCGAACACCGCGTCCAACGCGGCCACCACCGCGATCGGCAGATACGGCTGCAACGCCGCCGGAACCGTGGGGTCCAGATACACCCCCAGCACCACACCGGCGAGCAACGCCAACACCGCGATCATCGGCCACCTCCGGAAGGACTGGGAGACACACCCGAGCCGGACGGCTCAGGCCGGGACGAACGATCGGCGCCCGACCCCGCCACAGACGGACTCGGACTGACCGACGACTCGGCGTAGCGTAGCCGCGGCTCCGGCGCCGCCGGCAGGGTGATCTCCTCCACCTCACGCACCTGGAACGACAACCCCACCGACTCCACCAGGTCCCGCATCAGATACGCCGCCCGACTGTCCTCGAACCGGTCCCGCATCGACCTCGGCCCGATCGCCGACACCTCGTACGGCCCCGTCACCGGCCGAAAATCCACCAGGATGGCCTCACCCGCCGACCGGATCGTCGACGTCGCCGTCAACCGCTGCCCGTTGATCGCCACCGCCTCCGCACCCGCTGCCCACAGATCGTTGGCAACCTTCTGCAGATCCGTGTACAACACCCGCGGCGGACCACCCCCGGACCCGGTCACCCCGTCCTTGTCCTGCGCCGGCGCATCCGCCAACCGCACCACCACACCGTCCCCACGCACCCGACCCAGCCCCGTGCCCGCCTCCAACCGACGCAGCCGCGACGCCTGCGAACCACTCAACGCCGCGTCCCGCTGCCGACCGACCTCCTCACGCAACCGGTCCGCCCGCGCCGCCAACCCGTCGGTCTCCGCCTCGCGCTCCTTGATCTCCGCCACCAGCCCGGCCCGCGCCTGGCTGCGCCCCGGCTCCTCGGCCATCGTCTGCCGGTACGCCACCGCGAACAGGAAACCCAACGCCACGGCCACCACCAGGCTCACCGACCGCACCGACCACGCCCGCCACCCCGACGGCGGCGACGACGGCGACTCCCGACGGCGGGCCGCCGCGTCCGCGTACCCCGGATCCAACGGGTTGCGGAACAACTCGGTCAGGAAATCCGGCGTGTACACCCGGGACGCCGGACCCCGCCCCTCGCCGGCCGCGTCCGACCGCTGCCCCGCCGGCTGCTCCGTCATGCCGGCACTCCCGGCGACCCGGCCCGCACCGACCGCACCAGCCGCGCCGCCTGCACCACGTAGAGCGCGCCGGCCACCCAGTACAGCACCAGCCCCCACCACGCCAGGCCCCAGCCGACCGCGCCCGCGACCGTCGCCGTGGCCGCCGACGTCGCGTGCGCCAGCAGCAGCACCGGGAACGCGGCCAGCAGCAGGAACGTGGCGGTCTTGCCGACGTAGTGCACCGGCGGCGGGCCGTAGCCGTACCGGCGGAGCACGCCGAGCGACCCCAGCAACAGCAACTCCCGCACCAGCAGCGCGGCGGTGAACTGCCACGGCACCACCTCGCGCGCCGTGAACGCCAGCAGGGTGGCCAGGATGTACAACCGGTCGGCGAGCGGATCAAGCAGCTCGCCCAGGCGGCTGACCTGCTGCAGCCGGCGGGCGATCCAGCCGTCCACCCAGTCCGTCGTGCCTCCGATGGCCAGCACCACCACGGCGGCGACGTCGGCGCGCCGGACCAGCAGCAGGTACAGGAACAACGGGACGCCGAGCAGCCGGATGAAGCTGATCAGGTTGGGCAGGGTGAGGATCCGGTCCCCGCTCGGCGCGGCGGTGTTCTCCGGGGGTGACGCCCCCGCCGGCCGACGCGACACCGAACCTCCCTCAGCAGCACGGTCCGGCACCCGCGGGCGGGCGCTACGGAAGGACGTGCGCGTTGCCGGGCTCCGCCGGCGCCTGGGTGATCCCGGACCGGGATCACCTCCCCTGGTCGGCCTGCGGTCACGGGGACCACCGGCCGGTGAGTTGCGCTGCCACTATATCGGGCTCGCTTTCAGCCCCCACCGGCCCGCGTTTGCCTGGGTGTGGTGTTTCCTGGCGTTGTGGCGGAGGTCACGCTGGGTAGAGCGTCCTAGGATATAGGAATACGACGGGGGTCAGGCCGTTCGGGCCGGCGAGTCCGACTGGGCGTCCACCACAACGGGCGCGGCCGCCTGCCCGAACGCCAGCAGAGCCAGCAGCAGCTCCTGCTGCTGGCGCGGAGGCATCCGGTCCAGGACCGCGCCGATCGCGCGGTGCCGGCGCTCCGCCAGCTCCCTGAGCAGGGCCTCGGCGGCGGCCGTCGGCATCAGCCGCACCTCCCGCCGGTCCCGCGGGTCGGCGGTCCGGCGCAGCAGCCCGATCGCCTCCAGCCGGTCGCACAGCCGACTCGCCGACGACGGCACCACGTCGAGCAGCTCCGCGAGCCGGTTCACATTGGTCGCCGGGCGGCTGCTGATCAGTGAGAGCACCCGCAGCTGGGTGGGCGACACGGTCATCCGGTGCCGGGAACCCGCCGGGTCCAGGACGCCGACGATCGCCTCGGCTGCCGCGGCGATCGCCGCGGCCAGATCCGGAGGTTGTTCCACCGACGTCCCCTGCGAGTGTGCGCTCGTGTTCCGCTGACCGTCCCGTCACCGCGCCCAGCCGGCCCCTCCCCCGCCCTGGCCACGCCAGTCGAGGCAGACGACCACAGCATCGTCGCGGAGATCGACGTCCACGTGGTAGGACTGCAGCCCGCGCATCACCGTACCAACCGCCTCGGTCGCCGGCTGCAGCCGCGTCGCGCGCATGGACCGCGCCATGGCCCGCTCGCCGTACGGTTCGCGGCCACCGGGATCCGCCGCGTACACGCCGTCACTGACCACGAAGAGCCGATCCCCCGGCTCCACGGTGAACTCCTGCACCTCGTACCGGGTCTCGGCGAACATGCCCAGCGGCAACTGCTGCTCCAGCGGCACCCGGGCGACCGACCGGCCGCGTACCCGCAGCACGTGCGGGGACCCGGCGTCCACCGCCCGGACCCGGCCGTCGGTGGTGTCCAGCTCCAGCAGCAGCGTCGCCACGTGCCGCTCGCCCCGGTGCTGGAAGAAAATGGTGTCCGAGGCCAGCTCGGCCTGCTCGACCAGACTGCCCCCGGAGCGGCGGGCGTTGCGCATGGCGTTGACCGACACCGCCGTCAGCAGTGCCGCCGACAGGCCCGTGCCGGCGCCGTTGAGCACCGTCACGGTGAGTCGGTCACCGTCCACCGACCAGTCGAAGTGGTCACCGCCCACCGTGTACGCCGGCTCGAGCTGCCCGGCCAGCAGGAACGCGCCGTGCGTCACGCTGCGGCCCGGCAGCAGATCCCACTGCATCTCGGCGGCCATGCTCAGCCGTTCCCGGCGGCGGGCCCGGCGGTACCGGTCGGTCTGCCGGTCCGCCGCGCGCAGCGCCACCGCCAGCTCGCCGGCGACGTCCCGGACCGCCTCGACCGTCGCCGCCGACGGGGAAGCCGGCAGCTCCACCAGGAACACGCCGAGACGTTCGCCCCAGACAGTCAGCGGAAGGTACACCCGGCACCGGCCGTCGTCCCCGCCGTCGAGCACCGGTTGCTGGCTGCTGAAGCAGCGTTGGGCCACGCCGTGGCAGGCGAGAAAGCCGGCGTCGGGCAGCTCCGGATCGAGCACGGGCCACAGCCCGCTGATCCGGTAGTCGGCGACGAAGACGTCCGTGCGCGACGCGCCCAACCCGGCGCGGACGGCCTGGTCGGCGACCTCGGCCAACCGGTCGGGCGCCGCCTCACGCAGCGCGCGGGCCACCGGTCCGAACGCGTCCGACATGATCCCCCTCCGACAACTCTTGCTGTACGGCAAGCATCATACGGAGGGCCGTCGCCGGCCGGCCGGCGCGGTCGGTCGGGGGCGGGCGCGACGGCGGTCAGTCGGGGCGCTTGACGGCCAGCCCGCCGTGGAAGGCGTCCGGCAGGCCGGCCGGCGGACTGTCGGGCCGCCACCGCGACACCGGGACGATCCCGTCGTCCGTCGGCGTCCACCGGCCCAGCAGCGGGCCGAACGCCGCGGGCGGGCGCATCCGGAACTGCGGCCCCATCATCGCCAGGGCCTCCGGGTACGCCGCGAGTTCCTCACCGTCGAAGTCGACGGCGAGGAAGCTGCCGGGGGCCACCGCCGCGTACAGCTCGTCGAGGGTGCGCGCCAGCGCCGCGTCGTCGAGAAAGGCGGCCAGCCCGAGGAAGACCACCCCGACCGGACGGCGGCCCCAACCGGGCACGAAGCGGCGCAGCAGCGCGGAGTCGACCGTGCCGACGTCCGTGGCGTCGCCGTAGCCGTAGCCGGCCCGGTCGCTGCCGGCCAGGATGCGCTGCCCGAGCCGGATGGTGACCGGGTCGACGTCGGTGTAGAGCACCGTCGCCTCCGGGGCGACCTCGTGCACGTTGCCCCTGGTGGGCACCCCCGCGCCGAAGACCAGGAAACCGTCCACCCCGGCCCCGGCGATCGTCCGGACCGCCCGACCGAGGAACGCGCGCAGCTCGCGGAACAACGGCGCGCACGGGCCGTACGCCCCCTCGAAGGCCCGCGCGGCGGCCACGTCGACCGGGAAGTGGTCCTCCCCACCGAGCCAGAAAACGATCATACGGGCGGTGCTAGGCCGGTCGGCCTCTTCCATGGACGTCGCTCCCTCCGGAAAGTTCCGGGGCAGCGTAGCGACGCCCCGACGTGCGCGGTATCGCCTCGCCGACACCCGTCCGGCCGGGATACTGACCGCGAAACCACGGCGGAGGAGGTACGGCGGTGAACGCGGCCAGCGGCGCGGCGGTGGTGGTCGGTGTGGACGGCTCCGAACCGGCCCAGCGGGCCGTCCGCCTCGCCGCCGGGGAGGCCGCGCGCCGGGGCCGGGCCCTGCGGGTGGTGCACGGCTTCGTCTGGCCGCTGCTGCGGGTGCCGCTGGGCCCGGTGCCCGACGCACCGCCCGGCGCCGGGCTGCGCGAACAGGCCGAACGCCTCGTCGCGCAGGCGGTGGCGCACGCCGAGTCGGCAGCACCGGGGGTGCGGGTCACCGGAGAGGTCATCGACGGGGAGGCGTCCGCCGTGCTGGTCGGCGAGTCGCCCACCGCCGCGCTGATCGTCCTCGGCGACCGGGGGCTGGGTGGCTTCGCCGCGCTGGCGGTCGGCTCCGTGGCGATCCAGGTCGCGACATACGCCGATTGCCCGGTGTTGGTGGCCCGCGGCGCCGACCGGGCCGACGGTCCGGTCGTGGTCGGCGTGGACGGCTCCGCGGAAGCCCGCGCCGCCGCCGAGTTCGCCGCCGACGAGGCGACGACCCGCGGCGTCGCGCTACGCGCGGTGCACGCCTACCGGCACCCGGCCTCCGCCGGGCCCGGTGACATGCAGCCCCTGGTGTACGACGAGGGGCAGCTGCGCGGCGAGGAGGAGCGGGTGCTGGCGGCGTCGCTGGCCGGCCTCGGCGAACGCCGGCCGGCGGTGCAGGTCGAGCGGGTGCTGACCCGGGGCGGGGCCGCCGCCGCGCTGGCCGAGGCGTCCCACGCGGCGCAGCTGCTGGTGGTCGGCTGCCGGGGGCGCGGCGCGTTCACCGGTCTCCTGCTCGGCTCGGTCAGTCACGCCGTGCTGCACCGCGCGGACTGCCCGGTCGCCGTGGTCCGCGCCCCGGTGTGAGACCCGCCCAGAAGGCCGCCGGCCCCCGGCATGGGCGACGGTTGGCCCCGGCGCAGGCGGGTAGACGGCGTGACCAACGGTCACCGCGACGTCAGGAGGCGGCTATGCCAGGACCACGGCCGGGCAGCAACGCGTACGACAAGGAACGGGCGCGGCTGCGCGATCTGATCGAGAACTCCGGCCGGGCGGCCGACCAGGAGGCCAACCAGGTCGCCAACCGGATCCTGCAGGAGGACCGGGGACAGCGCGGCGTCGTGCGGGGCGAGCGGACGTACGGCCCTAAGGGTGAGCGCGAACCGGGCGACCCGAAGTGAACGGCGCCAAACTGGTCGACGGGGCCATCGCCGGAGCGGTGGGCAGCGCCGCGCTCAACATGGTCAGCTACCTCGACATGGTGCTGCGCGCCCGACCGGCGAGCAGCACACCCGAGGAGACCGCCGGACGGGTGGCGGGAATCGCCCACATCGACCTTGGGCCCGAGGACCGGGCGGCCAACCGCCGCTCGGGCCTCGGGCCCCTGCTCGGGTACGGGATGGGCATCGCCGCCGGTGCCGCCTTCGCCCTGCTCGCGGGGCGGCGCACCGCGGGGCCGGTCGCCGTGGCCCTGCTCGGCGGGAGCGTGATGGCGACGTCGGACGGCTCGATGACCGCGCTGGGGGTGACTGATCCGCGCCGGTGGAGCCGCACCGACTGGCTGTCGGACCTCGTGCCGCACCTGGCGTACGGGATGGCGGCCGCAGCCACCTGGAACCGGCTGCGGCCGACATTTTCCCGAGGGTGCTAGCCGTGTTCGGCGCTCTCGTCGTCGGCCACCTGGCCGCCGGCCGGGCCGTACGGCGACACCTGGCCGCGCGGCACCGTACGGCCCCGGTCGCCCTGGGACGGGCCACGGTGGCCGGGGTGACCGGCCACGCCGGGCCCCTTGGCGTCCTGCACCGCGTCGCTGCGCGCGTTGCGGCGCAACTCCGGCTGCTGAGGGTTCGTCACGGGAGTCTCCCTTCCGGGTTGGACGGCGCGGCGTGGGCCACGCCACGACCGGCTTACCCGCCGCCGTTGCCCCCATGCCGCCCCACCGGGTGGGGCGGGTGGGCGGCGGCGATCGGGGTATCCCCGGGGTGTGGCAGATGCGCGGAGGACGGCACGGGCCCTGCTGGACCGGCAGGGCCGCACATACGCGGAGGAGGCCGGCATCCGGCTCGCCGACCGGCCCGGGCCGCTGTACCAGCTGCTGGTGCTGACCACGCTGCTGAGCACCCGGATCCGGGCGTCGGTCGCGGTGGCCGCCGCGCGGGAGCTGTTCGCCGCCGGCTACCGTACCCCGCAGGCGATGGAGGCGTCCGGCTGGCAGGAGCGGGTCGACGCGTTGGGCCGGGGGCACTACCGCCGCTACGACGAGCGGACCGCCACGATGCTCGGCGCCGGCGCGCGGCTGTGCCTGGACCGGTGGCACGGCGACCTGCGCCGGCTGCACCGGGAGGCCGGCGGGAACCCGCCCGCGCTGCGCCGGCTGCTCACCGAGTTTCCCGGCATCGGCCCCACCGGCGCGGACATCTTCCTGCGCGAGGCGCAGCAGGTGTGGCCCGACGTTCGCCCGTACGCCGACCGGCGGACGCTGGCCGGGGCGAAGCGCCTCGGCCTGCCGGCGAACCCGGACGGGCTGGCCGGGCTGGTCGGCGGCGGCGACTTCGGCCGGTTCGCCTCGGCGCTGGTCCGGGTCGCCCTCGGCGAGGAGTCCGCCGGCGAGGTCAACCGCACCGCCGTCGCCCGCTGACGCCCCCGGTTCGGTGCACGCCCGCACCCGCCACCGGCGCCCCTGGGTGGACCGGCGGTCACTTGGTCGCGTTGTCGCCCGGCTTGGTCAGGTGCCAGGCCAGGGCGGCGGCCAGCACCGCGAGCACCACCACCCCGCCGGAGACCCCGCCGCCCTCGTCGGGGCTGCGACCCTTGCTGCCGAAGTAGATGACCGCGAGGCCGGCGAGCACCGTCACGACCGTCCGCATTCCTCGGTCCTTCACACCCCGCACGGTACGGAGACGACACCGGCCGACACTCCGGAACCGGGGACGGTTCCCCCGGACGGGGGGCCGGCTCAGTCGGTCTCCAGGTCGTCCAACGAGATGGCATGGGTCATCAACCAGCGGGCCAGGGCGGCCATCCCGAACAGCCACAACGGGGCCGACTCGGTGGGGCCGTTGGTGGCGAAGACGGCGAAGCGCAGGTCCGGTGCCCGGTACGCCTCGATCCGCCACCGGTGGCTCTTGTCCCGCCAGACCGCCGAAGGGTCCATGCCGCCACGCTAGGCCACGCCCGGCCCGACCGGGGCCGCGTCGCGGCGGAACCCCTCCACCCATGATCGTTCGCCGGGGACGGAGGAGGCCCCCGTGACGGTCAGCCGATCATGAAGCGGCCACGCCGGGCGGGGCGACGACTGTGCGGGCGTCGTCGGGCAGGCGCCGGGTGACGCCCCGCCGGTCCAGCAGCTCCAGCAGCGGCACAGCGACCCGGCGGGTCGTGTCCAGGGCCTGTCGGGCGGCGCTGAGGGTGAACGGCTGCGGCAGCCGGGCGAGGACCCGGGCCGCGTCGTCGACCGCGCCGGGCAGCAGCACCACGTTCTCCGCGAGCCGCAGCAGCTCTCCCGCGCGCACGGCCGCTCCGATCTCCCGGGGCCCGAGGCCCAGACCGGCGAGGCGGTCCGCCTCGGGGGCCTGGAACGGGCGGTCGCCGTACTCCGCGCGGACCCGGGCCACGGCCCGGGCCACCGGCTCCGGCAGCGCGTCCCCGGCGTCCTCGCCGACCCGGCCGGCGCGCACCCGCAACGGCGGGCGGACCAGCGCCTCCACCAGAGCCCGGTCGGGCAGGTCGAGGCGCTGACGCAGCACGTCGACCGGGACGCCCGGCTCCAGCGGGTGGGCGGCGACGTACCGGGCGGTCTCGTCGGCCAGCCGGGCGGCGAGGGCCCGCCAGTGGCCGGGGTCGGCCAACCAGTCCCCGGCGACCGGTGCGGCGGTGGTGACCGGCACCCCCATCCGGGTCAGCTCGCCCCGGCGAACCAGGAGCCGGCGACGCAACTCCCCGGCCAGGTCCGGCCGCCCGTCGAGGCCGGCGAGCACCCGGGCACGGGCGGCGGCGGCCCCCCGCCGGGTCAGCGGGGGCGGGGCCACGTCGAGGACGGTCACCCCACCGGCGACGTGGTGGCGGCCGGGGTCGCGCAGCAGCGCCCGGTCGCCGACGAGCAGCGGCAGCGGGCGGACCAGCCGCAGCCGGGCGGTGTCCGGGCCGAGCGGGCGGACCCGGGCGGTGACGGCTGCGGCGCCGACGTGCAGGGTGAGGGTGGCCGGCAGGTCGGCGGCCGGGTCCCCGGCGACCCGCACGTCGAGCAGGTCGGTGCGGCGGAACCGACCCGGGGTGAGCAGGGCGTCGCCGCGCCCCAGCCGCTCGCGGGGCACGTTGCGCAGGTTCACCGCCACCCGGGCCACCGCGTCGACCCGGGCGTGGGGTGCGCCGAGGCAGTGCAGGCCACGAACCCGCACCGGCTCGCCGGTGTCGGCCAGTTCGAGGTGGTCACCGACGGACAGCCGGCCGCCGCCGAGGGTGCCGGTCACGACCGTGCCGCTGCCCCGGACGGTGAAGGACCGGTCCACCCACAGCCGCACCGGGGCCCCGGCCGCCGGGTCGGGCAGCCGCGCCACGAGCCGGTCCAGGGCGTCCCGCAACTCGGGCAGGCCGGCCCCCGTGACCGCGCTGACCGCCACGGCGTCCACGGCTCCCAGGGAGGTGGCGGCGATCTCCGCGCGGGCGTGCGCCAGCGCCGGCCCCGGATCGGCCAGGTCCGCGCGGGTCACCACCAGCAGCCCGTACGCCACCCCGAGCGCGTGCAGCGCCGCCAGGTGCTCGGCCGACTGGGGCATCCACCCCTCGTCGGCGGCGACGACCAGCAGGGCGGCCGGGGCGGGGCCGACGCCGGCGAGCATGTTCGGCACGAACCGCTCGTGGCCGGGGACGTCGACGAACGCCACGGTGCCGCCGGAGGGCAGCGTGGTCCAGGCGAAGCCGAGGTCGATGGTCATGCCCCGGCGCCGCTCCTCTGCCCACCGGTCGGGCTCCATCCCGGTCAGCGCCCGGACCAGGGTCGACTTGCCGTGGTCGACGTGCCCGGCGGTGGCCACCACCCACACGTCAGGCGTCCACGGGCACGGTCAGGACCGCCACGCGCAGCGCGTCGTCGGCGGAGGCGGGGACGCAGCGCAGATCCAGCAGCAGCCGCCCCTGAGCCACCCGGCCAAGCACCGCCGGCGTGCCGGCGCGCAGCGGCCCCGCGTACCGCTCGGGCAGGGCCAGGGCCCACGAGTCCAGCTCGACGCCCGGCGCGCCGCCCCCGCCGACCACGGCGACGGCGGGCACCACCTCGGCCTTGCAGCCGTCGGCGGCCAGCCGGTCACGCAGCCCCTCGGTGCGCTGCCGCAGGGCCGCCGGGTCGGCGTGCAGTGCGGCCAGGGTGGGAGTGTCCGGGGTGTGCAGGGTGGCCGCGAGGGCAGCCAGGGTCAGCTTGTCGACCCGCAGGGCACGGGCGAGCGGGTGCCGGCGCAGCCGCTCGACCAGGTCGGCGTCGCCGAGCAGCAGCCCGGCCTGGGGGCCGCCGAGCAGCTTGTCGCCGCTGGCGGTGACCAGGTGGGCGCCGGCCCGCAGGGTGCTGGCCGCGTCCGGCTCGGCGGGCAGCAGCGGGTCTGCGGCGAGCAGCCCGGAGCCGATGTCGGCGACCACCGGCACGCCGAGGGTGGCCAGCCGGTCGACGCCGACGGCACTCGTGAACCCGGTGACCACGAAGTTCGACGGGTGGACCTTCAGCACGAATGCGGTGTCGGGGCCGATCGCGGCGGCGTAGTCGGCCAGGCTGGTGCGGTTGGTGGTGCCCACCTCGCGCAGCCGGGCGCCGGTGCTGGCCAGCAGTTCCGGCAGGCGGAAACCGTCACCGATCTCCACCAGCTCGCCCCG
The DNA here is from genome assembly GCF_042891255.1 of Micromonospora sp. NPDC001898. NCBI lineage: Bacteria > Bacillati > Actinomycetota > Actinomycetes > Micromonosporales > Micromonosporaceae > Micromonospora > Micromonospora sp. NPDC001898. Next base: position 15,587 of record NZ_JBIATC010000013.1, on the reverse strand, counting down.
GCTGACCACGATCTCCCGGCCGGCGGCGAGGGCCGTGGCGGCGAGAACGAGGGCGGCGGCGCCGTTGTTGACCACGTGCACGGCACCCGCGTCGGGCACGGCGGCGGCGAGCGCGTCGAGGGCGCCCCTGCCGCGCCGGGCCCGCCGGCCGGTGGTCAGGTCCAGCTCCACGTCGGTGTGCCCGGCGGCGGCCACGAGGGCATCCACGGCGGCGGCGCAGAGCGCCGCCCGGCCGAGGTTGGTGTGCAGCACGACGCCGGTGGCGTTGAGCACCGCCCGAGGGGCGGGCGCGGGCAGGGCGTCGAGCACGGCGTCGCGTACCCGCTCGGGGGTGATCTCGCCGCGGCGGGCGCGGTCCTGGGCGGCGACGATCGCCGCCTTCACCCGGCCGCGGCCGAGCGTGGTGGCGGCGGCGGCCAGCCGCGGGTCGGCCAGCAGGAGATCTGTGCGCGGCACCCGCCGCCGTGGATCGGCGTCGCGCATCGCGTCCTCTCCTAGGGCTGCCTGGCGGAGACGGACGGGAATCGAACCCGCCTGGCCCGGGTACCGGACCACACCGGTTTTGAAGACCGGGAGGGGCACCAGCCGCCTGAACGCCTCCACCGGCTATTCGATCACAATGCCCGCCCGGCCGCGCGGGAAGGGCCTCAGCGTCCGCCGGGAGAGGGCCTCAGCCCTCGACGGCGGGGCGCTCCGCCTCGCGGCGGCGGATCCGTTCGCGCTGCGGGACGACCGTGTACTTCGGGTCGCGGGCGGAGGCGACGCCACCGTGGAAGATCCCGAACCGGGTGGCCACCGACGCGGCGAGCAGGGCGACGCCGGAAAGCCCGGACAGCACACGGCTGCGCCGGCCGACGAGCGCCCCGGCCACCCCGGCGGCGGTCAACGCCCGGCCGGCGCGCAGCAGCCGCCCGGACGTGCCGGTGCGGTAGGGCTCGCTGAGCAGACCGAGCCGGTGCTCCACCCGGTGCGAGCCCCACAGCTCCAGGGCCGCGCCGGCCACCGCCATCCGCCGGGCCGGGCCGGCCTGATCGCCGGGCGCGGCCAGCAGGCCCACGCCGGCGCCGCTGGCCAGGGCGCTACCCGCGAAGATCACCGGCAGTTCCGGGTACGCCTCGTGCCACGACGGCACGGCCGTGCCGGCCAGCAGCACCCCGGTGTACGTGGCCAGGGCCGGCGCGGTCGCGGCGGCCACCAGCCCGGCGGCCTGCCCGACCGGGGGCAGCAGCCTGCGGCCCAGCCCGAGCACGCCCCGCTCGGGCAGCCACGGCGCGGCCTCGGCGACGGCGGCGACCCCGGCTGCGGGGCCGAACACCGTGAGGATCCAGGTGCCCACCGACATCGGAGAGGTCACCTTCGCCACCCGCAGCATGTGGTGGAACCGGGCCGGCCGGCCCAAATCGTTGACGAGGAAGTACGCGCTGGCGCTCACCGCGGCCAGCGAGGTGAGCCGGCCGGCCCGGCGCAGCGCCGGCCGGCCGGTGAGCTGGCCGCCGGCGGCCAGCAGCGACGAGCCCGCGGCCAGCCCGCCGGTGAACAGGTACGCCGCGATGTCCCACTTCCACACCGGCGGCTTGAGCACCGGCCGGCCGTAGTAGGAGGTGAACTCGGCCGGTGGGACGTTGAGCTGTTCCCCGCCGCCGCCCCGCCCGCCGCCGCGCCGCCGCCGCTCCCCGGAGGAAGCCGAGCGGGGCTGGTCGGGGGTGAGGGCGGTGGGGACCCCGCCGGGCCGGCCGGTGGCGTCGAGGCGACCCAGGAAGCGGCGGAACCGGTCACCCACCGGGGGGCGGTGCGGGCTCACGAGGAACCTCCGACGAACGCAGCGACGGCAGCCGCCGTCATGACCAGGGCGGCCAGCCCGGCGCGCTTCCACATCCGGGGCAGGTCCCGGGTGGTGACCACCGGATCCGGGGGCAGCCCGTACACCTCGGGGGCGTCGAGGAGCAGGAAGAAAGCGCCGTCACCGCCGACGCCGTCGTTGGGGTCGTGGCCGTAGAGCTGGGCCTCCGGCACCCCCCGCTCGTGCAGGGTGGCCACCCGCTGGGCGGCCCGCTCCCGCAACTCGTCCAGCGGGCCGTACACGATGGACTCGGTGGGGCAGGCCTGCGCGCACGCCGGGGTGTTGCCGGCGCCGAGCCGGTCGTAGCACAGGGTGCACTTCCACGCCCGGCCGTCGCCCTTGCGCTGGTCGATCACCCCGTACGGGCAGGCGGAGATGCAGTAGCCGCAGCCGTTGCAGATGTCCTCCTGCACCACGACGGTGCCGAACTCGGTGCGGAACAGCGAGCCGGTGGGGCAGACGTCCAGGCAGGCGGCGTGGGTGCAGTGCTTGCACACGTCCGACATCATCAGCCAGCGGAAGTCGGTGCGTTCGGCCACGCCGGTGGCCCGGCCGGGCGGCTGGGCGCCGGGCATGCCGAGGAACTCGGGCCCGGCGGCCATCCGGGCGGCGGCGACCGGATCGCCCGGCGGCAGCCCGGGTTCCGTGCCGGTGTCGTCGGCTGTCCCGGCGGCCACCGCCGCCGACGCGGCGCTGACCGACCCGGCGGTGGGATAGCCGGCGAACGGCGGGGTGCGGTGCCCGGCCGGGCTGGGCTGCTCGACGAACGCCACGTGCCGCCACGAGTTCGCGGTCAACGCGCCGGTGTTGTCGTACGACATGCCGAGCAGGTCCAATCCGGAACCCGGCACGTCGTTCCACTCCTTGCAGGCCACCTCGCACGCCTTGCAGCCGATGCAGACGCTGGTGTCGGTGAAGAAGCCCATCCGGGGGCGGGCGTCGGTCCAGCCGGCGTCCGGGGCCGGGTCCAGCGGCCCGTAGAAGCTGTTGGCGTCAGGCATCCTCGTCCCTCTTCTCGCCCGCCGACGCCTCCGGTGAGCGCCCGTCCGGGTTGCCGGCCGCGTTGCCGTCGCCCACCGCGTCGGTGGTGACCAGCGGGACCCTCCGGTCCACGGTCATCCCGGCCCGCCGCCGGTAGTCGGCGACCAGGTCGAGCAGGACCGGCCCGGTGGGCCGCCGGCCGGGCCGCACGTCGCAGGTGCCGACCTTGCTCTCCTGGATCAGCACGTTCGGGTCCAGGGTGATGCCGAACAGGTCGTTGGCCGAGTCCCCGGTGACCAGCCCCTCGGTGCCGAAGTGGTACGGCAGCCAGAGCTGGTGGATGATCCGCCCGTCCACCCGCAGCGGGGTGAGCCGGTCGGTGACCAGCACCTTCGCCTCGATCACCGCCCGGCCGCTGACCATGTGCGCCCAGCCCAGGTGGGCCAGCCCGACCTCGGCGGCCAACTCCGGGGACACCTCCACGAACATCTCCGGCTGCAACTCCGCCAGGGGCCGCACGGTGCGGCTCATCCCGCCGGCCGTGTGGTGCTCGGTGAGCCGGCTGACCGTGAACACGTACGGGAAGACGTCGCTGTGCGCCTCCGGCGGGCTCGGGTTCATCGGGTTCACCGGGTGCTCGTAGACCTTGCGGGCCGGGTTGGCCTGCTGGCCGTACATCGGGTTGCGCATCGGGGACTCGGCCGGCTCGTAGTGCGTCGGCAGCGGGCCGTCGAGCACCCCGCGAGGCGCGTACAGCCAGGCCTTGCCGTCGCTCTGCATGATGAACGGGTCGTCGCCGGCGATCCCGTCCGGCCCGGCGGTGCCCTCCGGCGGACGGTACGTCGGCGGCTTGTTCTTCTCGAAGTCCGGCACGTCGTAGCCGGTCCACTCCGCCTTCTCCGGGTCCCACCAGACGTAGCGCTTGCGTTCGCTCCACGGCCGGCCCTGCGGGTCGGCGGAGGCGCGGTTGTACAGGGTGCGACGGTTCGCCGGCCACGCCCAGCCCCACTCGGCGGCCACCCAGTCCTGCTCGTGCCGGGACTTGCGCCGGGCTGCCTGGTTGACGCCGTCGGCGTACACGCCGGTGTAGATCCAGCAGCCGATGGCGGTGGAGCCGTCGTCGCGCGCCTCGGTGAACGCGGACAGCGGCCGGCCGGAGGCCGTGTCGTAGCCGTTGATCTCGCGCAGCACCGCCTCGGCGCTGGGCTCGGCCAGGTCACCATGGGTCGGGTAGTCCCAGGCCAGGTCGAGCAGCGCCCGGTCGCGCCGGTGGGGGGAGCCGGCCAACTTCTCCCGCAGCTTGCGGCCCAGGTGGTAGAAGAACCACAGTTCGGAGCGGGCGTCGCCCGGCGGGTCGACGGCCTTCTCCCGCCACTGGAGCAGCCGCTGGGTCTGGGTGAAGGTGCCGTCCTTCTCCACGTGCGACGCCGCGGGCAGGAAGAACACCTCCGTGCGGCACTCCTGCGGCACGATCTCGCCGGTGGCCACCTCGGGGCTGTTCTTCCAGAACGTGGCGCTCTCGATCAGGAACAGGTCCCGCACGACCAGCCAGTCGAGGTTGGCCATGCCGAGCCGCTGGGCCTTACCGTGCGCGGAGCCGACGGCCGGGTTCTGGCCGAGCAGGAAATATCCCTTGATCTTCCCGTCGATCATGTTGAGCACCTGCTGGTACGTGCCATGGTCGCCGGTCATCCGGGGCATGTACCCGTAGCAGAAGTCGTTGTCCGGCGTCGCCGCGTCGCCCCAGTACGCCTTGAGCAGGCTCGTCGCGAACGCCCGGGAGTTGCCCCAGAAACCCTTCTGACCGGGGTGGCTGATGCTGCCCACCCAGTCGTCGAAGGTCTCGTGGTCGGCGTGGTGCGGCATCGGCAGGTAGCCGGGCAGCAGGTTGAACAGGGTCGGGATGTCGGTCGAGCCCTGGATGCTGGCGTGCCCGCGCAGTGCCAGGATGCCGCCGCCCGGCCGGCCCATGTTGCCCAGCAGGGTCTGGATGATCGCGCCGGTGCGGATGTACTGCACGCCGACGCTGTGCTGCGTCCAGCCCACCGAGTAGACCAGCGCGCCGGTGCGCTCCCGGCCGGAGTTCTCCGTCCAGGCGCGGGCCAGCTCTAGGAACCTCTCCTGCGGGACCCCGCAGACCCGCTCGACCATCTCCGGGGTGTACCGGGAGAAGTGCCGCCGCAGGATCTGGTAGACGCAGCGCGGGTGCTGCAACGTCTCGTCCCGCCGGGTCTGCCCCGACGTGGGCACGCCGTGCGACTCGTGCTCCAGGCCGGCCGCGCTGTCCCGTTCCTTCCCGGTGTCCTCTCCCCCGGAGTTGCGCTCGTGGCCCTCGTACTGCCAGCTCGCCTGGTCGTACGAGTTGGTCTCGGTGTTGTAGCCGGAGAAGAGGCCGTCCAGGTCCTCGGTGTCGAGGAACTGCTCGCTGACGATCGCCGCCGCGTTGGTGTACGCCAGCACGTACTCCCGGAAGTCCAGCTCGTTCTCCAGGATGTACCGCACCACGCCGCCGAGCAGCGCGATGTCGGTGCCCGCCCGGATCGGCAGGTAGGTGTCGGCGACCGCGCTGGTCCGGGTGAACCGGGGGTCGACGTGGAAGACCTTGGCGCCGCGCTTCTTGGCCTCCATCACCCACTGGAAGCCCACCGGGTGGGCCTCCGCCATGTTGGAACCCTGGATGACGATGACGTCAGCGTTGACCAGGTCCTGCTGGAAGTCCGTCGCGCCGCCGCGACCGAAGCTGGTCCCCAGACCGGGGACGGTGGCGGAGTGTCAAATGCGGGCCTGGTTCTCGATCTGGAGCGCCCCCATCGCCGTGAACAGCTTCTTGATGAGGTAGTTCTCCTCGTTGTCCAGCGTCGCCCCGCCCAGGCTGGCAATGCCCAGCGTGCGGTTCAGCGGCCGACCGGCGTCGTCGACGTCCTCCCAGGTCTCCTCACGGGCGGCGAGGATCCGGTCGGAGATCATGTCGACGGCGGTCTCGAGGTCCAGGTCCTCCCACTCGGTCGCGTACGGCCGGCGGTAACGGACAGTGGTCTGCCGCAGCGGGCTGGTGACCAGCGACTTGCTGGCCGAGCCCTTCGGGCAGAGCCGGCCACGGGAGATCGGGCTGTCCGGGTCCCCCTCGATCTGGGTTACCCGCCCGTCGGTGACGAAGACCCGCTGGCCGCAGCCGACCGCGCAGTACGGGCAGACCGACCGGGCCACGCTGTCGGCGGTCTCGGTGCGCGCGGTCAGCGTCGCCGAGCGGGCCGACTGGGCCGCCGCGCCCCGGCCGAGCGGGTCGGTGCCGGTGAGCTGCCGGTAGACCGGCCAGCCCTGGATGAAGGTCCGCAGACCCATCCCGAAGCACCCCCTCCCCCGTTCGACGGACGCTGACCTCCTGAACATAGGCCAGGCCGGCCCGGGTCGTGTCCCCGGCCCGGATCTTTTCCGCCGTGCGGAACCCCGGGTCACCGGTCCGGGCGGTTCGACCGGGGCGAGGACGGCCCGCCGGGCCGGGCTTCCCGCCAGCAGGGCCCACCCCCGTTACGGGTCGCCGCTGGGCCTGGGGCACGAAACCGCCCCCGGCCGTCGGGCCGGGGGCGGTTCGGTGTCGGTGTGCAGGTCGCCTCTCGGCGCGTGGCACGACGCGGCTCCAGCCGGACGGTATTCCGCGAAGGCAATTCAGGTGAGGCCCGGGGACACTGAGCACACCGACACTTGCTACAACCTACCCACCCCACGGGCTGTTCCAGCCGTCCGGGGTAATCCACCTCACGTGCTGACCGCTCGCCGGCGATCGGGTGGACGCCACCGCGCGCCGCGCCCGGACGCGCTCACCCGGTGCCCGTGCGGGCGCGGACCTTGGCGGCGCAGGCGTGCAGCAGGGCCCGCGGGTCGAGGCCAAGGCTCTCGATCGCCACCAGGGCGGTGAACGCCACGTCGGCCAGTTCGGCCGCGACGTCCTCGCGGCTGTGCGTCACCCCCTTGCGCGGGTTCTGGCCCAGCGCCCCGATCCACGCCCCGGCGACTTCTCCGGCCTCCTCGGTCAGCTTGAGGATCCGGCAGGTCAGCTCCGCGTCCCCGGTGCCGTTGGCGGCGTCCAACCAGCCCCGCGACGCCTGCACCGAATTCCAGATCGACTCGTCCATCGGTCCAGTGAACCCGACAAGGAGAACTTGTTCGCGTTCGCATCGCCGTCACCGGGCAGATCCTCGGGCAGGTTCTTGGCGGTCGCCGGCTTGCCCCCCGCCCCCGGCGTTGGCGGACCGGGTCGCCGTGGCGGGATTCGCCCGAGCGGTACGGGCCGGGGAAGACGCCGACCGGCCGGTAGGGTCGTCCGCGTGGATCTGGACGACACCGCCGCCCGGCTCGGGGTACCCGTCGAGGACGTCGACCGCATGCACCGGCTCGCCGGCGACCGGCCGTCGGCTCCGCTGCCGGCCAAGGCCGACGCGCCCGCGATCCTCGACCGGCTCGCAGTCCGGCCGGACGACGCCGCCGAGATCATGGCGGGCTGGCCCGACCCCCACTCTGCACTCTGGACTCCGGAGCTGCGCTGGCTGCTCGACCGCTCGACCGCCCTGGTCCGCGCCGATCTCGGGGGCCACGGCTGGCTGTCGCCCGGTCCGGCGCTGCCGCGCGAACGGGGCCCCGCCTGGCGGCATCTCTACGTGTACGCGTACCTGGCCCTGGTCGACGTCGTCACCGGATACCACCGCGACCACGGCATCGCCGATGCCGTGTCGTGGGCGACCCTCGCGGACCTGGGCCGCAACCTCGCGATCGACCGGCGGATGCACCGCGAGGGCTGGCCGGTCATGCAGAGCTGGCTGACGCTGCACGCGCGCGGCGGCATCTACGAGCTGGGCCGGTTGCAGCACCAGCGCGGCGGCACCGCCATCGACCTGCACATCCCCGAGTCGGGACCGATGACCCCGGAAGCGGTCGCGGCGTCGCTCGACGAGGCCCGCGCGTTCTTCCCGCGCCACTTCCCCGACGAGCGCTACACGGCGTTCTCCTGCGGCTCGTGGCTGCTCGACCCGCAACTGCTGGAGTACCTGCCCGAGGACTCCAACATCGTCCGGTTCCAGCGGAGGTTCGAGCTGGAGCCCCACGAGGAGCCGGAAGGGCTGAACGCCGACGTCGAGGTGCTGCGGTTCGTGTTCCGCACCCTGACCACGCCGCTCGACCAGCTGCCGCGCCACACCGTGCTCCAGCGGGCGATCGTCGACCACCTCAGGGCCGGCCGCCACTGGCACGTCCGCCGCGGCCGCTTCGCGGTCTAGCCCCGGCGCACCGAACCGGACGTCCGACCCGACCGACCCCAGAGGGGCGGGCATCGGGCGGGGGCAGCGCATCCGCGACGACCCGGTGTCGACCACGACAAGGCCCCGGCCGGCCCCGTGAAGGGCCGGCCGGGGCCGGGTCAGGACTGCGTCACCAGAGCTGCTGCACGACGTCCGCAGCCTGCTCCTCCCACTGTGCGTACGCGTACGGGTACGCCGACACCTGCACCGTCTGCGCGGCGGCGGTCAGTGGCAGCTCGTTCCAACCGCCCACGTTCTTCAGGGCGTCGAAGAACGCCTCGGAGGCGTACTCCGGGTCGGTGATCTCGTCGGGCGAGCCCCAACCCGACGAGGGGCGCTGCTGGAACAGGCCCTGCGAGTCGTGGTCGTTGTACGCCCCCAGGTGGCCCAGGTTGTACAGCTTCGACTCCTGCAGGGAGGTGGCCACACCGATCACCGCGCCCCGCTCGCCGACGCCGGTCTCCTTGGCTGCCTTGATGATCGCCTTGGCGTTCTCGAGCTGCGCGTCGTCGAGGGGGATACGCGACTGGGCGCCCTCAAGGCCGTGCGGGATCAGTTCGTCCCGGTCCGGCTTCTCGGCCGGCGTCGTGCTGCTGATGCTCTCGCCGGTCGTCAGCGCGGATTCGACGGTGGCGCCCTCGCGGTTCTTGCCGGTCGCCAGGTCGATCGCGGCCACCGCACCGGCGTGCGGGCCGCTGGTGACCGGCGCGGCGACGGCCATGGGGCCGAACGCCAGGCCGCCGAGGACGGCGACGCCGGCGACGCTCAGGACGATCCTGCGGTTCGGGGTCCTCGCGATGGTCGGGATCCGGTCGGTGGTCTTCGCGATGGCCGGGAGCCATCGAGTGAAGTCAACCTTCACGATGGTTGCCCTTTCGATCGTTGCGACGCGCTCCGGGTTGAGCGCCCCTCGGGGGGACCGCTCGCCGTAGGGGTCTACCGGCGGACGGTACGGGGGACACAACCAGCCCCGCGTGTCCGTCATTCCGGATATGTGGGGCACCGGCCCGGGCTGCGACCCCGGTCACGCCCAGGATCGGTCAACCCGGACACGGGCGGTCACCGGGCGCGCGGCCCCCCGAACCGAACGAGCAGATGTCGGCCCGCCCCGGCCGGAACGCCGGCCGGGGCGGGTGTCGGGCGGATGTCAGTGACCCCGGGCGATCCACTCGTCGAGGTGCGGGGCCTCGGCGCCGACGGTGGTGCTGTCGCCGTGGCCGGTGTGCACGACCGTCTCCGGCGGCAGGGTGAGCAGCCGGGTGCGGATCGAGTCGACGATGGTGCCGAAGTCGCTGTACGAGCGGCCGGTGGCGCCCGGTCCGCCGGCGAACAGGGTGTCACCGGTGAAGACCACACCGAGCTGCGGGGCGTACAGGCTGCACGCGCCGGGGCTGTGGCCGGGGGTGTGCAGCACCCGCAGGCCGGTGCCGGCCACCTCGATCGTGGCCCCGTCGCGCAGCTCCCCGTCGGGGGCCGTGTCCGGGTGCACCAGGTCCCACAGCACCCGGTCGTCGGGGTGCAGCAGCACCGGCGCGCCGGTGGCCCGGGACAGCTCCGGGGCCACCCGGACGTGGTCGTCGTGGGCGTGGGTGGCCACGATCGCCACCACCCGGCGCCGGCCGACGGCGCGCAGGATCGTGTCGACGTCGTGCGGGGCGTCGACGACGAGGCACTCGCTGTCGTCGCCGACCACCCAGACGTTGTTGTCGACGTCGAAGGTCTGCCCGTCGAGGGAGAACGTTCCGGAGGTGACGGTGTGGTCGACGCGGACGGTCACGGGAAGACCACCACCGAGCGCAGCACGTCGCCGTGGTGCATCCGGGTGAACGCCTCCTCGACCTGGTCCAGGGCGATCTCCTCGGTGACGAACGCGTCCAGGTCGAGCCGGCCCTGCAGGTAGAGCTCGGTGAGCATGGGGAAGTCGCGGCTGGGCAGGCAGTCGCCGTACCAGCTCGACTTGAGCGCGCCGCCGCGGCCGAAGACGTCCAGCAGCGGCACGTCGACGGTCATCTCGGGGGTCGGCACGCCGACCAGCACGACCGTCCCGGCGAGGTCGCGGGCGTGGAACGCCTGCTTCCAGGTCTCCGGCCGGCCGACGGCGTCGATGACGACGTCGGCGCCGAAGCCGCCGGTGGCGGCACGGATCGCCTCGACCGGGTCGTCCTCCGAGGCGTTGACCGTGTGGGTGGCGCCGAACTTCCGGGCCCAGTCGAGCTTGCGGGAGTCGGTGTCCACGGCGATGATCGTCGTCGCCCCGGCCAGGGCCGCGCCGGCGACGGCTGCGTCACCGACCCCGCCGCAGCCGATGACGGCCACGGAGTCACCACGGGTGACCCCGCCGGTGTTCATCGCCGCGCCGAGGCCGGCCATCACTCCGCAGCCGAGCAGGCCGACGACGGCGGGCCGGGCCGCCGGGTTGACCTTGGTGCACTGTCCGGCATGGACGAGGGTCTTCTCGGCGAAGGCCCCGATGCCCAGGGCCGGGGACAGCTCGGTGCCGTCGGTGAGGGTCATCTTCCGGGCCGCGTTGTGGGTGGCGAAGCAGTACCACGGCCGGCCCCGCCGGCAGGCGCGGCAGACCCCGCAGACGGCCCGCCAGTTGAGCACCACGAAGTCGCCCGGCGCGACGTCGGTGACGCCCTCACCCACCTGTTCGACGATGCCGGCCGCCTCGTGCCCGAGCAGGAACGGGTACTCGTCGTTGATCCCGCCCTCGCGGTAGTGCAGGTCGGTGTGGCAGACCCCGCAGGCCTGGACGCGGACCACCGCCTCGCCGGGCCCCGGGTCGGGCACCACGATCGTGGTGACCTCGACCGGCGCGCCCTTGCGCCGTGAAATGACTCCCCGGACTTCCTGGCTCACGTTCTCCTCCTGCTCCACCGCTGTCGATGCCGGCGGCCCGCGGTGGGCGGGACGACGACGGAGAGCGCCACCGGGCGGATACGCCACGTCGATCACGCTCCCCGGCGAAACTACCGCCGATCACCGTGCCGAGCCCAGCAACGTCCGACGCTTACCACGGCCGAGGCCGCGGGGGTGATCACGCGGGTCGATGGGCCGGCGCGGGCTGCGTGACCGGGACTACGTCGAGGGCGAGGTCGGCGAGGTGGCGGCGGGCGGCGTTGCGGTAGCGCAGCACCTGGACCGCGCCGAGCGCCCACAGGACGTATTGCACGGCGAAGGCCCACCGGAAGGCGGTCAGGTCCGGCGCGGCACGGCCTGCGGGGGTGGCCAGATCCAACACGACCCCGATGGCCAGCACCAGGGCGATCGAGGCGGCGAAGCCGCCCACGTTCACGATGCCGGTGGCGCTGCCGAGCCTGCTGGCCGGGTTGAAGGTGCGGGCGTAGTCGAAGCCGATGGCCGAGCCGGGGCCGTTGGCGGCCAGCACCACGACCAGGGCGACCAGCAGCCAGCCCGGGGCGCGGCCGGGCCAGGCCAGCACCACCGCCCAGATCGCGGCGGTGGCCGCGGTGACGGTGAACACCAGCACCGAGCGGCGGAACGGGTGCCGGGCGCACAGGTGGGCGATCAGCGGCCCGGTCAGCAGACCGGCCAGGGTCATCAGGGTGAGCAGGGAGGCTGCGGCGGTGGGCGACATCCCCTGCCCCTGCACGAGGAACGGGTACCCCCACAGCAGCGCGAACACCGAGCCGGAGAACTGGGTGACGAAGTGCGTCCACAACCCCAGCCGGGTGCCGGGCTGGGCCCAGGCGGCGGCCAGTTCCCGGCGTACGGTGGCCAGGTCGGGGGTGGGCGCGGCGGTGTGCTCGCGGTGCGGGCTGTCCCTGACGGCCGCGACGACCATGGTGAGCACCGTCGCGCCGAGCGCGGCGGCGGCGAGGAACGCCGGGGTCCAGCCGGCGCGGTGCAGCAGGGCGACCAGCGGCACGGCGCCGAGGACCGCGCCGAACTGGCCGAAGGTGCAGGTGAGCTGCACCAGCATCGGGTTGCGTCGGCCGGGGAACCAGAACGCGACGATGCGCAGCACGCTGATGAAGGTCATCGCGTCGCCGAGGCCGACCAGCACCCGGGCGGCGACGGCGAGCCCGACGTCGGTGGCCACCGCGAAGCAGAGCTGGCCGGCGACCATCAGCACCCCGCCGGCGATCAGTAGCCGACGGGAGCCGAACCGGTCGAGCAGCACCCCCACCGGCACCTGCATGGCGGCGTACACGGCGAGCTGGGCGACGGTGAAGATGGCCAGGGTGGAGGCGCTGATGTCGAAGCGGTGCGCGGCGTCGACCCCGGTGACGCCGAGGGAGCTGCGGTGGAACACCGCCGCCACGTACGCGCTGAGGGCCACCGCCCAGACCAGCGCGGCGGAGCGGCGGGGCGCGGCGGTCGGTGTCGGTGCGGCGGTGGCGGCGACGCTCACCGCAGGGTCCGCAGCACTGTCGCGGCGTTGTCGATGTGCGCGGCGACGCTGTCCAGCCAGGCCTGCGGATCGTCGCCGTCGAGGGCGGCGAGCTGGGCGGCGTGCTCGGTGATCGCCACCTCGGCCCAGCCGGGCGAGAGCCGGAAGCTGGCCTCGCCCATGCGTAGCTGGCGGTCGCGCAGCCGGTGGTACAGCTCGGCGAGGATCTCGTTGCCGGCAGCCTCGACCACGGTGGCGTGGAAGGCCCGGTCGGCGGACATCAGCGCGGTGACGTCGCCGGCGGCGTGGGCCTCGCGCATCCGGTCCAGCCAGCGGGTCAGGTCGGCCCGCAGCGTGGCGCGGCGGGGCCAGACCCGCTCGGCGGCGTGCAGCTCCACCAGCCGGCGGGCCTCGATCACGTCGACGATCTCCCGGGCGGACACGGGCCGGATCAGCGCGCCGCGCTTCGGGTAGAGGGTGACCAGCCCCTCGGCCTCCAACCGCAGCAGGGCCTCCCGGACCGGGGTGCGGGACATCCCGACCGCCTCGGCGATCTCCCCCTCGCTGATCAGCAGCCCGCCGGGGTAGACCTGTTCGAGGATCGACCGCTTCAGGTGCCGGTACGCCCGCTCCGCGGCGGAGGGGGCGACGGCGCGCGCCGCAGAGGTGGGATGCGTCATGTATCTATGGTGCGTCGCACCCCCTGCGGGCCGGAGCGCGGGCCGCCCGGACGTGGCCCGGGCCACGTCCGGGCCGAGGCCCAGGGGCGCCCGGGCGCGCGGGTGGACCCTTGGCGGCATCATCGCCGGCTACCGGCCCGGGTCGCGCCGCCGCGGCCCGGCTCGCCGCCTGGCGAGGAAGGGGGTGTTGTGTGGCGTGCGCCACTCCCGGGACACGCCGGCACGGCGGGCGACGCCCCGCCGCACTGGGCAGAATCGACGCATGTCTTCGCGCCGATGGCTGCTCGCCGATCAACTCGGGCCGCACTTCCTCGACGACGGGGCACAGCCGGTGCTGCTCGTGGAGGCCCGGGAGCTGTTCCGGCGGCGTCCCCTGCACCGGCAGAAGGCCCACCTGATCCTGTCCGCGTTGCGCCACCGGGCCGCAGAGCTGGGCGACCGGGCACTGCTGGTGCGGGCCGGGACGTTCCGGGAGGCCCTGGCCCGGGTCGACGGGCCCGTCGAGGTGTGCCACCCGCCGTCGCGGGCGGGTCTGGCCTTCGCCCGCTCCGTGCCGGGGCTGACGATCCTGCCGCCCCGGGGCTTCCTCATCAGCCGCGAACACTTCACCGCCTGGGCGGACGCGTACCGGCGGGGGCCGTTGCGGGTGGCCGAGTTCTACCGCTGGGCCCGCAGTGAGCACCGCGTGCTGGACGGCCCGCCGGGGCGGGTGCCGCGCCGGCCCCGGCGCTCCGGCGGCGCCGTCGCCCCCGCTCCCCCGCCGATCAGGGAGGACGAGATCGACGCGGAGGTACGCGACGATCTGGACCGGTGGGAGAAGGAGGGGATGCGGTTCGTCGGCCGGGACGGGCCGCGCCGCTACCCCGCCACGTACGCCGAGGCCGACGCCCGGCTGCGGCACTTCGTCCGGCACCGGCTGCCCGACCACGGCCGCTACCAGAAGGTGATGAGCGTCGGCGACCCGATGCTGGCGCACAGCGTGCTGTCGTCGTCGTTCAACCTGGGGCTGCTCGACCCGGCGGAGGCGATCCGGGCGGCCGAGGGCGCGTGGCGCGACGGGACCGCGTCGCTGTCGGCGGTGGAGCCGTTCATCCGAGGGCTGCTCGGCTGGCGGGAGTTCCTCTGGCAGCTCTACTGGTACTTCGAGCCCGCGTTCCGGGGCGGCAACTGGCTGGCCGCGACCGAGCCGCTGCCCGCCTGGTTCGCTGACCTGGACGCCGACGCCGTCGAGGCCCGCTGCCTGGCCGACGTGCTGGCCGGGGTGCGGGACGGGGCCTGGGCGCACCACTCGCAGCGGCTGCTGGTGCTCAGCAACTACGCGTTGCAGCGCGGCTGGCGGCCGGCGGAGCTGGCGGACTGGTTCAAGGGGTGTTTCGTCGACGGCGCCGACTGGGTGATGAACGCGACGGTGGTCGGCATGAGCCGGTACGCCGACCTGGGCCGGGTGGACACCCGCCCGTACGCGGTCGACGGCCGGTACATCGACGAGCTCAGCGACTACTGCGGTGGCTGCCGGTACCGGCCGGACGCCGTGCTCGGCGACCTGGCCTGCCCGTACACCGGGGGGTTCGACGCCTTTCTGCACCGCAACCGGGGACGGCTGGCCGGCGATCCGCGGCTCGCCGCGGAGCTGGCCGAGCGCGAGGACCCGCAGGTGCGGGAGGCGGTGCTGGCCCAGGAGGACAAGCGCGGCGGCAGCCCGCCCTGACCGCCCTCAGCCGTGCGCGGGGTGGTCGGCCCAGAAGTCGGTGACCAGCCGGTGGAACTCCTCGGCCCGCTCGACCTGCGGCAGGTGGCCGGTGTCGGCGAACAGGTGGGCGCGGGCCAGGGGCAGCCGGGCGCGGGCGGCGGCGAGGTGCGCGGCGGGCAGGATCAGGTCGTGGTCGCCCCAGACCACCAGGATGGGCAGGTCCAGCCGGGCCACGGCGTCGAGCAGTTCGGCGCGCCACCCGGGGGCGACGCCGCGGAACGTGCCGAGGCTGCCGGCGAGGTCCAGCATCACCCGGGCGGCGTGCGGTCGGCGGGCCGCCGCGAGGGCCCCGGCGAGGCGCGCCTGCGTGACGTGCCGCCGGTCGTGGAACAGGGCCCGCTCGGTGCGCCGGATCACGGCCCGGCTCGGCCGCAGCAGCAGCCGGCCGAGCGGGCGCAGTGCCAGCAGGCGCAGCGCGATCGTCACTTCCGCGCCGAATCCGGCGCTGTTGACCAGGACCAGGCTGGCCGCGCGGGCCGGGTCGTCGACGGCCAGCCGCATCGCGACCGCCCCGCCGAGGGAGTTGCCGACCAGGTGGGCGGGGCGGGGGGGGCGGGGCGGGGGGGGGGGGGGGGGGGGGGGGGGGGGGCGCCCCCCCGGGGGGGGGGGGGGGGCCCGCGCCCCCCCCCCGCCCCGACCGGGTCTCCGTCGCCGCCGTCAACGGCCCTGCCGCCGTGGTGCTGTCCGG